>NZ_JBVIGC010000021.1:0-146607 GCF_055571015.1 Streptomyces sp. NPDC031049
AACGACCAGCTCGACACCGCCGTCGAACAACACGGCAAAGGCGACCTCGCCGCCCTCCTCACCGGCAACGACACCTGGACCGTCGTCGGCTGACCGGCAACGTCCCCCGAAGAGGCCCGGGCCTTCACGCCCGGGCCTCTTCCTGTGCCCGGCCACGACCCGTGCCCCGGGCGCGGGCCCGGGTGTCGTCGTGCGTCCTGCGCGCCCGCTCCACGTCGGCCATGCGCCGCTGCGTCCACAGCGCCAGCCCGCGCACCTGTTCGGCCGCCTCGCGGCCGAGGCCGGTCAGGGAGTAGTCGACGCGCGGAGGGATCACCGGCTTGGCGTCCCGGTGGACCAGGCCGTCGCGCTGAAGGGTCTGGAGCGTCTGGGTCAGCATCTTCTCGCTGACCTGCCTGCCGCCGCCGCTCCCGATCGCCCGGCGCAGCTCGCTGAAGCGGTACGGGCGCTCCAGCAGTTCCATCAGGACCAGGACGCCCCAGCGGCTGGTGATGTGCTCGAGGACGAGGCGGTGCGGGCACATGGCCTCCGCCTCCACACCCGTATTACTTACTGCCATACCAGTACCTTACTTCAAAGTGGGTACTTTCCTTTGGTTAGCGCTGTCCGTAGGGTCGGTGACCGGACACACCCCCACCAGGAGTTCTGATCATGAGCATCGTCGTCACCGGAGCCACCGGACACCTCGGCCGCCACGTCGTCGACCAGCTGCTGGAGAAGGTCCCGGCCGGCCAGGTCACCGCCGTCGTCCGCAGTCCGGAGAAGGCCGCCGGCCTCGCCGAGCGCGGGGTGCGCCTCGCGGTCGCCGACTACAACGCACCCGAGACCTTCGACGGCCTGTTCTCGGCGGGCGACAAGGTGCTGCTGATCTCCGGCAACGAGTTCGACAAGGGGCGGGTGCGGCAGCACCGGGTCGTCATCGACGCGGCCCGGGCGGCCGGCGTCGCCCTGCTCGCCTACACCAGCGCCCCCGGCACCCTGACCGCCGCGCTCGCCGACGACCACCGCGCCACCGAGGAGGCGCTGCTCGCCTCCGGGCTGCCGTACGCGCTGCTGCGCAACGGCTGGTACCACGAGAACTACACCGAGAACCTCGCCCCGGTCCTGGAGCACGGCGCGGTCGTACAGGCGGCCGGCGAGGGCCGGGTCTCCTCCGCCGCGCGCGCCGACTACGCCGCTGCCGCCGTCGCGGTGCTGACCGGCGAGGGCCACGAGGGACGGACGTACGAGCTGGGCGGCGACGAGGCGTGGAGCTTCGCGGAGTACGCCGCCGAACTGAGCCGGCAGACCGGCAGGGAGATCGCCTACTCCCCCGTCTCCGTCGACGCCTACGCCGGCATCCTCGCCGGCGCAGGCGTTCCCGAGCCGCTCGCCGCCGTCCTCGCGGGGGTGGACGCCTCCATCGAGAAGGGGGAACTGGTCGTGCCCGGCGGCGACCTGTCCCGCCTCACCGGCCGCCCGACCACCCCGCTCGCCGACGCGGTCAAGGCGGCCCTCGCCGGCTGAGCCACGCCGCCGCCCCCCTCCGCCACGCGGACGTCACGACATTCCATCCCGGTGCCACGACCTCCGGCCCCGACTGTCACGGCCTCCACCCCCGGCTGTCATGACCGTATAGCGATACGGGCATGACAGCCGGGGGTTCTCGGCGCTACCGTCGTGCAGGCGCGCAGGACGTGAGAAGGAGGAGCCCGTGGCCGGGTCGTCGAAGGGGCTGATAGGGCCGGAGGGGTCCAAGGCGGAGCAGCGCATGGGCCTGCTGAACGGTTTCGCGGCGTACGGGATGTGGGGGCTCGTCCCGCTGTTCTGGCCCCTGCTGAAGCCGGCCGGGGCGGCCGAGATCCTCGCTCACCGGATGGTGTGGTCCCTCGCCTTCGTCGCCGTCGCGCTGCTCGTCGTGCGGCGCTGGGCCTGGGCGGGCGAACTGTTGCGGCAGCCGCGCAGGCTGGCGCTCGTCACCGTGGCCGCCGCCGTGATCACCGTCAACTGGGGCGTCTACATCTGGGCCGTGAACAGCGGCCATGTCGTCGAGGCCTCGCTCGGGTACTTCATCAACCCGCTGGTCACCATCGCCATGGGCGTGCTGTTGCTCAAGGAACGGCTGCGGCCGGCGCAGTGGGCGGCCGTCGGGACCGGCTTCGCGGCCGTGGTCGTCCTCACCGTCGGGTACGGACGGCCGCCGTGGATCTCCCTCTGCCTCGCCTTCTCCTTCGCCACGTACGGCCTGGTGAAGAAGAAGGTCAACCTCGGCGGCGTCGAGTCGCTCACCGCCGAGACGGCCGTCCAGTTCCTGCCGGCGCTCGGGTATCTGCTGTGGCTGACCGCGCAGGGCGACTCGACGTTCTCGACCGAGGGCCCCGGGCACGCGATCCTGCTGGCGGCGACCGGCCTGGTCACCGCGCTGCCCCTGGTCTGCTTCGGCGCGGCGGCGATCCGGGTGCCGCTGTCCACGCTGGGACTGCTCCAGTACCTGGCGCCGGTGTTCCAGTTCCTGCTCGGCATCCTCTACTTCGGTGAGGCGATGCCGCCGGAGCGCTGGGCCGGATTCGCGCTGGTGTGGCTGGCGCTCACGCTGCTCACCTGGGACGCCCTGCGCACCGCCCACCGCAGCGCCCGGGCCCTGCGGGCGGGCATCGAGGCCGGGATCAAGGCCCCGGTGGCCAAGCCGGCGGCGCCGGATGCGGCGGTGGCGCCCGGCGCGGCGGTGACGTCGCGGACGGAAGCGACCACGGGCAGGCAGTAGTTCGCCGGCTCCCTCCCTTCCGCTCTGCCCCGCCTCGGGGCAGGACGCGGGCCACCAGGGGCGGCTGCGCCGCGGCGCGTTGACGACGTCCAGCAGGCCGGGTTCCAGCGGGCGTCCGTGGGCGCGGTCCGCCGCGAGCACGGACAGGGCGTCCCGCAGCGCCCGTGCCCGGCCGACCTCCCCTATAAGTGGTACATGACGCAGACACCCACACCCGCGCACTGGAAGCTCGTGATCGACGCCGGCGACCCGCACGCCCAGGCCGACTTCTGGGCCGCCGCGCTCGGCTATCTGGTCGAGGACCACAGCGCACTCGTCGAGAAGCTGCTGGGTGCCGGAGCCGTGCCGGCCGAGCTGACCGTCGAGTCCCACGGCCGCCGGGCCTGGCGGGACCTGACCGCCGTACGGCACCCCGGCGATCCGTACGAGGAGGAGAGCGGCACCGGGCTGGGGCGCCGGATGCTGTTCCAGCGCGTGCCCGAGGCCAAGACCGGCAAGAACCGCCTCCACCTCGATCTGCACCCGGGCGAGGGGCGGCGCGAGGACGAGGTCGCACGGCTGGAGGGACTGGGCGCGAGCGTGCTGCGGCGGGTGCGGGAGCAGGGCGGCGAGTGGGTGGTGATGAGCGATCCGGAGGGCAACGAGTTCTGCGTCCACTGAGCGGGCGCGCGGGCCACCGATATGCGTGACACTGTGGCCGGATAACGGTCTTGACGGAGAGTCAGTCCCGGCACACCATCCAGGCACCCCATTCACCGGGACCCCTGGACGCACGACGCTCCGGGGGTCCTCCAGGAATTCGGAGCCCCCCACATGAAGCTCTCCGTTTCCGGGCGCGCGACGGCAGCCGGTGTCGTCGCGGTCGCCACACTGATGACCGGCGGTTCCCTGGCCGGTGCGGCGCCCTCGGCGGGGCCCTCGCAGGCCGCCGCGCCCGACATACCGATAGCCAACGTCAAGGCCCATCTGTCGCAGTTGCAGTCGATCGCCAGGGCGAACGGCGGCAACCGCGCCCACGGACGTCCCGGCTACCAGGCCTCGCTCAACTACCTGAAGGGCAAACTGGACGCGGCCGGGTTCACCACGACCGTGCAGCGGTTCACCGCCTCCGGCCGCACCGGCTACAACCTGATAGCCGACTGGCCCGGCGGCGACCCGAACCAGGTCCTCATGGCCGGCTCCCACCTCGACAGCGTCAGCTCCGGCCCCGGCATCAACGACAACGGCTCCGGCTCGGCGGCCGTCCTGGAGACCGCGCTCGCGGTGGCCCGCTCCGGGCACCAGCCCGCCAAGCACCTGCGCTTCGCCTGGTGGGGCGCGGAGGAGCTGGGCCTCGTCGGCTCCCGGTACTACGTCAACACCCTGCCGTCCGCCGACCGCGCGAAGATCAGCGGCTATCTGAACTTCGACATGATCGGCTCGCCCAACCCGGGCTACTTCGTCTACGACGACGACCCCGCGATCGAGAAGACCTTCAAGGACTACTTCGCCGGCATCGGCGTCCCCACCGAGATAGAGACCGAGGGCGACGGACGGTCCGACCACGCGCCGTTCAAGAGCGTCGGCGTGCCCGTCGGCGGCCTCTTCACCGGCGCCGGCTACCGCAAGACGGCCGCCCAGGCCGCCAAGTGGGGCGGTACGGCGGGCGTGGCGTTCGACCGCTGCTACCACTCCTCCTGCGACACGACCGCCAACATCAACGACACGGCCCTGGACCGCAACAGCGACGCCGTGGCCTACGCCGTGTGGGAGCTGTCCGACTAGCCGCGGACGCGGGCGCGTTCGGCGAGGCGGGCCATGCGGGCGCGGGCGGAGTCCAGTTGCTCGGCGTCGTCCGCGGCCGGGCCCTCCTGGGCCGTCAGCTCCGTCCACAGGCCGATCAGGTCGCGCCCCAGCTCCAGCCCGCACAGCGGGTCGCGTACGGCACGCCAGGCGGTCGCCGCGCTCTGGACGTTGCCGTACGCGGCCTCCGCGTCGCCCGCCCGGTGGTACCACCAGGCCAGCTCCAGCGAGAGGCGGTGGGCGCGGACCGGGTCGCCGGACAGATAGGCGATGTAGGCCGACAATTCCCGCAGCCGCAGCACCTCCGGGTGGTCCGGGCCGAGGGTCCCGGACGCCTGCTCCACGGCCTCGTGGGCGAGCCGCTCCGCCTCCTCCGTCCGCCCTTCCTTGACGGCCTCGTTGATCCGGGCCATCGGCTCGGCGAGCAGGGCGGGAGTGGTGCGGTCGCCGGGCGCGGTGAGCGGTTCGTCCCCGAGCACGGCCTCGGCGATCGCGTCGAAGCCGCGGGCGGGGGTCGGGGTGCGGGTGGAGGCCGGCTCGGGTGTCGCGGTCGCCGACGGGACGGCCCGCAGCGTGAACGTCGGAGCCGGCTCCCGCGCAGGCTCCCCCGCGGCGGGCAGGGGCGAGGCCGGCACGGGTACGGACTCCGCCGCGGCGGGCCGGGGCGTGTCCGGCACGGCTACCGGCTGGGCGGCGGCGGACCCGGGTGCGTCCGACGCCGGTACGGACTCCGCCGCGGCGGGCCGGGGCGTGGCCGGGGTGGGCTCGCCCGCGAGGTGGCTGGAGCCGTCCAGGTCGACGCGGAGCGGGACGACGTACCCGAGGCGTTCGTCGTGGACCGTGGCCAGGACGGGCCGCCCGGCGGCGAGGGCGATGCGGTGGAGGCGGCGCAGGACGGCGTCCTGTATGTCCTCGCCGTCCACGCCCGTGACCGGGACGCCGCCCACCAGGGCACCGTCCGCCGCGGAGCAGTCCGAGGAACCGCCCGCCGAGGCCGCGCCGAGGCTCTGCGCGGGCACCGGCACCCGGACCTCGATCGGTGCCGCCTCCGGGGCCGGACCGTGCACCGGGCCCCCTTCCTGCCGCCTCTCCTCACGGCTGAACCGAGCCATCTCGCCCCTCACTCTCACACACCGAGCCACCGGCCACACGCCTGATTCGAGTGTCTCCGTCCGGTTGGCCCGACGAGTCACCGTGGCGTCACAGGCTCGTCCCAAGTGCCTCGGTGGCCGACTGCCCGCGTGCCCGACTGCCCAGGTGGTCGTTCCGCACGTCGGACGACCGCGGGTGTCACGCCGTGATGTCCTTCGCCGTGAACCTCGCCCAGGCGGCGGAGCCGAACACCACCGCGTACAGCGCTTGCAGGCCGAGGTTCCTCACCAGGTCGTCCCAGTAGACCGGTTCGCGCATCAGGTCGGCGAAGGACAGCCAGTAGTGCGAGAAGAAGTACGGATGTACCGCCTCGAGCTGCGGTATCTGGCCGAGGATCTGAACGGTGATCAGCAGCCCCACCGTCGTGGCCATGGCCGCGACGCCGCTGCCGGTGAGTGTCGAGACGAACAGGCCGAGCGCCGCGAAGCCGACCAGTGACGCGGCGACGGCCAGGGCGATGAGCAGGGCTCGGCCCAGCCCCTCGGCGAACGATATCCGCGTGCCGGAGATCGTCGTCAGATCGCCCAACGGGAACAGCAGCGCGCCGGCCGCCAGGGCCGAGGCCGCGACCACGAGGGTGGCGGCCAGGCAGAAGGCGAGGACCGATGCGTACTTGGTGAGCAGCAACCGGGTGCGGCCGGCCGGGGCGACCAGCAGATAGCGCAGCGTGCCCGCACTCGCCTCGCCCGCCACCGCGTCGCCCGCGACGACCCCGACGGCCATCGGCAGGAAGAACGGAAGCGTGGCCGCCAGTGCCGTGAAGACCAGGAACAGCCCGTTGTTGGTCACCTGGGAGATGAACGCGGGGCCGCCCTGGCCCCCGCCGCCCCCCGCCGAGGAGCCGTCGCCCGTCTCGATCCTCACGGCGATCCCCACCAGCACCGGCACGGCGGCCAGCACACCCAGCAGGGCCAGCGTGCGCCAGCGCCGGAAGGTGGTCAGCAGCTCGCTGCGCAGCAGGCCCAGGCTCCACAGCGGGCCCGGCGCCCGGGTGCCGCCGGCGCCCGCAACGGCCTTCGCGCCCCCGGTGGCCCTGGCGGCCTGCGTGGTCGCGACGGTCCTGGCGGCGTCGGTGGCCCTGGCCGGCTCGGTGGTCCCGGTGGGCTCAGCCTGCGACATCGAACCCCTCCCCCGTCAGCGCCACGAACGCGTCCTCCAGGGAGGCCCGCTCCAGCCCGAAGCCGCGCACGCGCACCCCGGCCGTCACCAGGGCGGCGTTGACCTCCGCGAGGTCGCGGTCCGGCGGCTCCGCCGTCACCCGGTCCTCGGCGGCGACCACGTCCCCGGCGCCCTGCTCCTTCAGCACCCGGGCCGCGTCGGCCGGGTCCGGGGTGGTCACCACCAGCCGGCCGCGGGCGCCCGCCGCCAGTTCGCCGACCGGGCCCTGGGTGATCAGCCGGCCCTGCGCCATCACGGCGGCGTGCGTGCACACCTGCTCGATCTCGTCCAGCAGATGGGAGGAGAGGAAGACGGTCGTACCGTCGGAGGCCAGCTCCCGCACCAGGGTGCGGATCTCCCGCATGCCCTGGGGATCGAGCCCGTTGGTCGGTTCGTCGAGGACGAGGAGGCTGCGCGGCTGGAGCAGGGCCGCCGCCAGGCCGAGCCGCTGCTTCATGCCCAGCGAGTACGCCTTCGCCTTCTTGCCCGCGGCGGCCGTGAGACCGACCCGGTCCAGCGCCGCCGCGACCCGCTCGCGCCGGGTGCGCGGATCGGCCGTCGGGTCGGCGGCGTCGTAGCGCAGCAGGTTGTCGCGGCCGGACAGGAAGCCGTACAGGGCCGGGCCCTCGATGAGGGCGCCGACCCGGGGCAGCACGGCTCGTGCCGCCCCCGGCATCGGCCGGCCCAGCACCCGGGCGGTGCCCGAGGTGGGCGCGATCAGGCCCATCAGCATGCGGATGGTGGTGGTCTTGCCCGAGCCGTTCGGGCCGAGGAAGCCGAAGACGCTGCCCGCCGGGACGGTCAGGTCGAGACCGTCGACGGCGAGCTGCCCGCCGCGGTAGCGCTTGGTGAGCCCGCGGGTGGCGATCACGGCGTCGTCCCCGGCCGGTGCGCCCATCGGCTTCCTCCCCTCGTCGTGCGCGCACGCTCGGGCGTGCCCGGATGTGTGTGCGTCTTCGTGCCCGCGGGTCAGTTCCCCGCGTCGGCGGCCTTGACCAGTGCCTCCTTGGTGACGGCGCCGACGTAGACCTTGCCGTCCTCGGTGACCAGGGCGTTGATCAGACGGGTCTTGAAGACCGTGCCCGAACCGAAGGTGCCGGTGACCTGGTCGCCCAGAGAGTTCAGGAAGCCGCCCAGGTCGCCGCCGGCGCCGCCCGCGGAGCCGGTCGGCAGGCCCTGCCCGCCGGTGTCGAAGGCGGCGACCGAGTTCCAGCCCTCGCCCAGAACCTCGAGCCCCTGGAGGTCCTTGGCGAGGTCCTCCTCGGCCTTCTGTCCGTGCTCCGGCGCCCGGGACCCGGCGTCCAGCTCGCCGTCCTCGGTGACCTTCGCGCCCTTGGGCGGGGTGAAGTCGAAGGTCGAGGCGGCCGGCTCGGCGAAGTCGACCTGGGTGAAGCCGGCGTCCACGACGGCGGCGCCGCCGCTCGCCGGGGTCAGCGTGAACTTCAGCGGCATCCCGGTCTCGGCGTCCACGGCGACGGTGATCGCACCGACCGTCGTGCCGGACTGCTTGGGGTCGATGACGAGCCGGTAGGCGTCGCGTCCGGCCACCCGGGCGGTGCCGTCCACGGTCACGGACGTGGTGTCGTCGGCCGCCTTCAGCGCCTCCTCCGCGAAGTCCTTCGGAGTGGCCGGCATCTCCTCGCGGGACTTGTCGGCCCGGTCGGAGACGGTGGCGTGGTAGACCTCGTTGGACTTGCTGTCGTAGCCCCAGACGTCCTTGCCGTCGTGGATCAGGCTGTACTCGGCGGCGTCCTGGAGCAGGGACACCTTGTGCCGGTCGGGGCCGTCGACGGCGACCCGCAGCGTGTGCGTGCCGGAGGCCAGCTCCGTCAGACGGGCCGACGGGTCGGCGGCCGAGCCGTCCTCCCGGCCCGCGCCGGGGCCACCGGACATCAGGCCGCTCTCCAGACCGCCGAGGTCCGGCAGCCCGAGGTCGGTGCTGATCTTCACCGTGCCGGAGAGCTGCTCGACGTCCGACTCGGCTATCTTCTCGATGAGTTGCTGCGCGGTGATCTCCGGCAGGTCGGGGTCCCCGGAGTCGGCGATCGCGGGAACGAGCCCGATCGCGGCTGCCGCCACGCCCATCACCGTGACCGGGACGACGTACCGCGCGGCCTTGCGCCGCCGCTCCGCCCGGCGCTCCTCGTCCTGTCCGGCGGTCGTGATGCCGTCGGATTCGTACGGTGCCATGTGTGCCCTACCTCCGTCGTCGGCGGCGGCTGACTCGAGACCTCGCACTCGTCCACCCCTTGTGCCGCCATTCTCACCCGAATCGGTGAGGAGTGGTGTTTTCCGTGGTGTCCATCTGACCAAATCGGCCGCCGCGAAGCGTCAGCCCGCGGAGCCAACTCCGCGTACTGCTGGGGTATGACACCGAGGGAGTGAACCTCCCCCGACCAGTAGGGGTCTCGTGGCGCACGTCACACGTGCGGGAGGGGAAGGGGGAGCAAGCGGAAGGGGAAGCGGGAGAAGAAGGGGCGGACGCGAGAGAAGAAGGGGGCGACCGCGGCCGGGATCAACCCGCCCGGTGCACCACCGCGTCGCACAGTTCCACCAGCGCGGTCTTGGCGTCGCACTCCTTGAGCGGGGCCAGGGCGGCGCGGGCCTCCTCGGCGTAGCGCACGGTGTCCCGGCGGGCCTGCTCCAGCGCGGGGTGGGCGCGCAGCCGGCGCAGCGCCTCCGCGTGGCGCGCGTCGTCGGTGAGGTCGGAGTCGAGCAGCTCGCACAGGGCGAGGTCCTCGGCCCGGCCCAGCCGGGCGGCCCGCTCGCGCAGCCGCAGCACCGGGAGGGTCGGGATGCCCTCGCGCAGGTCCGTGCCCGGGGTCTTGCCGGACTCATGGGAGTCGGAGGCGATGTCCAGCACGTCGTCCGCGAGCTGGAAGGCGACGCCGAGCCGCTCGCCGTACTGGGTGAGCACGTCCACGACCGTCTCGTCGGCCCCGGACATCATCGCGCCGAACCGGCAGGAGACGGCCACCAGCGAGCCGGTCTTGCCGCCCAGCACGTCCAGGTAGTGCTCCACCGGGTCACGGCCGTCCTGCGGCCCCGCCGTCTCCAGGATCTGGCCGGTGACCAGGCGCTCGAACGCCAGGGCCTGCACCCGGACCGCCTCCGGGCCGAGGTCGGCGAGGATCTGCGACGCCCGGGCGAACAGGAAGTCGCCGGTCAGGACCGCGACGGAGTTGCCCCAGCGGGTGTTCGCGCTGGGCACGCCGCGCCGCACGGCGGCCTCGTCCATCACGTCGTCGTGGTAGAGGGTGGCGAGGTGGGTCAGCTCGACGACGACGGCCGACGGGACGATCCCGGGGGCGTAGGGGTCGCCGAACTGCGCCGAGAGCATCACCAGCAGCGGACGGAACCGTTTGCCGCCGGCCCGCACCAGGTGCTGGGCGGCCTCGGTGATGAAGGGCACCTCGCTCTTGGTTGCCTCGAGCAACCCTTCCTCGACAGCCGCCATCCCGGCCTGGACATCGGCTTCCAGAGCCTGGTCCCGCACGCTCAGCCCGAACGGCCCGACGACGGTCACGAGGGGTCTCCTGTCTGCTGGTGTCTACTGGCGGTTACCCGGTTTGTCGATAGGTCGCTGCCATCACTCGAGTCAGCGTATCCGGTCACGTTTCGATCACCGCTAGCGCCCACCGCTACAGGCCGGTCGGTATCGGATCATGAACGGTATGTTTTTGATCAGGTGATATGAGCAAATTTTGATCGATATCGACGGGCGCGCGCGACCGCGACGCGCATCCGGTACCCGGGACGCCCACGGCGACACGCCGGCATCCGGGCGCGGCCCGGGAGCCTCGACGCGGCAAGGCATCACCCACCCCCACGCGAAGGATCGCCCGTACGTCGCCCCCGGCCGCCCTGGCCTCCCACCGAAGATCACTCTCCCCCTCCGCGTCCCCTTCTCCAACGCCCGGCCGTCCGTGAACGTCACCCGCGCGAGGCGCACGCCGTCGATCCCAAGCACGGGTGGGCGGTTGAGGGATAGTTGGGCGCATTGCCCGATTTGCCACGCTTGTTGAGGCGGGTGAAATGGCTCACGCGCCACACCCGGCGCGCCACCACCCCGCACCACCCTGCCTCCCGCTGCCCGTACGTCAGTTGAGCCTTGCACTCGCAAAGGATCAAGCATCCCAAAGGCGATGGATCATGGGCAAAGGGCGGGTTGTGTGAATCCTGCACTTGTTCCGGACATGTGCCCTCGCATACGTTCCCGGCCTGTCGGGCGGACGCCGAGTCCTGCCACCGCCCGGACGGACAACCGACGACCGACCAACTCACGCACGGCAGGAGCGGGGGACCCAGGTAAGTCGCCGCGCCGGTCGCCGACCGGAGCGGCTCGGGGTGAAGCCACGCCCGTCAGGGCGCGGCCGGGCACCTCCCGCCCGAACCCGACAGCTCACCTCGCAGGCGTAGGAGAGGAACCTTTCGCATGCCTGCAACCGGCACCATCCGCCACGCCCGGATCTCGCGCATCGCCCGCAAGCTCACCATCGCCGGCACCGGCGCCGCCGTACTGGCGCTGCCGCTCATCGGCGCGACCAGCGCGTCCGCCGCACCGTCGGCCGCCCCGGCCGCCGCGCCCGCCGCGTCGACCGCCTACTCCAACAACCTCGACGGCTGGATCCGCCAGGCGCTCGACGTCATGGCCCAGCACGGCATCCCGGGCTCGTACCAGGGCATCCACCGCAACATCATGCGGGAGTCGTCCGGCAACCCGTACGCCATCAACAACTGGGACATCAACGCGATCAACGGCACCCCGTCCAAGGGTCTGCTCCAGGTCATCGACCCGACCTTCCGGGCCTACCACGTGCCGGGCACCTCCTGGGACCCGTACGACCCGGTCGCGAACATCACGGCGGCGTGCAACTACGCGGCCGACCGGTACGGCTCGATCGACAACGTCTTCGGCCCGTACTGAGCAACGGGGACGGCCCGTCACCCGTCACTCCACGACCGACTCACCCCCGTGGAGACGGACTCATCGCCCATACGAACGGGCTCAGCCCCCATACAGTCGTTCGAGGACGACGGCGATGCCGTCGTCCTCGTTCGACAATGTGACCTCGTCCGCCACCGCCCGCAGCTCGGGGTGGGCGTTGGCCATCGCCACTCCGTGGGCCGCCCAGTCGAACATCGGGATGTCGTTCGGCATGTCGCCGAACGCGATCGTCCGCCACGGGCTCACCCCCAGCCGCTCGGCGGCCAGCGCCAGACCGGTCGCCTTGGTGATCCCGCAGGGCTGGAGCTCCACGGTCCCCGGTCCGGACATCGTGACCGTCGCCAGCGAACCGACCACCGCGCGCGCGGTCGCCGCCAACTGGTCGTCGGACAGGTCCGGGTGGCGCAGCAGCACCTTGCTGATCGGCGCGCTCCACAGGTCGTCGCGCCGGCCGACCCGCACGGCGGGCAGCGTCGGGTGCGGCATCAGGTAGCCCGGCTCGATCAGTGTCAGTCCGTCGACCCCGTCCTGGTCGACGGCCGCGTACACCTGCCCCACCTCGGCCTCGATCTTGCCCAGCGCGGTCTCCGCCAGCTCCCGCTCGAGGGTCACCGACCACAGCAGGCGGTCCGCCCCCGCGTCGTACACCTGCGCACCCTGCCCGCACACCGCGAGCCCCGTGCAGCCAAGGTCGGCGAGGAGCGGCCGGACCCTGGGCGCCGGTCGTCCCGTCACCACCAGATGCCGCGCACCCGCCCTGGCCGCGCTCGCGAGCGCGGCGAGCGACCGGTCGGACACGGTGTCGTCGCCTCGGAGAAGCGTTCCGTCGAGGTCGGTGGCGACGAGGGCATATGCGGTGGGGTCCATGATCAGAGAATACGGACATCGCGTCCCCCCGACTCACCCCCGGAACGCTTGGGCACAGGAAGGCACCGCTCGCGGACAACAACAGGCGCACACGAGGACGTTTGTGTCCGAATACTGACGCATCGGGGGCTACAGCCGATTAAAGGACTGTGCAAGGCCTCTGCACCGATTGGCAACAACATGGTCCGCTACCTACCGTCCGGGCTCCCCCCGGGGGTACCTTCCTTGTGTCCAGGGGGGACTTGATCGGGGGGTCGAGTTGAGCGTCGGACGCGTGCGTGTGCTGAGGCCCGGGGAGCTGGGCGAGGGGGAGAAGGAGCACTGGCGGGAGCTGCGCGCCAAGTCGCGGGCGCCGCGCAACCCGTTCATGGAACCGGAGTTCACCGGTGCCGTGGGGCGGGTGCGGCCCGGGGCGCGGGTGGCGGTGTTGTACGACGGGCGGGAACCGGCCGGGTTCCTGCCGTACGAGCGGGGGCCGTTGGGGCAGGGCCGGGCGATCGGCCTCGGTGTCTCGGACTGCCAGGGCGCGGTGCTGCCCCAGGGGCTGGTGCCGGACACGCGTGCCCTGCTGCGGGCCTGTTCGCTGTCCGGTTTCGCCTTCGACAACCTGGAGGCGGAGCAGGACCTGTTCCTGTCGTACGCCGCCGAACGGCATGCCGCCCATGTCATCGACGTGGAGCGCGGCTACGCGGCGTACGAAGAGGTGCTGCGGGCGCGGTCGCCGAAGTTCCTGAAGACCACGCTGGCCAAGGAGCGGCGGCTCGGCCGCCAGGTCGGGGACGTGCGGTTCGTGTTCGACGAACGGGACCCGGCCGTGCTGCGCACGCTGATGGCGTGGAAGTCGGCGCAGTACCGCAGGACCGGGCGCCGGGACCGGTTCGCCCAGGAGTGGATCACCCGGCTGGTCGGCGGGCTCGCCGAGACCCGGGCGCCGGAGTGCACCGGCACGCTCTCCGTGCTCTACGCGGGCGGCCGGCCGGTCGCCGCCCACTTCGGGCTGCGCTCGGCGACGGTGCTGGCCTGCTGGTTCCCGGCGTACGACCCTCAGTACGCGAAGTACTCGCCGGGGCTGGTGCTGCATCTGCGGATGGCCGAGGCCGCGGCGGCCGAGTGCATCGGCCTGCTCGACATGGGGCGCGGCGCCGCCGAGTACAAGGACTCGCTGAAGACAGGTGAACTGGCCGTCTACGAGGGGGCCGTGATCCGCCCCGGGCCGGGCGCCGTCTGGCAGTGGCTCGGCCGCGAGCCCGCGCGCCGGGCACAGAGCTTCGTCCGCACCCGGCCACGGCTGGCGTCGCTGGCGGTACGGACGTTGAGGGGCGCGGCGCGGCTGCGCAGGCCGTGACGGCGGGCGGGGAGCAGGCCAGCGAGGAACGGGCAGGCGGGGAACGGGCAGGCGGGGAGCAGGCAGGCGACAGGGGGTGGGCACATGGCCGGGGCATGGCGCGCGCGGCGGGAGCGGCCGGGGGGCCGGCGGGGGAAGCCTGGGTTCGGGTGGGTGAGGCCTGAATTCGGGTGGGTGAGGCGTGGGTTCGGGTGGGTGAGGCCTGGGTTCGAGCGGGTGAGGCCTGGGGTTCGGCGGGAGATCGAAGGGTTCTTGAGCATCGGCCCGGTGCAGGTCGCCGAGCTGCATCTGAGTGCCGACGGGGCGCGGCTCGGTCCGGGGCCGGGCAGTGCGCCGGTGACGTCCGGCGACGTGTTCGTCCTGGTCCGGCGGGCGGGGCGGCCCGTCGGCACGCTGGTCGGCACCGTGCCGGAGGGCGCCGACGCCACGGAAGTGCTGGCCGCGCTCGCGCGGGACCTGCCCGAGCCGCGGGGCACGGACGCCCGGCGGGCGGAGGACGTGGACGCTCAGCCGACCGACGACACCGCCGCCCGGCAGGCCGAGGACACGGCCGCGGCGACCGGGCGGGCGCCGTCCGCCAGTGTCGTGGTGGCCACCAGGGAGCGCGCCGGCCAGCTGGCGCGGGCCCTCGACTCGCTGCTCGCGCAGGACCACCCCGACTTCGAGATCGTCGTCGTCGACAACGCGCCCGTGACCCGGGACACCCGGGAGTTGATCGAGCGCAAGTACGGCGAGCGCGTGCGGTACGTGTGCGAACCGGTGCCCGGCCTCGCCGTCGCGCACAACGCCGGGCTCGCGGCGGTACGGGGCGAGGTGACCGCCTTCACGGACGACGACGTGGTCGCCGACCCGCGCTGGCTCACCGAGCTGACCGCGCCCTTCGCCGCCGACCCGGCCCTCGGCTGCGCCACCGGCCTGATCCTGCCCGCGCGGCTGCGCACCCCGGCGCAGGTGCTGCTGGAGAGCCACGGAGGTTTCGCGAAGGGCTTCGCGCCACGGACGTACGACCCGGCCGATCCGCCCGCCGACGAGCCCCTGTTCCCCTTCACCGCCGGACGGTTCGGCTCCGGGGCGAACATGGCGTTCCGTACGGCGGCGCTGCGCTCCGTCGGCGGCTTCGACCCGGCCACCGGCGCGGGCACGCGCGCGCGTGGCGGCGACGACCTCTACGGCTTCGTCCGCGTCCTCGCCCAGGGATACCGGCTGCACTACACCCCGGCGGCCCTGGTCTGGCACCACCACCGGGAGACCTGGCGGGACCTGGAGACCCAGGCGTACGGCTACGGGGCGGGCCTGACCGCCTATCTCACGGCGCTCCTGGTGAACCGGCCCGCCCTGCTGCCGGCGTTCCTCGCCCGCCTTCCGCGCGGCCTCGCCCACGCCCGCGCGCTGACCGCCGTGCGGGATGCGGACGGGGGCGGGGCGCCGGCCTCCGAGGGGGCCGGGACACCGGCGTCCGGCGGGGCGGCCGGGGCGTCGGGGGCACCCGGGCGAGCCGCGGCGCCGGGCGGGCATGACGCCCGGCACCATCCCTGGCCACGGCGCCTGTCCCGACTGCAACGCCGGGGCATGCTGTACGGCCCCGTCGGCTACCTGCGGGCCCGCAGGGCGCTGCGCACGGCCCGTCCGGAGGGGCGATGAGCGAGGGTGTGAGACGGGAGCGGGGGGCCGGAGCCGGGGCCGAAGGCGGGTCCGAGGCCGGAGGCGGGGCCCAGGCCGGAGGCCGGGACGGGGCTGGCACCGGGGCCGGCGTCGTCGGGCGGGCGCGGCGTGAGGCCGGCGGGGCGGCGCGGTCGGCCGAGCTCGGCGACGGGGCGGTGGGGCACATTCCCGTGTTCCTCTACCACGCCGTGATGGACGACCCGCCCGCCTGGATCGCCGAGTTCACGCTGACCCCACGGGCGTTCGCCGCGCATCTGGACGCCATCGTCGACAGCGGCCGCACGCCCGTCACCATCAGCGCCCTCGCCGACCACCTCGCCGGACGGTCGCCGCTGCCGCCCCGGCCGGTGCTGCTCACCTTCGACGACGGGTTCGCCGACCTGCCGGGACCCACCGCCGAGGCGCTGGCCGGCCGGGGGCTGACCGCCACCGCGTATCTCACCACCGGCGCCATCGCCCCGGGCGGGCGCAGCCTGCTGCCGCCCGCGCCGATGATGACCCTGGACCGGGCCGCGCTGCTGGAACGTCACGGCATGGAGATCGGCAGCCACACCGTCACCCACGCCCAGCTCGACACCCTGCCCTCCCGCCACCTGGCGCAGGAGCTGCGCGCCTCCAAGGCGGTTCTGGAGGACACCCTCGGCCACCCCGTCCGCCACCTCGCCTATCCGCACGGCTACAACAGCGCGAAGGTGCGCAGGATGGCGGCACGCGCGGGCTACGAGACGGCGACCGCGGTACGGCACGCGCTCAGCTCGGACCGCGACGAGCGCTACCGCATCGCCCGCCTCATCGTCCGGCGCTCGCACACCGTCGCCGACGTCGAGGCGTGGCTCGCGGGCACGGGGGCGCGGACCGCTCCTTACCGCGACGGGCCGAAGACGGTGGCCTGGCGCTGGTACCGGCGGGCCCGCGCGGCGGCACGCGGACCCGAGTTCGCAGGGTGACGGACGTCGGCCTGATGGGTCACCCGTGGGGCTGGTTGAGGTACGGGTCGGCGGCCACCTCGCGCAGGCTGCGCCACGCCTCCTCGCCCTGCACCGAGAGGTCGCAGTGCGGACCGGGATCGCGGTAGTTCCACTGGAGGGCGGCCTTGACGCCCTCCAGTCCCTTGAGCACCCCGGGCACCTGTGCGTACCAGTCGGCCTGCCGGCCCGGCCGGTCCGTGTCGAAGGCGCTGCCGAACTCCGAGAGCATCAGCGGCTTGTCGTCGGACAGACGGCTGCGGATCCACTCGTGCGTGGCGGTCTGCGTCCGGGCGAAGGAGAGCCAGTCCGTCTTGTGGCAACGGAAGTAGTTGTACTGGTTGTAGCCGATCCAGTCGACGTAGGCGTCCCCCGGGTACATCCGCTCGAACAGCTCCGCGTGGCCCAGGTAGCCGGTGATGATCCACGTCCACACGACGTTGTCGACGCCCAGTTCGCGGAACCGGTCGTGGATGTGCCGGTAGGCCCGGACGTACTCCTCGGGTGTGCCCGCGTCCGGTGTGCGGGTGTCCATCTCCAGGTCGAAGGAGAGGAACACCTTCTTGCCCGTGCGCTCCCCGTACTCCTCGATGCGCCGGGCCTGTACGTCGATCACGGAGTCGTCCAGCTCACCGTCGGCGATCTGCTTCCAGGTCGGCTGCTGCCGCTGCGTACCGCCCCACCACTTGCTCTCCCAGGACAGCAGCAGCATGCGGTCCTCGCCGACGCGCTGTTCCTGCTCGGTCAGCAGCTGACCCTCCAGCCGGGTCCCCGTGACCGCCGACATGTCGTGGTACGTGTACACGATGTCGAGCTTGCGGCCCACGCGCCGCTCGTAGGCGTGGACCCGCTCGGCCAGGTCGGTCTTGTCGTGCGGCACGAAGGCGCCGAACCAGGCGCCGCAGGGCGGTTCGAGCAATTCCGTCGGGCGGCACTCCTCGTCACGGCCGGTCGCGCCGCCGTCCGCCCCCGGACCCGAGGCCTCGCGCAGGGCGAGCAGGGCCAGCAGGAGCGCGCACGTGACCGTGACCGACGTGATCAGCAGCCGGCGCCGGCCGCCGAGGAACCCGGGCACCTTCACAGGGCAGAACCTTTCATGTACTCGGCATCGGGGACGCGCGCAGCCGCGGGCAGAACGCGGCGAGCGTGGTCAGCAGCGTGAGCGTCAGCAGGACGCGCTCGCCGCTGAACGCACGCGTGGCGATCAGCACGGTCGCCACCAGCATCGCGGCGCACACGCTGAGGAGGACGGCCAGCATCAGCCGTTCCAGCAGGTCGGAGTGGTGGTCGAAGCGGGCGTCCCGGCGCTCGACGGGCCCTTCGGCGGGCCGGGAGGCCGACGCGGGCCCGCAGATCCGCACCAGGGCGGCGCCCGGCCCGACGGCCAGGAAGACGGCGACGGCCGCGCCGCGCAGCGCGGACCCGCCGGGCAGGGCGAGCGCGGCGAGGGCCAGCCAGCCCCCGAAGGCGGGCAGCATACGGGTCACGAGATCCTGCGGTGTCATGGCTCGCACCCCTCCTCAGCTCGCCGGCTTCAGGACGTAGAGGACGCCGGCGCTGTTCTCGGCGACCAGCTCGAACCGCGGTGAGGCCGCCACGGACTCCCGTATCCGCTCCAACTGCGGCCCGGGAAGCTGGCCGTTCATCTCCGAGTTCGCCACCTGCCCCTGGGTGAGCAGGAAGTAGGCCCGGCCCGGTGCGTCCACGCCGGCCATGTCGCGGGCGAGCACGGCCGCCGGGTCCCGGACGATCGCGTCGACGTGCCGCCGGTCGTCGTCCAGGAACCAGTAGTGGTCGACGGCCCAGTACTCCTCGTAGGCGAGCGGGTAGTTGCGGTTGGCGGCGACGACCAGGGACCCGTCGGGCGCCCGGTCGAACAACTGCCGCACGAGGGCGACCTCCTGCGGCGGGAAGTAGTTGACGCGGTCCTTGCCCGAGTAGCTCGGCACGAACGCGAGGGTGCCGGCGAGCAGCGCGATCAACGGCACCCACGCCCCGAACCGCGCCCGGGACAGGACGGCGGAGGCGGAACGCTCACCCCTGTCGTCGGCGGCGTCGGCGGTCTCGGCGGCTCCTGCGGTGTCCGCGGTGTGTGCGGTGTGCGCCGGGTCGGCGGCCTCTGCGGCGTCCGCGGGCAGGGCGCGCACCCTGGGCAGCAGCGCGGCGGCGGCGAAGAATGCCGCGCCCGGCAGCATGAACATCAGGACCCGGAAGATCATCTCGCTGCCGTAGCTGCTCGCCGCGAACATCGGCAGCGGGGCCGCCGCGACGCACAGCAGCGGCAGTGCCCGGTGCCGCAGCGCTCTCTGCCGCACCACACCGACCAGCGCCAGCAGCAGAACGGAACCGGACAGCAGTCGCGCCGCCCAGGACGTGGCCACCGCTCCGGTGCCGGTCGGGGTGGCCCCGTACCCCGTCTCGACGTTGGCGCCGATGTCGCCGACGGAACGGATCATCTCCGGCAGTGCGGCGGACAGGAAGGGCAGGGCGGCCGTCAGACACCAGGCCAGGAAGATGACGACCGTCGTGACCAGCGGCACCCAGTCGCGGTAGCGGCGCGCGAGGCACAGGGCGGCGAGCGAGACGACCAGCATGCCGGGCGTCAGCTGGTGCGAGACCACGATGGCCGTGACCAGCACGGTGACGACGACCGTCCAGACGGCCTGCCGCTGCCGGCCGCCGGCTCCGCCCGAGCGGCCGAACCGGCGCAGCACGACGGCCAGGACGCCCAGGTGCAGGACGAAGGCGAGGGACTGCGGGGAGAAGTAGTCCTGGCCGACCCAGTTGGCGACGCAGAACAGCCACACCGCGGTCCAGATCAGCCGGCGGTCGGTGGTGAAGGTGCGGTAGATCAGCAGCAGCGGGAGCAGCAGCAGCGCGCTGGAGACCAGCGGCCACCAGGCCATGTACATGGCCGCGTTCTCCACGCCGAGGAGCCGTACCAGCGCCGCCTGGGCGGCGAAGAAGCCCGGCCACTGGTCGTAGACGGCCATGTCGCCGAGCTGCGCCTCGGTCTGGAGTCCGCCGGACGTCAGCAGATGGTCGACGACCGCGTCGTGCTTCCACGCCCACGCGTACAGCGGGGTCGGATACAGCAGGGCCTGGGTGGCCCGCTCCATCACCAGCAGACCGAGGACGTACGCGAACGACCAGCCCTGTGGGCGGCTCGGCGCGCGGACCGTGAACCAGAACCCGGTGGTCAGGACGGCGAGGCCGGCCCAGAACGCCGGGTGCAGGGCGGTGACGAGACCGAAGTCGTCGAGGGCGGTGACGTCCGTGCGGCGCAGCGCGTACGCCCACAGGGCGAGCGCGACGAGCAGCGGTACCGCCGGCCGGGCGGCGGCAGCGCCGTGCCCGTACCGGGCGGAGGTCAGGGGCGGGAGGTCGGACAGGTCCGTCACGGGGTCGGCCATGGCTTCACGCGCCTCCCGCGGGGTCCGGGAGGACTGCTCGCGTGGGGGGCGCGCGGAGACCTCCTCCTCTTCCCGGGTGCGGTGGGCCGATTCCTGCGAGGTGAGAGGGGCGGTGTCGGGCCGCTGCCCGTCGGGCCCGGAGGGCGCGGAGGGTGTCTCGGACGTGTCCGGGGTGTCCTTCCCGGACACGGGCTCTTCTGCGGTTCTCTCCCGTGGAGTTGCTTGCGGACGCACGGCGGTTCCCCCCTGGCTTCTGGCTCTGCGCTTGATCAGTCCCTGGTTGTGCCGTTCGGTCTGGTGCGGTGCGGGGGCTGCGTCGCCGGCGGGGGGCGGCGCAACGACAGGAGCAGGACGACGAGGACGAGCAGCAGGAGAAGGGGCGGCGCGACGGGCGCGAGCGCCTGCCGCCACACCCAGCCGCCCACCGCGGCGAGATAGAGGACCCCCCAGCGTCCCTGCCACGACAGTCGCTCGCCCGCGTGTGAGAGCAGCAGCCACAGCGGCACGAGACACAGCAGCTGGAGGACGAGCGGGGCCCAGCGCAGCAGGGGGCCGGGCCCGTCGAGCCCCACCGCTTCCGCCAGAAATCCGGCCGTCTGCGCATACAACGCCCCGCCCACCGGCCGTGGTTCCCAGCCGAGGGCGACGGGCGCGGCGTGCAACGCCAGTACGACCGAACCGAAGGCGGCGCGCGGCAGCCACGGGTCGGGGCGGGCGCACAGCGTCACCGACGCCACGAAGACCACGAGCAGCAGGCCCCCGGCGGCGAGCGCCGCCGGCGGCAGCCCGTCCAGCAGTGCGCGCCCCGTCAGCTCGGGTGCGGCACCCGACGTGACGCCCGGCCAGGGCAGTTCGCGCAGCGCCGTCCAGAAGGTGAGGGTGGCGGCGGCGAGCGACACCCACAGCACGACCCCGAGCCACCACTCACGGGTGTCGCCCCCGGCCCGGACACCGGTCGGCACCGGAAGGCCGGCTGCCACCGGAGCACCGGCTGCCCCCGGCACGCCGCCCTCGACGGCCACCCGCTCCTCCGCCCTGGCGCCTGTCTCGGCCTCCTCGCCCTCCTCGCCCTCCCCGTCCGCGTCGCGCCCTCCGGGTCCGGGTCCGGCCTCGGTGCCGTCGGGTGCTGCGGCGCGGCCGGTGTCCGAGGCCCCGGCCCGGCGCTCGCCCGCCCCCGGGTCCGGCCGTCCGGGACGGACGACCACCGCGAGGGTGTCCGCCTCCAACGCCTCCCGTTCGTAACCGGGGTGCCCTATGAACAGCGCGACGGTGTCCTCGGACGCCTCCCCGGCGCCGTCGGCCCCCCGCTGCTCGTACGCCGCCCGTCGCGCCCAGCCCGTGCCGTACCCGGCGGTGGCGTTGAGCCGCGCCCACCGGGTGCCGTAGACCGGCGTCCCGTCTCGGGGCTCCCCGTCGCCGTGCGGCAGCCCGCCCCCGCCCTGGACGGGGCCGGTGGAGCGGCGGGGGCCGGCGGACCGTCCGGAGCCGCCGTCCCGGAGCACCGCCCGCAGCCCGGGCACGCACCCGAGGGCGACCACCGTCATGCCCAGCAGCACCGCCCAGCCGGCCCCCGCGATCCCGGCCGGGGTGAAGAGGGCGGCGGCGCTGCCCAATACGAGCACGCACATGGTGCCCTGGACGGCGGCGAGCACGCCGGTCCGGCCCTGCACGCGCAGCACCCCGATGTACAGCTCCACGAGGATGCGGGGCAGCGCGGCCAGGGCGAGCAGCCTGAGCACGGTGGAGCCGTGCTCGGCGTAGTCGGCGTCGAAGGGGGCCAGGATGTAGGGCGCGAAGAGCACCAGCACCGCAACCACCGGCACCAGCAGCAGCGTCATGCGACGCAGCGCGCCGCGGACGCCGTCGGCGAGCCGGCGCGGGTCGTGCGAGGCGTGGGCGGTGAGCGAGGAGGCCATGTTGATGGCCATGAACTCCATCGTGCCGCCGACGGTGTACGCCACGTAGAAGTAGCCGTTCTGGGCGGCGGTGAAGTTGACCGCGACCATCACCGGCAGCAGGTTGATCATCGCGAGGCTGAACAGCGCGCCGAGCGAGTCACCGGCCAGGAAGCGGCCCATCTCGCGCAGCCGTGGCGGTTCCACGTCGCGGTCGGCGGCGGCCTGGCGCGGGATGAGCCGGCGGAAGATCAGCCAGCCCAGCGGCAGCGTGGAGAAGGCGATGGCCACGGCCCAGGACACGAAGATGCCGAGCACCGGCAGCGTCGTGGCGAAGACGATGAGCAGGACCAGCTTGCCGACCGAGAAGACCGCGTTCCCGGCGGGCACCCACTCGGCTCTGCGCAGCCCGGTCAGCACCCCGTCCTGGAGGGTGAGCAGGGCCCAGGCGACACACGCGGCGACGAACAGCGCCCCGGCCGCCGGGGTGCCCAGCGGCGCGTACGAGGCCCCCCACAGGTCGAGGGTCAGCAGGAAGACGCCGGCCGCCACGGCGACGACCACCGAACTGGCCGCGTAGGCACGCCACACCAGCGCCCCGGTGGCCCGTCCGGCGCGCGGCACGAAGCGGACGACGGCGCCGATCATCGTCGTCGCGGTGATGCTGGCGAGCAGCCGCATGGCCGCGATGGCGGCGGAGCCCTGGCCGACGGCCTCCTCCGAGTAGTAGCGGGCGGCCACGAGCCAGAAGCCCAGGCCGAGCACGGCGGACACACCGGTGCTGAGCATGAGGAAGTAGGCGTTCTTGAACAGCGAGTCGCCGCCGTGCCCGCCCCCTGCCGGCTTCGGTCCGCCGTCGGCGGGCGCCGCGGCGGTCTCGTGCACCCGCGTCTCAGCCACCGACCGGACCCGGCCCTTCCGCGGCGGGGTTCTTCAGTGCCTCCGGTACCCGTGCCGGCCGCACCCCGGCCTCCTCCAACGCCTCTACGGCCGCCCGCGCGCGCAGCGGGTCGACCGGCAGCGCGTGCCGGGCGAACCAGCGCGCCGCCTCGGGAGCGGGCGAAGGGTCGGTGAAGGCCTCGCCCGCGTAGTCGTCCAGCGGCGGGTCGTACAGATAGCCGACGACGATGCCCCGCCGGGCGAGGGCCGCGGCGGCGGTCTCCCGGTCCGCCACCAGCAGCGGTACCCGGAACAGCGGCTGGGCCCGTCCCGGCTCCCCCGCTCGCGCCGACGGCCCGGCCCAGCGCGTCGACAGCAGCAGCTCCGTCCCCGACCGGCTGGCGGCCAGCACCTCGTCCAGCCGGTCGAGCCTCCGGCCGACACGGGCCAGCCGGAACCGGCCGGGCCGCAGCCGGTAGTCGTGCATGTCGACGCGTACCCACGGGTCGTACGCCGTCAGGTCCGGTGCCGCGGTCGCCGCACGGGCCAGGTCGGCGGGGCGCAGCGGCATCCGGATCTCCTCGCGCTCCATCCGACCCAGCAGCCGCAGCGTGGCCCAGGCCGCCCTTCTCAGGCGCAGGGCGCGCACCGCCGCCTCCGCGTACGGCCGTACGGCGTAGGCGAGTTCGGCCGTGGTCCGGCGCGGGGCCAGGAGGGCCTCGCAGGCCGTGGCCAGGGTGTCGCGCAGCCCCGGATCGGCGACGGCGAGGATGCCCCCGGCCTGCGCGCCGGCGTGCTTGGACAGGCTGAAAACGGAGGCGTCGCCCCACGCTCCGACCGGCCGCCCCCCGACCTCGCTGCCGATGGCGTGCGCGGCGTCCTCGAACAGCGGGATGCCCAGCGCGTCGCAGCGCGCCCGCAGTGCCGGCGCCGGGTCGGGGTTCCCGTACAGGTTCGTCGTCAGGACCGCGGACAGCGAACCCCACACCTCGTCGGGCACGGCATCGGTGTCGATGGAGGCGTCCAGCGGGTTCAGCGGCGCCTGCACGGGCCGCAGGCCGGCCGCGAGGACGACGAAGAAGATGACGTCGTCGTTGACCGGCGACATCAGCACCCGGCCACCCGGCGGGCACCAGTGACGCAGCGCCACGAACAGGCCGAACCGGCACGACGGTACGTATACGCATTCCCGGCCCAGCCGTCCGCGCATGGTCTCTTCCAGCAGCTCGCGCCGCGAAAGCGCCCACGCCGAACCCGGACCGGCCTCCCCAATGGCCATCCGCCCCCCCCTGGTGTGCCGTCGGAACGCCCCCTCCCCGAGGCCTTCCGGCACTCGCCCAGAGTCGCCCCGTTCGCACCGCTCCGTCAAGATTGCGGCCCGCCCTGTGGACAACTTCCCGCACACAAGCGGAAGCGGAGCGCAACCCGCCGACCCGGCCCCGCGCTGCCCCACGGGCCGCCCCACCGGCACCTTCCTCCTCCCTCGCGCTCTCCCGTGCCGACACCTCCGGCTCTGCCCAAGACCGGCGTGTCCGCCGTAACGTGTGGCCCGGCCACGGAACACGTGGCGCACCCGGCGCGCACGGCGCACATGGCGAGCACGAAAGCGAGGCAGCACCCGATGCCCCCCTTCGATGTCCCCGAGGGCGACCCCTTCGGTCCGCACAACCTCCCGTACGGCGTGTTCTCGATCCCCGGCACGCAGGAGCGGACGGTGGGCGTCCGGCTCGGCGACCACGTCCTCGACGTCGGCGCGGCGGCCCGCGCGCTCGGCTCGCCGTACGCCTCCCTGCTCGCGCGGCCCACCCTCAACCCGCTGCTGGCGGCCGGCCGCACCGCCTGGTCGGACGTCCGGCGCGCGCTCACGGCCTGGGTGACGGTCCCCTCCCACCGCCAGACCCTGGAACCGCTGTTCCACCCCCTGTCGTCGGTGACCCTGCACCTGCCCTTCGAGGTCGCCGACTACGTCGACTTCTACGCCTCCGAGAACCACGCCCGGAACGTCGGCCAGATCTTCCGCCCCGACGCGGCCGACTCCCTGACCCCGAACTGGAAGCACCTTCCGATCGGCTACCACGGCCGCTCCGGCACGGTCGTGGTGTCCGGCACGGACGTCGTACGGCCGTCGGGTCAGCGCAAGGCGCCCGCCGACGCCGCGCCGGTCTTCGGTCCGTCCGTCCGGCTGGACATCGAGGCCGAGGTCGGCTTCGTGGTCGGTGTGCCGTCCGAGCTGGGCCGGCCGGTGCCGCTCGGGGACTTCCGCGAGCACGTCTTCGGGCTGTGCCTCCTCAACGACTGGTCCGCGCGGGACATCCAGGCCTGGGAGTACGTCCCCCTCGGCCCGTTCCTCGGGAAGTCCTTCGCCACGTCGGTGTCGGCGTGGATCACGCCGCTGGACGCCCTGGACGAGGCGCGGGTCTCTCCTCCGGAGCGCACCCACGAGCTGCTGCCCTATCTCGACGACTCCGCTGACGAGCCCGGCGGCTTCGACCTGCGGATCTCCGTGGCGATCAACGGCCATGTCGTCTCCGAGCCGCCGTTCTCCACCATGTACTGGACCGCCGCGCAGCAGTTGGCCCACATGACCGTGAACGGGGCCTCCCTGCGCACCGGCGACCTCTACGGCTCGGGCACGGTGAGCGGTCCCACCGAGCGGGAGCGCGGGTCCCTGCTGGAACTGACGTGGAACGGCCGCGACCCGCTGGAACTCCCCGACGGCAAGCGCACGTTCCTCGAGGACGGCGACGTGGTCACCCTGTCGGCGTGGGCCCCGGGTCCGGACGGCACGCGCGTCGGGCTCGGGGAGGTGACGGGGCGGATCACCGCGGGCTGACGCGAGCCGCGGGGGACGCCTCACGGCCTCCTGGCCCCCGGGACGGCCGGTGCTGAGGCGGATGCCGGCGCGGGGCGCCCTCCTGCGGGCGTCCCGCCCCGGAACTTCGCCGCATCCGACGGTCGTCAGCACCTGACTCACACCGCCCGTCCCCGTCATACTGGCGGCGGGCGGTGTGCGCGTCGCTCCCTTCCCGCCCGCACGAACCAGAGCCGAAGCCGCCTTCCGACCAGGAACCGGAGCCCGTGGCATGACCGTCTGCCTGCTCCTGCTGAGCGTCGTCGCCCTGACCGCCGCCGTGCCCGCGCCGCGTGCGCTGACCCGCGCCACCTGGCCCGAGCGGGATCCCGTCGTCGCGCTGTGGGTGTGGCAGTGCCTGGTCGCCACCGTGCTGCTGAGCTGCCTGACGGCTCTGGCGCTGAGCGCCGCCGCCATCTTCGGCACCGTCCGCGCCCAGCTCTTCGCCCCCGCGCCGCCCGCGGTGACCGAGGCGTACAACCTCTCCGCCGGCCCGGCCTGGGCCGCCGCCCTCACCCTGCTGCTGGCCTGCGGCGCCGCCTGGACGACCGCCATGCTCGGCCGTGAGCTGGTCGAGGCCCGCCGGCGCCGCGCCCGCTCCCGCGCCCACCTGCGCGAGCGCGCTCCCGACCTGCCGGCCGGGCTGCCCGCCGAACGCGGCCCGCTCCTGGTCCTGGAGGACGAGTACCCGGACGCCTGGTGGATGCCGGGCAACCCGCCCCAGCTGATCGTCACCACCGGCGCCCTGCACCGCCTCACCGACCACCAGCTCGACGCCGTCCTCACCCACGAGCGCGGCCACGCCCGCGCCCGCCACGACTGGCTGCTCCACCTCTCCACCGCACTGGCCACCGGCTTCCCCCGTATCCCGCTCTTCGCCCACTTCTGCGACCAGACCCACCGCCTGGTCGAACTCGCCGCCGACGACACCGCCTCCCGCCGCTGCGGCCACCTCACCACCGCGCTCGCCCTGATCGAGCTGAACCAGCACCGGGGCGTGCTGTCCTGCGCCTCCAGCCACCGTCTGCTCGGGGAGCGCGTCGACCGCCTCCTGGAACCCCAGCCCCGCCCACGGCGCCGCCACCGCGCACTGACGTCGACCGTGGCGGCACTGGTGCCGCTGATCCCCCTGCTGATCACCTTCGCACCGGGCCTGACGGCGCTGTCCTGACGCTCCTGCGGGGCGGTCGCCGCCCGGCTGGGCAGTCGCCGCCCGGCTCCGGGGAGCGGCTATCTCAGGTCCGTGTGCCCCGGGTCCGGCTCGTCCTCGGGCCGGTCGTCCGGGCCGCCGTCGGACGCCGTCGCCGGGTCGCCCGCGCCGCCCAGTCCGGCCAGTACCGCCAGCACGCCTTCCCCGTACGTCGTCAGCTTCTTCTCGCCGACGCCGCTGATGCCGCCGAGCTGCTCGATCGACGTCGGCCACACCGTGGCGATCTCGCGCAGCGTGGCGTCATGGAAGATCACGTACGCCGGGACGCCCTGCTCGCGGGCCTGCTCCGCACGCCAGGCGCGCAGCGCCTCGAAGGCGGGCAGCAGTTCCTCGGGGAGCTCGGCCGCGGCGGCCTTGGGCTTGCGCTCGCCCCGCGACCCGCCCGACGCGCGCGCCGCCGCCGGCTTCTTCGGCTCCTTGCGCAGCGGCACCTCCCGCTCGCGGCGCAGCACCGCCGCGCTGGCGTCGGTCAGCACGAGCGTCCCGTACTCCCCTTCGACGGCGAGCAGCCCCTGGGCCAGCAACTGCCGGACGACGCCCCGCCACTCGCCCTCGGTCAGCTCCTCTCCGATACCGAACACGGAGAGCTGGTCGTGGTCGAACTGGATCACCTTGGCGGTCCGCTTGCCCAGCAGGATGTCGATGATCTGTCCCGCGCCGAACTTCTGCCCGCGCTCGCGCTTGAGCCGCACCACCGTCGACAGCACCTTCTGCGCGGCGACCGTGCCGTCCCAGGTCTCGGGCGGGGTCAGGCAGGTGTCGCAGTTGCCGCAGCCCGCCTCGTCCGGGTCCTGCCCGAAGTAGGCGAGGAGCTGGCCGCGGCGGCACCGGACGGTCTCGCACAGCGCCAGCATGGCGTCCAGGTGGGCCTGGGCGCGGCGGCGGAACGCCTCGTCGCCCTCGCCGGACTGGATCAGCTTGCGCTGCTGGACGACGTCGTTGAGGCCGTAGGCCATCCACGCCGTCGACGGGAGTCCGTCGCGGCCGGCGCGGCCGGTCTCCTGGTAGTAGCCCTCGACCGACTTGGGCAGGTCGAGGTGGGCGACGAAGCGCACGTCCGGCTTGTCGATGCCCATGCCGAAGGCGATGGTCGCCACGACCACCAGGCCCTCCTCGCGGAGGAAGCGCGCCTGGTGGGCGGCGCGGGTGCCGGCGTCCAGGCCCGCGTGGTACGGCACCGCCTCGATGCCGTTGCGGGTCAGGAACTCGGCCGTCTTCTCGACCGAATTGCGCGAGAGGCAGTAGACGATGCCCGCGTCGCCGGGGTGCTCCTCGCGCAGGAAGCTCAGCAGCTGCTTCTTGGCGTCGGTCTTCGGCACGATCCGGTACTGGATGTTGGGCCGGTCGAAGCTCGCCACGAAGTGGCGGGCCGCCGGCATGTTCAGCCGCTCGGTGATCTCCCGGTGGGTCGCGCGGGTGGCCGTCGCCGTGAGCGCGATCCGGGGCACGTCGGGCCAGCGCTCGCCGAGCAGCGAAAGGGACAGGTAGTCGGGCCGGAAGTCGTGACCCCACTGCGAGACGCAGTGCGCCTCGTCGATCGCGAAGACGGCGATCTTTCCGCGGGAGAGCAGCTCGAGGGTGCTGTCCAGGCGCAGCCGCTCGGGGGCCAGGTAGAGCAGGTCCAGCTCCCCGGCCAGGAACTCGGCCTCGACCATCCGTCGCTCGTCGAAGTCCTGCGTCGAGTTCATGAACCCCGCACGCACGCCCAGCGCACGCAGTGCGTCCACCTGGTCCTGCATGAGCGCGATGAGCGGCGAGACCACGATGCCCGTACCGGGCCGGACCAGGGAGGGGACCTGGTAGCAGAGCGACTTGCCGCCGCCGGTCGGCATGAGCACGACGGCGTCGCCGCCGGCCACCACATGGTCGATGACCGCTTCCTGCTCACCGCGGAACGCCTCGTAGCCGAAGACCCGGCGCAGCGCGGCGAGCGCCCCACCGTCCGTCGCCGTCCCTGTCGTCCTGGTCTCGCCGATCACTGCCGTCCCGCCCATCGTCCTGTCCCCCGTACGTCCTGCCCCGTCCCGGCCACCTCGTCAAGCACTCCCCCGAGCACTGCCTCCACGATAGGGCCCCGCACCGACACCCCCGGGAGTTATCCACAGGCCGCCCTTCTCACCGTCCGCCCCGGCCCCGTCAAGGACACGATCGTCGTTCACACGTTCGCGGGAGACCCGCCCGTTTCCGGCGGATAGTCTGATTGCACCGGCGAGACTCCGTCCCATGGGAGCTTTGATGAGCGTCGCACCGAAGGCGTCCACGCCCACCTGGCCGATCCCTCCCGAGGGCGGCTGGACCGCCGACGACCTGGACCGCCTCCCGAATCTGCCTCCGCACACGGAACTGATCGACGGGAGCCTCGTCTTCGTGAGTCCGCAGACACTCTTCCACTCGCGTGCTGTCGACTTCTTCAATTGGCAGCTGCAGTCCCTCGCCCCGGCGGAATTCGAGGTCGTCCGCGAGTTCACCATCGACATCGACCGGCAGAACCGGCCCGAGCCCGATGTGATCGTGGTCCGCGCGGACGTGGTCGAGGACCCGGAGCAGACCCGCTACCCGGCCGCTGCCGTCACGCTGGCCGTCGAGGTCGTCTCGGCCGACTCCGTCTCCCGCGACCGCGAGACCAAGCCTCTGAAGTACGCCCGCGCGGGCATCCCGCACTACTGGCGGGTCGAGAACGACAAGGGCCTCGCCGCCGTCCACGCCTTCGAGCTGGAGCCCACCACCGGCGCCTACACCGGCGTGGGCATCTTCCGGGAGCGCATGAAGGTGAGCGCTCCCTTCCCGGCGGACCTCGACCTCACCGGCATCAGGCCGCGCCGCGGCGGCGGCGAGTGAGCACCCCAGCGCGGCAGAGGGCGGCCCGGCACCCCCCGAAGGGTGCCGGGCCGCCCCGTACCGCGTGCGCCGTGCCGCGTCAGCGCACGAACACCCCCGCCTGTCCGGCGAGGTCCAGGAAGTACTGCGGTGCCACACCGAGCACCACCGTGACCGCGACGCCGATGCCGATCGCCGTCATCGTCAGCGGCGACGGCACCGCGACCGTCGGGCCCTCCGGACGGGGCTCGCTGAAGAACATCAGCACGATGACCCGGATGTAGAAGAACGCCGCGATCGCCGACGAGATCACGCCGATCACGACCAGCGGGACCGCGCCGCCCTCCGCCGCCGCCTTGAACACGGCGAACTTGCCCGCGAAGCCGGAGGTCAGCGGAATGCCCGCGAAGGCCAGCAGGAACACCGCGAACACCGCCGCCACCAGCGGCGACCGGCGGCCCAGCCCCGCCCACTTCGACAGGTGCGTCGCCTCGCCGCCCGCGTCCCGCACCAGCGTGACCACGGCGAACGCGCCGATCGTCACGAACGAGTACGCCGCCAGGTAGAACAGGACGGAGGAGATGCCGTCGGGCGTGACCGCGATGACACCCGCCAGGATGAAGCCCGCGTGCGCGATCGACGAGTACGCCAGCAGCCGCTTGATGTCGGTCTGCGTGATCGCGACGATCGCGCCGGCCAGCATGGTGACGATCGCCACCGCCCACATCACCGGCCGCCAGTCCCAGCGCAGGCCGGGCAGGACCACGTAGAGGATGCGGAGCAGGGCGCCGAAGGCCGCCACCTTCGTGGCCGCCGCCATGAACCCGGTCACCGGCGTCGGCGCGCCCTGGTACACGTCCGGCGTCCACATGTGGAACGGCACCGCGCCCACCTTGAACAGCAGGCCCATGACGACCAGGGCGGAGCCGACGAGGAGCAGCGCGTCGTTGCCCATGGTCTGCGCGAGCGCCGGGGTGACGGTCTGCACCGTGCCGTCGACGACCTGCGCGATCGTGCCGTACGACATCGAGCCCGCGTAGCCGTAGAGCAGGGCGATGCCGAACAGGGTGAACGCGGAGGCGAACGCGCCGAGCAGGAAGTACTTGACCGCCGCCTCCTGTGACATCAGCCGCTTGCGGCGGGCCAGCGCGCACAGCAGGTACAGCGGCAGGGAGAAGACCTCCAGGGCCACGAACAGCGTCAGCAGGTCGTTGGCCGCCGGGAAGATCAGCATGCCGGCCACCGCGAACATCAGCAGCGGGAACACCTCGGTGGTGGTGAAGCCGGCCTTGACCGCCTTCTTCTCGCTGTCGCTGCCCGGCACGGACGCCGCCTGGGCGGCGAAGGAGTCGACGCGGTTGCCGTGCGCGGCCGGGTCGAGACGGCGCTCGGCGAAGGTGAACAGACCGACCAGTCCGGCCAGCAGGATGGTGCCCTGCAAGAAGAGGGCGGGTCCGTCGACGGCGATCGCGCCCATCGCCGCGATGCCCGCCTTGGTCGTGCCGTATCCGGTCGACGCGAGCGCGACGACCGCGGCGAAGGCGGCGGTGAGCGCGACGGCGGACACGAACATCTGCACGTAGTAGCGGGACCGGCGCGGGACGAACGCCTCGACGACGATCCCGAGGATCGCCGCGCCGACGACGATCAGGGTGGGCGCGAGCTGCCCGTACTCGATCTTGGGAGCATCGATCTTCGCGATCGGTTCGGCCGCGGTGGCCGCCGTTGTCCACAGGCTGTGGACGGCTGTTGCGCTCACTTGGCCGCCTCCACCTCGGGCTGGGGGTCCTTCTTCTGTACGTCCGACATGGTCTGCTCGACCGCCGGATTGACCACGTCCGTGAGCGGCTTCGGGTACACGCCCAGGAGGATCAGCAGGGCGACCAGCGGCCCCACCACCACCAGCTCACGCAGCCGCAGGTCCGGCATCTTGGCGACCTCGGGCTTCACCGGGCCCGTCATCGTCCGCTGGTACAGGACGAGGGTGTAGAGCGCGGCGAGGACGATGCCGAAGGTGGCGATGATGCCGACCACCGGATAACGCGTGAACGTGCCGACCAGGACCAGGAACTCGCTCACGAAGGGCGCGAGGCCCGGCAGCGACAGCGTCGCCAGGCCGCCGATCAGGAAGGTGCCGGCGAGCACCGGTGCGACCTTCTGCACACCGCCGTAGTCGGCGATGAGCCGCGAGCCGCGCCGCGAGATGAGGAAGCCGGCCACCAGCATCAGCGCGGCGGTGGAGATGCCGTGGTTGACCATGTAGAGCGTCGCTCCGGACTGGCCCTGGCTGGTCATCGCGAAGATGCCCATGATGATGAAGCCGAAGTGGGAGATCGACGCGTAGGCCACCAGCCGCTTGATGTCCCGCTGGCCGACCGCCAGCAGCGCGCCGTAGATGATGCTGACCAGCGCCAGGACCAGGATGACGGGCGTCGCCCACTTGCTGGCCTCCGGGAACAGCTGGAGGCAGAAGCGGAGCATCGCGAAGGTGCCCACCTTGTCCACCACCGCCGTGATCAGCACGGCGACCGGTGCGGTGGATTCCTGCATGGCGTTGGGCAGCCAGGTGTGCAGCGGCCACAGCGGCGCCTTCACCGCGAAGGCGAAGAAGAAGCCGAGGAACAGCCAGCGCTCGGTGCTGGTCGCCATCTGAAGCTCGCCGCTCGCGCGGGCCTGCGCGATCTCCGTGAGGGAGAAGTTCCCGGCGACCACGTACAGGCCGATCACCGCGGCCAGCATGATCAGACCGCCGGCCAGGTTGTAGAGCAGGAACTTCACCGCCGCGTACGACCGCTGCGTCGCCGCCGCCTTCTCACCGTGCTCGTGGGCACGGTCCCCGAAGCCGCCGATGAGGAAGTACATCGGGATGAGCATGGCTTCGAAGAAGATGTAGAAGAGGAAGACGTCGGTGGCCTCGAAGGAGAGGATCACCATCGCCTCGACCAGCAGGATCAGCGCGAAGAAGCCCTGGGTGGGCCGCCAGCGCCGGCTGCCGGTCTCCAGCGGGTCGGCGTCGTGCCAGCCCGCGAGGATGATGAACGGGATCAGCACGGCGGTCAGCGCGATGAGCGCCACCGCGATGCCGTCCACGCCCAGCTCGTACCTGACGCCGAAGTCCGCGATCCAGGCGTGGGACTCGGTGAGCTGGTAGCGGTCGCCGCCGGGGTCGAAGCGGACCAGCACCGTGATCGCGAGAGCGAGTGTGGCCAGCGAGAACAGCAGCGCGAGCCACTTGGCCGCGGTGCGCTTCGCGGCCGGCACGGCGGCCGTGGCGATCGCCCCGACGGCCGGGAGCACCGCCGTCGCTGTCAGCAGGGGAAAGGACATCGGTATCAGACCGCCCTCATCAGCAGGGTCGCGGCGACGAGGACCGCCGCACCGCCGAACATCGAGACCGCATACGAGCGCGCGAAGCCGTTCTGAAGCTTGCGCATCCGCCCGGACAGGCCGCCGACCGAGGCCGCCGTGCCGTTGACCACGCCGTCGACCAGGCTGTGGTCGACGTACACCAGGGAGCGCGTGAGGTGTTCGCCGCCGCGGACCAGGACCACGTGGTTGAAGTCGTCCTGGAGCAGGTCGCGGCGGGCGGCCCGGGTGAGCAGCGAGCCTCGCGGGGCGACGGCCGGGACCGGGCGGCGCCCGTACTGCGCCCAGGCGATCGCGACGCCGACGACCATCACGGCGACCGTGGACAGCGTCACCGTGAGCGCGCTGACCGGCGGGTGGCCGTGCGCGTGGTCGGTGATCGGCTCCAGCCAGTGCACGAAGCGGTCCCCGATGCTGAAGAACGCACCGCCGGCGACCGACCCGACGGCCAGCACGATCATGGGGATCGTCATGACCTTGGGCGATTCGTGCGGGTGCGGCGGTGTGTACTCGCCGCGCGTCTCGGCGGCGGGCTCCACGTCCGGCTGGGCCGGGGACGGCGTCGGGGCGTTGCGCCAGCGCTCCTCGCCGAAGAACGTCATCAGCATCACGCGCGTCATGTAGTACGCCGTGATGGCCGCGCCCAGCAGGGCCACGCCGCCGAGGATCCAGCCCTCGGTGCCGCCCTTGGCGAACGCCGCCTCGATGATCTTGTCCTTGGAGAAGAAGCCGGACAGGCCCGGGAAGCCGATGATGGCGAGGTAGCCGAGGCCGAAGGTGACGAAGGTGACCGGCATGTACTTGCGCAGTCCGCCGTAGCGGCGCATGTCGACCTCGTCGTTCATGCCGTGCATGACCGAACCGGCGCCGAGGAACAGGCCGGCCTTGAAGAAGCCGTGCGTCACCAGGTGCATGATCGCGAAGACGTAGCCGATGGGGCCGAGGCCCGCGGCCAGCACCATGTAGCCGATCTGCGACATGGTCGAGCCGGCCAGCGCCTTCTTGATGTCGTCCTTGGCGCAACCGACGATCGCACCGAACAGCAGCGTGACCGCGCCGACGATGGCGACCACCAGCTGCGCGTCGGGCGCGCCGTTGAAGACGGCCCCGGACCGGACGATCAGGTAGACGCCCGCCGTCACCATCGTCGCGGCGTGGATGAGGGCGGAGACCGGGGTCGGGCCCTCCATCGCGTCCCCGAGCCAGGATTGCAGCGGCACCTGGGCGGACTTGCCGCAGGCGGCGAGCAGCAGCATCAGGGCGATGGCGGTGAGCTTGCCCTCGCCGGCCTCACCGGCGAGTCCCGCTTCCCCGTGGCCGCCGAGCACCGGCCCGAAGGCGAAGGTGCCGAACCACAGGAACATCAGCATGATCGCGATGGACAGGCCCATGTCGCCGACGCGGTTGACGAGGAAGGCCTTCTTCGCGGCCGTGGCGGCACTGGGCTTGTGCTGCCAGAAGCCGATCAGCAGGTAGGAGGCGAGGCCCACGCCCTCCCAGCCGACGTACAGCAGCAGGTAGTTGTCGGCGAGGACCAGGATCAGCATCGCCGCGAGGAACAGGTTCAGGTAGCCGAAGAAGCGGCGGCGGCGCTCGTCGTGCTCCATGTACCCCACGGAGTACAGGTGGATCAGCGAGCCGACACCGGTGATCAGCAGGACGAACGTCATCGACAGCTGGTCGAGCCGGAAGGCGACGTCGGCCTGGAAGCCTTCGACCGGGATCCAGCTGAACAGGTGCTGGGTGAGGGTGCGGTCCTCGGCGCCCTTGCCGAGCATGTCGGCGAAGAGGACCAGGCCGAGGGCGAAGGACACGGCGGCGAGCAGGGTGCCGATCCAGTGTCCGACGGCGTCCAGCCGGCGTCCACCGCACAGCAGGACCGCCGCTCCGAGCAGGGGCGCCGCCACCAGCAGCGCAATCAAGTTCTCCACGATTGAGCGACCCCTCTACAGCTTCATCAGGCTGGCGTCGTCGACCGAGGCCGAATGGCGGGAACGGAACAGGGACACGATGATCGCGAGCCCCACCACGACCTCCGCGGCGGCGACGACCATCGTGAAGAACGCGATGACCTGGCCGTCGAGATTGCCGTGCATCCGGGAGAAGGCGACGAAGGCGAGGTTGCAGGCGTTGAGCATCAGCTCGACGCACATGAACACGACGATCGCGTTGCGCCGGATCAGCACGCCGGTGGCGCCGATCGTGAACAACAGGGCCGCTAGGTACAGATAATTGACGGGGTTCACTTCGACGCCTCCTCGGCCCGCTTGAAGGTGGCCGGACCGACCGCCTTGCGCTCCAGCCGCTCCTCGGCGCGCTGCTCCAGCGCCCGCAGGTCGTTGAGCGCCTCCTGCGACACGTCACGGATCTGGCCGCGCTCGCGCAGCGTCTTGCTGACCGTGAGGTCGGACGGCGTGCCGTCGGGCAGCAGCCCGGCGATGTCGACGGCGTTGTGCCGGGCGTACACACCGGGCGCCGGCAGCGGCGGCAGGTAGGTGCCCTCGCGCACCCGCTGCTCGGCCAGCTCCCGCTGGGTCCTGGCCCGCTCGGTGCGCTCGCGGTGGGTGAGGACCATGGCGCCGACGGCGGCCGTGATGAGCAGGGCGCCGGTGACCTCGAAGGCGAAGACGTACCTGGTGAAGATGAGGGACGCGAGGCCCTCCACGTTGCCGTTCGCGTTCGCCTGGCCGAGGCCGGTGAACTCCGTCAGGGCGGCGTTGCCGATGCCGCCGACCAGGAGGATGCCGAAGCCGAGCCCGCACAGCAGGGCCAGCCAGCGCTGTCCCCTGATGGTCTCCTTCAGGGAGTCCGCCGCGGTGACGCCGACGAGCATCACGACGAACAGGAACAGCATCATGATCGCGCCGGTGTAGACGATGATCTGCACGACACCGAGGAAGTAGGCGCCGTTGGCCAGGTAGAACACCGCCAGCACGATCATGGTCCCGGCGAGGCAGAGCGCACTGTGCACGGCCTTCTTCATGAAGACGGTGCACAGGGCGCCGATCACGGCGACCGTGCCGAGGATCCAGAACTGGACTGCCTCTCCGGTGGAGGTGGAGTAGGCGGCGAGCTGCTCGGTCATCGGCCGATCACCTTCTCGGAGGCCGGCTCGGTCCCGCCGAAGGTCGAGTCGCCCTCCTGGACCACCTCGCCCTCGGAGTGCGCGACCTGCTGCTGCGTGCCGGGCGCGGCCTCCGTCACCAGGCCCCGGTAGTAGTCCTGCTCGTCGGTCCCGGGGTAGATGGCATGGGGGGTGTCGACCATGCCCTCCTCCAGACCGGCGAGCAGCTGCTCCTTGGTGTAGATGAGGTCGGCCCGGCTGGAGTCGGCCAGTTCGAACTCGTTGGTCATCGTCAGCGCGCGCGTGGGGCACGCCTCGATGCACAGGCCGCACAGGATGCAGCGGGCGTAGTTGATCTGGTAGACGCGGCCGTACCGCTCGCCCGGCGAGTAGCGCTCCTCGTCGGTGTTGTCCGCGCCCTCCACGTAGATCGCGTCGGCGGGGCACGCCCAGGCGCACAGCTCGCAGCCGACGCACTTCTCCAGGCCGTCGGGATGGCGGTTGAGCTGGTGCCGTCCGTGGAAGCGCGGAGCGGTGGTCTTCTGCTGCTCCGGGTACTGCTCGGTGAGCCGCTTCTTGAACATGGCCTTGAAGGTCACGCCGAAGCCGGCCACGGGGTTCTGGAAACCGGGCTTGGTGTCCTTGGGTTCCTCAGCCATCGGACGCCTCCTTTCCATCCGTTGATCCGCCCAGGGGTCCGTCACTGTGAGTATCGGGCCCGCCACTGACAATCAGCTCTCGCTCCCGGCGCGGGCGGCGGCGCGGCACCGGCGGCAGCTCCTGTCCCGGCAGCGGCGGTACGGGGAACCCGCCGGCCATCGGGTCGAACGCGGGCGGCTCCTGGACGGGCTGTTCGGCCCGCTTGGACCTGTCGCGGAACATGTCGACGACGAAGGACAGCACCAGCAGGACGATGACGGCGCCGGCGATGTACAGGGCGATGTCCCCGAAGCCGTAGTTCTCGTTGCGCAGCGCCCGCACGGTGGCGACCATCATCAGCCACACCAGGGAGGCCGGGATGAGGACCTTCCAGCCGAGCTTCATCAGCTGGTCGTAGCGGACCCGCGGGAGGGTGCCGCGCAGCCACACGAACATGAAGAGCAGCGTCAGGAGCTTGCCGGTGAACCAGAGCATCGGCCACCAGCCGTGGTTCGCGCCCTCCCAGAAGGTGCTGATGGGCCACGGGGCCCGCCAGCCGCCGAGGAAGAGGGTGACGGCGACGGCCGAGACGGTCACCATGTTGATGTACTCGGCCAGCATGAACATCGCGAACTTGATGGACGAGTACTCGGTGTTGAAGCCGCCGACCAGGTCGCCCTCGGACTCCGGCATGTCGAAGGGGGCGCGGTTGACCTCGCCGACCATCGTCACCATGTAGATGAGGAAGGACACCGGCAGCAGCACCAGGTACCAGCGGTCCGCCTGCTGCTCGACGATCGCCGACGTCGACATCGACCCCGAGTAGAGGAAGACGGAGGCGAACGCGGCGCCCATCGCGATCTCGTACGAGATCATCTGCGCGCACGAGCGCAGGCCGCCGAGCAGCGGATAGGTCGACCCGGAACTCCAGCCCGCCAGCACGAGGCCGTAGATGCCGACCGAGGCGACCGCGAGGATGTACAGCAGCGCGATCGGCAGGTCGGTGAGCTGCATCGTGGTGCGCTGACCGAAGATCGAGATCTCGTTGCCGGCCGGTCCGAAGGGGATCACCGCGATCGCCATGAACGCGGGGACGGCCGCGACGACCGGCGCGAGGACGTACACCACCTTGTCGGCGCGCTTGACGACGACGTCCTCCTTGAGCATCAGCTTCACGCCGTCGGCGAGCGACTGGAGCATGCCCCAGGGGCCGTGCCGGTTCGGGCCGACGCGCCGCTGCATCCAGGCGACGACCTTGCGCTCCATCACGATGGAGATCAGCACGGTCACCATCAGGAAGGCGAAGCAGAAGACCGCCTTGATGAGGATCAGCCACCAGGGGTCGCGGCCGAACATCGACAGGTCTTCCGCGGCGAGGACCGTCAGGTCCTCGGTGGCGAGGTACGGGCTCATGCCTCCACCTCCTTGGGGGCCTCGCCGACGGACGTCGCCGGGCCGATGCGGACGAGGGCTCCGGGCAGCGCCCCGGCGTCGGAGGCGACGCCGGTACCGGTGGAGTTCAGCGGCAGCCAGACCACCCGGTCGGGCATCTCGGTGATCTGCAAGGGCAGTTCGACGGTGCCGGCGGTGCCGGTGACCGCGAGGACGTCGCCGTCCTCGACGCCGGCCTCGGCGGCCGTGGCGGCGGACAGCCGGGCACGGGCGGCGTGCCGGGTGCCGGCGAGCGCCTCGTCGCCCCGCTGGAGCACGCCCTGGTCGAGCAGGAGCCGGTGCCCGGCGAGCACGGCCTCCCCGGCGGCGGGCCGGGGCAGCGCGCCCGCGGTCTCGACCGGCTCGCCGGCCGTCGGCCCGTCCCACGCACCGAGCCGGTCGATCTCCGCGCGCACGGTCCGCAGGTCCGGCAGTCCCAGGTGGACGTCCATGGCGTCGGCCAGCATTTGCAGCACGCGCGCGTCGGTCGGCGCGGGGCGGCGGGTCATCTGGTCGGGCTTGAGCGCCGCCTCGAAGGAGCGGACCCTGCCTTCCCAGTTGAGGAAGGTGCCGGCCTTCTCGGCGACCGCCGCGACGGGCAGGACGACGTCGGCGAGTGCGGTGACCTCGCTGGGCCGCAGCTCCAGCGAGACCACGAAGCCGACCTCCGCGAGTGCCGCACGCGCGCGTGCCGGGTCGGGCAGGTCGGCGATCTCCACGCCCGCCACCAGCAGCGCCTGGAGTTCGCCGCTCTCGGCTGCCTCCAGGATCTGGCCGGTGTCGCGGCCGTAGCGGTGCGGCAGGTCGGCGACGCCCCAGGCGGCGGCGACCTGCTCACGCGCGCGCGGGTCGGTGGCCGGACGCCCGCCCGGCAGCAACGACGGCAGCGCGCCCGCCTCGATCGCGCCGCGCTCGCCGGCCCGGCGCGGGATCCACACCAGCCGGGCGCCGGTCGCCGCCGCGGTCCGTACGGCCGCGGTGAGACCACCGGCGACGGCGGCCAGCCGCTCACCGACGACGATCACCGCGCCCTCGGTGCGCAGCGCCTCGGCCGCGGCGGTTCCCGGGTCCTCCAGGCCGACGCCGCTCGCGAGCGCGTCCAGCCACTCGGTCTCGGTGCCGGGGGCCGCCGGCAGCAGCGTGCCGCCGGCCTTCTCCAGGCCGCGCGTGGCGTGCGTGGCCAGCGAGAACACCCGCTGCCCGTGCTTGCGCCAGGCCTTGCGCAGCCGCAGGAAGACGCCGGGCGCCTCCTCCTCGGCCTCGAACCCGACGAGCAGCACGGCCGGTGCCTTCTCCAGGGCGGTGTAGGTGACACCCGTGCCGTCGAGGTCACGGCCGCGGCCGGCGATCCGGGCGGCCAGGAAGTCGGCCTCCTCACCGCTGTGCACGCGCGCGCGGAAGTCGATGTCGTTGGTGTCGAGCGCCACGCGCGCGAACTTGCTGTACGCGTAGGCGTCCTCCACGGTGAGCCGCCCACCGGTCAGGACACCGGTACGGCCCCGGGAGGCGAGCAGCCCCTGTGCGGCGATCTGGAGCGCCTCCGGCCAGGAGGCCGGTTCCAGGTCGCCCTCGGCGTTGCGGATCAGCGGTGTGTCGAGGCGGTCCCGCAGCTGCGCGTACCGGAACGCGAAGCGTCCCTTGTCGCAGATCCACTCCTCGTTGACCTCGGGGTCGTTGGCCGCGAGGCGGCGCATGACCTTGCCGCGCCGGTGATCGGTGCGGGTGGCGCAGCCGCCCGAGCAGTGCTCGCACACGCTCGGGGAGGACACCAGGTCGAAGGGGCGGGAGCGGAACCGGTACGCGGCCGAGGTGAGCGCGCCGACCGGGCAGATCTGGATGGTGTTGCCGGAGAAGTACGACTCGAAGGGGTCGCCCTCGCCGGTGCCGACCTGCTGGAGCGCGCCGCGTTCGAGTAGTTCGATCATCGGGTCGCCGGCGACCTGGTTGGAGAACCGGGTGCAGCGGGCGCACAGCACGCACCGCTCGCGGTCGAGCAGCACCTGCGTGGAGATGGGCACGGGCTTCTCGAAGGTCCGCTTCTTCCCCTCGAAGCGGGACTCCTCGTTGCCGTGCGACATCGCCTGGTTCTGCAACGGGCACTCGCCGCCCTTGTCGCAGACCGGGCAGTCCAGGGGGTGGTTGATGAGCAGCAGCTCCATCACCCCGTGCTGGGCCTTCTCGGCGACCGGCGAGGTGAGCTGGGTCTTGACCACCATCCCGTCGGTGCAGGTGATGGTGCAGGACGCCATGGGCTTGCGCTGGCCCTCGACCTCGACGATGCACTGCCGGCAGGCGCCGGCCGGGTCGAGGAGCGGGTGGTCGCAGAACCGGGGGATCTCGATGCCGAGCTGCTCGGCGGCCCGGATGACCAAGGTGCCCTTGGGCACGCTGATCTCGATGCCGTCGATCGTCAGCGTCACGAGGTCCTCGGGCGGGACCGCGGCCTCTCCCCCGCCGGAGGGAGCGCTCGTGGTCACAGTCATGCGTTCACCTCCGTACGGTGGTCGGCCCAGGCCGTCGACCTGGCCGGGTCGAAGGGGCAGCCACGGCCCGTGATGTGCTGCTCGTACTCCTCACGGAAGTACTTGAGCGAGGAGAAGATCGGCGAGGCGGCGCCGTCGCCGAGGGCGCAGAACGACTTGCCGTTGATGTTGTCGGCGATGTCGTTCAGCTTGTCGAGGTCCTCCATCGAGCCCTTGCCGGCCTCGATGTCGCGCAGCAACTGCACGAGCCAGTACGTCCCCTCGCGGCAGGGGGTGCACTTGCCGCAGGACTCGTGGGCGTAGAACTCGGTCCAGCGGGTGACGGCGCGGACCACGCAGGTCGTCTCGTCGAAGCACTGGAGGGCCTTGGTGCCGAGCATGGAACCCGCCGCGCCCACTCCCTCGTAGTCGAGGGGCACGTCGAGGTGCTCGTCGGTGAACATCGGCGTGGAGGAGCCGCCCGGTGTCCAGAACTTCAGCCGGTGGCCGGGGCGCATCCCGCCGCTCATGTCGAGGAGCTGGCGCAGCGTGATGCCGAGCGGCGCCTCGTACTGGCCGGGCCTGGCGACGTGGCCGCTGAGCGAGTAGAGCGTGAAGCCCGGGGACTTCTCGCTGCCCATCGACCTGAACCATTCCTTGCCCTTGTTCAGGATCGCGGGAACCGACGCGATGGATTCGACGTTGTTCACCACAGTCGGGCAGGCATAGAGGCCTGCCACCGCAGGGAAGGGGGGACGAAGCCGCGGTTGGCCCCGGCGGCCTTCGAGCGAGTCGAGCAGCGCGGTCTCCTCACCGCAGATGTACGCGCCCGCGCCCGCGTGCACGGTGACGTCGAGGTCGAGTCCGCTGCCCAGGATGTTCTCGCCGAGGAAGCCCGCCGCGTAGGCCTCGGCGACGGCCGAGTGCAACCGCCGCAGCACGGGGACGACTTCACCCCGCAGATAGATGAAGGCATGCGACGACCGGATGGCGTAGCACGCGATCACGATGCCCTCGATGAGGCTGTGCGGGTTCGCGAAGAGGAGCGGGATGTCCTTGCAGGTTCCCGGCTCCGATTCGTCGGCGTTGACAACTAGATAGTGAGGCTTGCCGTCCCCCTGGGGAATGAACTGCCACTTCATTCCGGTGGGGAACCCCGCGCCGCCGCGTCCGCGCAGACCGGAGTCCTTGACGTACGCGATCAGGTCGTCCGGCGACATCGCCAGCGCCTTGCGGAGCCCCTCGTACCCCTCGTGCCTCCGGTAGACGTCCAGGGTCCAGGACTCGTCCTCGTCCCAGAAGGCCGACAGCACGGGTGCGAGCAGCTTCTCCGGGCTGGTGTCCTTGATCTCGGCTGCCAAGGTCATCACTCCCCCTCCTCGGCGACAGGGCCCGACGGGTGGGACGGGTCGGAGGCCGATGTGTCCTGCGGCGCGTCGTGCGAGCTGAGGTGCTCCGTCGGCGACGGGTCGTGCACGGCCCGTCCCTCGGCGTCGTGCGGCCCGCCGTCCCGCGGGTGCACCACGCGCGCGGCGGAGGTCTCGCCCTTCGCCAGCTTCAGGCCGATCAGGGAGGCGGGTCCGCCGCTCCCCCCGGCCTCGAGGGCGCCCTCGCGCTCGTCGGGGAAGCCCGCCAGGATCCGGGCGGTCTCCTTGAAGGTGCACAGCGGCGCACCGCGCGTGGGCGTGACCGGCCGTCCCGCGCGCAGGTCGTCGACGAGCCGCCGGGCGCTGTCCGGGGTCTGGTTGTCGAAGAACTCCCAGTTGACCATCACGACGGGGGCGTAGTCGCAGGCCGCGTTGCACTCGATGTGCTCCAGGGTGACCTTGCCGTCGTCGGTGGTCTCGCCGTTGCCGACGCCCAGGTGTTCCTGGAGCTCTTCGAAGATGGCGTCGCCGCCCATGACCGCGCACAGGGTGTTGGTGCAGACCCCGACCTGGTAGTCGCCGGAGGGGCGGCGCCGGTACATGGTGTAGAAGGTCGCGACGGCGGTCACCTCGGCGGTGGTCAGACCGAGCACGTCCGCGCAGAACCGCATCCCGGTGCGCGTGACGTGGCCCTCCTCCGACTGCACCAGGTGCAGCAGCGGCAGCAGGGCGGACCGGGAGTCCGGGTAGCGGGCGACGATCTCGCGCGCGTCGGACTCCAGTCGCGCTCGGACGTCGTCCGGGTAGTCGGGCGCGGGCAGCTCGGGCATGCCGAGGCTGACACCCTGCTCCGAGGAACTGGTGGTCACCGGTCGACGCCTCCCATCACGGGGTCGATGGACGCGACGGCGACGATGACGTCGGCGACCTGGCCGCCCTCGCACATCGCCGCCATCGCCTGAAGGTTGGTGAAGGACGGGTCCCGGAAGTGGACCCGGTAGGGACGGGTGCCGCCGTCGGAGACGACGTGCGCCCCGAGTTCGCCCTTGGGCGACTCGACCGCCACGTAGGCCTGTCCCGGTGGGACGCGGAAGCCCTCGGTGACCAGCTTGAAGTGGTGGATCAGGGCCTCCATGGAGGTGCCCATGATCTTCTTGATGTGGTCGAGGGAGTTGCCGAGCCCGTCCGGTCCCAGGGCGAGCTGGGCCGGCCAGGCGATCTTCTTGTCGCCGACCATGACCGGGCCGGGCTCCAGCCGGTCCAGGCACTGCTCGATGATCCTGAGCGACTGGCGCATCTCCTCCAGGCGGATCAGGAAGCGGCCGTAGGCGTCGCAGGTGTCGGCGGTCGGGACGTCGAAGTCGTACGTCTCGTAACCGCAGTACGGCTGCGCCTTCCGCAGGTCGTGCGGCAGGCCGGTGGAGCGCAGGATGGGGCCGGTCGCGCCGAGCGCCATGCAGCCGGCCAGGTCGAGGTAGCCGATGTCCTGCATCCGGCCCTTGAAGAGGGGGTTCCCGGTGGCGAGCTTGTCGTACTCCGGGAGGTTCTTCCTCATCTGCTTCACGAACTCGCGGATGTGGTCCACCGAGCCCGGGGGCAGGTCCTGGGCGAGTCCGCCGGGGCGGATGTAGGCGTGGTTCATCCGCAGGCCGGTGATCAGCTCGTAGATGTCGAGAATCAGTTCACGATCACGGAAGCCGTAGATCATGATCGTGGTGGCGCCGAGTTCCATGCCGCCGGTGGCGATGCACACCAGGTGGGAGGAGAGCCGGTTCAGCTCCATCAGGAGCACCCGGATGATCGTGGCGCGGTCGGGGATCTCGTCCTCGATGCCGAGCAGGCGCTCGACCGCGAGGCAGTACGCCGCCTCGTTGAAGAACGAGGTCAGGTAGTCCATGCGCGTCACGAACGTGGTGCCCTGGGTCCACGTCCGGTACTCGAGGTTCTTCTCGATGCCGGTGTGCAGGTAGCCGATGCCGCAGCGGGCCTCGGTGACGGTCTCGCCGTCGATCTCCAGGATCAGGCGGAGCACACCGTGGGTGGAGGGGTGCTGGGGACCCATGTTGACGACGATGCGCTCGTCGTCGGCGCGGGCCGCGGACTGGACGACCTCGTCCCAGTCGCCGCCGGTGACCGTGTAGACGGTGCCTTCGGTGGTCTCCCGAGGGGAGGCGTGGGAAGTGCTCATGAGTACGACCTCCGCTGGTCCGGAGCCGGGATCTGGGCGCCCTTGTACTCGACGGGGATGCCGCCGAGGGGGTAGTCCTTGCGCTGCGGATGGCCCTGCCAGTCGTCCGGCATCATGATCCGCGTCAGGGCCGGGTGACCGTCGAAGACGATGCCGAAGAAGTCGTACGTCTCGCGCTCGTGCCAGTCGTTCGTCGGATAGACGGAGAACAACGACGGGATGTGCGGGTCGCTGTCGGGGGCGCTGACCTCCAGGCGGATCAGCCGGTTGTGGGTGATCGAGCGCAGGTGGTAGACGGCGTGGAGCTCGCGGCCCTTGTCGTTCGGGTAGTGGACGCCGCTGACGCCGGTGCACAGCTCGAAGCGCAGGGCCGGGTCGTCGCGCAGGGTGCGGGCGACGCGGACCAGGTGCTCGCGTTCGATGTGGAAGGTCAGCTCGCCGCGGTCGACGACCGTCTTCTCGATGGCGTTCTCGGGCAGCAGGCCCTGTTCCTCCAGCGCGCCCTCGAGTTCGTCGGCGACCTCGTCGAACCAGCCGCCGTACGGCCTGCTCGCCGGCCCCGGGAGTCGGACCGAGCGGACCAGTCCGCCGTAACCGGAGGTGTCGCCGCCGTTGTTGGCGCCGAACATGCCGCGCTGGACGCGGATCTCCTCGCCGCCCTGGCCCCGCTGACCGGGGAGGTTCTCGGCGGAGAGGTCCTTCTCGGGGTTCACGCCGCCCGCGCCGCCCGCGGTGCCGTTCGCGTCGCTCATCGCAGCAGCCCCTTCATCTCGATGGTGGGCAGGGCCTTGAGCGCCGCCTGCTCCGCCTCCTGGGCCGCCTCCTCGGCGTTCACACCGAGCTTGGAGTTCTGGATCTTCTGGTGCAGCTTGAGGATGGCGTCCACCAGCATCTCCGGCCGTGGCGGGCAGCCGGGCAGATAGATGTCGACCGGGACGATGTGGTCGACGCCCTGGACGATCGCGTAGTTGTTGAACATGCCGCCGGAGGAGGCGCAGACCCCCATGGAGATCACCCACTTGGGGTTCGGCATCTGGTCGTAGACCTGCCGCAGCACCGGCGCCATCTTCTGACTGACCCGGCCCGCGACGATCATGAGGTCCGCCTGCCGCGGTGAGCCGCGGAAGACCTCCATGCCGAAGCGCGCCAGGTCGTAGCGACCGGCGCCGGTGGTCATCATCTCGATGGCGCAGCACGCCAGGCCGAAGGTGGCGGGGAAGACCGACGCCTTGCGCACCCAGCCCGCGGCCTGCTCGACGGTGGTCAGCAGGAAGCCGCTCGGCAGCTTTTCTTCGAGTCCCATGACTAAAGGCCCCTCAGTCCCATTCCAGGCCGCCGCGCCGCCATACGTACGCGTACGCGACGAAGACGGTGAGCACGAAGAGCAACATCTCCACGAGCCCGAAAATCCCCAGGGCGTCGAAGGTGACGGCCCAGGGGTAGAGGAAGACGATCTCGATATCGAAGATGATGAAGAGCATCGCCGTCAGGTAGTACTTGATCGGGAAGCGCCCGCCGCCGGCCGGCGTGGGGGTCGGCTCGATCCCGCACTCGTAGGCCTCGAGCTTGGCCCGGTTGTACCGCTTCGGACCGATCAGCGTGGCCATGACCACGGAGAAGATCGCAAAGCCTGCCCCGAGGGCTCCCAGTACGAGGATGGGCGCATACGCGTTCACCGCTCCTCGCTCCTCTCAGTCGGCACTGACTGCTGGCGGTTGCACTGGGCTCACTTCCGCCCCGGCAGTCCCACGAACCCCGCTGGTCCCGGCGAAGATCGAGAACATGTGAAGCAGGTCACAAGCCCAACTGCTCCGCATCTTATGCCCGCGGCTCTGTGATCTGCGACACGGGGTATTGCACAAGCTTTGTGATCTCCACCACCTGACGAAGGATCATGAAGTCGTATCAGCGGTGATCTTCGTACAGGAAGCGTCCGAGTGGTCACCAGAGGTGACATTTTCGCTCGTCGCCGCTGGCCAGAGGGTGCGTCTCCATATCAAGAGGGTTCCCGCGCATGCAAATTGGTGCCGGACGCGATCTCTTGGTAGAGGAACCCGTTCACACATCAGAGGGAGGAGCGGAGCCCGGTGTGGACGCGTGCACGCGTTCACGAGCGGACCGTGGCGCCGCGACCCCGGCACGGGCGCGCGGGACGCGACCGCAGCGGTAACCGTTCCGTGACCTCCGCCACATCGATGAGAGGCCCGTGAGAAGCGGGCTTGGCCAACCGCCTCAACCAGTGGTAGGCGGGGAGCAATTCGGGCGTAACGATCAAAGCCCGTGATCACAGGCGTATCACAGGCGTCCGCAATGTCCGTTACGGCGTCAATAAAGGCCGACACGCCCGGGATTCAGGGGCTCGGTTGAACAACTGTGGCGCAGCACACGTTTCTTGAAGGTATGGAGGAGCTCCTGATACCGGTTGTTTCCATGTCCCACACCGCTCACATACGCAGCCACCGGAAGCCCCGCCGCAGCGCGTCCAAAATCGCGATGCGGGCCGGAGTCACCGGTGGCGTCCTCAGCACCCTGGCCGTGGCCGGGGCCGCCGGGTCGGCGAATGCCGCCGAGCCGGTCACGCAGACGCTGGAACTGCCCACCCTGACGGGTGACCTGGCCGCTCAGGTCGCCCAGTCCGCGGAGGCCACCCAGCTGGCGGCTGCGAACTACGAGCTGCGTGCCGAGCGTGACGCGGCCGCCGCGAAGGCCGCCAAGGAAGCCAAGGCGGACCTGAAGGAAGCCAAGAAGAAGGCGGAGGAGGAGCGGAAGAAGGCCGAGGAGGCCGCCCGCAAGGCCGCCGCCGAGCGCGCCGCCCGCAGCAGCGAGCGCGCCACCCTGAGCGCCTCCGTGGACACCGGCTCCACGGGGTCCTCCGCCTCCGCCGGCGCCTCCACGAGCACCAGCACCTCCGCCACCGGCTCCGCCGCGGCGGTCGTCTCCTTCGTGCAGGCCCAGGTCGGCGACGCCTACGTCTCCGGCGGCACCGGCCCCAACTCCTGGGACTGCTCCGGCCTGGTGCAGGCCGCCTTCCGCCAGGTCGGCGTGGACCTGCCGCGGGTCTCGCAGTCGCAGTCCACCGCCGGCACCCAGGTCTCGCTGAGCAACCTCCAGCCGGGCGACATCCTCTACTGGGGCGGCGCCGGCAGCGCGTACCACGTGGCCGTCTACATCGGCAACGGCCAGTTCGTCGGCGCGCAGAACCCGTCCTCCGGCGTCGTACAGGCGTCGCTGGACTACGACCCGCCGAGCGGCGCGGTGCGCGTGCTGTAGTTCCGGCACCCGCGCACACGGACGCGAAGAAGGGCCGCAGCCGCTCGGGGGCTGCGGCCCTTCGGCCGTGCCGGGCGCTTCGGCCGTGCCGGGCGCTCCAGCCGTGTCGGGTGCTTCGGCGGTACCCGGCGCTACGGCGGTGCCGGGGGCTGCGGCCGTCGGCGGCGGGAACGTGCGGTCCCGCCGCCCGCGCGCGTCACGCCTTCGGCGCCACCTTGGTCAGGCCGTTGATGATGCGGTCCATCGCGTCGCCGCCCGTGGGGTCGGTCAGGTTGGCCAGGAGCTTGAGGGTGAACCGCATCAGCATCGGGTGCGTCAGGCCCCGCTGCGCCGCGATCTGCATGACCTTCGGGTTGCCGATGAGCTTCACGAAGGCGCGGCCGAGCGTGTAGTAGCCGCCGTAGGTGTCCTTCAGGACCCGCGGGTAGCGCTGGAGGGCGGTCTCGCGCTGGGCCGGCGTCGCCCGCGCGTGCGCCTGCACGATGACGTCGGCGGCGATCTGGCCGGACTCCATGGCGTAGGCGATGCCCTCGCCGTTGAAGGGGTTCACCAGGCCCCCCGCGTCGCCGACGAGCAGCAGGCCGCGCGTGTAGTGCGGCTGGCGGTTGAAGGCCATCGGCAGCGCGGCCCCGCGGATGGGCCCGGTCATGTTCTCCGGCGTGTAGCCCCAGTCCTCGGGCATGGAGGCGCACCAGGCCTTGAGCACCTCGCGCCAGTCCAGCTCCTTGAAGGAGTCGGAGGTGTTGAGGACGCCGAGGCCGACGTTGCTCGTCCCGTCGCCCATGCCGAAGATCCAGCCGTAGCCGGGCAGCAGGCGGTCCTGGGGGCCGCGCCGGTCCCACAGTTCCAGCCAGGACTCCAGGTAGTCGTCGTCGTGGCGGGGGCTGGTGAAGTAGGTGCGGACGGCGACGCCCATCGGACGGTCCTCGCGGCGGTGCAGGCCCATCGCCAGCGACAGCCGGGTGGAGTTGCCGTCGGCGGCGACGACCAGCGGCGCGTGGAAGGTGACCTCCCGCTTGTCCTCGCCCAGCTTGGCCTTGACGCCCGTGATGCGGCCGGTGCGGTCGTCGACGATCGGGGCGCCGACGTTGCAGCGCTCGTAGAGCCGGGCGCCGGCCTTCTGGGCCTGCCGGGCGAGCTGTTCGTCGAAGTCGTCGCGCTTGCGGACGAGTCCGTAGTCGGGGAAGGACGCCAGCTCGGGCCAGTCCAGCTGGAGGCGGACGCCGCCGCCGATGATGCGCAGACCCTTGTTGCGCAGCCAGCCGGCCTCCTCGGAGATGTCGATGCCCATCGCCACGAGCTGCTTGGTCGCGCGCGGCGTGAGTCCGTCGCCGCAGACCTTCTCGCGGGGGAACGCGGTCTTCTCCAGCAGCAGGACGTCGAGTCCGGCCCGGGCCAGGTGGTACGCGGTCGTGGAGCCGGCCGGCCCCGCGCCCACGACGATCACGTCGGCGGTGTTCTCGGAGAGGGGCTCAGTCTCGACGGTCACGGCGGGATCTCCCCAAGTTCAGAATCTGCGTGCCGACCGGCACCGGACATGGGCAGTCTATTCAGCGTCACCGATCTCCCGGCTGAAGGGCTGCCTCCGTGAACCGAGCCCCTGTGGACCCCACTCCAGCGGACCGGACTCCTGTGGACCCGACTCCTGTGGACCCGGCTCCTGCGGACCGCACGCCCGCCGTGCGGTTGCGCGTCCCCACCCACGAGGACGCCCTCGCCTGGCACCGGGTCTTCGCCGACCCCGAGGTCATGGAGTTCCACGGCGGACGGACGGCCGAGCTGTCGGTGTACGAGGAACTCACCGCCCGTCAGCGGCGGCACGACGCCGAGCTGGGCTTCTGCCTGTGGACGGTGCTCGACGAGCGCGGCGAGGTCGTCGGCTTCACCGGCGCGCAGCCGTGGCCCCGGGACTGGGGCCCCACGGGGGAGATCGAGATCGGCTGGCGGCTCGGCCGGGCGTACTGGGGCAGGGGGTACGTCACGGCGGCGGCACGGCAGACCCTGGAGCGGGTGCGGGCGGCGGGGGTGACGGACGTGGTGGCGATGGTCGACGCCCGCAACGCCCGGTCCATCGCGGTCACGCGGCGCCTGGGCATGCGGTTGGCGGAGGTCTTCACGACACCGGCCTCGGAGCGGGAGGGGCACTGCTACCGGCTCACTCTGTGACCGAGGGTGACCGTTCGTCACAGATAGCCACATGACGCTTCCGGCGGATGCGCGGCGGGGCTACTCTGCCCGTACCGCTGGGGGTGACATCTGTGCGCACCATACGCGAGACGCCCGAAGTACGCGTTCCCCACCTGGTCGGACTCATGGCCGTGGACGCCCGGGAAGCGGCCCGGGCGCGGGGCCTGGCCCTGACCGCGCCGGACCGGCCCGACTTCCACCACGCCGTCCTCGAGTACGTCGTACGCCAGTACCCGCGTCCCGGGGCCGAGGTGCCGCGGGAGTCGACGGTGTTCGTCTGGCTCGGCTGCGCGGAGGGCGAGGGCGGCGGCGGCATCCGGCAACCGCGGGAGCCGAGACCGCCGCGGGGCGGCCTGCGGCGGGAACTGGCCGAGCCGCGCGACCGTCCCGCCTGCTCGGCGCTGGGCGCCTCCGGCTGACCGGTACCCGGCCCCGGGCGCCTCCGGCTGACCGGTCAGGCCTCCTTGAACCCCCGGTGCAGCGCGACCACGCCGCCGGTCAGGTTCCGCCAGGCCACCTTCGACCAGCCTGCGTCGCGCAGCCGTGCGGCCAGGCCGGCCTGGTCGGGCCAGGCGCGGATGGACTCCGCGAGGTAGACGTACGCCTCCGGGTTGGAGGAGACGGCACGGGCGACGGGCGGCAGGGCGCGCATCAGGTACTCGGTGTAGACGGTGCGGAACGGCGCCCACGTCGGGTGCGAGAACTCGCAGATGACGACCCGTCCGCCGGGCCGCGTCACCCGGTACATCTCGCGCAGCGCGGCGTCCGTGTCCTGGACGTTGCGCAGCCCGAAGGAGATGGTGACGGCGTCGAAGACGTCGTCGGCGAAGGGCAGCCGGGTGGCGTCCCCGGCGGTGAACGGCAGCCACGCGTGGCGCCGCTTGCCGACCTGGAGCATGCCGAGGGAGAAGTCGCACGGGACGACGTACGCGCCGGTGCGGGCGAAGGGGAGGGAGGAGGTGGCCGTCCCCGCCGCGAGGTCGAGGACCTTCTGCGCGGGGCGGGCGTCGACGGCCCGGGCGACCTCCTTGCGCCACACCCGGTCCTGGCCGAGCGACAGCACGTCGTTGGTGAGGTCGTACCGTTCCGCCACGTCATCGAACATCGAGGCGACTTCGTGCGGCTGCTTGTTCAGGGAAGCGCGGGTCACGCCCCCATTGTGGCAGGCTGCCCCCTTGTGCCTACGCCCGCCTGTACACCAGACGGCCGCCGACGACCGTGGCCACGCACGTCGAGGCGCCCCGGCGCACGAGCGCGGCCCGGTCGGGCACGTCGAACACCGCGAACCGCGCGGCCCCTCCGGCGGCGAGGCCCGGCAGCAGCACGAGCGGCACCGGGGAGAACGACGGCGGCCCCGGCAGGCCGGCCGGACGGCCGCCCACGGCGAGACCCGCCCGGCGCACGGCGTCCAGCGCGGCCCGGCCGCGCAGTTCACCGGCGATCGCGACCGTGCCGTGCGCCAGCATCCGCTGCACCCCGCGGCGTGCGCTGGCCCCCGCGGCGGACGGGGCGGCGTTCAGCAGCGCCCGCCCGCGGCTGCCGAGGACCGGCTCGGTGCCGAGCCGGTCGGCCTCGCGCGGGTCGGGATGGTAGGCCTGCTCCAGCAGTTCGGGGCCGTAGGGGTTGAGCAGGCCGGGCGTGAGGATGCCGGGCCAGCGCCGCACCCGCGCCCGCGGGTGGGCGGCGGCCAGCTCCTCGTAGGGGCCGACGGCGGCGATCTGCGCGCCGTCGACCAGGACGGCCGCCTCGGGCGAGGCCTCGGCGACGTGGATCGTGAGCACGGCGGCGTCAGTTGGAGGCGAGGAGCTTCAGCTCCGGGTGGGCGGTGCCGCCCTCGATCGCGGTGGACGAGATGTGGGACATCACCTGCTCGTCGACCGGGTCGTTCGCCGGGTCGTCGTGGACGACCAGGTGCTCGTACGTCGTCGAGCGCTGCGCCGGGACACGGCCCGCCCGGCGGATCAGGTCGATGATCTCCAGCCGGTTGGAGCGGTGCTTGGCGCCGGCGGAGGAGACGACGTTCTCCTCCAGCATGATCGAGCCGAGGTCGTCGGCGCCGTAGTGCAGGGAGAGCTGGCCGACCTCCTTGCCGGTGGTCAGCCAGGAGCCCTGGATGTGCGCCACGTTGTCCAGGAAGAGCCGGGCGATGGCGATCATCCGCAGGTACTCGAAGAGCGTGGCCTGGGTGCGGCCCTTCAGGTGGTTGTTCTCGGGCTGGTAGGTGTAGGGGATGAAGGCGCGGAAGCCGCCGGTGCGGTCCTGCACGTCCCGGATCATCCGCAGGTGCTCGATCCGCTCGGCGTTGGTCTCGCCGGTGCCCATGAGCATGGTGGACGTGGACTCGACGCCCAGGTTGTGGGCGATCTCCATGATCTCCAGCCAGCGCTCGCCGGACTCCTTCAGCGGCGCGATGGCCTTGCGCGGCCGCTCGGGCAGCAGTTCGGCGCCGGCGCCGGCGAAGGAGTCGAGCCCGGCCGCGTGGATGCGCTGGATCGCCTCCTCGACCGACACCTTCGAGATCCGCGCCATGTGCTCGACCTCGCTCGCCCCCAGGCTGTGGATGACGAGCTGCGGGAACGCCTTCTTGATGGCGGCGAAGTGCTTCTCGTAGTACTCGACGCCGTAGTCCGGGTGGTGTCCGCCCTGGAACATGATCTGCGTGCCGCCCAGTTCGACGGTCTCCGCGCAGCGGCGCAGGATGTCGTCGAGGTCGCGGGTCCAGCCCTTCGCCGTGTCCTTCGGGGCCGCGTAGAAGGCGCAGAACTTGCACGCCGTGACGCATACGTTGGTGTAGTTGATGTTGCGCTCGATGATGTACGTGGCGATGTGCTCCGTACCGGCGTACTTCCGCCTGCGGGCGGCGTCCGCGGCGGCGCCCAGCGCGTGCAGGGGGGCGTCGCGGTAGAGGACGAGGGCCTCTTCGGGGGTGATCCGCCCACCGGCGGCGGCACGGTCGAGGACGGTCTGAAGGTCGGCCTTCTCGGTCACCGGCGTCCCTTTCGCAAGGTTCGTAAGGGTTGTGGACGGACTCGACCAGCGTACGCCAGGGGTTTTCCCCGGCCTTCCTCAGGCTGCGCCGGCTCCCACGACCACGCCGAGGAAGGTTCCCGCGAGGAGGAACGGCCCGAAGGCGACGGCCGTCCGGCGCCCGGCCCGGCGCGCGACGACGAGTGCCCCGCCGTACAGCGCCCCGAGCACGAACCCGGCGAGGGTGCCGAGCATCACCGCCGACCAGCCGTACCAGCCGAGTACGGCACCGGCTCCGAGGGCCAGTTTCACGTCGCCGAAGCCCATGCCGGCCGGGTTGATCAGCCACAGCACGAAGTAGCCGGCGCCCAGGGCCGGGACGCCGAGCAGGGCGGTGGTCCAGGACCCGGCGTGCTCGGGCATGAGCGCGGCCGCACCGAGCAGCGCGAGCGCGGCGCCGGCGAACGGCAGGGTGAGCGGGTCGGGCAGCCGGGCCACCCGCAGGTCGACGACCGCCAGCAGCACGCCGACGGGCGCGAGCAGCAGCCAGACGGCCAGTTCGGGCCGGGTACCGGTGGCGGCGGCGAGCGCGGCGCAGACGACGGCGGTGACGGCGGCGGGGGCGGCCGGGCCGGGGGCGTACGACGCGGCGTCCGCCGCGCATCGGCGGCACCGGGCCCGGCCGAGCCAGCCGGGGACCGGGTGCCCGCGCGGGCACCGCGCCCGCCACGGCTCCCCGGCCGGGGCCGCGAAGCGGTAGGCGGCGCGCGGCAGCAGCGCGCCGGACGCCGCGCCCCACAGGACGGCGACGGCGACGAGCACCGCGCCGACGGCCGTGCCGGTCACGGCTCCCCCTGCCCCGCGCGTGTTCCGTGACCCGCCTGCGTCTCCTGCTCCGCCTGCCTCTCGTGCCCCGCCTGCGTCCCCTGCCCAGCCTGCGTCTGCTCCGCCTGCTTCCCCTGCCCTGCCTGCGTCTGCTCCGCCTGCGTCCCCTGCTCCAAATGCTCGGCCGCGCCCGGTTTCTGCGTCACCTGTCGGCTCCCCCTCCACTCCGCTCGCCGCCGCAGTCACCTTAGTGAGCGCCGAGGGCGGGGGACCCGGACGTGGCGAGCGCGGGCAGGCGGGACACCGCGCGCTACTCGATCTTCGACAGGCGGGCCTCGGGGCGCCCCGAGCCCTTGCTGTCGGACTCGTAGCGCAGGTCGTCGCCGACGGGGGTGAGGCGGACGGTGTGCCGGGCCTGGTCGCAGACGCCGCGGTTGCCCTCGGCGCCGACCGCGCTCGCGACGATGTGCTCGTCCGTCACCTGCTTCAACGTCAGGACGTCGTCGCAGGTGCCGCCGAGCAGGTCGGTGTGGCGCAGGGTGCCCAGCCGCTCGCCCGCCCCGGCCTTCTCGACGGTCAGCCGGAACGTGCCCATCGGAATGTTGCCGTCCCGTGCGACGGCCTGGCCCTCCCACGTGCCGAGGTAGGCGTCCGGGACCGGCTCGCCGGCACCTCCGCGGGGCGGGTCGGAGGGGGCGGCGGAGACCGACGCGGAGGGCCGCGGGGCGGCGTCGTTCCCCTTGCCGCCGGAGCTGCCCGGCAGCAGGTCGAGGACGAACACCGAGCCGACGGTCACGGCGGCCAGCGCGCCGGCCACCGCGAGGGCGACCGTGCAGCTCACTCTGCGGACCCGGCCGGTGCCCTCCGGGGCCGACGTGGCCGCCACGGAGAGGGAGGCCCTGCCGGGCCGGCCGGCCGCGGTCCGGGTCCGCTCGTACGGGCGCTCGTCCCGCGGCGAGGGCACCGCGGACGCCGGTCCGGGCGGTGCCGCCGGTGGCGGCCCCGGCGGCATGACCGGCGGCGGCCCGAACGCCCCCGCCGTCACCGGACCAGCCGGCGCGCCCCCGGACGCCAGGGCTCCGGACGACACACCGTCACCGGTCGACGCGCCCTCGGCGTACACGCCTCCAGCCGGCACGCCCCCGGCCGTCACGCCACCAGCCGACGCATCCCCGGCCGACGCACCCCCGCCCGGCGCCCCACCCGCCGGCACACCCCCGGCCGACGGACTTCCCTGCCACTGCGCGCCCCGCACCCCGGACGCCGTTCCCCCCGGCTCGCCCACCGAGGGCCTGCTGAAGCCCACCGGGCCGGACGCCGCCGCCGGCGCCTCCCCCGTCGCCTCCAGGTTGAGCAGCTGTACGACGCTGCGGCTGACCTGTTCCACCAGGGGGCCGGGGAGCCAGCCGTCCGCCACCAGGCGGGCCGCGCCCCGCGGGGACAGCCGGCGGGCGATCTCCTGCGGGACCGGACGGGCGGCCGGGTCCTTGGCCAGGCACGCCTCGGCCACCTCCCGCACCTCCCCGTCCAGCGCGCCCAGCTCGGGCTCCTCATGGACGACCTTGTAGAGCAGGGCGGCCGAGGAGTCGCCCGGGAACGGCGGCTCGCCGGTCGCCGCGAAGGCGAGGACCGCGCCCAGCGAGAAGACGTCCGCCGCGCCCGTGACGCCCTTGCCGAGGATCTGCTCGGGCGCCATGTAGCCGGGCGAGCCGATCGACACGCCGGTCGAGGTCAGGGACGCCGTGCCCGCCCCGGGCTCCGTGCGGGAGGTGCCCTCGGTGGCACGGGCGATACCGAAGTCGATCAGGAGGGGGCCGTCGAGGGTGAGCAGGACGTTGGACGGCTTCACGTCGCGGTGGACGAGACCCAGGTCGTGCACGGCGGCCAGCGCCTCGCCGAGGCCCGCGCCCAGCGCCCGTACGGTGCCCTCCGGCAGCGCGCCGCAGTGGGCGACCGCCGCCGTCAGCGAGGGGCCGGCCACGTACGCCGTGGCCACCCAGGGCACGGGGGCCTGCGGGTCGGCGTCCAGGACGGGCGCGGTCCAGGCGCCGCCCACCCTTCGCGCGGCCTCCACCTCGCGGCGGAAACGGGCCCGGAACTCCTCGTCCAGCGCGAAGTGCGGGTGCACGATCTTCACGGCGACCGTGCGGCCCCCGGCGCTGCGGCCCAGGTAGACCCGGCCCATTCCGCCGGAGCCCAGCCGGCCGAGCAGCCGGTAGGGCCCCACGACGGTGGGTTCCCCGGTCTCCAGCGGCTGCATGGCGTCCCCTCCCCCCGTGCGCCGGTGGCCCGTACGGCCGTACGCCCGGCTCCCCAGCAGGGTAGTGCCGGGCGTGCGACGGGGTTCAGGGCCGGAGCAGGTCGACCTTCACGTCGGCCGGGAAGCCGGTCGTCGGGCCGACCCGGCGGGCGAACTCCGCGACCGCCTCCAGCTGCGGGGCGCCGAAGCGGAAGTCCAGGGTGGTGAAGTACTGCGCGAGGGTGCTCTCGTCGAAGTCCTCCCAGCGGGCCGCCTGCTCGGCGACCTTGCCGACCTCCTCCAGGGAGAGGTTGCGGGACTCCAGGAAGGCCTCGTGCACCTTGCGGGTGATCTCCGGCTCGCGTTCGGCGTATGCGCGCCGCGCCGCCCAGACCGCGAAGACGAACGGCAGGCCCGTCCACTCCTTCCACAGAGCGCCCAGGTCGTGCACGTCCAGGCCGAAGCGGGGGCCGTCGAGCATGTTGGCCCGCAGCGCCGCGTCCCCGATCAGCACGGCCGCGTCGGCCTCCCGCATCATCAGGCTCAGGTCCGGCGGGCAGCTGTAGTAGTCCGGCGCCACGCCGAAGCGCTCGGCCAGCAGCAGCTGGGCGAGCCGGACGGAGGTGCGCGAGGTCGACCCGAGGGCGACCCGGGCACCGTCCAGATTCTCCAGCGGGACCTGCGAGACGATCACGCACGACATCACCGGGCCGTCGCAGCCGACGGCGATGTCGGGGAAGGCGACGAGCTGGTCGGCGTGCTTGAGGAACTCGACCAGGGTGACCGGTCCGATGTCCAGGTCGCCTCGCACGAGCTGCTCGCTGAGCTTCTCCGGGGTGTCCTTCGTCAGCTCGAAGTCGAGGAGCGTGCCCGTTCTCGCGAGCCCCCAGTACAGGGGCAGGCAGTTCAGGAACTGGATGTGGCCGACACGCGGCCGGGTGCGAGAATTGTCCACATCGTGAGGCTAGCCCTCGCCCGGCGCCCGCCCGGCGCCGACCCCGGCGTCAGCCGGACGGCGGATGTGTTCAAACATACGGGTGAAGTGATCTTGGCCTCTATTGCTTTCGGTCTCCCGCGTGCTAGGCTCGCCGCAAGTTGCAGTTTGGTTTCCCTTGCAGTGCAGAGCCTGCGGAGCATGTGACCGCAGGCTCTAGTCATTATCAGACGTATGCAGTTGTGCAGAATTCATCTTCACACTTGCTGGTTCTGGAGCAGGGCAACCCTTTTGAGCCCAAGGAGGGCTTATGGCTACCGGAACCGTTAAGTGGTTCAACGCCGAAAAGGGCTTTGGTTTCATCGCCCAGGAGGGCGGCGGCCCCGACGTCTTCGTCCACTACTCCGCGATCAACGCGACCGGCTTCCGGTCCCTCGAGGAGAACCAGCAGGTGTCCTTCGACGTCACGCAGGGCCCGAAGGGCCCGCAGGCGGAGAACGTCACTCCTGTCTGATCGACCAGCAGTACCCAAGGAGCCCCACGCCACACCGGCGACGGGGCTCCTGCCCTTTTCCGCCCCTTTCCGGAGGACTCACCCCGCTGAATTCCGGGTGAATTCCTCGTAGCTCGCCACCGCTCGCGCCGCCGTCACCGGCACCGTCTCCGTCATCTCGCCGGCCTGCGGCGCCCCTCGTCCGCGTACAGCTTCTCCACCGCCTCCGCGAAGTCCCGCAGGATCGCCTCTCGGCGCAGCTTCAGCGACGGGGTCAGGTGGCCCTCCTGCTCGGTGAAGTCCCGGGGGAGGACGGCGAAGCGGCGGATGGTCTCCGGGCGGGAGACCAGCCTGTTGGCCTCGTCGACCGCTCGTTGCAGGACCGCCAGCAGTTCCTCGTCGTCGGTCAGCAGCTCCGGCGGGACCGGGTGCTTGCCGATCATGCGGCGCCAGTGGGTGATGCCGTCGGGGTCGAGGGTGAACAGGGCGGTGACGTAGGGGCGGGCGTCGCCCAGGACCAGGCACTGGGAGATCAGCGGGTGGGAGCGCAGCCAGTTCTCCAGCGGGGCCGGCGCCACGCTCTTGCCGCCCGCCGTGATCAGCAGTTCCTTCTTGCGGCCGGTGATCGTCAGGTACCCCTCGTCGTCCAGGGCGCCGATGTCGCCGGTGGGGAACCAGCCGTCCGGCGCGGCCGGGACCACGCCGCCGGCGGCCGGGTCCCAGTAGCCGTGCAGGACCTGCTCGCCGGCGAGCAGGATCTCGCCGTCCGAGGCGATGCGGACCCGGGTGCCGGGCAGGGGCCAGCCCACGGTGCCCAGCCGGGGCTTCAGGGGCGGGGTCACCGTCGCGGCGCCCGTCGTCTCGGTCAGGCCGTAGCCCTCGTAGATCTCGATGCCCGCACCGGCGTAGAAGGCCGCCAGGCGGCGGCCCAGCGGGGAGCCGCCGCAGATGGCGTACCGGACCCGTCCGCCCATCGCGTTGCGCAGCCGGCGGTAGACCAGGGGGTCGTACAGGGCGCGGGCCGCCTTCAGGGCGCGAGAGGGGCCGCCGCCCGTGCCGGTCTGGTGGGCCTCCCGCGCCTCGCCGTACTTCACCGCCACCGACACCGCGCGGTCGAAGGTCGACGCCCGTCCGCCGGACTCGGCCTTGGCGCGGGCGGTGTTGAAGACCTTCTCCAGCATGTAGGGGATGGTGAGCAGGCAGGTGGGGCGGAAGGCCGCCAGGTCCGGCAGGAGGTCCTCCGGCTTCAGGCTGGGGGCGTGGCCGAGGCGGACGCGGGCGCGGACGCAGGCCACGGCCACCATGCGGCCGAAGACATGGGACATCGGCAGGAAGAGGAGGACGGACGCCTCGTCGTCGGTCCTCGCCTTGAAGACCGGGTAGAGCAGCTCGATCGCGTTGTCGACCTCGGCGAAGAAGTTGCCGTGGGTGAGGGCGCAGCCCTTCGGGCGGCCCGTGGTGCCGGAGGTGTAGATCAGGGTGGCGAGCGTGGCCGGGCTCAGCATGCCGCGGCGGACGTCGACCTCGGCGTCGGCGATGCCCGCGCCCGTCTCCGCGAGCCGGTCCACGTGCCCCTGGCCCATCACCCACAGGTGCCTGAGGTCGGGCATGTGCTGGAGTTCCGGGCCGAGGGCGGCGGCCTGGGCCGGTTCCTCCACGACCAGGGCGACGGCGCCCGAGTCCTGCACGATCCAGCGGGTCTGGAAGAGGGAGGAGGTCGGGTAGACCGGGACGGTCACCAGGCCGGCCGCCCAGGCGGCGAAGTCCAGGAGGGTCCACTCGTACGTCGTCCTGGCCATGATCGCCAGCCGGTCACCGGGCATCAGCCCCTCCGCGATCAGACCCTTGGCCACCGCCAGCACCTGTGCGGCGAACTCGCCGGCCGTCACGTCCGACCAGCTCCCGTCCGGGCCCTTGCGGCTGAGGACGACGGTGTCCGGCACGGCCGCGGCGTTCTCGAACGGCAGGTCGGCGAGCGAGCCGTGCCGCACCGGCGGCGCGAAGGGCGGGACGTACGCCTCCCGGACCGTCCCGTCCAGCCGCCGGATCTCGGGCTCCACGAGGGTGGGGCCGGGCGCGTCGGCGAAGGCGGCGGACGCGGCGAAGGAGGGGAGGGGGGTCGACACGGGCGGCTCCTGGGACGTGCAGCGGCGACACTGCCTGCTGCCTGAGGTACGTGCCTCGCGCGCCGGGGCGTTCACCGAGGCCTTCACCGACGGACCGCCACGGACAGGGGTTACCGCCGGTCAGGTGGGGATCGTACGAGGCTGTCGTGGCGGGTTGGTGCACGTTCGGGGAGGGTCCGGGGCCGGGTCTGTGCAATCCCGCAGGTTACGTGAGGGTAGATCACGTTCCCGGTGCGCGGGCGTCCGCCCGGCCCCGCGGCCCGGGGGCCGGGCGGCGGCCCTCAGGGGCGCTCCAGCACCGCCGTCACCCCCTGGCCGCCCGCCGCGCACACCGAGATCAGGCCCCGGCCGGGTCCCTCGCGCTCGGCGAGGAGCTTGGCCAGGGTCGCCACGATCCGGGCGCCGGTCGCCGCGAAGGGGTGGCCGGTGGCGAGGGAGGAGCCGGCCGCGTTGAGGCGGGCGCGGTCCACCGGGGGCAGCCCGCGCTTCTCCCAGGCGGCGAGGGTCGCCAGCACCTGGGAGGCGAACGCCTCGTGGATCTCGATCAGGTCGAAGTCGGACAGGGTCAGTCCGGCCCGCTCCAGCATGCGCGGGACCGCGTGGGCCGGGGCCATCAGCAGGCCGTCCTCGCCGCCCGCCACGTCACCGGCGACGAAGTCGACGGCCGCCGTCTCGTACGTCGTCAGATACGCCAGCGGCTCCAGGCCGCGCCGCTCGGCCCACTCCTCGCTCGCCAGCAGCACCGTCGCCGCGCCGTCCGTCAGCGGCGTCGAGTTGCCCGCGGTCATCGTGGGGCCGGGGTCCGCGACGCCGAACACCGGCTTCAGCGCGGCCAGTTTCTCCGGGGTCGAGTCCGGGCGCAGGTTCTCGTCGCGGGTCAGGCCGCGGAAGGGGACCACCAGGTCCTCGAAGAAGCCGCGCTCGTACGCCGCCGCCAGCCGCCGGTGGCTGGCGGCCGCCAGTTCGTCCTGGGCCTCGCGGGTGATGCCCCAGGCCCGGGCGGTCACGGCGGCGTGCTCGCCCATCGACAGGCCGGTGCGCGGCTCGGCGTTGCGCGGGATGTCGGGGACGAGGTGGGCGGGCCGGATCCTCGCCAGGGCCCTCGCCCGGCCCGCGAGGGACCTGGCGCGCCGCGCCTCCAGCAGCAGGCGCCGCAGCCGGTCGTTGACGCCGAGGGGTGCGTCGCTGGCCGTGTCGGCGCCGCCCGCGACCGCCGCCTCGGTCTGCCCGAGGGCGATCTTGTTGGCGGCGGCGATCACCGCCTGGAGACCGGTGCCGCAGGCCTGCTGGATGTCGTAGGCGGGTGTGCGCGGGTCCAGGGCCGAGCCGAGCACGGTCTCGCGGGCCAGGTTGAAGTCCCGGCTGTGCTTGAGGACCGCTCCGGCGACGAACTCGTCCACCGCGCCGGGGCCGCGCAGGCCGTAGCGCTCGGCCAGCCCGTCGAGGGCCGCCGTCAGCATCTCCTGGTTGGAGGCGGTGGCGTACGGGCCGTCGGAGCGGGCGAAGGGGACGCGGGCGCCGCCGACGATCGCGACGCGTCGCGCCGGCGGTGGACTGACGGGGCTCATCTCGACCTGCTCCTCACCGTCGACCTAGACTTACCTCCGGTAACCTTACTCCAGAGTAAGGACTATGCGACCGTCCGGGGCCCGGTCGGCCGTCCCGCGGCCGTCCGAAGCCCAGCCGAAACCCGGTCGGCCGGAGCCCGGCCGTCCGAAGCCGGACGGCCCGCAGCCCGAGGGCCCCGGCCGACCTGGGCCCCGGCCGAGCGGGCCCCGACGGCTCGCGCCCCGACCCACCGCCCTCCGACCCAGCGCCATCCCGACCCGACCACTGCCCTCCGACCACCGCACCCCGCCCCCCCTCGACCACCGCCCTCCGACTCAGCGCCATCCCGACCCACGCACCCCGACCCCACCACCCCGACCCACCACCGACCCCGACCGGGAGACACGCATGGCCGACCGTTACCTCAGCCTCGCCGGCACCGCGCCCGGCCGCTTCCTCACCCGGCGCCTGGGCCTGCCGCAGCCGGCGCCGCTGCTGCGCCGGTCCTCCGGCGCCCGCACGCTGGAGGGCGGCCTGCTGCACCTGACGGCCGGCACGTCCGGCCTGGACCTCGCCCCCGTCCTCGCCCGGACGGGACTCGGCGAGGACACCGGCACCCCGGGCGCCGTCGTCCTCGACGCCACCGGCGTGCGGGACGTCGAGACGCTGGCCGAGGTGCACGCGGCCCTGCACCCGGTCGTCCGGTCGATCGCCGCCAGCGGACGGGTCGTCCTGCTCGGCGCCCCGCTCGATCCCGCCGACCACCACCAGGCCGCCGCCCAGCAGGCACTGGAGGGCTTCACCCGCTCGCTCGGCAAGGAGATCGGCCGGGGCAGGACCGTCAACCTGGTCCGGCTCACCGACGCCGCACCCGCCGAGTCCACCCTGCGCTTCCTGCTCTCCCCCGCCTCCGCCTACGTCAGCGGCCAGGTCGTCGAGGTCGGCGCCGGGCGGACCCGCACCCCGGACGACTGGGACCGCCCCCTGGCCGGCCGCACCGCCCTGGTCACCGGCGGTGCGCGCGGCATCGGCGAGGCGGTCGCCGAGACGCTGGCCCGGGACGGCGCCCGGGTCGTCGTCCTCGACGTGCCGCAGGCGGAGGCGGACGCCCGGCGCGTCGCGGAACGGCTCGGCGGGACGGCGCTGCCCCTGGACATCACCGCCGCCGACGCCGGCGACCGGATCGCCCGCGCCCTGCCCGACGGCCTCGACGTGCTGGTCCACAACGCGGGCGTCACCCGGGACCGGCGACTGGTCAACATGCCCGCCGAACGCTGGAGTTCCGTGCTGGAGGTCAACCTGGCGAGCGTGCTGCGCACCACCGACGCGCTGCTCACCGCCGGCACGCTGCGGGCCGGCGGCCGGATCGTGGCCACCGCCTCCATCGCCGGGCTCGCGGGCAACGCGGGACAGACCAACTACGGGGCGAGCAAGGCCGGGATCGTCGGTCTGGTCCGCGCCCTGGCCCCGCGCGCCCTGGCCGAGCACGAGGTCACGGTCAACGCGGTCGCGCCGGGGTTCATCGAGACCAGGATGACGGCGGCCGTCCCGCTGTTCATCCGGGAGGCGGGCCGCCGGATGAACTCCCTCGCCCAGGGCGGGCTGCCCGTCGACGTCGCCGAGACGACCGCCTGGCTCGCGCATCCGGCGTCCGGGGCGGTCAACGGCCAGGTCGTGCGGGTCTGCGGCCAGAGCCTGCTGGGGGCGTGATGACCGGCGACGCGAACACCACGACCCTCACCGGCACGCCCGCCCTGCCGCCGCTGCTGGCGCGCGGCGCCCTGCTCTCGCCGTTCAAGCGGCCCCGCCCCGACGCCGGCCATCCCCGTACCCGCCTGGTCCTGCCCGGCCTGCGCGTCGATCTCGCGCGGCTGGCGGCGTACGAGCGGGTGTGCGGGTTCGCGACCGGGGCGGACGCGCTTCCGGTGACGTATCCGCACGTGCTGGGCTTCCCGCTGGCGATGCGGCTGATGAGCGGGCGGGACTTCCCGCTGCCGCTGCTGGGCCTGGTGCACACCTCGATCGGCATCACGCGGTGGGCGGCGATGCCGGCGAGCGGGGAGTACGAACTCGCCGTGCACGTCGCCGGGCTGGCGCCGCACCGGCGCGGGACCGAGGCCGCGGTCGTCACCGAGATGCGCAGGGGCGGGGAGGTCGTGTGGCGGTCACGCAGCACGTATCTGGCGCGGCACCGCACCGGCCGGCCGGTCGAGGAGAGGACGGTCCGGCGCGAACCCGGTCCGCTGCCGGTGCGGGGCGAGTGGCGGCTCGGCGACGACCTGGGGCGGCGCTACGGTGCCGCGTCCGGCGACCGCAACCCGATCCACCTGCATCCGCTCACCGCGCGCCTGTTCGGCTTCCCGCGGGCCATCGCGCACGGCATGTGGACGGTGGCCCGGTGCCTGGCCGCGCACGGCACGCCCGAGGCGGTGGTCGTGGGCGCCGAGTTCCGGGCGCCGGTGCTGCTGCCGGGGACGGTGGTGTACGGGGCGGAGGACGGCCGGTTCGACCTGCGCGCCGCCGCGGACGGCCGGCTGCATCTCACCGGCGACGTCCACCCGGCCTGACCGGCCGGCGCCCGGAACTCGGACCGGGCCGGGCGACGGGGACGTGCGCCCGGCCCCGGCGTCCCCGCCCCTGCCCTGCTCGGTATCCGACTACCCGACTACCCGGCCCGAGCGACCGTCGCGGCCGGGTCGTCCTCCGGTGGTGACCAGGAGCGGCCCCGCATGAGGTCGCCCAGGCCGGCCCAGGCGAAGTTCATCAGGGTGGCCGCCGCCTGCCGGGCCGTCACGCCCGGGGTGGCACCGGCCCAGTCGGCGAGCGACTCGGCGGCGCCGACCAGGGCCTCGGCGAGCCCGGCGACCTCGTGTTCGGGCAGGTCGGGGTCCCGGTGGGCCTCGCGGGCGGCGGCGGCGATCAGCTGCGTGACGAACGCGACGATCTCCTCGCGCAGCGCCGTGACCTCGGCGGCGAACCGCTCGCCGTGGGTGCGGGCCTGGAGGTGCAGCACCGCCCAGCCGTCCGGGTGCCGGGCGGTGTGCGTGAAGAAGGCCGTCAGGCCGTTCCAGAGCTGCCGGTCCGCCGGCAGGTCCGCGTGCCGGGTGCCGGCCCGGACGGCCGCGACGAGCGCCTGGGCCTCGCGCCGGATGCAGGCGCTGAAGAGGTCTTCCTTGGAATTCAGATACAGGTAGACCAACGGCTTGGAGACACCGGCGAGTTCGGCGATCTCGTCCATCGACGCGGCCATGTAGCCGCGCTGCCCGAAGATCGTCACGGCGGCGTCCAGCATCTGCTGCTCACGGACCGCACGCGGCATCCGTCTGGTCTTCCCTGCACCCATGCGGATCAGCGTACGGTCCGTGCGGCGGCCGGCAGGCGGTTCCGGCCGTCAGGCGACGGCGGCCACCGGCTCCTTGTCCTGCTCGCGCGCGGGCTCCGGCTCGTCGAGCGGGGAGCTGTGCGCCCGGTCGTAGGCCGTGCGGTCGAGCAGGCCCTCGCGGGCGGAGACGAGGACCGGGACCAGGGCCTGGCCGGCGACGTTGGTCGCGGTGCGCATCATGTCCAGGATCGGGTCGATGGCGAGCAGAAGGCCGACGCCCTCCATCGGCAGGCCGAGCGTGGACAGGGTCAGCGTCAGCATGACCGTGGCGCCCGTGAGACCGGCCGTGGCGGCCGAGCCGACCACCGAGACGAACGCGATCAGCAGGTAGTCGGTGACTCCGAGCTGGATGTCGAAGATCTGCGCGACGAAGATCGCGGCGATCGCGGGGTAGATCGCGGCGCAGCCGTCCATCTTGGTCGTCGCGCCGAACGGCACGGCGAAGGACGCGTACTCCTTCGGCACCCCGAGGCGCTCGGTGACCTTCTGGGTCAGCGGCATGGTGCCGACCGAGGAGCGGGAGACGAAGGCCAGCTGGATGGCGGGCCAGGCGCCCTTGAAGAACTGGAGCGGGTTGGCCTTGGCGACGGTGGCGAGCAGCGTCGGGTAGACCACGAACATCACGATGGCGCAGCCGACGTAGATGTCGGCGGTGAAGGTGGCGTACTTGCCGATCAGGTCCCAGCCGTAGGTGGCGATGGCGTTGCCGATCAGGCCGGCGGTGCCGATCGGGGCGAGGCGGATGACCCACCACAGGGCCTTCTGGAGAAGGGCGAGGACCGACTCGCTCAGGTTCAGGATCGGCTGGGCCTTCTCGCCGAGCTGGAGGGCCGCGATGCCGGCGACGGCGGCCATGAAGACGATCTGGAGAACGTTCAGGTCGGTGAACGGCGTGATGACGTCGGTCGGCACGATGCCGGTCAGGAAGTCGATCCACGAGCCGGTGCTCTCCGGCTCGGCGCCGTCGGCGGGGGTCAGGCCGGTGCCGGCGCCGGGGTTGGTGACGAGGCCGATGACGAGGCCGATGGCCACCGCGATCAGCGACGTGATCATGAACCAGAGAAGGGTGCGGGACGCCAGGCGGGCCGCGTTGTTGACCTTCCGCAGGTTGGTGATCGACACCAGGATCGCGAAGAAGACGAGGGGGGCGACGGCCAGCTTCAGCAGGCCGACGAAGGTGCCACCGACCTTCTCCAGGGTGGTGACCAGCCAGGAGAGGTCCTGGCTGCGGGCCAGCCAGCCCAGCAGGACGCCGAGGACGAGACCGGCGAGTATCTGGGCCCAGAAGGGCACCTTGAAGGACTTCGTGCGTGTGGACACGGACATGCTCCGTTAGGGGACGGGACGCGGGGACGGACGCGCTGTACTGACGTGGGCGATGACGGATGAAGAGGTACGTCAGGGGCGACAGGTCGCGGACGCGCACCGACAGAGGTCCACGTGCAGGCGCGCCACGAGCGGAACGCTCGACGGCGGGTGGGGCGCGGCTGCGTGCTTCATGCACACGACTTTAACACCCATGCTTTCAGGCACTCAAAGCCTCACTTTGAGAGGCCGGGGCGCCCGGATGCCCGTAAAACGCAAAGCGCCCCGGTTTCCTGCGGATTGGGAAACCGGGGCGGGTGCGTCTGTGACGGAGGTTACGGCGAGCGACGCGGAGGCGCGGACGGGGCCGGGGCCGGCGTCAGGAGGCCTGTCCCTGGGCCCGCGCGGTGTCGTCGGCGACGTCCTCCTGGCTGCGGCTGGCCTCCAGGTCGGCCTTCATCCGGCCGACCCGCTCCACGACCTGCACGGAGGCCCGGTCGCGCTCTTTGCGCAGCACCACGAAGCTGATGGGCGCCGAGATCAGCAGGGAGAGCAGGACGATCCACATCCCGTTGGAGTCACCCAGGCCGCGCGGGAAGACTCCGGCGTAGACGAGACCCCAGACGACCACGAGGCAGCCCACGAAGATCCCGAGGCGCATCAGCGTGTAGCGGAGCATCTCAATCCACTCTTCCGTTTCTGGCACAAAGAGGCACTGTCCAGTGAAGCACGCCGGGCCGCGGGGCCCGCAGGCGGGTCCGGTGGCGGGCCCCGGACCGTGCCGGCGGGCCACGCCGGTGATGCCTCACCGGGGGCTCAGCAGCCCAGCGGCAGCAGCATGACGACGTCGTCGCGGTCGTCGCCGGGCGCCACCCGGATCGCGCCGGGCACCCGGCCGACCTCCTTGTAGCCGCAGGACTCGTAGAACCGCTCCAGGCCGAGGCCGCCGCGGCAGGTGAGGCGGATCGCCTCGATGCCGTCGACGGTGCGGGCCGCGTCCGCGGCGGCGGCCATGAGGTCCCGGCCGTAGCCCCGGCCCTGGTGGCGGGGGTGCACCATCACCGTGTAGAGCCACAGCCAGTGCGTCATCAGCCGGTGGGTGTTGAGGGTGAGGAACGCGGTGGCGGCCACCCGTCCGTCCGCGTCGTGCCCGACGAGCAGCCGGGTGCGGCCCTCGGCCATGGCCACCATGTGCCTGACCAGCTCGGGACGGATGGCCTCCCGGTCCGCCGGCGGGACGAAACCGACCGAGCCGCCCGCGTCGGTGACGTCGGTCCACAGGTCGAGGATGCCGTCACGGAGCTGGGGCGTGACGGGGGGATCGAGCATGAAGGTAAGGGACACGCATCGATGGTAACCATTACCCCAGAGCGTCGGCCGCCACCTTCAGGTCGGCCAGCAGCCCCCGGTAGGCGGCGTCCCGGTCGTCCGCCCGCAGCACCGACGAGGGGTGCACGGTCGGCACCAGCCGCTCGGGGCGCCCGTGGATCTCCTCCTCCAGGACCGTGCCGCGCACCCGGGTGACCCGGAACGAGGACCCGAGCAGCGCCTTGCCGGCGGTGGCGCCGAGCACGACGATCAGCTCGGGCTCGACCAGCGCCAGCTCGGCGGCGAGCCACGGCCCGCACGCCGTCATCTCGCGCAGGGTGGGCGCCTTGTGGATCCGGCGCTTGCGCGGCTCGGCCTGCGTGAACTTGAAGTGCTTGACGGCGTTGGTGACGTACGCGTCCGCCGGGTCGATGCCGGCCTCCTCCAGCGCGCGGTCCAGGAGCCTGCCGGCCGGGCCGACGAAGGGCTCGCCCCGCCGGTCCTCCTGGTCGCCGGGCTGCTCGCCGACGAGCATGACGCGGGCGTCCGCCGTGCCGGCGCCGAAGACGGTCTGCGTGGCGTCTCTGTGCAGCGGGCACCCCCGGCAGCCGGCCGCGGCCTTCCGCAGGGCGGCGAGCCCTCCGCGCGCCGGCACGAAGGGCTCCGCCGTGTAGGCGTCCTCGGGGGCTCGGGTGGTGGGCATGGCCCCCGGGTACCCGCCGCGGAGGCCATGCATCCTGCCGGGTGCGGGCGTACGGGGGCCGGTCGCGCCGTTCCCCGCGCCCCTTGGGGCACGTGCGGTGAACGCCCCTGAAAGGGGCGCGGGGAACGGCGCGAGCAACCCCACACCTCCCGCACCATGCGACCGAAGACCCCTCACACCCTCATCGGCTGAAGACCCTCACACCCTCATCGGCTGCGGAGACTCCCGGCGCCCGGCGTCGGGACCCTCGTACTCGCGGATGATCTCGTACCGCGTGTTCCGCTCCACCGGCCGGAACCCCGCGTCGCGGATCAGCTCCAGCAGGTCCTCCCGCGTGAGCTTGTTCGGCGTGCCGTAGTTGTCGGCGTCGTGCGTGATCTTGTACTCGACCACCGAGCCGTCCATGTCGTCCGCGCCGTGCTGGAGGGCCAGCTGCGCGGTCTGCACGCCGTGCATCACCCAGAAGACCTTCACGTGCGGGACGTTGTCGAACAGCAGCCGGGAGACCGCGAAGGTCTTCAGGGCCTCCGCGCCGGTCGCCATCTGCGTCCGGGCCTGGAGCCGGTTGCGGATCTTGCCGTCCCTCATGTCCACGAAGTCGTGCTGGTAGCGCAGCGGGATGAAGACCTGGAAGCCGCCGGTCTCGTCCTGGAGCTCACGCAGCCGCAGCACGTGGTCGACGCGGTGGCGGGGCTCCTCGATGTGGCCGTACAGCATGGTGCACGGGGTCTTCAGCCCCTTCTCGTGCGCCAGGCGGTGGATGCGCGACCAGTCCTCCCAGTGGGTGCGGTGGTCCACGATGTGCTGCCGGACCTCCCAGTCGAAGATCTCGGCGCCGCCGCCGGTCAGGGACTCCAGACCGGCGTCGATCAGCTCGTCCAGGATGTCGCTCGCGCTCATCCCGGAGATCGTCTCGAAGTGGTGGATCTCGGTGGCGGTGAAGGCCTTGAGCGAGACCCCCGGCAGGGCGGCCTTCAGCTCGCGCAGGGAGCGCGGGTAGTACCGCCACGGAAGGTTGGGGTGCAGCCCGTTGACGATGTGCAGCTCGGTGAGGTTCTCGCTCTCCATCTCCTTGGCGAGCTTGACGGCCTCCTCGATGCGCATGGTGTACGCGTCCTTCTCCCCCGGCTTGCGCTGGAAGGAGCAGTAGGCGCAGGAGGCCGTGCACACGTTGGTCATGTTGAGGTGGCGGTTGACGTTGAAGTGGACGACGTCGCCGTTCTTGCGGGTGCGCACCTCGTGGGCGAGGCCGCCGAGCCACGCCAGGTCGTCCGACTCGTACAGCGCGATGCCGTCCTCGCGGGTCAGCCGCTCACCGGAGCGGACCTTCTCCTCCAGCTCGCGCTTGAGCCCGACGTCCATGCCGATACCTCTTTCCTGAGACAGACTGCGTCCACCGTACGCCCGGCCCGCTACACCTCTTCGGGCAGCTCACCGACCCGGTTCTCCCACTTCGTGGACAGCACGATCGTGGTACGGGTACGGGAGACGCCCTTGGTCCCGGAGAGCCGGCGGATGATCTTCTCCAGGCCGTCGACGTCGGTCGCGCGCACCTTGAGCATGTAGGAGTCGTCGCCCGCGATGAACCAGCAGTCCTCGATCTCCTGGAGATCCTTCAGCCGCTGCGCCACGTCCTCGTGGTCGGCGGCGTCGGAGAGCGAGATGCCGATCAGGGCCGTGACGCCGAGGCCCAGCGAGGCGGCGTCCACGGTGGCCCGGTAGCCGGTGATGACACCGGCCGCCTCCAGCCGGTTGATGCGGTCGGTGACGCTGGGTCCCGACAGACCGACGAGGCGCCCCAGCTCCGCGTAGGAGGCCCGGCCGTTCTCTCTGAGGGCCTGGATGAGCTGCCTGTCCACCGCGTCCATTGCGATCGAAGCCTTCCGGTGAGGAGGTCTGAGAAGGTGCTGAGTAGGTAGGAGTCGAAGAGTTTCCCGCAACGTGTGCCCGTGGGCCCGTCGGTGAGGTCAGGCGGGGCGCGAGCCGCCGCCCAGCTCCCCCCGCCAGCGCCGGTAGAGGCCGTGCTCGACGCCCGCCGCGTCCAGGACGCGTCCGGCGACGAAGTCCACCAGGTCCTGGATGTGCGTCGCCCCCGCGTAGAAGGCCGGTGAGGCGGGCACCACGGCCGCGCCCGCGTCGTCCAGCGCGACCAGGTGTCTGAGGGTCCGGCCGTCCAGCGGGGTCTCCCGGACGGCCACCACCAGCGCGCGCCCCTCCTTCAGGGTCACGCTCGCCGCCCGCTGCAACAGGTCCTTGGACAGGCCGAGGGCGACCCCCGCCACGCACGCCGTCGAGGCGGGCACGATCAGCATGCCCTTGGTGCGGTACGAGCCGGAGGACGGCCCCGCGGCCAGGTCACCGGCGCTCCAGTGCCGTACGCGGCCGAGGTCGTCGGCCACGTCGAAGGCGCCGGGCTTGCCGTCCGCTCCCCGCGACAGCCACTCCCGCAGGTCCTCCTGCCAGTGGGCGTCGCGGAAGGAGATGCCGGTCTCGTCGAGCAGGGTGAGCCGCGAGGCCCGGCTGACGACCAGGTCGACGCTCTCGCCCGCGGCGAGCAGCGCGCGCAGCACCGAGGCGGCATACGGAGTGCCGGAGGCGCCGGACACCCCTACGATCCAAGGCGTACGCGGCGTCTCTCCTGGCTTGACTGGGTTCACGACACCGAGCCTATCCGGCGCCGAGGGGTGGGAACCGGCCAAGGGTGCCCGGGCGTTGTCCAGAGGGGACGCGCACGCAGTGGGGGTCGACATGTCGGGTACGCCGGACACGCGGGGACCGGGCCGCCAGTGGGGGCGCGGTGAGCGCGCTAAGACCGCGGCCAAGCTGATGGTGGCCTGGGTGGCGCTGCTGTGGCTGCTGGAGCTGATCGACGTGGCCTCGGGCCATGCGCTGGACCGCTTCGGCATCGTCCCGCGCGTGCCGTCCGAGCTGGTCGACGTGGTGCCCGCGTCGTTCGTCCACTTCGGCTTCGCCCATGTGGCCGCCAACAGCGTGCCGCTGCTGGTCCTCGGCTTCCTGGCGGCCCTCGGCGGCATCGGCCGGTTCCTCGCGGTGTGCGCGCTGATCGTCGTGGCCGACGGCATCGGGGTCTGGCTGGTCTCCCCGGGGTACAGCAACACCGCGGGCGCCTCCGGCCTGATCTTCGGCCTCTTCGGCTACCTGCTGGTCAGCGGCTTCGTGGAGCGCCGCCCGCTCGGCGTCCTGGTCGGCGTCGTGATCGCCGCGATCTGGGGCGGCACCATCCTGGCGGGCCTCGCCCCGACCCAGTCCGGCGTGAGCTGGCAGGGCCATCTGATCGGCCTGGCGGCGGGCGTCCTGGCGGCGTTCGTGTTCCGCCGGGGGCCCGATCGGCCCACTCCGCTCATACGGTGAGACGCACCCGGCCGGACCCAACGGTGAGACTCACACGGTGAGCCCGCGCACCAGCAGGTCCAGCAGCGCGCACACGAACAGGGCGATGCCGATGAAGCCGTTGACGCTGAAGAACGCCCGGTTCAGACGGGACAGGTCGTGGGGGCGCACGATGGAGTGCTCGTAGACGAACGCACCCGCGACGATCAGCAGGCCCAGCCAGAAGAAGACGCCGGCGCCGGTGGCGAGGGCGTACCAGGCGAACAGGGCCGTGGTCACGGCGTGGCAGGCGCGGGCGCCCCAGATCGCGGCCGGGACGCCGAAGCGGGCCGGGACCGACTTCACGCCGATCCGGCGGTCGGTCTCGACGTCCTGGCAGGCGTAGATCAGGTCGAAGCCGCCGATCCAGATGCCGACGGCCAGGCCGAGGACCACGGCGTCCCAGGACCAGCTGCCGGTGATCGCCAGCCAGCCGCCGATCGGGCCCATGGCCTGGGCGAGACCGAGGATGGCCTGCGGGAAGTTGGTGAACCGCTTGCCGTACGGGTACACCACCATCGGCACGACGGCGACGGGCGCGAGGGCCAGGCAGAGCGGGTTGAGCAGGGCCGCCGCGCCGAGGAAGACCACGAGGGCGACGATCGCGCCGGTCCAGGCGTGCTTCACCGACATCGCGCCGGTCACCAGTTCGCGGTGGGCGGTGCGCGGGTTCCGGGCGTCGATCTCGCGGTCGATGATCCGGTTGACGGCCATCGCGAAGGTGCGCAGGCCGACCATGGCGATAGTGACCAGCAGCAGCCGGCCCCAGTGGATGTTCTTGTCCCACTGGTACATCGCGGTGAGCGAGGCGATGTAGGCGAAGGGCAGCGCGAAGACGGAGTGCTCGATCATCACCAGGCGCAGGAACGCCTTCGTGCGCCCCGGCTGCTGCGGAAGCGCGGCGGAAGCCGACGTCACAGTCCGTACTCCTTCCACCGGCGGTCGACCTTCGCCGCCGTCTCCGGGTCGGACAGCACCATGTCCGGCCAGCCCCCGTCGCGGGTGTACCCCTCCTCGGGAAGCTTCTTCGTGGCGTCGATGCCCGCCTTGCCGCCCCAGAACTGCTGGTACGAGGCGTGGTCCAGGTGGTCGACGGGGCCTTCCACGACGGTCAGGTCCCGCGCGTAGTCGGTGTTGCCGAGCGCCCGCCAGGCGACCTCGTGCAGGTCGTGGACGTCGCAGTCGGCGTCGACGACCACGATCAGCTTGGTCAGCGACATCATGTGGGCGCCCCAGATGGCGTGCATGACCTTCTGCGCGTGCTTGGGGTACTTCTTGTCGATCGAGACGATCGCGCAGTTGTGGAAGCCGCCGGCCTCGGGGAGGTGGTAGTCCACGATGTCCGGGACGATGATCTTCAGCAGGGGCAGGAAGAACCGCTCGGTCGCCCGTCCCAGCGGGCCGTCCTCCGTCGGGGGCCGCCCGACCACGATCGACTGGAGCAGCGGCCGCTTCCGCATCGTCACGCAGTCGATGGTCAGCGCGGGGAAGGGCTCCTGCGGGGTGTAGAAGCCGGTGTGGTCGCCGAAGGGCCCCTCGGGCAGCATCTCGCCGGGCTCCAGCCAGCCCTCCAGCACGACTTCCGCCTGCGCCGGGACCTGGAGCGGCACGGTCTTGCAGTCGACCATCTCGATCCGCTTGCCCGCGAGGAAGCCGGCGAACAGGTACTCGTCGATGTCGCCGGGGAGCGGGGCGGTGGAGGCGTAGGTCACGGCGGGCGGGCAGCCGAAGGCGATGGCGACCGGCAGCCGCTCGCCGCGCCGGGCGGCGACCTGGTAGTGGTTCCGGCTGTCCTTGTGGATCTGCCAGTGCATGCCGATGGTGCGCCGGTCGTGGCGCTGGAGCCGGTACAGCCCGAGGTTGCGGACGCCGGACTCGGGGTCCTTGGTGTGCGTCAGGCCCAGGTTGAAGAAGGACCCGCCGTCCTCGGGCCAGGTGAACAGCGCCGGGAGCCGGTCGAGGTCGACGTCGTCGCCCGTCAGCACGACCTCCTGGACGGGGGCCTGACCGGGCTTGACCTTCTTCGGCGGTACGTGGGTCATCGCGCCGAGCTTGCCGAAGGCCTCCCGGACACCGACGAACCCGTGCGGCAGCTCGGGCTTGAGCAGGCCGCCGATCTTGTCGGAGATCTCGCCGTACGACTTCAGGCCCAGCGCCTTGAGCAGGCGGCGGTCGGTGCCGAAGACGTTCATCGCCAGCGGCAGGTCCGAGCCCTTCACGTTCTCGAAGAGCAGCGCGGGACCCCCGGCCTTGTTCACCCGGTCGACGATCTCCCCGACCTCCAGATGCGGATCGACCTCGGCCTTGATGCGCTTGAGGTCGCCCTCGCGCTCCAGAGCCCTGAGCAGGGAGCGAAGATCGTCGTAAGCCATGGGGTCAAGTATCCCCGAGCGGCTACCCTGGCCCTGTACCGACCCCGTGTCCCGTCGCTTCCGCTGGAGAGGCCCCATGCTCCGGGTGCTGATGTTCCTCGTGCCACTGGCGTTGAGCGTCTACGCGTTCATCGACTGCATCAGCACGAAGGACGACGATGTGCGGCACATGCCGAAGCCGCTGTGGGCGATCCTCGTGCTGCTGTTCCCGCTGGTCGGCTCGATCTCGTGGATCATCGCCGGCAAGAAGCGGCAGCCGGCCGGCGCCGGGTGGCAGCGGCAGGGCGGACGGCAGTGGGTGGCGCCGGACGACAACCCCGACTTCCTGAAGTCGCTGGACGACGACGACCGCAAGGAACGCGGCGAGGAGCCCAAGGGCGACTGAGACCGGCGGCGACGCGCCCCGGCCGGCCCCGACGACGCCCCGACGCCGCGTCAGCCGCGCGTCCAGCGCTGGGACGCCGCCCCCGTGCAACCGGCCGTCATGACACCGCCGTTGGTGCCGAGGTCGAGGCAGCCTCCGTTGGACACGCTCCGCAGCGCCCCGCCGGAGACGGCCCGCCAGGAGGCGGACCCGCTGTCGCAGCGGCCCACGAAGACGGCCTGCCCGAGCATGTTGGCGTACAGGCACTGCCCGCCCGCGGTCACCAGCTGGACGCCGCCGTCCGGTGCGCCGCGGACGGTCCAGGACGCGGCGGTGCCGGAACACGAGCCGTGGCCCGCGGCGCTGTACAGGGAGATCAGGCAGTTCCCGTTGTCGCCGTTGCGGTAGCGGTGGCTGCCGGTGGAGGGGGTGCCGGGTGCGGTGCCGCCACCCGACGTACCACTGCCCGACGTACCACTGCCCGACGTGCCGCCGCCGGAGGCGGTACCGCCGGACGTGCCGCCCGAGCCGCTTGAACCGCCGGAGCCACCCGAGCCGCCGGAACCGCCGGAGCCGCCGGAGCCGCCGGAGGCAGTGGAGCCGCCCGGTTCGCCGTCCGAGCCCTGCCCCGTGCCGCCGGCCGCCGCCCCGGCCCCGTCCGAGCCGCCCGCTCCTGCCACCGGGCCCCGGCCACCGCCGCCCCCGCCGTGACCGCCGTCCTTGCCGGCTGCCCCTTCCTTCCCCCCGTCACCACCGCCCGTCTTTCCCTTGCCGTCCTCGCCCTCACCCTCGGACGCCGCCGGTGACGGCGGCGACGACCGGCCGGACGCTCCCGCCCCCGACGGCCCGCCGTCCGGTGACGCCGTGGCCGGAGCGGTGGCCGGGGCCGGCACCGCGCTCGACCCGTCGCGCGGCGCGGAGGAGTGGGGCAGGAGGCCGACCGCCAGCGTCGTGGCGCCCGTGACGACCACGACCGGAAGGACGGCGAGCAGGACCCGGGGCCCTCGCCACCGCTCCTTCCCTGAGGGGCCGGAGGCCGGTTCCTCGGTGGGTGCCGGGTCCCGTGTCACGGGCGCCTCGGACGCCGTGTCGGGTACGGGACCCGCCGCCGGGGCTTCCTCCGGTCCCGCGGCGGGCCCGGCGGTCGACGCCGGAGCCGCCTCGCGTTCCGCGGCGGGACCGGCTTCCTGCTCAGCAAGCTCTCCGGGCCGCGGGGGCCGGGCCGCGAAGGCGGCCCGTTCCGCCAGCGTCGCGGCGACGGCCTCGGGCCACGGCGGGGCGCCGGCCGGGGCGTGAGCGTCGGCGAGTCCGAGCAGTTCGGCGGCGGTGGGACGGCCCTCGTAGTCCTTGTCGAGGCAGGAGGCGACGACGTCGGCGAGTTCCGGGTCCAGGTCGCGCAGCGGCTGGAGACCGGGCTGCTCGTGCACGATCCGGTAGAGCACGGCGTGGCCGGACTCGTCGCCGAAGGGCGGCCTGCCCGAGGCGGCGTACGCCAGCACCGACCCCAGCGCGAAGACGTCGACCGCGCCGCTCGACGCCCGTACGCCCGAGGCCTGTTCGGGCGACATGTAGGCGGGCGTGCCCACCACCATGCCGGTCCGGGTCACCTGGCTCTGCTCGGCGGCACGCGCGACACCGAAGTCGATGAGGGTGGCACCGTCGGCGGTCAGCATCACGTTGGACGGCTTCAGGTCCCGGTGCACCATGTCCAGCGCGTGCACGGCGGCCAGCCCGGAGGCGGCCTCCCGCAGCAGCGGCCACAGCGCGTCGGCGGGCAGCGGCCCGTGCAGCTCGACGGCCTCGCGCAGGGTGATGCCGGGCACGTAGGCCGTGGCGAACCACGGGGGCCGCGCGGTGCGGTCACCGGCGAGCAGCGGGGCGGTCGCCTCGGCGGGCAGCCGGGCGAGGTTGTCCAGCTCGTGTCCGAAGCGGCGGACGAACTGGGGGTCCTCGGCCACGACGGACGGCAGCACCTGCTTCACCGCGACGTGGCGGCCCTCGTGCACGCCGAGGTACACCCGCCCCATGCCGCCGGCGCCGAGCCGCCCGAGCAGCGGGATCGGTCCGATCCGCCTCGGGTCGTCCTCCTCCAGCGGCTCGGCACCGCTGCCCGCGAGCTCCGGCCCCTGCGTCCGCTCCGGCCTCTCCGGACCCTCCGGCCCCTCCACGCGCCCCCCGCTCGTCCTCGACCCGGCCCCGCGTCCGTGCGCTCCCCCCGGATCGCACGGACGGGGACGCGGTCCGCAACCGGCACGAGTCTGACCCAAGAGGCCACCGTTTGGAAGGCTTTTCTAGAAACTCGCTCTAGAAATTCTTCTGGAACAGCGGCCCGGGAGGCGTGTTCTACGCTGTCGCTCACGGTGCCCGGCAGGCGCCCGGCACAGCAGCTCCACCGAGGACGGTCGTCGATGAGCCCGAAGCAGCAACGCGGTGAGGTCACTGCCGAGCTGCTGCTCGACGCGGCCCTGCGCCTGTACACGGAGTCGGGCAAGCAGGGTGTGACCGTCAGCGCGGTCACCAAGGCCAGCGGGGTCAGCCTCGGCAGCCTCTACCACCACTTCGGCAGCATCGACGGCCTGCTCGTCGCCCTCGCGGAGCGCTGGACGCACCGGCTGCTGGGCGATCTGGTCACTGCGGTGACGGCCACGGACACGGCCCGCGCCGGGATCGAGGCGGTGGTGCGGGCTTACATCGCCTTCGTGCGCGACCACCCCGGAGCCGCGCTGCTCATCCACTCCCCGTACGCCGACGAGCGCATGATGGGCAACGCCAGGGAGGCGCGTGCGGCGCAGGAGCCCGCCGTGTCGGCGTTCGCCCTGTGGGCGCGGCCGCACATCGAGTCCGGCGAACTGGCCCCGCTCCCCCAGCCGCTCTTCGAGGCCCTGATCCTGGGCCCGGTCGTCGCCGTGGCCCGCCGCTGGCTGGCCGGCATCCACGACATCGACCTCGACACCGCCGCCCGCGACCTGCCGGACCGCATCTGGCGCTCGGTGAGCGCGAACCCTGCCTGAACGGACGGCAGCTCTCCGACCGTCGCTCCTCGAAGGGTTCTCGACTCAGAAGCCCTCAGGTGCCCGACCGTGCACGTGCAGCGCCTCTAACTGCCTTCATGGCCTCGTCCAGAGCCGCGCTCAACTCCCGCAGTGCTTCCTGGGCGACGGCAGCATCCTGATGTTCCAGATCACGCCGGGCGCGGGCATGGCGGGCGGACAGGTCGGGGCGGCGAGCGATCTCGATGTCCCTGGCCCAGGTCAGGACCCAGCTCCGCACCGGGCTGAGGGACTGCCACTCGACGGCCTTGGCGAAGGCCTCGTCCTTCGACTGCCGCATCTCCGTGAGGCGGCCGGGGGCGACGACGGCGAGCGCGGTTCGCAGGGCATCGGGCGTCTGCTCCGGACGCCAGGGTAGTCGTGCGGGACGGCTGAGGCGCGGGGCTACGGACATCGCGGGCGTTTCTCCTGGTCAGCCTTGGGGCGAGAGGGGGTGCGCCGAGCGGCAGTCGCGGCAGCGGTGCTCGGCCTCGGGGGCGCGGAAGCCGCGGTCGCAGCCGTCGCAGTTCCGCAGGGGGTACCGGGGTGGCGGTGAGGCGGCCGGTGGGCGAAACGGCGGGGGTGGCGGCAACTGGGCCCTGAGGCGATGGGCCAGGAGGGCGGCCGGGCGGCGCATTCCCTCCGGTGGCAGGTCGGTGGTCAAGGCGTGGCGTACGGCCGCGGGGGGCACGTCCCGCTCCAGCCAGGCGGCGACGCCGGGGGCCAGGTGGGTCGTGTCGCAGGTCGACAGGAGCAGGCGGGAGTCGCGGTCGCGCAGGCCGGCGAGGAGGTCGGTGGCCTGCTGGAGCAGCGCGGGGGCCTTGCGGCTGGGCTGCGGTACGGCGGGAAGGGGACGCGGCTTGCGGGGCGCGCGGCGCGGGGTGTTCTCCCGGGCGGGTGCGTGCGGGTGCACGGCGGTGCGGCGCCGGGCCGCTGCCGCCGGGTGGTTGCAGGAGACGGTACGGGTCACGATGCGGCCGCCCGGAACGCGCTCGCGTTCGCGGCGCAGGTACCCGTGGGCCTCCAGCTCGCGCAGGGCGGCGGCGATGCGGGCCGTGCCCTCCTTGAAGCGGGCGGCCAGGCTCTTGATGTCCACGGGGGTGCCCGCGCGGACCGACTGGATGTGGACGCCCAGTCCGATCGCCAGCAGGGAGAGTTCGGGGTGCTGGGCCAAGTGGTTGCCGACCACCACGAAGTGGGATGTGTGGCGGACGTTGTCGTGGATCACGCCGGAGGGGTGACGATTGCCGTCAACGGCGGACCGGGCGCGCCGGGGCACGCTAAGGTCGTGGGTACCCATCAGGAAGCTCTTCTCTTCCTCGGTGGTCAGGCCCTCGCGGGGATCGCTACTCCCCGACGGGGGCCGACATATGTCAGCGGTTGTTGCGCTGAGCGTAAGGGAGTTGGGCCCCGCGAATTCCAGTCCGGCCGGTGATGTTCACCCGCGTGAGTGAGGCCGCGCCGAGGGCGGGAGGGGTGGGGCTTGGTGGGGTTCTTTCTCCCCGGTGTGCCTTTCAGTGACCGCCCGCGTCACCGCAGCCCGAGGAACCGGGACCCGGTGAACGCCGCCCACGCCGAGCGGCTGACGACCAGGACGGGACCGTCAGGGGTCTTGCTGTCGCGGACGGGGACGACGCCGGGGATATCGGGGGCGATTTCGACGCAGTTGCCGCCGTTCTCGCCGCTGTAGCTGCTCTTGATCCAGATCGTCGTCGCGTTGGCTTCGTGGCTGCTCATGGTGCCCGTACCCTTCCATCGCGTCGCCGATGAGGGCGAGAGTCTCGCGGGCCGACATGGCGTCCGCCCTGAGCACATCATAGGCGTGAGCATGACGGGCGTAGACGTCCGGATCGCTGGTGAAATGGCCTCGGTCCAGCGACTCCGAGTACACCCACCGCTCCCCGCCGGGCAGTTCGATCAGTGACATGGAGACGTTGGGGCGCAGCAGTTCCGGATAGCTCGCCGGTGCCACCTGGATACGGATGTTGGGGCGTCGCGCCACGTCCAGGAGAGCCGCGCACTGGTCACGCATGACGTCGCCGCCCCCGACCACATTGCGCAAGCAGCTCTCGTCCAGCACCACGACGTACGAGGGACCGCCCTCCGCCAGGAAGCGCTGCTGTCGGCTCAGCCGCGCCCGTACACGCTCCTCCAGTTCCTCGCCTCGCGCGACGCGGGCGAACAGCGCCCTCGCGTACCGCTCCGTCTGCAACAGCCCCGGCACCAGGCGCTCTTGGTACTCCCGCAGGGACACCGCCACCGCGTCCATCTCGGCCCTCCGCCGGAACCAATCCGGATGCTCCACCCGCGGATACCAGTCGATCCGCCCCCACAGCCGCCCCAGCACCCCGCCCGTGTCCAGCAGTTCGTCGCACGTCTTCGCGAACGTGTCCTGCGGTACCCGCGTGCCCGCCTCCACGCGGGCCACGTGCGAGCGGTCGCACGGGATGCGGCGGGCCAGTCCCTCCTGCGTCAGCCCCGCCGCCTCCCGGAAGTGCTTGAGCACCTCGCCGAACACGGCGGCCGTGCTGGCCCCCGTACCGGCCTCGGCGTTGCGTCGGCTCACGGTTCCCCCTCCGTGACAGTGCGCGAGTGTCACGCGGCAAGCGTTGCCACCCAAGATTCCCCTGAGCCACGCTCGGTACACCGAGAGTGACGAAAGGGATGCGCATGGATCTGAGTGCCGAGGTGCGGGAGGCCAACCGCCGTTCGGTGGCCCGCTTGTCGACGTCGTACCCGCTGGTCTCCGTGGGTCCGCCGCCGGAACCGGTGCCCGGCTGTGCCGAGTGCGCGGAACTGGCCGGGCGGCGCGCGCAGGCGCGGGCGGCGGGCGACGGCAGTGCGGAGACCGACGCCGACGTGCTGCTCGCCCGGCACCAGCGGCAGCGGCACGCCGGGCGCCGGGCGTTCCGGTACGTGCCGTACGTGATCGTGCAGGACGCGTCCGCGCAGCCCGAGTACCAGGCATGGTGCGTCTGGGGGGACGAGGCGGACTGCGGGGCCTCCTCCGGGCCGTGGCCGTGCCCGGAGGAGGTGGAGGAGTGGCAGCGCAGGCACACCCGGGAGACCCGGCACCTGCGCTACCGCCGCTGTTTCGCGGACTACGCGGTGCTGGAGGCGCCGGGCCCGTGAGTCAGGAGGCGTTCCACAGGTCGCACTTGTGGGATTCCGGGAACGTGGTCACCGGGGCGATCGGATCCGGTGCCAGGACCTGCACCTTCGGGAACCGCGGCCAGCGCGGGGCGTCGGTCGCGTACGGGACGCCGGTGCGGGCGAAGTTGGTCCAGTAGTCCAGCATCCTGTCGGCCAGGGCGTTCTGGGCCGGGGTGCCGTCGACGCCGCCGAAGACGTAGCGGATCTCCGAGCCGTGCGGGGCGCCGAGCGGGAAGCTCACCGGCAGGTTCAGGTAGGCCATGGCGTCGGGGTCGGCGAACTCGTACTGGTAGGAGCGGGTGTGATCGGCCATCAGGGCGGCCGTGCGGGACTGGAGGCAGGCGAACTGGGAGTCGGTGAGGATCGCGCCCAGGGCCTCGGCGGGGGTGCCGTACTCCGACAGCGGGTAGCGGGCGAGGATCGTGTCGGTCCGGTCGCCGTACAGGGCGCGGACGGCCGCCGGGTAGCCGGCCGCGGTGAGTGGCCGGCCGACCAGGTCGTAGGTGGTGGCCACGGTCAGCCGGCCCTCGTCGGCGGTGGTCCCCTGGAGGACGGGGACGCGGTGGAAGCGTCCGCTCGCCAGGGCGTCGGGCACCTGGCTCGGCAGGACCCGGCCGTCGACGTTGGGGACCCAGCGGGCGGTGGGGGCCTGTGCGGCGGCGAGGAGTTCGGCGGCGGGCCGGGCCCGCAGGCAGGCCACGTCCTGGCAGCCCAGGGACTGCGCCCAGGCGGCGCCGGTGCGCTGCTGGGACTCCTGGGCGGGCAGCGGGAAGCCGCAGCCCGACTGGGCGATGGCGCGGTCGAACAGGCCGAGCGCCCCGGGCGAGACCAGGTGCTGGCAGACGCTGCCGCCGCCCGCCGACTCACCGAAGACCGTCACGTTGCCCGGGTCACCGCCGAACGCGGCGATGTTGGCCCGCACCCAGCGCAGGGCGGCCTGCTGGTCGAGCAGCCCGTAGTTGCCGGAGACGCCGTGCGCGGACTCGTCGGCGAGGCCCGGATGGGCGAGGTAGCCGAAGGCGCCGAGGCGGTAGTTGAGGGTGACGACGACCACGTCGCCCCGGGCGGCCAGCTCACCGCCGTCGTAGAAGGCCCCGGAGCCGACGGTGAAGCCGCCGCCGTGGATCCACACCATCACGGGCCGCTTCAGCGGTGAGCGGTCGGCGGGCGTGTGGACGTTCAGGTAGAGGCAGTCCTCGCTGGGGGTGCCGGGTCCGGCGAGGTCGCCCCACGGGGTGGACGAGGGGCCCTGCATGCAGGGATCGCCGGGCTCGGTGGCGTCGCGGACGCCGGTCCAGCGGGCGGGCGGCAACGGCGGCTTCCACCGCCGGTCGCCGACCGGCGGGGCGGCGTAGGGGATGCCGAGGTAGTCGTGCGCGCCGTCGCCGGCCGTGCCGCGCACCTGCCCGTACCAGGTGGTGGCGGTCGGCGCCGTGGCCGCCGCGGCGGGGGCGGCGGACAGTCCGACGGCCGACAGGAGCAGGGCGGCCAGCAGACCGCCGAGACGACGCACCGAAGGACGTGCCCATGACCTGCGTAACGGGTTCGGGTGACCCGCCGGACCTCGTGCGAGCGGATGGGGCATCGGTTCCTCCCGAGGGTCGGTCGCGGATGGACGGTCACCGCAGTGTCGGAGACCGCCGGGCGTCCGGCATCGGGTAAATCACCAGCCCCGCCCCGGCCCTAAGCTCACCCCCGATGACCGACGACCGCCCACGCCGTCTGCGCCCCGTCGACCTGGCCCGGTCGGCCGGGCTGTCGACGCAGCAGATCCGCAACTACGAGGACGCGGGCGTCCTGCCGCCCGCCGCGCGCACCGAGTCCGGCTACCGGGTCTTCGGCGAGCGGCACCGGCGGGCGCTGCTGGCGTACCGGAAGCTCCAGAGGGGGTACGGACCGGTGTCCGCCACGCGGATCATGCGGGCCGTGCACGACGGTGACCTGCCGGGCGCGCTGGCGCTGGTGGACGCCGCCCACGCCGCGCTGCACGAGGAGCGGGTGTCGCTGCGGGCGGCGAGCGAGGCGCTGGAGACGCTCGCGCGGGAGGGGCCCGCGCCGCTGCCCCGCGCCGGCCTGCGCATCGGCGACGTGGCCGGACTGCTCGGCGTACGGACCTCCGCGCTCAGGGTGTGGGAGGCGGCCGGGCTGCTGGCGCCCCGGCGGGAGCGGGGCACGGGCTACCGCGTGTACGACCCGGCGGACGTGCGGGACGCGCGCGTGGTGCACACGCTGCGCCGCAGCCACTATCCGCTGGACCAGATCCGGCCGGTGCTCCAGGGTCTGCGCCGGGAGGGCACCAGCGAGGCGCTGCGCACGGCGATCGCGGCACGCGAAGAGGCGCTCACGGCCCGCACCCGGGCCATGCTGGCCGGGGCGGGCGCGCTGTACGCGTACCTGGAGGAGGGCGGGTGAGCGGCCCTGTGGCCGCGCCGGGTCACACCCCCGCGTAGGAGTGCTTGCCGGAGACGAAGATGTTGACGCCGTAGTAGTTGAACAGCCAGCAGCCGAAGGCGATCAGGGCCAGGTAGGCGGCCTTGCGGCCCTTCCAGCCGGCCGTGGCGCGGGCGTGCAGGTAGCCGGCGTAGGCGACCCAGGTGATGAAGGACCAGACCTCCTTGGGGTCCCAGCCCCAGTAGCGGCCCCAGGCGTCGCCCGCCCAGATGGCGCCCGCGATGATCGTGAACGTCCACAGCGGGAAGACGGCTGCGTTGACCCGGTAGGCGATCTTGTCGAGGGTCGCGGCGGCCGGCAGCCGGTCCAGGACCGAGTTGGCGAAGCGCCCGGGCGTGCCGCCGCTCGCGAGCTTGTTCTCGAAGCTGTCCTTGAAGAGGTACAGGATCGTGGAGACCGCGCCCACGTAGAACACCGCGCCGCAGAAGATCGCCGTGGAGACGTGGATGTACAGCCAGTACGAGTGCAGGGCCGGGACCAGCTGGTCGCTGGCGGTGTAGAGGACGGTGACCGCCAGGCCCAGGTCCAGCAGGACCACGGTGGTCAGCGGCAGGCCGAGCCAGCGGACGTTCTTGCGCAGGGCGAGCAGCGCGAGGTACACGCCGACCGCCGTCGTGGTGAACGTGATGTTGAACTCGTACATGTTGCCCCACGGCGCCCGCTCGACCGACAGCGCGCGCGTGAGCACGCCGCCGGACTCCAGCAGGAAGGCGAGCACCGTGAGGGAGATGGCGATCCGGCCGTACAGGTCGCCCTTCTCGGTGCCGCCGTGCGCGCCGGGCCCGTCCGGTACGTCACGGGAGCCGGCCGCGGAGCGGACGACGACCTCGGGACGCTCCAGCACGGCGGTGCCGCCGGCCTTCTTCACGGTCACCGCGGGGGCGGCGGACCCGGTGCCCGCCTTGCCGGTGAGCGCGGCGGCGGTACGGCCGACCTTGCTGCGGCTGCCGAAGGTCCACTCGGCGATGTAGGCGAAGAAGGCCAGCGTGTAGACCGCCATCGCGGAGTAGATCAGCGTGTTGCTGAGGTTCGCCAGGTTCTCGTTGGTCGCGGCGGCCAGCTGGGTCGCTGCGGCGGTGGCGTCGGCGAGAGTCACTTCTGCTCAGCCCTCTCGGCAGGTGCGGATGCGGGGTCGGGGGTGGCGGGCCCGGACGGCGTGCCGGACTCGGACGGTACGGGATCGGGGGCGCCGGGCGCCTGCCGGTACAGGACGGCGGCGAGGTCGCCGAGTTCCTCGGGCACCTTGGCGGACTCGCTGCGGCCGAGGCCGGCCATCTCGACGACGGTGACGCCGTCCGGGCCCTCGACGGCACGCACCCACACCCGGCGGCGCTGGATGAACAGAGAGGCGGCGAGGCCGAGGACGGCGGCGACGGCGCCGGCGAGCGCCCAGCCGCTGGCGGGCTGCTGGGTGACCTGGAAGCCGGCCCATTCCTTGACGCCCTCGAAGGTCACCGAACCCGCGCCGCCCGGCAGTTCCATGGTCTCGCCGACGGCGAGCTGCTTCTTGAACAGGTTGCCGTCGGCGTCCTTGAACTCCTCCAGGTTCTCCTTGTCGAGCTGGTAGACGCTCTGCGGGAAGCCCGCGTCCACGCCCAGGTCGCCGTGGTAGGCGGACAGCGCCAGCATCGGGTTGAGCAGCGCCGGGAACTGCGACAGCATCGTGGTGCCCTTGCCGCCGTACGTCGGCAGGAAGAACGCGTTGAAGCCGAGCTGCTCCCGCTCGCCCTTCGCGTTGCGGTAGCCGTCCATGACCTTGACGGCGCCGGAGGAGGTGACGTTGGCGTCGAGCGGCAGCAGGGCCACGGCCTCGCGGTCCATGACGACCTTCCCCCGGGCGTCCCGCACGGTGAGGACCGGCGCGTAGCCGTGGCTGACCAGGTAGACCTTGGAACCGTCGATCTCCAGCGGCTCGTTGACCTCGATCTTGGTGGTCTTCTCGTCGCCGAAGGCGCCCTCGCTGTAGGTGACCTCGGCCTCGAAGACGCGGGGCGTGCCGCGGTTGGGGCCGGTCGGCTCGTAGGTGCCGTGGAAGTCCTTCAGGGTGAAGCTGAACGGGTCCAGGTCCCCGGGCGTGAACAGGTTGCCGGACTTGAAGTCGTCGTACTGGGTGAGCGTGTTGGCGAAGCCGTCGCCCTCCAGGATCAGCTTGTTGCCCTCGTACTTGAAGAGCTGGCCCCAGCCGAAGGCGACCAGCATCACGATCAGCGCGATGTGGAAGAGCAGGTTGCCGACCTCGCGCAGATACCCCTTCTCGGCGGCGACCGCGTCGCCGACGGTGTGGGCGCGGAACCGGCGCTTCTTCAGCAGCGCGAGCGCGGCCTCACGGACCTGCTCGGGCCCGGCCTCGGTGCGCCAGGCGGTGTGGGCGGGCAGCCGGGTCAGCCGGCGCGGGGCGCCGGGCGGCCGGCCGCGCAGCTGGCCCACGAACTGCCAGGTGCGCGGGACGATGCAGCCGATCAGGGAGACGAACAGCAGGATGTAGATCGCGGAGAACCACACCGAGCTGTAGACGTTGAAGAGGCCGAGCTTGTCGTAGAGCGGGGCGAGGGTCTCGTGCCGTTCGCGGAAGTCCTCGACCTTGGTGGCGTCGATGCCGGTCTGCGGGATCAGCGAGCCGGGGATCGCGGCCAGCGACAGCAGCAGGAGCAGCAGCAGCGCCACCCGCATCGAGGTGAGCTGCCGCCAGAACCAGCGGGCCCAGCCGATGACGCCCAGCGCGGGCAGGTTGGGTGCCTCCTCGGCGGGCGCGGTGGACAGCTGGGAGCCGGCGGCGCCGAGGTCCTGGTCGTCGCCGGCCTTCGGGGTCGTGTCCGTCGTGGTGTCGCTCATCAGATTCCCGGGGTGAAGCCGTTGGACCAGGTCTGCATCTGCTGCACGAGGCTGTCCCACGCGCCGGTCAGCAGCAGCAGGCCGGTCGCGATCATCATGGTGCCGCCGATGCGCATCACCCACACATAGTGGCGCTTGACCCAGCCGAAGGCGCCGAGCGCCTTGCGGAAGGCGACCGCGGCGAGCACGAAGGGGACGCCGAGGCCGAGGCAGTAGGCGACGGTGAGGACGGCACCGCGGCCGGCCGTCGCCTGCTCGAACGCCAGTGCCTGCACGGACCCGAGGGTGGGGCCGATGCAGGGCGTCCAGCCGATGCCGAACAGCGCGCCCAGCAGCGGGGCGCCCGCCAGCCCGGTCGCCGGACGGGTGTGGAAGCGGAACTCGCGCTGGGTGAGCCAGGGCATCAGCCCCATGAAGAAGGCGCCCATGAGGATCATGAGCACGCCGAGCACCCTGGTCAGGGTGGACTGGTAGTCCTGGAGCGTCTGGCCGAAGTAGCCGAACAGGGCGCCGCCGGAGACGAACACGACGGTGAAGCCCAGGACGAAGAGGGCGGCACCGGAGGCCATCCGGCCGCGCTTGGCCTCGGCGAGATCGGTTCCCGTGACGCCGGTCACGTAGGAGAGGTAACCGGGGACGAGCGGCAGCACGCAGGGCGAGAAGAAGGAGACGAGGCCGGCGAGGACGGCGATCGGCAGGGCGAGCAGCAGCGCCCCGCTGTTGACCGTCTCGCCGGGATCCGCGGCGAGCGTGAACACGGCGTTCACGTCACTTCTCCGCCAGGACCGGGTCGAGCATCTTGCGCAGCTTCTCCTCGCTGAGCGCCTGGAGGGCGCGCGCGGCGATCTTTCCGTCCCGGTCGAGAATGAGCGTGGTCGGAATGGCCTGCGGGTTGAGCGTGCCCTTCTCGAAGCGCAGCATCAGCTTGCCCGAGGGGTCGTACAGGCTCGGGTACGTGACGCCGTGCTCCTCCTCGAACCGGCGGGCCGCGCCGACGGAGGCGTCGCGGGTGTTGATGCCGACGAACTGGACGCCCTGGTCCTTGGTGTCCTGGTAGACCTTCTCGAAGTTCTTCGCCTCGGCGCGGCAGGGACCGCACCAGGAGCCCCAGACGTTGAGGACGACGACCTTGCCCTCGTAGTCGTCGACGTCGAGCTGCCCGCCGTCGACGGTCTCGCCGGACAGTTCGGGGGCGTCGTGCCGCTCGGCCTTCGCCACCGTGGCGATGCCGTCCGTGCTGGTGACGAAGTTGGTGTTGCCGCCGCCGCCCGACGTTCCGCCGGAGCCGCACGCGGACACGAGCAGCGCGCAGGCGGCGGCGCCGGTGGTCAGGGCGGCGCGGCGACGGGCGCGGGCGGTGGTGCGGTTCGAGCGCTGGGGGGCGCGGCTGGCGGCACTCATGTGAAAAGTTTCGCATGTCCGTTCCGGGGATCTTGCGCGCCCCCCTCAAGGGCGAAAACCCCCATTTCAGAGCTGCTTCCAGCCCCCCGCGGGCGCCTGCCCGACCTCCAGCCCGCGCAGCTTGGCGAGGATCTCGGGCGGCTGCACGTCCAGCCAGTCGGTGAACTGCCGGAAGGAGACCAGCCGGATGTCGCCGCCCTTGTCCCGCTCCCGGGCGATGTGTTTCAGGGCCTCCTCGACGGCGTCCATGTAGATGCCGCCGTTCCACTCCTCGAAGTGGTTGCCGACGAAGAAGGGCGCCCGATTCGACTCGTATGCCCGCTTGAAGCCTGATATGTATGCCTGGGCGGCCTGCTCGCGCCACGCCGGGTAGTTGTGGGCCGGCGCCTTGGTGGAGTTGACCGACTGGTTGGCCAGCATGTTGTAGTCCATCGAGAGCACCTCGAAGGAACGTCCGGGGAAAGGTATCTGCTGCAACGGCAGGTCCCAGATCCCCTGCTTCTTCACCGGCCACACCTGACGGCCGCCGGGCGAGGAGGCGTCGTAGCGCCAGCCCAGCTCGCGGGCGGTGGGCAGCAGGTTGTCCTGCCCGAGCAGACAGGGCGTCCGGCCGCCGACGAGTTCCTTGTCGTAGTCGAAGGGCAGCGACGGCAGGTCGGACCAGCCGGTGTTGGTCCGCCACTGCTTCACGAAGGACTTGGCCTGCTCGATCTCGCTGCGCCACTGCTGCGGCGTCCAGTTGCCGACCGAGCCGGAGCCCGCGCAGAAGTGGCCGTTGAAGTGGGTGCCGATCTCGTGCCCCTCCAGCCAGGCCCGGCGCACGTTCTTCAAGGTGTCCTTGATGTGGCCGTCGGTGAGGTAGCCGATGTCGGAGGCGCCTCGGCGGTTGTTCGGCGGGTCGTAGAGGCGCTTCTTGGACTCGGGGAGCAGATAGAGCCCGGAGAGGAAGAAGGTCATGTGCGCGCCGTGCTCCTCGGCGAGGTCGAGGAAGCGCGGGAAGAGGCCGTTGCCGACCTCACCGGCCCCGTCCCAGGAGAAGACGACGAACTGCGGCGGCGTCTGCCCCGGCTCCAGCGGCACCGGGGCCTTCGGCTGGCGCGGCTGCTTGCCGGTGTACGAGGTGGAGCCGTCGCCGATCGGCTTGGCGGGCGGCGCGGTGCTCCCGGACGGCGAGGGCCGCCGGCCGGAACCGGCACCGGCCCCGGAACCGTCCGTGGAGGTGTGGGAGCCGCAGCCCGCCAGTCCGACGGCCGCCGCGGCGCCCGCCCCGAGCCCGAGCATTCCCCTGCGGGTGAGAGAGCGCATCGCTTCCCCGATTCTCACGTCCTGTCGCGGTCACCCAGTGAGAGGACGTGAGAAACGGGCAGGTTCCGGGTTCTTTCCGGAAACATGTGCGGATTCCGTAACGAATGGTGATCAAGTCGGGCGAACCACCCGGCTGACGCCCGTTCAGGCCCCGTACGCCTTGGTCTGCCCCTTGGCCGGCCTGGCACCGGCGAGGAGATGGGCCGGGACCAGGTCGCGGGCCGGCTCGGTGTAGCCGACGGACACGATCCGGTCGCCCTGGTAGGTGAACGTCGTCAGCGACGCGAGCGTGCACTGCCGCTTGCGCGGGTCGTGCCACAGCCGGCGCTTCTCCACGTAGGACCGCACGATCCAGATCGGCAGCTGATGGCTGACCAGCACCGCCTCGTGGCCGCGGGCCCGGTCCTTCGCCGTGTTCAGCGCGCCCATCATGCGCACGACCTGGTCGACGTAGGGCTCGCCCCAGGACGGTTTGAACGGGTTGACCACGTGCCGCCAGTTGCCGGGCCGGCGCAGGGCGCCGTCACCGATGCCGAACGTCTTGCCCTGGAAGACGTTCTCGGCCTCGATCAGCCGCTCGTCGGTGTCCAGGTCCAGCCCGTGCGCCTTCGCGATCGGCGTCGCGGTCTCCTGCGCCCGCTCCAGCGGGGAGGCGACCACGTGCGTGACGTCCCGGGAGGCGAGGTGCTCGGCGACCCGGTCGGCCATCCGCCGGCCCAGCTCGGACAGGTGGTAGCCGGGCAGGCGGCCGTAGAGGATGCCGTCCGGGTTCTCGACCTCGCCGTGCCGCATCAGGTGGACGACGGTGATGTCGCCGTTGTCGTGGGCCGCGGTGCTCATGCGGTGGCCTCCGCCGCCGCCCGGGCCGCCGCCGGGAGGGCGTCGGCGATGCGCTGCACGGCCCGCTCGTCGTGGGCGGTGGAGACGAACCAGGACTCGAAGGACGACGGCGGCAGATAGACGCCGCTCGCCAGCATCGAGTGGAAGAAGGCGGTGAACCGGAAGGACTCCTGCGCCCTGGCGTCCTCGTAGTTCCGCACCTCCCGGTCGGTGAAGAAGACGGAGAACATGTTGGAGGCGCGCTGCAACCGGTGCGCGACGCCCTCCTTGGCCAGCGCCTCGGTCACCAGGCCCTGGATCTGCTCGGAGACGGCGTCGACCTTGTCGTAGGCGGCGTCGTCGAGCAGCCGCAGCTGGGCCAGACCGGCGGCGGTGGCGACCGGGTTCCCGGAGAGGGTGCCGGCCTGGTAGACGGGGCCGGCGGGGGCGAGGTGGGCCATGACGTCGGCGCGCCCGCCGAACGCCGCGGCCGGGAAGCCGCCGCCCATGACCTTGCCGAAGGTCATCAGGTCGGGGACGACGCCCTCGACGCCGTACCACCCGGCCCGGCTGGTGCGGAAGCCGGTCATGACCTCGTCGGAGATGAACAGCGCGCCGTTCTCCCGGCAGGCGTCCTTCAGCCCCTGGTTGAAGCCGGGCAGCGGCGGGACGACACCCATGTTGCCGGGCGAGGCCTCGGTGATCACACAGGCGATCTCGCCGGGGTGGCGGTGGAAGGCCTCGTGCACGGCCTCCAGGTCGTTGTACGGCAGCACGATGGTGTCGCCGGCCTGGGCACCGGTGACGCCCGGGGTGTCGGGCAGGGCGAACGTGGCGACGCCGGAGCCGGCGGCGGCGAGCAGCGAGTCGACGTGCCCGTGGTAGCAGCCGGCGAACTTGACGACCTTGGTGCGCCGGGTGAACCCGCGGGCGAGCCGGATGGCGGACATGGTGGCCTCGGTGCCGCTGGAGACCAGGCGCACCTGCTCCAGCGGGGCGATCCGGGCGATCATCTCCTCGGCGAGCGCGACCTCGCCCTCACCGGGCGTGCCGAAGGACGTGCCGCGGGCGACGGCCTCCTGCACGGCGGCGATCACCTCGGGGTGCCCGTGCCCCAGGATCATCGGCCCCCAGGAGCAGACCAGGTCGACGTACTCCCGCCCGTCGGCGTCCGTGAGGTACGGCCCCGTCCCGGACACCATGAACCGGGGCGTGCCGCCGACGGCGCGGAAGGCCCGCACCGGGGAGTTCACGCCACCGGGCGTGACGGCCGCCGCACGGTCGAAAAGGGCCTGCGAGGCCGGGGCTTCGTACGGGTATGCCTGTTCGCTCATGACCTGCGACTTCTCCGACCTTCTCGTCCTTCTTCTCCGGCTTCTCGGGCTTCTCGGACTCCGGATGCGTGGGTGACCTCCTCAGGGTAGGCCAGCGGGGGCGGGGGGCCGGGGGCGGACCTCGGCGAAAGGCCGCGACGGGCCGGTGAGGGGAAGGCCGTGACGGCCCGGTGACCGGAAGGCCATGACGGCCCGGTGACCGGAGGGCCATGACGACCCGGTGATCGGACAACCCGCCCCGGCGCCGTGTCGTCTGCAAGACTGGTACCCGGTACACGCAGCTCACACGGGGCCTGCGAGCGGGGGCCGAGGACATCCCGCGGACAGATGTTTCACCGCACGTTTCGGCGGGCGGCCGTGGGGGAGGTCACTGACACGATGATCGGGTTGCGCGGCGGGGGCCACGCGTCCTAGAAAAGCAGTCGGGTGGAGATATGCATCGCGGTGGCGGACTGGGCGAGGGGACCGGCGATCTGGGTCCTCGACGTGCCCGGCGGGGAAGGCACCGGCGCGAGGCGGAGGACACGACCGAGGCACGTCAGGCATTCGGTGCGCAGGGCGTACCGAGCGAGCCCGACCGGCACGACCGACGGGTCGACCGTCCGGCGGCGGGGAGCAGGAATGGTGGTCGGGTGGGGGTGACGTACAAGTACTTCGGCGCGCCCGACGGCGCGACCGCGGCCAGGGTCCCGATCTCCATGCGCCCCGAGGAACTGGGCGGCGACGAGCTCGGCATGAACGGCATGTTCACCAAGATCAAGCCGGAGACCATGGCCGCCATGGTCCTCACCGGCATCGAGGGCGTCCCGCTCCACAAGGTCCCCCCGCTGGAACTGGTCGTCCTGCACCCCGACTACGCGGTCGTGAAGCTGCCGATGACCGTCGTCGACCCGCTGCGCGGCATCGGCGAGGAGGCGGTCGGCGCGGCGGCCTTCATCTGGTCGACGGTCCCGGACCGGGGCGGGCCCCGGGACGCGTTCAACGTGTACCAGTTGCTGCACGAGTGGCAGGACTTCAGCCACCGGCTGCATGAGGCGGGGCATCAGCCGTACTGCCTGGTGTGGCCCTGAGCCGGTTGCCTGCCGGACCGGGCGGAGCCGTCGGGCTCCGCCCTCGCCGTGTGCGGGGTCCTCGTGGTGAGCGGGGTCCTCGTCGTGTGCGGGGTCCTCGTCGTGTGCTGGGTCAGCAGCAGCCGGCCGCTGCCGTGGGCTTCCCGGTGTCCGCCGCGGTGGTGTCCGGGGTGGTGCAGCAGGTGCTGCCCTGCTGCTTGGCGAGGGTGCCGGCGTCGGCCTTGACGACGTACACCTCCCACGGCTCCCGGCCGGGGCCGTGGACCCAGACCTTGTCCTGGAGGGCGTAGCAGCACTCCGTGTCGTTCTCCTCGACGGTGGCGAGGCCGGCTTCCGCCAGGCGGGCGGTCGCGGTGCGGACGGACTCGGTCGACTCGACCTCGACGCCGAGGTGGTCCAGGCGGGTCGCCTCCTCCTCGGTGCCTTCGATCAGGACGAGCTTGAGCGGGGGCTCGGAGACGGCGAAGTTGGCGTAGCCGTCGCGGAGTTTGGCGGGCTCGGTGCCGAACAGCCTGGTGTAGAAGGCGACGGACGCGTCGAGGTCGGGGACGCGCAGGGCGAGCTGTACGCGGGACATGACGTACCTCCTGGTGGGTGGAGAGGGGGCGGGGTCAGCCGCAGCAGCCGGCGTCGTCGGTCTGCTGCGTGTCAGGGGCGTCGAACAGGCCGGCTCCACCGCAGACTCCGGTCTCGGGGAGGGTGAGTTCGACGCGGTCGGCGGAGTCGAGGTCGCCGGCGATCGCGGCGACGACGGAGCGGACCTGCTCGTAGCCGGTCATGGCGAGGAACGTCGGGGCGCGGCCGTAGGACTTCATGCCGACCAGGTGGATGCCCGGTTCGGGGTGGGACAGCTCGCGGTGACCGTGCGGGTAGACGGTGCCGCAGGAGTGCTGGTTGGGGTCGATCAGCGGGGCGAGCCGCACCGGGGCCTGGAGCCGCTCGTCGAGGCCGAGGCGGATCTCGGAGAGGAAGGACAGGTCGGGGCGGAAGCCGGTCAGCACGATCACCTCGTCCACCGGCTCCAGCCGGCGGCCGTCCTCACCCACCAGCACCAGGCGTCCGGCGCCGTCGCGCTCGAACGCCTCGGTGCGGAAGCCCGTGACGGCGTCGGCGTGGCCGTCGTCGACGGCGGCCTTGGCCGCCAGGCCCAGGGCGCCGCGGGCGGGCAGCTGGTCGGCTTCGCCGCCGCCGAAGGTGGAGCCGGAGATGCCGCGGCGCAGGACCCACACCGCGTGCGTCCCCGTGCCGTCCTCGGACCCGGCCAGTTCGGCGAGGGAGGCCAGCGCGGTGAACGCGGAGGCGCCGGAGCCGATCACCGCAGTACGCCTGCCCGCGTAGCGGGCGCGTACGGCCGGGTCCCGGAGGTCGGGGACGCGGTAGGTGACGCGGTCGGCCGCCGCCTTCTCGCCGAGCGCGGGCAGGCCGCTGCCGCCGGCCGGGCCCGGTGTGGTCCAGGTGCCGGACGCGTCGATGACGGCGCGGGCGAGGACCCGTTCCTCGCGGCCGTCGGTGCGGGTGGTGTGGACGACGAAGGGCTGGGTCTCGCGGTCGGCGTCGACGATCCTGTCGCGTCCCGCCAGCGAGACGCCGGTGACGGTGGCGCCGAGGCGGACGGTGTCGCCGAGGACGTCGGCGAGCGGCTGAAGGTACAGCTCCGCCCAGTCCGCGCCGGTGGGGTACGTCGCCGGGTCGGGCCGGGTCCAGCCGGTGGGCGCCAGCAGCTTCTCGGCGACCGGGTCGACGATCTCGCTCCAGGGGGAGAACAGCCGCACGTGACCCCACTCGCGGACGGCCGCAGCGGCGCCGTCGCCCGCTTCCAGGACGAGCGGCTCGATGCCGCGCCCGACGAGGTGCGCGGCGGCGGCGAGCCCGGTGGGGCCGGCTCCGATGACGACGACGGGGGGCTGCTGGGTGCTCATGAGGATCTTCTCCTTGCCGGGAGGGCGCGGGGACCGGCGGTGCGCGGGGTGGCGGCCATGGCGGGCCGGGCCTGTGCGGTGGCCATGGCGAGGCTTTTGTTTTGATGGGCGTCGATGTCTTGCGCTGCCAGCATGGCACCTGTTTCGATGTGCGTCAACATAGACATTCATCGAACTCATGGGGTCGTTCATGGAGTACGCGGACGTAGTCGTCATCGGCGCCGGGCAGTCCGGACTGGCTGCCGCCCACGCCCTGCTGGGGCAAGGACTGCGCCCGGTCGTCCTGGAGGCGTCCGGCAGGGCGGCCGGGTCGTGGCCGCAGTACTACGACAGCCTCACGCTCTTCTCCCCGGCCCGGTACAGCTCGCTTCCCGGCATGGCGTTCCCGGGCGCCGACCCGGACCGCCACCCCCACCGCGACGAGGTCGTCGCCTACCTCACCGCCTACGCCGACCGCCTGGACGCCGACATCCGCACCGGACAGCGGGTCACCGCCGTGCGCCGGGCCCCCGCCGGGTTCGAGGTGGAGACCGAGGGCGGCGGCCGGCTCGCCGCGCGTGCCGTGATCGCGGCGTCGGGCAGCTTCGCCCGACCGCACCACGCGGCCCTGCCGGGCCTGGACGGCTTCACCGGCAGGGTGCTGCACTCGGCGCGGTACCGCCGTCCCGGGCCCTTTGCCGGGCAGCGCGTCGTCGTCGTGGGCGCGGGCAACTCCGCCGTCCAGATCGCCGCCGAACTCGCCCGCTCCGCAACGGTCACGCTCGCCAGCCGGAACCCGGTGAGGTTCGTACCGCAGCGCCTCCTCGGCCGCGATCTGCATTTCTGGCTGCGGCGCACCGGCCTGGACACCGCGCCCCTCGGCCGGCTCAGGCGCACGCCTGCGACGCAGCCGGTCATCGACGACGGCCGCTACCGCGCCGCGCTCGCCGCCGGCCGGCCGGACCGGCGGCCCCTGTTCACCGGCACGGACGGCACTCGGCTGCTCTGGCCGGACGGCGCCCGCGAGGAGGTGGACACCCTCCTGCTGGCCACCGGCTACCGCCCCCACCTGCCCTATCTCACCGGCCTCGACGGAGCCCTCGACGACTCGGGCCTGCCGCGGCACCGCGAGGGCCTCGCCACGGGCGTGCCGGGTCTGGCGTTCGCCGGGCTGGAGTGGCAGCGCAGCCTGTCGTCGAACTCCCTGCGCGGCGTGGGCCGGGACGCCGCCCGCATCGCCCGTCGCCTCGCCGCCCACCTCGCTCGCCCGTGACAGCTCTCGCCCATGGGTTCGACGCGTGTCAACATAGACGCATGTCGAATACCAAGGTGCTGCCGTTGGCCGAGCCCGTCGACGGCCGGGCCGTCGTGCCGTGCTGCCCGCCGCTGACCGAGCGGCCGATGACCGCCGAGGAGGCCGAGACGGCCGCGCGGATGTTCAAGGCGCTCGGCGACCCGGTCCGCCTGCGGCTGTTCTCCGCCGTCGCCTCCCACGAGGGCGGCGAGGCGTGCGTCTGCGACATCTCCGACGTCGGCGTCTCCCAGCCGACCGTCTCCCACCACCTGAAGAAGCTCAAGGAGGCCGGCCTGCTCACCTCCGAGCGCCGGGGCACCTGGGTCTACTACCGGGTGGAGCCGTCCGTGCTCGCCGCGATGGGCAAGCTGCTGACCACCACCGCCGCGGCGGCCTGACCGCGCGGCCCCGTCCGGCCCTTGACGCCGGGCACCACGCCCGGTGCCTGGCGTCAGGTGCTCAGCTGAGCAGCTGCTCCGGTGCTCAGCTCCTCAGGCGCTGGGCGACACCCCCGGCGGTGCCGTGAACTTCCGCCGCCACGCCAGGGAGACGTACACCAGCGCCACGAGTACCGGCACCTCGATCAGCGGACCGACCACGCCCGACAGGGCCTGGCCGGAGGTGACGCCGAAGGTGGCGATGGCGACCGCGATCGCCAGTTCGAAGTTGTTGCCCGCGGCGGTGAAGGCGAGGGTGGCCGTGCGGTCGTAGGCCAGGCCGACGGCCTTGCCCAGCGCGAAGGTGCCGAACCACATCACCGCGAAGTACACCAGCAGCGGCAGCGCGATCCGCGCGACGTCCAGCGGCTGCGAGGTGATCGTCTTCCCCTGGAGGGCGAAGAGGATCACGATCGTGAAGAGCAGACCGTAGAGCGCCCAGGGGCCGATCCTCGGCAGGAACTTCTGCTCGTAGCCCTCGCGGCCCATCGTCCTCTCGCCGATGCGGCGGGTCAGGAAGCCGGCCAGCAGCGGGACGCCGAGGAAGACGACCACGTTCAGGGCGATCTCCCACATCGAGACGTCCAGACGCTCGCCGTCGCCGAGGCCGAGCCAGCCGGGGAGGAGGTCGAGGTAGAACCAGCCGAGCAGGCCGAACGCGATCACCTGGAAGACGCTGTTGAGGGCGACCAGTACGGCGGCGGCCTCCCGGTCTCCGCAGGCCAGGTCGTTCCAGATGATGACCATGGCGATGCAGCGGGCCAGGCCGACGATGATCAGGCCGGTGCGGTACTCGGGGAGGTCCGGCAGGAAGATCCACGCCAGCGCGAACATCACGGCCGGGCCGAGGACCCAGTTGACGACCAGCGAGGAGATCATCAGCTTCCGGTCGCCGGTGACGGCGTCGAGCCGGTCGTAGCGGACCTTCGCCAGGACCGGATACATCATGACCAGCAGACCGAGCGCGATCGGCAGGGAGACGCCGCCGATCTCGACCTTCGCCAGGGCGTCGTTCAGGCCGGGGATCGCACGCCCGAGTCCCAGGCCGACGGCCATGGCGAGCAGGATCCACACGGCCAGGTAGCGGTCGAGCGTCGAGAGCTTGGCGACGACGGACGCCTCCTGGGGCGTCGCGGGTGCTTCGGTGCGGGTCACGGGCAGGCCCTCTTGTTGTCGGCGGCGGTACGGGCGGACTCGGCCAGGTCGGCGAACCGCCCGGCGAGCGACGCGATGACGTCCGGGCGGAGTCTGTAGTAGGTGAAGCGGCCGCACGGCTCGGTTTCGACGACCCCGGCCTCGCGCAGCACGCGGAGGTGGTTGGAGAGGTTGGTCTGCCGGGCGCCGGTCTCCTCGACGAGGTGGGTGGTGCACAGCGTCTCGCGGGCGAGCAGGGTCACGATCCGGAGCCTGAGCGGGTCGGCGAGCACCCGGATCAGGTCAGTGTCGACTGACGTCAGCATGGGCTGATACTTTCACATCATCCGGCGCTGACGTAAGCCGGGGCCGGTCCACGGGCCCCTCGCGCCTCCACCACCTTGACGAAGGAAGAACGCATGTCCTCCGCTCCGCTCGCCTCCGTGCTGTTCGTCTGCGTCCACAACGCCGGCCGCTCGCAGATGGCCGCCGGATTCCTCCAGCACCTCGCGGGCGACCGCGTCGAGGTCCGCTCCGCCGGCTCCCTCCCCGGTGACCGGGTCAACCCGGCCGCCGTCGCGGCGATGCGGGAGGCCGGCGTCGACATCGCCGGCGCCGAGCCGAAGGTCCTCACCCCCGAGGCCGTCCAGGCCTCCGACTACGTCATCACCATGGGCTGCGGTGACGCCTGCCCGGTCTTCCCCGGCAAGAAGTACCTCGACTGGGCCCTGGAGGACCCGGCCGGCAAGGGCGTCGACGCCGTCCGCCCGATCCGCGACGAGATCAGGGCCCGCGTGGAAGCCCTCGTCGCCGAGATCGACGCGCGGGGCGGAGCCGCCGGATGACCCACCGTGCGGCCCACGCGGGGGCGGCGAACCCGAGGGGCCGCCCCCTGCGCTGACGCGTCGTCCGCCGTCCCGTCCGAAGCCGATCGGAAGAGCTTCGGAAGCGGCGGGAACTGGTGCCGGAAGCGGCGTCCCTGGTCCGATCGGGCCACGCACACGGCACGCCGGCACGCCGCGGGCCGACCGGTTCCGCGCCGGACGCCGGCAGCAGTTAGGTGACAGATGAGTACGACACGAGTACCGGGAAGACCCGAGGGCTCCTATGCCGCACCGGCCCTCACCCTCGAACCCGGCCGGATACGCAACAACGCCCTGATCATCATCGCTGTGCCGCTCGTCCTGATCGTCGTGCTGGCGATCGTGCTCGGGACGTCCGGCGAGGACGACGCCCCGTACTCGGGCCCCGACCACTGGAGCGGCGAGATGCCGTTCGGCGGCGGCACCGGGGACGGGGCGCCCGGCGACTCGGGTGACGGCCCGTCCTGGACCGAGGGCGCCTCCGACGAGCCGACGGACCACTACCCGACCGGCTACCCGACCGACGGGTACCCGGCCGACGGCTACTCGACCGACGAGCCCACCGGGTACCCGGCCGACGAGCCCACCGAGGAGTCCGCGGACGCGACCGGCGGGGCGTACGGGGACGATCCGAAGGCGCGGACGGTGATGTCCTACTTCGCCGCGATCGACAGCGGCGACTACGTGACCGCCTGGAACATGGGCGGCCAGAACCTCGCCGCCGACTACGGGTCCTACACCGCCGGCTTCGCCACCACGGCCGACGTCGCCGTCACCGTCGAGGGCGTCGAGGGCGACGTGGTCACCGCCACGGTCACGTCGCGGGAGACGGACGGCACGCGGAAGGTGTTCGACGGCAGCTACACGGTTCTGGACGGCGTCATCACCGACGCGGACGTCAGCGAGAGGCAGTGACCAGGCCCATGACCGCACACAACGCCCCGCCCCCGCCCGACGCCACGAGCAACGCCACCCGGCTGCTGTGCGCCGGCACCTACCTCGACCCGGTCTACCGCAAGGCGGTCCTCCGGGAGCTGCTGACCCACCGCTACCGGGTCGTGGCCCCGTCCTACGGCTACGACGCGGTGCCCGTGCTCGCCCACGCGCTGGCCGCCGCCGGTCTGCGCCGCCAGCAGGTGCTGACGCTGGCCGGCGGGGCCGCCGTCATCGTCCTGGCCTCGTTCGCCGGATGGCTGGACACCCTGGTCGCCTGGCTGCTGTTCGGCTGGCTCGCCTGGACCACCATGTTCCTGCGCCGGCTGGCGGTCCTGCGGATGCTCACCGAGCACCTCGCGCCGCCGGAGGAGCGCCCCGGCTTCGACGCGAGCTACCCGAAGAGCCGGCACCTCACGTCGAGGATCGTGCAGAAGATCTCCGCCGAGCAGGCCTCCGACACGGTCTACTACGGCGGCTACAAGCCCTTCGTCGGTGCGGGACAGCTGTGGCGCAGCTGGTCCAACGCCGAACTGCTGATCGGCCGCCCGGAGAAGCCCGCCGGCCCCTTCGGGCAGTCCCCGTTCGAGGGCGGCCCGCTGCTGCCGCAGCAGAACGGCTCGCCCGGTGACGCGGACGGGCACCGGGAGGTCCGGCGGCGCCCGATCGTGCCGTTCACGGCCGGCGACATCACCGACCGGGTGCAGCGGCAGATGCTCGACGAGCTCACGCGCAAGCCCCGCGAGGCCGACCGCGTCCGGTTGCTGTCCGTCGAGCGCCGCCGGTTCACCAAGGCCGTCCGGCTCGTCGACGAGGACGAGCCCGACGCCTTCAGCGGCCCCGACGAGCACTGGCGGGAGGACTACGACGCCGGCCGCGAGTACCTGTGCATCCGGATCGGCTCCTGGCAGCAGGAGCTGGTGACCACGGTGTTCGTCGGATTCGACATCAAGGGCACCACCCTGCACACCGAGTTCTACACCTACGTCCTGGCCCCGATCTCGCAGAGCTTCCGCCTGGTGGACCGGCTGCCCGAGCGGATCGACGGCGCGCTGATGTGCCGTATCGCCTGGCACGTGCTGCGCAGCGCGCCCGGTGAGCTGCTCGGGCTGATGATGAACCCGCTGAAGGAACGCCTGCCGCGCAAGCTGGGCTCGGACACCGTCAAGGTCGAGATCACCCGGCCCACCGACCACAGCGAGTTCGGGCTGGGCCGCTACGCCCACACGGTCGTCGACTGCGGCGCCCGCGCCAGCGTGCGGGAACTGGCCACGCCCAACGTCTTCCACCACTTCTTCCAGGAGAGCGACGCCCGCAAGTACACCCAGATCGTCGAGCGCCATCTGTTGCAGATCATCGGTGACTTCCTCTACGACCACGACGTCGACACCCGTGAGCACGAGGCCAACCAGACCAACATCCTCCAGCAGAACTTCGGCGCGAACAGCAACAACAACTTCGGCGGCAACCAGAGCGTCGGCAACAGCGGGACCCAGACCTTCGGCACCAACTCCGGCATCACCCGGGAGAGGCGGCCCGCATGAGCGGCCACGACTTCAGCGGCAACAGCTTCGACAACATCACCTTCGGTGAGGGCGGCAACAACAACTTCGGCGGCAACCAGAGCGTCGGCAACAGCGGGACCCAGTCCTTCGGCGACAACTCCCCCGTCGTCGCCGCTCCGGCTCCCGGACCGGACCGGGCGGCGGGCCCCGGCCCGGCGGGCGGCCGGCACCGGCCGGACCCGGCGGCCCCCTCCGACGTGGCGCGCAGCGTCTTCGTCGTGCACGGCCGGGACGAGCAGGTCCGCCGGGAGATGTTCGAGCTGCTGCGCCGGCTCGACCTGCGCCCCAAGGAGTGGGAGGACCTGGTCGGCGCGACCGGCCAGACGGCGCCGTTCCTCGGTGACGTGGTCGCCGCCGCCCCGGGGCAGGCGCAGGCCGCGCTGGTGCTGCTCACCCCGGACGACGTCGTCTCCCTCCACCCCGACCTGCACGGCCCCGACGAGCCGCCCCACGAGACCGGACCCGTCGGCCAGCCCCGGCCGAACGTCCTGATCGAGCTGGGCATGGTGCTGGCCACCTACGCCGAGCGCACACTGATCGTCGAGGTCGGCCGGGTACGCCCGATCGCGGACATCGCGGGCCGCAACGTCATCCGCTTCGACGGCTCCGAGACCGCCCTCGGGAAGGTGGTGGAACGGCTGAAGCGGGCGGGCTGCGCCGTCAACGACACGGGCTCCGACTGGCGTCAGACGTGGCCGTTCCGCCACTTGAGCGCTTATCAGCGGCGGCCCTGAGCCCCGCCTCCGGCCAGGCCCGAGCCGCTGCCGGAAGTCGCCGTGAGCGGCGATCCGCAGCGGCCCCGGGCGCCTGTCGGCAGCAGGCCTGAGCGCCTGCCGCCGACGCCCCGAGCGCCCCATCGGTGACGGCCCCGAGACGCCGCCAGTGCCTGACGGCACGGCCTCGGAGGCCTCGCCCGGACCACCGCCGGCCCGCGCGGCACGGCGGTTCGTGTGCCGCCCGGGGGACGGCACAACCGCCCCCGGGGCGGACCCGAGCACCTGCGGGCCCGCCTCGGGGGCGGCGGCGTTTCAGCCGGTGTCGCCGGGGTCGGACGCCAGCACCCCGAGGAACGCGGCGACCTCGGTCATGTCGACGCGCTCGGCCTCGGCCGGACGCAGGACGATCCGCAGCTCACGGCAGATCACCCGTTCCCTCGACCGGGTGATGAAGGACAGCAGTATCAGCCGCAGCAGGCTCTCCTCGTCCAGCCCGTGCAGGCGGGACAGCCCCGAGCCGATCAGCGGCAGCGCCACCCGGTCCAGCTGCCCGTGCCGGTGGACCGCGTCCCACACCCGGTTGAGGCTCAGCCACAGCTCCTCGGTGCTCGACCGGGCGACGAAGTCGTTGCCGATCCGGCTGTAGGCGACCGCGAACACCAGCCGCGGCCGGGTCCCGAGCACCGCGACCGTCCCCACCGGGTAGCGGTCCAGCTTGCCGTGCGGCTTGTCCGCCCGCCGCTCGCGGGCCACCGGCGCCACCTCGCGCAGCGCCGCCCGAAGCTCCCCGTCGAGGCGCTCGGTGTCACCGCCGTAGCGGCGGTGCAGCAACTGGCCCTGCACGCTGGCGCCGTTGATGACGATGCCGTCGCGCACGTCGGTGTCGAAGGTGTCGCTGAAGCCGACGACGAGATGCGCCGGCTCCTCGAAGAGGTCGCCGCGCCCCACCGACACGGTCATGTTCGGCCGCCGGAAGTCCTGGGCCACGGCCGTGGGCCGGCGGCTGCGCGCCACCGCCCAGGCCAGACAGAGCAGCACCGAACCGCCGAGCACCGGCGCGGGGTCCAGCACCTCGGGAAACAGCTGGCCGACGAACTGCACGACCGCCGACACCCCGCCGAACGCGGCCATCGCGCTGACCACGAACGCCCGCCGCCCCCGGGCCCCGCCCACCGGCCGCCACCCCGCCCGCCGTATCCGGCCCGGACCGGGCGTCCGGCCCCTCACCGAACCCCTGAAAACCACAACTCCCCCAAATCCCCGCTTGGTAGTCTGCCGAGACCGCTCCCGCGGCCTGAGACGGGGGGAGCGCGGAGCGAGTGGAGACCACGTGTCATGACGCGCATCCGGGTCTGTGTACTGGGGCGGACCAGGGTCGAGGTCGACGGCGAGCCGGGCCGCCTGACCCCGCTGACCAAGCGATTACTCCTGCGGCTGGTGGCGGCCGAGGGCGATCCGGTGCCGGTCCGGCGGCTCTACCAGGACGTGTGGGGCGCCTCCCACACCGGTCCCGGACAGGCCGGCCGGGCCCGCAACGAGGTCCAGAAACGCGTGCTCGAACTGCGCCGCGCCCTCGACCCCGCGCAGGACGGGACCGGCCAGCGCGTGCTGCGTACCGAGCAGTTGCTCGCGGCCCCGACGCCCGAGACGGCGTACCGGCTGGCGCTCGGCCGTGACGAACTGGACTGCGCGGAGTTCACCGAACTGGTCGGCTCGGCGCTCTTCGCGGCCCCGGCGTCGGCGGCGCACCAGCTCATGACCGCCCTGGACCTGGTGACGGGCCGTCCGCTGGCCGACCTGAGCGACGAGCCGTTCGCCCGGCCGCTGGTGCGCCGGCTCACGGCGCTGCACGAGACGGCCCGACGCCATCTGATCACCGCGCACACCGAACTGGGCCGCTACGACCTGGCGGTGCCCGTGGCCGAGCGCCTGGCGCTCCAGCGGCCGGACGACCCGGAGGTCACGGCGCTGCTCCAGACGCTGCGCTCCCGGCTGCGGGAGCGGCACGGCCAGGAACTGCTGCGCCAGCCGATCCCCGGGTCCGGCCGCGACCTGGTGGTGGTCCGCGGCGACCTGTTCGCCCAGGACGACGCCAATCTGGTGGTCGGCTTCACGGACACCTTCGACACCGCCACCGAGCAGGACCTGGTCATCAGCCGGGACAGCGTCCAGGGACAGCTGGTGGAGCGCCTGTTCAACGGCGAACGCAAACTCCTCGACGACCGGCTCCAGGCGGGGCTGCGCTCCGTCACGCCCTGCGGCACCGAGCGCCCCCAGGACAAGCCCCGGGGCCGGCGGGTCCGCTACCCCCTCGGCACCACCGTGCCCCTCGTGGTCGACGGCCGCCGGGTGTTCGCGGTCGCCTACTCCCGGCTCGGCAACGACCTGGTGGCCCGCTCCGCACCGGACGACCTGCGGGCCAGCCTCGACTCCCTGTGGCGGTCGGTCGCCCGGTACGGCATGTTCAAGCCGGTGGCCATACCGCTGGTCGGCACCGGACTGGCCCGGGTGGTCGAACTCGACCGTACGCAGCTGCTGTTCATGATCATAGAGAGTTTCGCCGCGCACGCCCGCCGGGAACCGACCACCGCACCCGAGCTGCGCGTCGTCATCCGCCCCGACGATCTCGCGAGGACGGACCTGGCGGCCGTCGGCGGACTGCTGCGCACCCTGCCCGGCACGGCCGGCGCCGACGCCGATGCCGCGGCTCGTGGGGCCCCTTGACGTCGTCATACGCCCATCCGACCCGGACCCCCGCTTCCGCCACCAGCGGCAGGAGGGTTCCAGGGCGCTTCCGGATCACTTCGGGCTCACTTCCGGGTCACTTCCTGTGCCCTTCCGGCGGGGCGCCGTCCTCGCCGGTCCCCCGGCCGACCGCAGTCCCCTGGCCGACCGTGAAGCCGATCACCGAGCCGCCGCCGGCCCGGCGGGAGGCGAACGGCGCCCCTCCGTGGGCCAGGGCCACCTCGCGCACGATGGACAGGCCGAGGCCGGAGCCGGGCCGGGAACGGGCGTCGGCGGCACGGTAGAAGCGGTCGAACACCCGGGTCAGATCGATGTCGGCGATACCGGGGCCGCGGTCGCGGACCTCGACCCGTACGACCCGGGCGGCAGCTCCCCCGGCGGGCCCCGGCGCCCGGTGGCGGTCCGGGCCGGTCACGGTGACCTCGATGGGGGCCACCCCGTCGGGGTCGAACTTGGTGGCGTTCTCGACCAGGTTGGAGAGGGCCCGGGTCAGCATCCCCGGCCGGCCCTGCACCGCGGTGTCGCCGCCGGCCTGCACGACGATCGTCCGGCCGGTACGGCGGCGGGCCGGCCCCGCCACGTCGTCGGCGAGTTCGGCGAGGTCCACACGCTGCGGCGGCTCGGTGTCCGACTGGCCGGCGGCCAGGTCGACCAGCTCGTTGACCAGGTCGGTCAGTTCACGGGCCTCCTGGCCGAGGTCGGCGACCAGCTCCTCACGGGTGTCGGGCGGCAGCTCGTCGATCCGGCGCAGCAGCGAGATGTTGGTGCGCAGCGAGGTCAGCGGCGTCCGCAGTTCGTGACCGGCGTCCTGGACCAGCCGGCGCTGGTCCTCCTCCGACTGGGCGAGCCGGCCCAGCATGCGGTCGAAGGCCCGGCCGAGGCGGCCCACCTCGTCGTGCCCGGTGACGGGGACCTGGATGCCGAGCCGCCGGGTGCGGGCGACGTCCTCGGCGGCGGCGGTCAGGGCGACGAGACGGCGGGTGATGCGCCGGGCCAGCCACCAGCCGAACAGCCCCGCGGCCACCACCACCGCCGCCATCAGCAGCAGCGTCCGCCGTTGCAGCGCCCGCAGCAGGTCCTCGGTGTCGCTGAACTCCTGCGCCACCTGGACCGCGCCCCGGCCGCCGCCCAGGGCGACGGTCGTCACGCGGTAGACGTCGGCGCCGACGTACACGTCCTGGTGCGCCACCATCCGCCCGGCGGTGCCGGCGGCGGCGACCCTCCGGTCGGCGTCGGTGACGGGCAGCCGCGGACCGGAGTCGTCGGTCACCGTGCCGTCCGGGCCGAGCACCTGCACGTCGGTGCGGGCCGGGCGCACCACGTCGTGGCCGGGCGCGGAGGAGAGGAAGTCGCCGGGGGTCATCCGCTGCTGCCGCACCTCGTCCCGCAGCTCCCGCACGACCTGGCCGAAGACGGTCTCCTGGTCGACGCGGACCAGCCGGGCGGCGGCGCTGTACGAGAGCACCCCGACCAGCACCGTGACCACGGCGGTCACCGCCGCGAACGACACGGCGAAGGTGGTGCGCAGCGAGGTCAGCCGGGGCCTGCGCCCGTAGGGCACCGCCCCCACGGGCGGCGGCGCGTAGCCCCCGGGCCCTCGCGAGCCCGGCTCGGGAGCGGGCACTCAGTCCTCCCGCAGCACGTAGCCCACCCCGCGCACCGTGTGGATCAGCTGCGGCGCGCCCGGCTCGTCGAGCTTGCGGCGCAGATAGCCGACGTAGACGGCGAGGTTCTTCGAGCCGGGCCCGAAGTCGTAGCCCCAGATCCGGTCGTAGATGGTGGAGTGGTCGAGCACGATGCCCGCGTTGCGGACCAGCAGGGCCAGCAGCTCGAACTCGGTCCGGGTCAGTTCCAGTTCGCGTTCGCCCCGCCAGGCGCGGCGCGCCGCCGGGTCCATCCGTACACCGGCCGCCCCGAGGTGGCGGGCCGGTGGCTGCTCCGGCGCCTTCGGCGCCCGGGCCGGCGCCGTCCCGGCCGCCCCCGCGGAGGCGGTGCGGCGCAGCAGGGCGCGCAGCCGGGCGAAGACCTCCTCGACGTCGAACGGCTTGACGACGTAGTCGTCGGCACCGGCGTCCAGCCCGGCGATCCGGTCGGCGGTCTCCACCAGCGCGGTCAGCATCAGGATCGGGGTCGGGTCGCCCTGGGCGCGCAGTTCCCGGCAGACCTGGAGGCCGTCGAGGCCGGGCATCATCACGTCCAGCACGAGGACGTCCGGCCGGCCCCGGTGGGCCTGCGCGAGCGCCTCGACGCCGTCGGCGACCGCGGTGACCCGGTAGCCCTCCAGGGTGAGCGCGCGCTTCAGGGCGTTGCGGATGGCGCGGTCGTCCTCGGCCAGCAGCACGGTCTGGGTCACCCGTCCAGTCTGCCAAGGGCTCCGGGCAGGGCCCGGGCGGGGCGGAACCCCTCTTACCCGTCTCTCACCCGCGCCGCCCCGAGCGGCCCCGGAAGGCTCACCCGGCCTGCCGCAGCGCCGCGAGCCGTTCCTCGAACGGCACGACCTCGGGCACGTCGGACGACGGCCCCGGAACCTCGGGCACGTCGGACGACGGCTCCCGGGCGGCGACCCGGCCCCGCGTCAGCGCCGCCAGCTCCCCCGCCGCCCGCTCGATGCGCACGTCGAGACCTTCCGCGCCGCCGGCTCCCCAGTCCTCCGAGGCGGCGTACACCCCGGTCGGGACGACCACGGCCTTGAGGTGGGCGAAGAGGGGGCGCAGGGCGTGGTCGAGGACGAGGGAGTGCCGGGCGGTGCCGCCCGTCGCGGCGATCAGCACCGGCTTGCCGGCCAGCGCGTCCTGGTCGTGCACGCTCAGCACGTCGAAGAAGGACTTGAACAGCCCGCTGTACGACGCCGAGAACACGGGCGTGACGACGATCAGCCCGTCGGCGCCCGCCACCGCGTCGAACGCGGCGGCCAGGGCCGGCCCGGGGAAGCCGTTGGTGAAGTTGTGCGCGATCTCCACGGCGAGGTCGCGCAGCTCGATCACCTCGGTGCCGCTCGCACCGGTGGCGGCGGCCAGCCGGTCGCCCAGCAGCCGGGTCGAGGACGGGACGCCCAGCCCCGCCGATACGACGACGAGCTTCATGCGGCGTTCTCCTTCCTGGCGTCGGCCAGCAGCGAGGCGTGGGTCGGCGCGTCCGGCACGTCGGCGGGCCGGTTCTCGGCGAACTCCCGGCGCAGCACCGGCACGACCTCCTCGCCCAGCATGTCGATCTGCTCCAGCACGGTCTTCAGCGGCAGCCCGGCGTGGTCCATCAGGAACAGCTGGCGCTGGTAGTCGCCGGCGTACTCCCTGAAGCCCAGCGTCCGCTCGATCACCTGCTGCGGGGAGCCGACGGTCAGCGGGGTCTGGGCCATGAAGTCCTCCAGCGAGGGCCCGTGCCCGTAGACCGGCGCCACGTCGAAGTAGGGCCGGAACTCGCGCACCGCGTCCTGGCTGTTCTTCCGCATGAACACCTGGCCGCCGAGGCCGACGATCGCCTGCTCGGGCGTGCCGTGCCCGTAGTGGGCGTAGCGGCTCCGGTACAGCTCGACCATCCGCTTGGTGTGGTCGGCCGGCCAGAAGATGTTGTTGTGGAAGAAGCCGTCGCCGTAGTAGGCCGCCTGCTCGGCGATCTCCGGGGAGCGGATGGAGCCGTGCCAGACGAACGGCGGCACGCCGTCCAGCGGGCGGGGCGTGGAGGTGAAGCCCTGGAGCGGGGTGCGGAACTTCCCCTCCCAGTCGACGACGTCCTCGCGCCACAGCCGGTGCAGCAGGGCGTAGTTCTCGACGGCGAGGTTGATGCCCTGCCGGATGTCCTGGCCGAACCAGGGGTAGACGGGCCCCGTGTTGCCGCGGCCCATCATCAGGTCCACGCGGCCGTCGGCCAGGTGCTGGAGCATCGCGAAGTCCTCGGCGATCTTCACCGGGTCGTTCGTGGTGATCAGCGTGGTGGAGGTGGACAGGATCAGCCGTTCCGTCCGGGCCGCGATGTAGCCGAGCATCGTGGTGGGGGACGACGGCACGAACGGCGGGTTGTGGTGCTCGCCGGTCGCGAAGACGTCCAGCCCGACCTCCTCGGCCTTCAGCGCGATGGCGACCATGGCCTTGATGCGCTCGCGTTCGGTCGGCGTACGGCCGGTCGTCGGGTCCGGTGTGACATCGCCGACGGAGAAGATCCCGAACTGCATGGTCGCTCAACCTCCAAGTTGTTGACCGTTCAACTATACCGCTGAACGAACCCCCTGTCGGTCTTATTCCACCCCCGCTCAGACCGCTCCGCCCCGCAACCGCTCCACCTGCGTCGCGCTGAACTCCGTCGTACGCCGCAGATGATCGATGAGCAGCGTCAGCTGGGCCTCGTCCAGGTCCTCGAAGAGCGTCCCCCAGCCGTCGCCGAGCCGCTGCCACATCCGCCGGAACTCGGCGATCCGCTCCGGCACCGTCGCCACCAGCACCCGCCGCCGGTCGGCCGCGTCCCGCTCCCGGACGACGTACCCCGCCCGCTCCAGCCGGTCCACCAGCCGCGTCGCCGAACCGGTCGTCAGCCCCGTCAGCTCGGCGATCCGGCCCGTGGTCACCGGGCGCCCCTCCAGGACCAGCAGGTTCAGGCACTGGAGATCGGTGGGGTGCAGGCCGAGCCGGTCGGCCGCGGCCTGGTTGAACAGGGCGTACGAGGCCAGACAGCGACGGGAGACGGTGGACAGCTCGTCCAGCAGCCGCTCCCGCTCCCTCCCGGCACCCATGCCGCTCACCTCCGCCTCCCTGAGCACGTCCGCGGCCTGCGGGCCCGCCCCGGGCCCGTCCCCTGCCGTCGGCCCCGGCCGCGGCCCTGGTCAGAAGTGATACGCGTCCCCCGTACCGAGGACGAGCACCCGCTGCCGGTCGTTGTGCCGGTTGCGGTCCACCGCACCGCCGCCCCACACCGTGTCCAGCTCCAGCACGACCTCCGAGGGCGCGTCCGGCAGCCACACCCGCAGCGCGATGCGCTCGCCCACGCCGTCCGCGGCCAGCGCCCCCGTCCGGCACAGCACCACCCGCGGCTCCGAGCGGGTGCAGCCCGCCGGCAGCTCCTGCCGCGCCGCCGGAGCCGTCGACCAGCGCAGCCGCACGGTCGCGTCCGGCACGGCGGCGGGCCCGTGGTTGACCGGCACGAAGGCGACGTCCACCCGGTCGCCGACCAGGACGGCCGAGCCGTGGTACGCGAGATCGGCCTCGGGCTGTGCCGCGGCGGCCGCGTTCCCGCCCGCACCCCCGGCGGCGGCCATCAGCGCGGCCCCGCACACCGCGAGCACCCGCACCACCGGCTTCGGCATCGACGCCTCCCGCACCCATCTCGTCGGACGGTCCGCACATCAGGTCACAGGCATGTATGCCACGTGAACGGGACACCAGGCGCCCTCCATCAGGTGACGTGGGCGGACGACGCCTGCGCGGCGCGACGCCGGGGACGAGCCAGTGGTGGCGGTGGCGGCACGTCCGCGGACGCGCCGAAGGGCCGGGACGGCGGCCGTGCGAAGCTGCCCCCATGCTGGTCCTGCGCTCCGCCGCCCTGTTCGTCGTCGCCGCCCTGTTCGAGATCGGCGGGGCCTGGCTGGTCTGGCAGGGTGTGCGCGAGCACCGCGGCTGGCTGTGGGTCACCGGCGGGGTCCTCGCGCTCGGCGCCTACGGCTTCGTCGCCACCTTCCAGCCCGACGCCCACTTCGGCCGCATCCTCGCCGCGTACGGCGGGATCTTCGTCGCCGGTTCGATCCTGTGGGGCGTGGTCGCGGACGGCTACCGGCCCGACCGCTGGGACATCACCGGGGCGCTGATCTGCCTCGCCGGCATGGCCGTGCTGATGTGGGCCCCGCGCAACGGCGGCTGACCCGCCCCGGCTCCGGCCCGGCTCCGCCCCTGCCCCTGCCCCCCCGGAGCCTCGGCGTCCGCCCGCTCCCGGCGCCCGCCCGTCACTTACGCTGGGCGGCGACCGGTCGTCCCTTGCCGAGGAGCAGCCCATGGCCACCGCCGCACCGTCCGCCGCGTCCCGCATCGCCGTCGTCACCGGTGCGAGCAGCGGCATCGGCGCCGCCACCGCCCGGCAGCTCGCCGCCGCCGGCTACCGGGTCGTCCTCACCGCCCGCCGCAAGGACCGCATCGAGGCGATCGCCGAGGAGATCCAGGCGGCCGGCCACAAGGCGACGGCGTACCCCCTGGACGTCACCGACCGCGCGGCGGTGGACGAGTTCGCGACCGCGTTCAGGACGGTCGGCGTCCTCGTCAACAACGCGGGCGGCGCGCTCGGCGCCGACCCGGTGGCCACCGGCGACCCGGACGACTGGCGCCGGATGTACGAGACGAACGTCATCGGCACCCTCAACCTCACCCAGGCCCTGCTGCCCAAGCTGGAGGCGAGCGGCGACGGCACGGTGGTCGTCGTCTCCTCCACCGCCGGCCACGCCACCTACGAGGGCGGCGCGGGCTACGTCGCCGCCAAGCACGCCGAGCACGTGCTCGCCGAGACCCTCCGCCTGGAGATCGTCGGCCGCCCGGTGCGCGTCATCGAGATCGCGCCCGGCCTGGTGAAGACCGACGAGTTCGCCCTGACCCGCTTCGGCGGCGACGCGGACAAGGCGGCCAAGGTCTACGAGGGCGTGGCCGAGCCCCTCACCGCCGAGGACGTGGCCGACACGATCACCTGGACGGTCACCCGGCCCGCCCACGTCAACATCGACCTCCTCGTGGTCCGCCCCCGCGCCCAGGCTTCGAACACCAAGCTCCACCGGGAGCGGTGACGGCCGGCGGCGGTCTCGAGCGCCGGCGTAGCGTCAGCCCTTGACGCAGACGACCTGCTTCAGCTTCGCCACGACCTCCACCAGGTCCCGCTGCTGGTCGATGACCTGCTCGATCGGCTTGTAGGCGCCCGGGATCTCGTCCACGACCCCGGAGTCCTTGCGGCACTCCACGCCCCGCGTCTGCTCCTCCAGGTCCCGCGTGGAGAAGCGCCGCTTCGCCGCGTTGCGGCTCATGCGCCGGCCCGCGCCGTGCGAGGCCGAGTTGAAGGACATCGGGTTCCCGAGGCCCTTGACGATGTAGGAACCGGTGCCCATCGAGCCCGGGATGATGCCGTACTCGCCGGAGCCGGCCCGGATCGCTCCCTTGCGGGTCACGAGCAGGTCCTTCCCGTCGTAGCGCTCCTCGGCCACGTAGTTGTGGTGGGCGCTGATCTCGGGCTCGAAGACCGGCTTGGCCTTCTTGAACTCCTTGCGGACCACGTCCTTCAGGAGCGCCATCATGATCGAGCGGTTGTACCTGGCGTACTCCTGCGCCCAGAACAGGTCGTTGCGGTACGCCGCCATCTGCGGGGTGTCCGCGACGAAGACGGCGAGGTCGCGGTCGACCAGGCCCTGGTTGTGCGGGAGCTTCTGGGCGATGCCGATGTGGTGCTCGGCGAGCTCCTTGCCGATGTTGCGGGAGCCCGAGTGCAGCATGAGCCACACCGCATCAGACGTATCCACGCACACTTCGACAAAGTGATTCCCGGAGCCGAGGGTGCCCATCTGCTTCGTGGCCCGCTCCTCACGGAACTTGACCGCCTCGGCCACCCCGTCGAACCGCCCCCAGAAGTCGCTCCACCCCGCCGTGCCGAAGCCGTGCAGCCGCCCCGGGTCCACGGGGTCGTCATGCATCCCCCGCCCCACCGGAATCGCCTGCTCGATCCTCGACCGCAGCCGGGACAGGTCCCCGGGGAGGTCGTTCGCCGTCAGCGACGTCTTCACCGCCGACATCCCGCAGCCGATGTCCACGCCCACCGCCGCCGGGCACACCGCGCCCCGCATGGCGATCACGGAGCCGACCGTGGCGCCCTTGCCGTAGTGCACGTCCGGCATCACGGCCAGGCCCTCGACCCACGGCAGGGTGGCGACGTTCCGCAGCTGCTGGAGGGCGCCCTCCTCGACCGTCCCCGGGTCGGTCCACATCCGGATCGGCACCTTCGCGCCCGGCATCTCCACATACGACATATCGTCCTCATTCCCCCGGAAAGCAACAGAAGTCTCAAAGCGCAAAACCGGCGCCAAGGTCAATGAACGGGACAACCGACCGGCATCCACGGCAGCGCGTGCGATACACATTGTCTCCAGGGGCGGCCCCCGTGCGGCAAGCGAATAACCAGCGGGGACACTGGACGCCGGGCCGGCCCCGCCGTTCCGCCCCGTCCCAGCGGACCCCACCGTCGAGAGGATCCTGACCGTGCAGCGGAAGGCGTACGTACCCGGCGCCGCGGCGCTCCTCGCGGCGCTGCTGGCCGGCTGCACCGGCGGCTCCGGCGAGGGCGGCGCCGCGGACGACTCCAACCCCGGCGACCCCGGCGCCGCGTCGGCGGCGGCCGAGCCCGGCAGGTACCGCACCCTGCCCGACCCGTGCACCGTGATCCGGCAGGACACGCTCGACGCGCTGCTGCCCGGCATCACGCAGATCGCGGACCCGGAGCAGCGCGAGAAGGCCTACGAGGGCGAGCCGACGCTCACCTACGACACCGACCGCAAGGTCGGCTGCGACTGGAAGGTCGAGGCCGCCGAGGCCACCAACCATCTGTTCGTCGACTTCGAGCGGGTGGTGTCGTACGACGGCTCCGTCAGCGACGACGACCAGGCGCAGACCCTGTTCGCCTCGAAGGAGCTGGCGGCCGACCTGCCCGAGCCGGCCGCGGGCTCCTCGGCGACCGGGGACGAGTCGGCCGACCCGAGCGCCTCCTCGTCGGGCTCCACCTCTCCGTCCCCCACCTCCTCCGCCTCCTCCGCTTCCTCCAGTTCGTCTCCTTCTTCGGGTTCATCCGGTTCCTCCGGTTCGCCCTCCTCGTCGGCGTCGTCGGGTTCCCCGTCTCCCGGCGGCACCCCCTCCGAGCTCCAGCCCCGGCTGCTCGACGACCTGGGTGACGAGGCGTTCCTGGACGACGAGCTGAACAGCTCCGGTTCGACGGCGAAGCGCCGCACGGTGACTGTGGCGTTCCGCACGTCGAACGTCATCGTGACCATCGAGTACGTCGAGCAGCCGACCACGGTCGGAGTCGTGCCCGACAGCAAGGAAATGCAGGACAGGGCGCGGAAACTGGCCGCCGGGCTGGCGGACTCGCTCGGCGGCTGAGCCCCGTTCGCCGCGTCGCGCCCTCGTGGGCGAAGTCCGGCGACCGGGACCGCCCGGTTGGCGCAGCGCGTACCGTGACCTCTCGGACCCGTTCCACCGCAGGAACCACGAGCGTCATGAGTGAAGGAACCATGCAGCGACGAGCCCAGCGAGCCCAGCACGACCAGCAAGCGAAGCGCCGCCACCGCGTCCTCGTCTGCGCGGCAGCCGTCCCCGCGGTGCTGGTGGCCGCCGGCTGCTCCTCCGGCTCCGGCTCCGAGAGCGGCGGTGACAAGAGCGCCGAGAAGTCCGCCTCGGCGTCCGCGACCCCGTCGCCGACGGTGCGGGCGGCGGTGTACCGGCAGCTTCCCGAGCCCTGCTCCGTCCTGTCGGAGAAGACCCTCGGCGAACTGGTGCCGAAGGGCACCAAGTCGGGCAAGGAGGGTGCGTCGAACGACACCTCGGCCCGCGGCAGCTGCTCCTGGGACAGCCTGGACAACAACGGCGTCAAGGGCTCGCAGTTCCGCTGGCTGAACGTCTCGATGCTGCGCTTCGAGTCGGACGTCGCGCGCGGCGCGGGCGACGAGCGGGCGCAGGAGTACTACCAGAAGCAGGTCGAGGACGCGAAGTCGGTCAAGGACGCCAAGTCCACGAAGGCCGAGCCGTTCTCCGGGACGGGCGACGAGGCCACGGCCGTGCGCTACGACCTGAAGAAGAAGGAAGGCACGTTCAAGCAGCAGACCGTCGTGGTCCGCGCCGAGAACGTCGTCGTCACGGTCGACTACAACGGCGCCGGCCTCGCCGGGGAGAAGACCCCGGACGCCGACGATCTGATGAAGGACGCCCGGAAGGCGGCCAAGGAGGCGGTGGCCGCGGTGGCCGAGGCCAACGAGGGCGACGGCGGGTCCGCTGCTTCGACGTCCCCGTCGGACAAGGCCTCCGAGGGCGCGACCAAGGAGTCCTCCGACGGCGACTCGTCGTCCCGCAAGAGCTGACGCGGCACACCGGCCACCCGTCCCCCGCACACATGTGCCACTCTGTTGCGCGCAACAACAGGCACTGGGAGGGGAGTACGGGTGGCCGCGCCACTGAAGCTGACACGGATGCACCGCGTTCTCATCGGCGTGGTCGTCTTCGGTGCCGTCATCATCGCCGCGATCGGCTTCGCGGGTTCGTACGCGGCCGTCCGTGAGCTTGCCGTCAAGAAGGGCTTCGGGGACTTCAGTTACGTCTTCCCGATCGGAATCGACGCCGGCATCTGCGTCCTGCTGGCCCTGGACCTGCTCCTGACGTGGATCCGCATCCCGTTCCCGCTGCTGCGTCAGACGGCGTGGCTGCTGACGGCGGCGACGATCGCGTTCAACGGCGCGGCGGCCTGGCCGGACCCGCTGGGCGTGGGCATGCACGCGGTGATCCCGGTGCTGTTCGTGGTGGCCGTGGAGGCGGCCCGGCACGCCATCGGCCGGATCGCCGACATCACCGCGGACAAGCACATGGAGGGCGTCCGGCTGACCCGCTGGCTGCTCTCCCCGCTGCCGACGTTCCTGCTGTGGCGGCGGATGAAGCTGTGGGAGCTGCGCTCCTACGACCAGGTGATCAAGCTGGAGCAGGAGCGGCTGGTCTACCAGGCCCGGCTGCGCTCCCGCTTCGGCCGCGGCTGGCGCCGCAAGGCCCCGGTGGAGTCCCTGATGCCGCTGCGACTGGCCCGCTACGGCGTGCCGCTGGCCGACACCGCCCCGGCGGGCCTGGCGGCGGCGGGCATCGAGCCGGCGCTGCTGCCCCCGGCGCCGCAGCAGCAGGCCCTCGACGCGGCGCCCGGGGCCGACCCGGCGGCAGCCGGTGGGGCGGCCGGGGCGGGGCACGACGCGCGGCAGGCGGCGCCGGCCGGCGGGCAGCGCCTCCAGCTCGGCGTGGTGCCCGGCGCAGGGCGCCGCGCCGAGCCGCCGGAGCCGGACGAGAGCCCGTGGTTCAACACCCCGCGCCAGGTCGAGTACCAGGGCGGCTACGACCCCACCTACGACCCGGCCGAGCAGTACGCCCAGTGGTACGAGGAACAGGAGCGGGCGGACCAGTACCGCGACCAGTACGAGGAGGAGCCGCCGCTCCAGGAACCCGCCCCGGAGGAGACGGGCAGCTTCCCGATACCGGTGGGCCCGAACCGCACCCGTGAGCTCGGCGACGGCGGCGGCGTCCCCGACCCGGAGCCGGACGAGGACGCCTATTACCAGGTCTTCAAGAAGTCGATCACCGGCAGCGGCTATCCGACGCCCCGGGAGTTCGGTGAGAACGCCGAGGCGGAGTTCGGCATCGCGCTCGCCCCGGACGAGGCCAAGCGCATGGTCAACCGGTTCACCAACCGCTACAACGCGGAGCTGGAGGAGGACCACATCGCCTGACCGGCATCGCCCGACCGGCACCCGCGGACACCGTGGACACCGTGGACACCGTGGACGGCGAGGGGGCGCCCGGCGAGTGCCGGGCGCCCCTTGTCGTCGTAGCGGGTGTCCGCCGCGGTCGGTCAGCGGGCCGCGTGGCCGAAGCGGACGCCGGCGGCGGGCAGTCCGCCCTGGCCGGGCTGGTAGGTGGTGACCGCGGTGGAGGTGCCGCCGGCCGTCACGTTGGCCATCGGCATGGCGTACAGGACGCCGTGGCCGGTCGGGCCGTAGGGCATGCCGACGTAGAGGTGGCGGTCGGTGAAGTGGATGCTGCTGCCGAGCCGCTGGTCGGCGCCCGGGGCGGTGGGTATGCCGTCGCCGTCCCCGGCCTCGACCCAGTGGTCGCTCGCGCCGGGGCTGCCCAGCATCGAGAAGGTGATGACGGCGCCGGCGTTCTTCACCGTGCCGATGGCCTCGCCCGGGATGCCGACGGCCATCTTCAGCGTCGCGGCGCTGCTGACGGCGCGCGGCGCGGTGTTGACGGCGGTGACGGTCTCGCCGAAGCGGTCGCCCGACTCGGAGGTGCCGGCGACGTCGTCGTCGGGGGTGCCGGAGGTGTAGGCGTCGAGCTGGCCGTGGCCGCCGGCGGCGGTGATCCGGAAGGTCAGCACGGAGCCGGTGTCCGTCTTGGCGACGCCGCCGACGGTGAGGTCCTCGCCGGGGGAGCCGACGGCGAGGATCGACTCGGTGGCCGTCGCCGCGCCCGCGGGCCGGTAGGGGACCAGCGCGACGGAGGCGCCGAACAGGTCGCCGGGCTCGGCGCCGCCGGAAACGCTGTCCAGGTCCTGGTCGAGCCCGAACAGCGGGGTGGGCCGGTTCTCGGAGTTCAGCGTGTGCGAGAAGACGGCCACGCCGCCGGCCTCGGCGTCGGTGCCGATCGCCTCGCCGGGCGCGCCGACGGCGATGTGGCGGGCGTCGGCCGCGAGGCTGGAGCCGTAGCGGTCGCCGGCCTCCGCGGTGCCCGGCACGCCGGTCTTGTCCTGGTGGACGGCGATGTTGGTGCTGCCGTGCACGTAGATCACCGAACCGGCGTCGGCGAGGCTGCCGAGGCTCTCGCCCGGTGCGCCGATGACGATGTAGGGCTTGCCCTCGGTGGTGGTGCCGGCGGCCAGCGCGTGGCCGAGGCGGTCGCCGGCCTCGGAGGTGGAGGCCGCCAGGGCTCCGTTGCCCGCGCCCTGCTCGTAGTGGGTGGCCTTGGCGGCGCCGGTGCCCAGGCCGCCGGGGGCGCCGTGGAGGATGTCGACCATGCCGGCGTCGGTGGCGCCGCCCAGGTTCTCACCGGGGGTGCCGACGACCAGGTCGGTGCAGCCGTCCTCGTCGTAGTCGACGGTGGCCAGGGACTCGCCGAAGCCGTCGTTGGTCTCGGAGCCGCCGGGCACCCAGTCGAGGTCCTGGTCGATCTGGGCGGTGCCCCTGCCGCCGCCGTACACCACCCGGACCAGGCCGGCGCCGGTGTCGCCGCCGACGGTCGCCTCGGGGTCGGAGACGGCGATGTCCTCGACGCCGTCGCAGTTGAAGTCCGTGACGCGCGGGGCGCCGGTCTTGGACGCCACCCAGGAGCCCAGGTCGTCGACGCGGGCGGCGATGCCGCCGGTGCGGGTCTCGGTGTCGTCGATGCCGAGGCAGCCGCCCTGGTAGGACCGGCTGGCCAGGGCGACGAGCCGGTGCGCGCCGTCTGAAGTGCGCACCAGCGGGCCGCCGGTGTCGCCCATGCACGCGGCGACGCCGTCCTTGCCGGTGACGGTGGCGGTGGTGGCGTCGGCGGCGTCCACGGAGAACGCGCCGGTGTGCAGGTTCAGCGGCGCCCACTCGGTGGCGGTGCGGCCGTACCCGGCGAGCTTCAGCTCCTCGCCGGCGGCGGGCGCCGTGCCGGCCAGGGCGACGGGGGCGACGTCGGTGACGGGACGGTTCAGCCGGGCCAGGACCACGTCGCGGTCGTTGCGGGGCACGAGTTCGACGACCTCGCGGACGGCGCCGCCGGTGCCGGTGAGGTCGGAGCGGCCGATGGTCGCGGTGGTCTTCAGGGCGGGCTTGCCCGCGGGCACCGCCAGGCTGTCCACCGGGTCGGCGGCGAAGCAGCTGGCCGCGGTGAGCAGCCACTCGGCGTCGACCAGGACACCGGAGCAGCCCCGGTCGTGGTTGCCGACGATCAGCTGGGCGGCGTAGGCGTGGGTGGTGTCGCCGGCCGGGGAGGCGGGGCCGGTCACGGCGGCGGCGGGCATCGCGGAGAGCGCGAGCGAACCGGCCGCCAGGGCCGCGCCGAACGCGGCGAGGCGAACGCGTCTGGTGGAGTGCATGGAGGTCGTGTCCTTACGTTCCTGCTGTGCGGCGGCTACTTGGCGGAGCGGATTTCCACGAGCATGTGCTCGCGGCCCTGCTCGTCCGCGCTCTCACCGACGGCAGTCCAGGTGTTCTTGTCCAGGTCGAAGGACTTCTCCTCGGCACCCACGGTCATGTCGACCTGCGTGGTGTAGTCGTTGCCCTTCATGGAGTAGACGGCGGGGATCTCCAGGGTCAGCCAGCCGGAGTCGCCCACGACCTTGAAGCAGACCTTGCCCGAGTGGCGCCGTGCCAGGACCTCGATGAAGCCCGTGCCGCTGGCGCAGTCCACCAGGGTGATGTGCCCGTCGCCGCGCTTGAGGACGATGTTCTGCTCGGCCAGGATCTTGTCCGCGTCGGGGTAGTTGAAGTCCTCGACCGCGTAGCCGGGGGCGCCCTCGGCGACCGTCGTGGTGGTGTCGGCGCGGTCCGGGCCGGCGCCGGTGAGCGCGCCCGACAGGGCCGCCCAGGCCAGGGCGCCGGCCGCCGTCGCGGCGGCCATGGTCCGCACGAGGAATCTCTTCCTCTGCTTTTTTTCCGTGAATTCCGAAGATTCGGTACGGGCCTTCATCGTGCTCCAAGAGTCGTCGGTTTTCCACCCCCGGGCAAAACAGTTCCTCACCACGGGGACGGCGCACTCCGATAGCACGTCAGGCAGCGGAGACCCACGGCGAGGAAACCGCCGAAGAGGGTTTCCACTTCGCCGTGACGCGCAAAGGAGAGGCAGCTTGCACGTGTCTCCGCGAGCCGCTCGCCCTCCATGCAATCCACCTCTTCATGACCTGTCCACCGCACCAACTGTTCAAATCCGGACGTAAGTTGAGGCCACGAAGTGACTCCCGTCACACGCCCGAAAGGTTGTGGTAATCGGCGTGAAGAATCTGTGGAGATCCATCGTCGCTTTTTTCGCATGGCTCGAATTCTCGGCAGAACACTTGAAAGGGACCCGAGGGCGTCCGGTTGAACTCCCTTTGTCCGGCACCAATTGACGGTCCGTGAGAAATATGAATGGCTAGGAGGTCGCGTCACGACAGATTTCCGTCGAGTGCCGCACGGCACTTACCTGAAGGACGACATCCCCATGGAGACAGTGTTCTGGAGCCGGCGCCGCCTGCTCGGCACCCTCGCCGCCGTCACGGCCGCCGCCGCCACACCCGGTGCGCTCGCCCTGCCGGCCCGCGCCGCCACACCGGCGGCCACGACGACGGACGAACCGCCCAAGCCGTTCGAACTCCCGGACACCGACCGGGCGAAGGTGGTCAGGGCTTGGCTGACCGGCGGCAAGGCGACCAGGGCCGCCGCGGCGGACGCGCTCTACGGCACGGACGCGGACGTGCGGACCTTCCTGACCACGACGCTCCCCGCGGTGACGGCGGAGGACAACCGCGTCGCGGTCGCCGCCTACCTCCCCAGATCCGGCGTGGGGCTGCGCCGCGAGGCCTCCGCCGCGCTGGACGGCGGGGACGCCGCGGTGGCCGCCTTCCTGGACGGCGGCTTCAGACCCGCCCTGCTGGAAGACCTCCAGGTGGCCACGGCCACGGTCTCGGCCACCGGCGGCAAGGGCGTCAAGCGCGAGGCGTCCGCGGCGCTGGACGCCGGCACCGAGCAGGCCCTCGTGGACTTCCTCTCCGAGGGCCGGTTCACCGCCCGCGAGGAGGACATGCGGGTGGAGACCGCCACCATGCTGATGTCCGGCGGCCCGGAGGTGCAGAAGTACGCCGACCGCGCGCTCAGCGGCAGCCGGCAGGACGTGGAGTGGTTCCTGGACACCGGGCAGCACATCGCGCGCGCCCGCGACCAGGAGGCCGCGACGATCGAGGAACTCGTCGCCGTCGTCGAGCGCGAGGGCAAGCGCGCCCAGGCCGAGACCGACCTGGCCGTCGAGGCCTCCGAACGCGCCAAGACCGCCGCCGAGAAGGCGAAGGAGGCGGCCGAGAAGGCCGCCGCCGAGGCCGAGGCCGCCCAGGACGACGTGGCCAAGTCCGGTGCGGCGGCCCGCAAGGCCGCGAGCGCCGCGCGGGGCGCCGCGAAGGCCGCCCGCAACGCCATCAGCGCCTCCCACGCCGCCGTCGCCGCCTCGCGCCGCGCCTCGTACGCGGCGACCGCCGCCGCGCAGGCCGCCGCCACCGCCGGCCGCGCCGCGTCCCGCGCGTACAACGCGGCCATCGCCGCCTCCAAGGACGCCGGCAAGGCCGAGGCGGCGAAGAACGCCGCCGTCGCCGCCCGCAACGGCGCCGCCCGCGCCCGTACGGCCGCCAAGGCCGCCGACTACGCGGCCACCGCGGCCTCGCAGGCGGCCGGCGCCGGTTCCGCCGCCGCGTCCGCCGCCCGCAACGCGGCCGCCGCCGCCAACGCCTCGGCGCAGGCGGCCACCGCCGCGGGCGTCGCCCAGTCCGAGGCCGCCGAGGCCAGGCGCCAGGCCGAGATCGCCAACAGCGCGGCCAACCGCGCCACCAACGCCGCCTCCACGGCACAGGCCCTGGCCAACCAGGCCGCGACCGCCGCCCGCAGCGCACGCGACGCCGCCAACTCCGCGGCGGCGCACGCCGACAACGCCGCCGACGCGGCCGAGGAAGCGGTCGAGTACGCGGGCCAGGCCATCGACTACGCCAACAAGTCCACCGCGCACGCCGCCGAGGCGATCAAGGCCGCGCAGACCGCCACCCAGGCCGTCGCGGACGCCGAGGCGGTGGAACAGGCGGCCCGCGACGCGGAACTGGCCCGCCTGGAGGAGGACAAGCTGGACGGCCTGGCGGAGGCCCGGCTGCTCGCCCGGCAGGAGGCGGAGGAACGGGTCGCGCTGGAGAACCGGCGCACCCAGGACGAGCAGACGGCCCAGGCCCTCAAGGACCGGATCGCCGCCGCCGAGCAGGCGCTGGCCGACGGCGACCTCGCGCTGGCCGCCACCCTGGGCCGCAAGGCCGCCCTGGGCCTGGCCTCCGCGAAGGGCGCCTGGACCCGCGAGGCCGCCCAGTTCGCGCTGTCCGGCACGGACGCGGACGTGCACGCCTGGATCGACGCCGACCGGGCCCTCGCCGAGGAGCAGGACGACCGGGAGACCGCCCTGCACATCGCGGAGGTGGGCTCCGCGGAGGTCGGCAACGCCGTGCACGCGGCGCTGACCAGCCAGACCGCCGGCGCCGTCAAGGCCTTCCTCGCCGACGGCCTGCTCGAGGCCGTGGCCGAGGACCGGCGGGTCAGCATCGCCTCCATCCTGTCCACCGACCCGGGCCCGGCCGTCGTGGCCGCGGCCAACGCCGCGCTCGACGCCAACACCCCGCAGGCCCTCCAGGACTTCTTCGACCGCACCTACCCCGAGGCGGTACGGGACGACGACGGCGTCGCCACCGCCGCCCTGCTCAACTCCGGGGGCATCTACACCAAGGCCTACGCGGAGGTCGCCCTCGAGGGCCCGACGTGGATGCGCCGGAACTTCATCAGCCTCGCCCAGCACAAGGCCGCCCGGCTCGACCACGACTCGGCCACGCACATCGCCGCGATCCGCGGTGCCATCGCGGCGGCGGCCAAGATCGCCTACAAGGCGCAGGAGGACGCGGAACTCGCCTCCAAGGCGGCGGCGGAGGCCCGCAACGCGGCCGACGAGGCCGCGCAGTGGGCGGACAAGGCGATCGCCTCGGCGAAGAAGGCCGACACCTACGCCGCGCAGGCCAGGCAGAACGCCGACGACGCGGACGCCTCCGCCCAGGCCGCGCAGGCCTCCGCGAACAAGGCCAAGGCCGCGGCGGAGACCGCCCGCAAGGCCGGCCGTGCCGCCAACTACTCGGCGAACCGGGCCATCGACTCCGCCCGCAGCGCCGCACGCTCCTCCTACAGCGCCCAGGCCTCGGCCAACAGCGCGCGCCAGTCCGCGCTCGCCGCGGGCCAGGACGCCAAGGCGGCAGCGGCGGCGGCCACCGACGCCCGCCGCATCGCCTCCGAGAAGCGCCAGGCGGAGGCGGCGGAGGCCGCCCGCCGGGCCGCCGAGGAGGCGCGGCGGGCCAGGGAGGAGGGCAGGAACCCCGCCGACAGCCCGACGCACGACCGGACCAACTCCGGCGGCAGCGAGGGCGACAAGGACGAGTGGTGGAACGACGCCCAGTTCTACGCCGACGCGTTCAACTGGATCAGCATCGGCTCCGGCTTCCTCGCGGCGGGTGCCGCGTTCGTCGCGCCGTGGACCGGCCCGTTCGCGCCGTTCGTCGCCGCCGCGGCGGGCGTCCTCGGCTGGGTCTCGCTGGGCTCGGCCGCGCTCAGCACGCTGTTCACCGGCATCGAACACGGCTTCGACAGTGCCGAGTTCGCCGGCTCCCTGATCGGTACGAGCCTGGGGCTGCTCACGTTCGGCCAGTCGAAGTGGATCGGGGCCACGCTGGAGGGCGTGGTGTCGCCCGTCGCCAAGCGGGTGACGCAGCTCGGCAGCGACATCATCTCGCCCATCACCGGTACGCTGAGTTCCCTTTTCGGGTGATCACAGGATGACCGCCGACCGCTGATCCGACCGGAGTGGGGGACCGGGCCGACGAGACCGGTCCCCCTGCCCCGGGCAGAAGGGCGCCCCCATGCTCACGTCCGTACCGCTCGCATGGCTGTGGCTGCTGGCCGCGGCCGCCACGGCCCTGTCCAGCTGCGTCCTGGGCAGCTGGATCCCCTTCCGGAAGTTCCGCATCGCCTACCCGGTGACCATGGTCACCCTCGGCGCGGTGATGGTCGTCATCTGCCGGGTGCAGGGCTTCGGCCTGGCCGAGGCGCTCGTCATGTACTCCTGCGCCCACATCGGCCTGACGCTCGGCCTGCTGCCCCAGCGGACGCTGTTCCGGGAGGTGCTCCAGCGGTGGCGCCGGGGCGAGCCCACCCACCACCTCAAGCCGCGGGCCGGGCACCAGGTCTTCCTCGCCGTCTGCGTGGTCGGCGTCCTGCTCGCCGGCTTCGCCCTGACCCGCTGAGCGGACGGCCCGGCCCGCCGAGCACAGGGGGGGGCGCCCGGCGAACACCGGGCGCCCCCTGTGTCGTACGAGGCTCGTACGGGGCCCGTACGCGGCGGCCTACGCGCCGAGCAGGCGCCGCACCCGCTCCTGTCCCACCGCCAGCAGCAGCGTGGGCAGCCGCGGACCGGTGTCGCGGCCCACGAGCAGGTGGTAGAGCAGGGCGAAGAAGGACCGCTGGGCGGTCTTGATCTCCGGCGGCAGCTCCTTCGGCGTGGCGTCGGCGGAGAACCCGGCCTGCACCTTGGGCACGCCGTAGACGAGGTGGGTCAGCCCGTCCAGCGACCAGTGCTCGGCCAGCCCGTCGAGCAGCAGCCGCAGCGACTCGCGGTCCCTGTCGTCCAGCGACTTCACCAGCTCGGCGTCGGGCTCCTCGCGCACGATGGTCCGCTGGTCGGCGGGGACGTACGTGTTGATCCACGCCTCGGCCTTGTCGTACCGCGGCCGGGCCTCGGCGAGCGAGGACAGCGGGTCGGACGGGTCCAGCTCGCTGAGGATGCGCAGCGCCTGGTCCTCGTGCCCGGCGGTGATGTCGGCGACCGAGGCCAGCGTGCGGTACGGCAGCGGCCTCGGCGTCCGCGGCAGCTCACCGGCGGCCGTGCGCACCGCGCGGGAGTGGGCGGCGGCGTCGGCGGGCAGCGCGGTGCCGTCGGCGACCTTGGCGTCGAGCCGGTCCCACTCGTCGTACAGCCGCTGGATCTCCTGGTCGAAGGCGATCTTGAAGGACTGGTTGGGCTTGCGGCGCGCGTACAGCCAGCGCAGCAGCTGCGGCTCCATGATCTTCAGCGCGTCGGCCGGGGTGGGCACGCCGCCCTTGGACGACGACATCTTCGCCATGCCGCTGATGCCGACGAACGCGTACATCGGCCCGATCGGCTGCTTGCCGCCGAAGATCCCGACGATCTGCCCGCCGACCTGGAACGACGACCCCGGCGAGGAGTGGTCGACGCCGCTGGGCTCGAAGATCACGCCCTCGTAGGCCCAGCGCATGGGCCAGTCGACCTTCCAGACCAGCTTGCCGCGGTTGAACTCGCTCAGCCGGACCGTCTCGGAGAAGCCGCACGCGGTGCAGGCGTACGTCAGCTCCGTGGAGGCGTCGTCGTAGGAGGTGACGGTCGTCAGGTCCTTCTCGCAGTTGCCGCAGTACGGCTTGTACGGGAAGTACCCGGCGGAGCCGGAGCTGCCGTCGTCCTCGCTCGCCGCGCCGGAACCTTCCGCCGCCTCCAGCTCGGCCTCGTCCACCGGCTTCTGCGACGGCTTCTTGCCGGTCTTCGGCTTGGTCCGGTACTGGGCGAGGACCGCGTCGATGTCCGCGCGGTGCTTCATGGCGTGCAGGATCTGCTCGCGGTAGACCCCGGAGGTGTACTGCGCGGTCTGGCTGATGCCGTCGAACTCCACGCCCATCTCGCCGAGCGCCTCGACCATCGCGGCCTTGAAGTGCTCGGCCCAGTTCGGGTGCGCGGAGCCCTTCGGGGCGGGGACGGAGGTGAGCGGCTTGCCGATGTGCTCGGCCCAGGACTCGTCGACGCCCGCGACGCCGGCCGGCACCTTGCGGTAGCGGTCGTAGTCGTCCCAGGAGATCAGGTGCCGGACCCGGTACCCGCGGCGGCGGATCTCGTCGGCGACCAGGTGCGGGGTCATGACCTCGCGCAGGTTCCCGAGGTGGATGGGGCCGGAGGGGGACAGCCCGGACGCGACGACGACCGGTTTGCCCGGGGCACGACGCTCCGACTCGGCGATGACCTCGTCCGCGAAACGGGAGACCCAGTCGGTGGTCTCTGTGCTCTGAGCCACGATCGGCACGTCCTTCTTTCTCCTCTTGGGCAGCCGGTACGGTCGCACGGCTGACCGCTCCATTGTCCCAGCCGCCACCGCGTCCGCGAAAACCGGTTTACCCCCATGGGATACTGGCCGGGTCTATCCATCCCCACGAGGAGAACGGCACCCCAACTTATGGCCTCGGTCACGTCCCTCAGCGACTCCGTCCAGCAGCAGCTCGCGTCCGCCCTGACGGCCACCCGGCCGGAGGCGGCCGGCGCGGACCCGCTGCTGCGACGAAGCGACCGGGCCGACTACCAGGCCAACGGCATCCTCGCGCTGGCCAAGAAGGCCAAGGCCAACCCGCGCGAGCTGGCCGCCGAGGTCGTCTCGCACGTCACCACCGGTGATCTGATCCAGGACATCGAGGTCTCCGGCCCCGGCTTCCTGAACATCACCGTCGGCGACCGGGCGATCACCGAGAACCTCGCCGCGCGGTACGCGGACGACACCGGCCGCCTCGGCGTCCCCCGCGCCGAGCACCCGGGCACCACGGTGATCGACTACGCCCAGCCGAACGTGGCCAAGGAGATGCACGTCGGCCACCTGCGCTCCGCGGTGATCGGCGACTCGGTGACGCAGCTGCTGGAGTTCACCGGCGAGCAGGTGGTCCGGCGCCACCACATCGGCGACTGGGGCACCCAGTTCGGCATGCTCATCCAGTACCTGGACGAGCACCCGCACGAGCTGGACCACAAGGCGGGCGACGACCTCCAGGCCTCCGGCGAGGAGGCCATGTCCAACCTCGACCGGCTGTACAAGGCGGCGCGGAAGAAGTTCGACTCCGACGAGGAGTTCAAGACGCGCGCCCGGCGCCGGGTGGTCGACCTCCAGGCGGGCGACCCGCAGACGCTGGCCATGTGGCAGAAGTTCGTGGACGAGTCGAAGATCTACTTCTTCTCCGTCTTCGACAAGCTGGACATGGAGATCCGCGACGCGGACATCGTCGGCGAGTCCGGCTACAACGACATGCTCGCCGAGACCTGCCGCCTCCTGGAGGAGTCCGGCGTGGCCGTCCGCTCGGAGGGCGCGCTGTGCGTGTTCTTCGACGACATCAAGGGCCCGGACGGCAAGCCGGTCCCGCTGATCGTGCAGAAGTCCGACGGCGGCTACGGCTACGCGGCCACCGACCTGTCGGCGATCCGCGACCGCGTGTTCCACCTCAAGGCGAACACGCTGCTGTACGTGGTCGACGCCCGCCAGTCGCTGCACTTCAAGATGGTCTTCGAGACCGCGCGGAAGGCCGGCTGGCTGAACGAGGACGTCAAGGCCGTCCAGCTCGCCTTCGGCACCGTGCTCGGCAAGGACGGCAAGCCGTTCAAGACCCGTGAGGGCGAGACGGTCCGGCTGGTCGACCTCCTCGACGAGGCGGTCGACCGCGCCGCGGCGGTGGTCCGGGAGAAGGCCCAGGACCTGTCCGAGGAGGAGATCGCCGAGCGCGGCGCCCAGGTGGGCGTCGGCGCGGTGAAGTACGCCGACCTGTCGACGTCGGCCAACCGCGACTACAAGTTCGACCTGGACCAGATGGTCTCGCTCAACGGCGACACCTCGGTCTACCTCCAGTACGCCTACGCCCGGATCCGGTCCATCCTGCGCAAGGCCGGCGACGCCCGCCCGCAGCCCCGCCCGGAGCTGGCGCTGCACGAGGCGGAGCGCGCCCTGGGCCTGCACCTCGACGCCTTCGCGGAGACGGTCGCGGAGGCGGCGGCGGAGTACGCGCCGCACAAGCTGGCGGCGTACCTGTACCAGCTGGCGTCGCTGTACACGTCCTTCTACGACAAGTGCCCGGTGCTGAAGGCCGAGACGCCGGAGCAGGTGGCCAACCGGCTGTTCCTGTGCGACGTCACGGCGCGGACGCTGCACCGGGGCATGTCCCTGCTGGGCATCCGCACCCCCGAGCGGCTCTGAGCGTTCACGGCACGCGCCGCGGCCCGTCCTCTCCCCCGCTGGGAGGACGGGCCGCGGGCGTTTCACCGGGCCGGTCCGGCGCCGGTCAGCGGCAGTTGACCCACTTGTTGGACCCCTGCTTCCAGACGGTGTCGCCGGTTCCCTTGGCGCCCCTCTTCACCACCCCGGTGTTCCCGCCGTAGTTCTTCTTGCCGTACCACCGGTAGTCGCAGGACTTGCCGTGGTTGTACCAGGACTTGAAGCCCTGGAAGACCACGAACTTGGTCAGGTCCGCGTTGTTCCCCGCGACCTTCTGCATCCGGCCGGTGTAGTTCTTCCCGGACCAGACGCAGAACCAGCCCGACGGGCAGTCCTTCGCCGCCGCCGGCGCGGCCGGTGCCTCCGGCGCCGCCCCGGCCGTGCCCGCGCTTCCGGCCAGCAGGCCGCCGGTCAGTGCCACGCCACTGGCGACGACCGCGAACTTCTTGGTGATGGACATGCGTTCCCCCTTCGAGGTCTGGGTGGGCCGGCCGCGACGGCCGGCTCGGTGAACAGACTGCGGGGCGGCGGGCGCCGGTCTCCACGGTCGCCGCCGAAGTGACGCGCCTACGGGACGTCCCACCCGCTGACCTGCGAGGACGCCGGCCGAAGAGTCGGCGGGACGGGACGCCGGGACGGGCGGTGGCCGATTCCACGCGATGCGGAACCGCCGTCCGGTACGGATGACGGCCGCTGGGGCAGAATGCGACCGGGGGAAGGGTCCCTTGACCACGGGACCGCGAACGCGAGTGGGGGAACATGTCGCGGTGGAAAGAGCTGCCCGCGGAACTCGACCCGCGCGTGCGCCAGTTGGTGGTGCGGCTGCGCCGGCTGAAGGACCACGGCGGGCTCAGCATGCGCCAGTTGGCGGCGAAGACGGGGTACAGCGCCAAGTCCTGGGAGCGGTATCTGGGCGGCAGATCGCTGCCGCCGAGGGAGGCCGTCGAGGCCGCCGCCCGGCTCGGCGGCGACGATCCGACCCGGCTGCTCGCCCTGCACGAGGTCGCCGCCGAGGCCTGGGCGGAGCGACGCGGGGACGCACCCGCCCCGGAGGCACCCGGCACCGGCCCCCTGGCACCGCCACCGCGGAAACACCGCCGGTCCCTGTACGCCGCCCTGGTGGTGGGGGCCGTGGCGCTGGTGCTGGCCGCGTCCTCGGCGGTAGTGCTGGTGGCCCAGCGCTCGGACGGCGACGGCGGGAACGCCGGGAACACGGCGGGCCCGGGCGAGCGGACCACCACCTCGGCGCCCGGCTCGTCACCGGGCACACCGCCGCCGGCCGCCTACAGCTGCCGTATGGAGCGGACCGAGGGGAACTGGTACGCCGGCAACAGCCGTACCCGGGACGCCATCGTGGCCTACGGGCACGCCGGGCCCGAGGTCGCCGAGGCGCAGTGCCTGCTACGCCGGACCGGGCTGGACCCCGGGCAGATCGACGGCATCTTCGGACCGAAGACGCTGGGCGCCGTCAAGGCCGTCCAGAAGCGGGCGGGCCTGGTCGTGGACGGCATCATCGGCCCGCACACCTGGCGGGCGCTGCGGGGTTGAGCAGGGCATGGCCGGCACATCGACATCACCGGCGCTCTCACCGGAGCGGGCGCGGCTGACCGCCGCGCTGCGGGAGCTGAAGGACCGCACCGGCCTGAGCCTGGCGGGCCTCGCGGAGCGCACCGCGTACAGCAAGTCGTCCTGGGAGCGCTACCTCAACGGCAAGGCGCTGCCACCCCGTCAGGCGGTGCGGGACCTGTGCCGCGTCGCCCGCGAACCGGAGGGGCGGTGCCTGGCGCTGTGGGAGATCGCGGAGGCGGAGTGGAGCGGTCGCGGCACGCCACCGACCCCACCACTCCCGCGGACAACACCGGCACCGGCACCGGCATCGCCGGAGAAGGACGGGGACGGGGACGGGGACGGGGAGAGGAAGAGAAACCGTGCGGCCCGTCACCCCACCACGGGCCTGACCCTCCTGACGCTGCTCTGCGCCCTGGCCGTCGCCAGTTCGGCGGTGGCCGCCCTCCTCCTGACCCGCCCGGACGGCGCACCGCGCTCGTCCCCGGGGGCCGCGGCGGCGTCCGCTTCCGGCCCGCGCTGCCGGGGCGCGGACTGCGAAGGCCAGAACCCGTCCCTCATGCTCTGCGGCGGCGCCCCGAAGACCCTGGCCACACACCGCACGGCCACCGGCGCCCGGCTGGAGCTGCGCTACAGCGAGGAGTGCCGGGCGGGCTGGGCGCGGATGTGGGAGACGCGCGTCGGCGACCGCCTGGAGGTGACGGCCGGCGGCCCCACCCACGAGGTCGAGATCGAGGACCCTCTCGACACGGAGGCCTACATCCACACCACCATGGCCGGAATCCGCCCGGGAGCCGTACTCCGCGCCTGCTTCCGCCCCGCCGCGGACGGCGACGAACGGGAGTGCTTCAGCTCCCGCGTGGGGTGACCGGCCACCGGGTGCGACGGAGGGTCCCCGGGACGCCGGACGCCCCCGGTCACCGCGACCGGTCCGCCCGCAGCCCCTCCCGCAGCCTGCGCAGCCCCTCGGTGATCTCCTCGGGCGTCTGCGTCACGAAGCACAGCCGGAGCGTGCGGTGGTCGGCGTCCCCGGCGTGGAACGGCGCCCCGGGGACGTACGCCACGTCGTGCCGGACCACCTCAGGCAGCAGCGCGGTGGTGTCGTACGACTCCGGCAGCCGGGCCCACAGGAACATGCCGCCCTCGGGGCGGGTCCACGTCGATCCGGCCGGGAGGGCGTCCGCCAGCCCGGCGAGCATGGCGTCACGGCGGGTCCGGTAGGCGGCGGCGACCCGGGCGACGTGGGCGTCGAGGTCGCGGTCGGCGAGGTAGCGGGCGGCGGCGAGCTGGTTGACGGTCGGGGTGTGCAGGTCGGCGGCCTGCTTGGCGACGGCACAGGCCCGGCGCAGCCCGGCGGGGGCGCGGAGCCAGCCGAGGCGCAGGCCGGGGGCCATCACCTTGGAGAAGGAGCCGAGCAGCACGGTCCGGTCCCGGGCGCCGTCACAGGCCGCGATCCACGGCACCCGCTCGCCCTCGAAGCGCAGCTCGCCGTACGGGTCGTCCTCGACGATCCACAGGCCGTGGCGGGCGGCGACCCGTCCGAGGGCGGCGCGGCGCGCGGCGGGCATGGTGCGTCCGGTCGGGTTCTGGAAGGTGGGGACGGTGTAGAGCAGCTTGGGGCGTTCGCGCACCACCAGCTCGGCCAGCGCTCCGGGGTCCACGCCGTCCTCGTCCCCGGGCACGGCGACGATCCGCGCGCCCGCGAGGCGGAAGGACTGGAGGGCGGCGAGGTAGCAGGGGTTCTCGACGAGGACGGTGTCGCCGGGCTCGATCAGGGCGGTGGCGAGCAGGGACAGGGCCTGCTGGGAGCCGGTGGTGACCAGCAGGTCGTCGGGGCTCGTGGGCAGCCCGCGCGCCGAGGTGCGCGCGGCGAGCGCGGCCCGCAGCGCGGGCTCGCCCTCCGTCGTGGCGTACTGCAACGCCCGGGCCGGCGTCTCGGCGAGGACGGCCTGGTAGGCGGCGGCGATCCCGTCGGCGTCGAACAGCTCCGGCGCCGGCAGCCCACCGGCGAAGTTGATCACCTCGGGGCGGGCGGTCACGGCCAGGATGTCCCGCACCGGCGACCCGCCGACGGAGCGGGCCCGCGCGGCGAGCGGCGGCACGGGGGCGTCGGACACGGGTTCGGCGGTGGCCGGGGCTGACTCGACGGCGGTCATGGGGCGATCCCTTCGGCTGCGGCGCGGGCTGTCCGGCAGCCTAGAGATCTACATGCCGTCTACAAGCACAATTCCGTGATCCGGACGCCCTCTCAGCCGGACGCTCCCGGCCGGACGCCCACCGGGCGGGGCGCACCGGCCGGGGGCCACACCCGCCGCGCCACCGTGCCGGCCGCACCCGCCGCACCCGCGGTGCGGCGCACCCCCCTGCCAGCCGTGCCCGCCGCACCCGCTCCGTCGGCCTTACCGGCCCAGCTTCTGCGCGACCTCCGTCGCCCAGTACGTCAGGATGTTGCGCGCCCCGGCCCGCTTGATGCCGGTCAACGTCTCCAGGATCGCCCGGTCCCGGTCGATCCAGCCCTTCTCCGCGGCGGCCTCGATCATCGAGTACTCCCCGGAGATCTGGTACGCGGCGACCGGCACGTCCACGGCGTCCGCGACCCTCGCCAGGATGTCGAGGTAGGGCCCGGCCGGCTTGACCATCACCATGTCGGCGCCCTCCTGAAGGTCCAGCGCCACTTCCCGCATCGACTCCCGCGCATTGGCGGCGTCCTGCTGATAGGTCTTCCGGTCGCCCCGGAGCGAGGACCCGACGGCCTCCCGGAACGGCCCGTAGAACGCGGAGGCGTACTTGGCGGTGTAGGCGAGGACGGCGACGTCCTGCCGCCCGATCCGGTCGAGGGCGTCGCGGACGACCCCGATCTGCCCGTCCATCATCCCGCTCGGCCCGACGACATGGGCACCCGCGTCGGCCTGCACCCGCGCCATCTCGGCGTACCGCTCCAGGGTGGCGTCGTTGTCGACCCGCCCGTCGGCGTCCAGCACCCCGCAGTGGCCGTGGTCGGTGAACTCGTCCAGGCACAGGTCGGACATGACGAGCAGCTCGTCCCCGACCTCGGCGCGCACGTCCCGCAGCGCCACCTGGAGGATCCCGTCGGGGTCGGTGCCCGCCGTCCCGGCGGCGTCCTTCTTCTCCTCCTCCGGCACGCCGAACAGCATGATCCCGGAGACGCCGGCCGCGACCGCTTCCGCCGCCGCCTTCTTCAGGGTGTCCCGCGTGTGCTGCACGACCCCCGGCATCGCCCCGATCGGCACCGGCTCGTTCACGCCCTCGCGGACGAAGGCCGGAAGGATCAGGTCGGCGGGGTGCAGCCGGGTCTCGGCGACCATCCGACGCATGGCGGGGGTGGTCCGCAGCCGCCGGGGCCGGGTGCCGGGGAAGGATCCGTACGTCGTCATGCCACCTACGCTACGCCCGCCCCACCCGTGCCTTTGCCGACGCCGAGTCGGTGCGACGGCCCGCTGCGCATGCCCGCGCCGGAGGTCTGCGCCCGCCTGTGCCGCGCCAAGCAGCACTACGACCCGGCCGACCTCCTGCGCTACGGCCACGCGATCCCGGCGACGCCGGCCTGACCGGCGTCAGGAGCGGTGACGGGCGGGTTCGTTCCCGTCACCGCCTCACCGTCACGTCGTCGTCGACCGCCGTCTGCGCGACCCCGGACGGCGCTCGCTCGGGCGGGTCACCGGGTCGCCGGCCTCGATCGCCGCGGCGCGGCGCTTGGCGCCGAAGTCGGCCAGGGCCTCGGCCAGCTTCAGGACGGACGGCTCGGGGGCCATCACGTCGACCCGCAGGCCGTGCTCCTCGGCGGTCTTGGCGGTGGCAGGGCCGATGCAGGCGATCACCGTCACGTTGTGCGGCTTGCCCGCGATGCCGACCAGATTCCGCACCGTCGAGGACGAGGTGAACAGGACCGCGTCGAAACCGCCGCCCTTGATCGCCTCCCGCGTCTCGGCCGGCGGCGGCGAGGCGCGCACCGTCCGGTAGGCGGTGACGTCGTCGACCTCCCAGCCCAGCTCGATCAGCCCGGCGACGAGGGTCTCGGTCGCGATGTCGGCCCGCGGCAGGAAGACGCGGTCGATCGGGTCGAAGACCGGGTCGTAGGGCGGCCAGTCCTCCAGCAGGCCCGCGGCCGACTGCTCGCCGCTGGGCACCAGGTCCGGCTTCACGCCGAAGGCGATCAGGGCCTTGGCGGTCTGCTCGCCGACCGCGGCGACCTTGATCCCGGCGAAGGCGCGGGCGTCGAGGCCGTACTCCTCGAACTTCTCCCGGACCGCCTTGACCGCGTTGACCGAGGTGAACGCGATCCACTCGTAGCGGCCGGTCACCAGGCCCTTGACCGCGCGCTCCATCTGCTGGGGCGTGCGCGGCGGCTCGACGGCGATCGTCGGCACCTCGTGCGGCACGGCCCCGTACGACCGCAGCTGGTCGGAGAGCGACGCCGCCTGCTCCTTCGTCCGCGGCACGAGCACCTTCCAGCCGAACAGCGGCTTGGACTCGAACCAGGACAGCTGGTCGCGCTGGGCGGCGGCGCTGCGCTCGCCGACCACGGCTATCACCGGGCGGCCACCGTCCGGGGACGGCAGCACCTTCGCCTGCTTCAGGGTCTGCGCGATCGTGCCGAGCGTCGCCGTCCAGGTGCGCTGCCGGGTCGTGGTACCGGCGACGGTCACCGTCAGCGGGGTGTCCGGCTTGCGGCCCGCCGACACCAGCTCGCCCGCGGCCGACGCCACCGAGTCCAGCGTCGTCGACACCACGACCGTGCCGTCGGAGGCGCCCACCTCCGTCCAGCAGCGGTCCGAGGCGGTACGGGCGTCCACGAACCGGACGTCCGCGCCCTCGGCGTCCCGCAGCGGCACACCGGCGTACGCGGGGACACCGACCGCGGACGCGATGCCGGGGACCACCTCGAAGGGCACCCCGGCGGCGGCGCAGGCCAGCATCTCCTCGGCGGCGTACGTGTCGAGCCCGGGGTCCCCGGGCACCGCACGCACGACCCGCCTGCCGCCCCGCGCGGCCTCCATGACAAGATGTGCGGCATCCCTCATCGCAGGGGTGCCGACGGTCTTTGACGTACCGTCAACTACCGTCAGCTGAGGCGTGCCCGACGAGGACTCGTCCCCGTCGGTGTGCACCTCGGCGACGCCCTGCCGGGCATGCGTGCGTACGACGTCGAGCACCTCGTGCTCCGCGACGAGGACGTCCGCGTTCGCCAGCGCCTCCACGGCGCGCAGAGTCAGCAGTCCCGGATCTCCGGGTCCGGCACCGAGGAAGGTGACGTGCCCGTGTTCCGGAGCGGCGGGAAGGGTGGTGGGGCTCAATGTGCTCGCTCCCCCATCAGACCGGCCGCGCCCTGGGCAAGCATGTCGGTGGCGAGTTCGCGACCGAGCGCCAGCGCCTGGTCCTGCGTCTCGGGCACGGGACCGGTGGTGGACAGCTGCACCAGCGTGGAGCCGTCGGTGGTGCCGACGACGCCCCGCAGGCGCATTTCCTTGACAATCTGCCTGTCGGCCTGGGGGTTCCCCCGCTCGAGCGGTGCCGAGAGCGGGGGAAGGTCGGCCAGTGCGCCCACGGGGGCGCTGCAACCGGCCTCCAGGGCGGCGAGCAGTGACCGCTCGGCCGTCACGGCGGCCCGCGTGAACGGGTCGTCGAGCTCGCCGAGCGCGGCGATGAGGTCCGCGTCGTCCGCGGTGCACTCGATCGCCAGGGCCCCCTGGCCGGGGGCGGGCAAAACCGTGTCGACCGACAGGAAGTCGGTGACCTCGTCGCTCCGTCCGATCCGGTTCAGCCCGGCGGCGGCCAGCACGACGGCGTCCAGCTCCCCCTTGCGGACGTACCCGATGCGGGTGTCGACGTTGCCGCGGATCGGCACCGTCTCGATCCGCAGGCCGTGGGCGCGGGCGTACGCGTTGAGCTGCGCCATGCGCCGCGGCGCGCCCGTGCCGATGCGTGCGACCCTCTGGGGGGACGCGGCGAGGTCGGTGAACTTCAGCTCGTCCCGGGCGACGATCACGTCCCGCGGGTCCTCGCGCTGCGGTACGGCGGCGACCACCAGCTCGTCGGGCTGCGCGGTCGGCAGGTCCTTCAGCGAATGAACCGCGAAGTCGACCTCCCCCCGCAGCAGCGCCTCGCGCAGCGCCGCCACGAACACGCCCGTGCCGCCGATCTGTGCCAGGTGCTCCCGCGAGACGTCGCCGTACGTGGTGATCTCGACCAGCTCGACGGGCCGCCCGGTCACCTGGCTCACGGCCTCGGCCACCTGCCCGGACTGGGCCATGGCGAGCTTGCTCCGCCTGGTTCCCAGCCTCAGTGCCTTGTCAGTCATGCCGGCCCTCGGTTCTTCTCGGTGCTGTTTCCGGCCCGGGAGACGGACGCCACCGTCTCCGGGTCGAGGTCGAACAGGGTGCGCAGCGCGTCCGCGTACCCGGCGCCGCCGGGCTCGGCGGCGAGCTGCTTGACCCGTACGGTCGGCGCGTGCAGCAGCTTGTCCACGACGCGCTTGACGGTCTGGGTGATCTCGGCGCGGTGCTTGTCGTCGAGGCCGGGCAGCCGCCCCTCCAGCCGGCTCATCTCACCGGCCACGACCTCGGCGGCCATGCTGCGCAGCGCCACCACGGTGGGCGTGATGTGCGCGGCCCGCTGCGCCGCCCCGAAGGCGGCGACCTCGTCGGCGACGATCCGGCGGACCATGTCGACGTCGGCCGCCATCGGCGCGTCGGCGGACGCCTCGGCCAGTGACTCGATGTCCACCAGGCGCACCCCGCCCAGGCGGTGCACGGCGGCGTCGATGTCCCGCGGCATCGCCAGGTCGAGCAGGAAGAGCACCGGCTGCGGTCGGGGCACCTCGGCGACCGGCTCGGGCCGGCGGCGCTCCGGGATGCGGCCGACGGTCGCGGCGGTCGCGGCGAGCGCGGTGATCAGCTCGGCGTCGGCCTCGGCCGCCGCCTCGGGGCCCCGGCGCCCGCTCTCCCGCGTGCGGTCCACGGCCGTGCCGCCCGCGACCCAGGCCGCGTGCTGCTCCAGCGTCGCCGCGTCCATGCCGGCGACGGCGGCCTCGCCCATCACGGAGAACCCGGACGGCACACCGGACAGGTCCAGCGGGCAGTTGTCGTCGGCGCCGACGCCCGCGGGGGGCAGCGGCGTCTCCCGGACATCACGCATGTCCCGCAGCTCGCGGCTGTCCCGTACGTCGCGGGCGTCCCGTACCTCGCGCACGTCCTGTACGCCGGTGGCGGCGGCCGCGGCACGGCGGTCGTCGCCGGCCGTGACCTCCCCGGCGGGCTCGCCGGTACGGCCCTCCACGGCCGACGCGACCGCGTCGGCGGTCAGGACCAGGCCCGTCGCACCGGTGCAGGAGACGGCCACGTCGGCACGTGTCAGCTCGACCGGCACCGACTCCATCGGTACCGCGCGGGCCAGCACGTCCGTGTCGTCGCCCTCGGTCAGGATCCGGGCGAGCCGCTCGGCGCGCTCGAAGGTGCGGTTGGCGACGACGACCTCGGCGACCCCGGCCCGCGCCAGCGTCGCGGCGGCCAGCGAGGACATCGAACCGGCGCCGATGACCAGCGCCTTCTTGCCCCGGGCCCACGCCGTGACGTCACCGCCCGCGGCGAGCTGCTCCAGGCCGAAGGTGACCAGCGACTGCCCGGCGCGGTCGATGCCGGTCTCGGAGTGGGCGCGCTTGCCGACCCGCAGCGCCTGCTGGAACAGGTCGTTCAGCAGCCGACCGGCGGTGTGCTGGTCCTGCGCCTTGGCGAGGGAGTCCTTGATCTGGCCGAGGATCTGCCCCTCGCCGACGACCATCGAGTCCAGACCGCAGGCCACCGAGAACAGATGGTGGACGGCCCGGTCCTCGTAGTGCACGTAGAGATAGGGAGTGAGCTCCTCCAGGCCTACCCCGCTGTGCTGGGCGAGCAGCGTGGACAGCTCGGCCACACCGGCGTGGAACTTGTCCACGTCGGCGTACAGCTCGATGCGGTTGCAGGTGGCCAGCACCGCGGCCTCGGTGGCCGGCTCGGCGGCGAGCGTGTCCTGCACCAGCTTCAGCTGCGCGTCCGCGCCGAGCGAGGCCCGCTCCAGGACGCTGACCGGGGCGCTGCGGTGACTCAGTCCGACGACGAGGAGGCTCATGCCGGCATCACGGCGGGCACGTCCCCGTCGGGTCCCTGGTCGGTGGAGTGCTTGCGGGCCACCGCGGCGGGCACGGCGGCGGCGTCGGCCGCGGCCTCCTCGCCGGCCTTGCGCTGCTCGTGGAAGGCGAGGATCTGGAGCTCGATGGAGAGGTCGACCTTGCGCACGTCGACGCCCTCGGGGACGCTCAGCACGGTCGGCGCGAAGTTCAGGATCGAGGTGACACCGGCGGCCACGAGCCGGTCGCAGACCTGCTGGGCGGCACCGGCCGGCGTGGCGATGACGCCGATGGAGACGCCGTTGTCCTCGATGATCGACTCGAGCTCGTCGGTGTGCTGCACCGGGATGCCGGCCACGGGCTTTCCGGCCATCGTCGGGTCGGCGTCGATCAGCGCGGCGACCCGGAAACCACGGGAGGCGAAGCCGCCGTAGTTGGCGAGCGCGGCGCCGAGGTTACCGATACCGACGATCACAACCGGCCAGTCCTGGGTCAGGCCGAGTTCACGGGAGATCTGGTACACGAGATACTCGACGTCGTAGCCGACGCCCCTCGTCCCGTAGGAGCCGAGGTAGGAGAAGTCCTTGCGCAGCTTCGCGGAGTTCACGCCCGCCGCGGCCGCCAGCTCCTCGGAGGAGACCGTGGGCACCGAGCGCTCGGACAGCGCGGTGAGGGCACGGAGGTACAGCGGAAGCCTGGCGACGGTGGCCTCGGGAATCCCTCGGCTGCGGGTCGCCGGTCGGTGTGTTCGGCCAGTTGCCACGGTGCTCCTGCGGGTAGAGCGGGGCTCTAGGCGGTCATACGTCCCTACATGACCGCCCCGTCGACAGCAGGCTATGTCTTTGTGAACGCGTGCACAAAGATGGTGTCCGATTTGCCCGGCCAACGTGACCGGGGTCACGCGCCCCTGGCGCACGAACGGGGAACCGGCGCACTCGCGCACTCGTTCCTCTCTCATTGGGGGCAAAGCCGTACACGCTCCTCACGATCATCGCCCCCGAGACCTGGTCGCCATCGATCCTAAGCGACCATCCGGACTACTTGGACTCCTCGGTCAGTGCCCTGCGCAGCCGGTCCTCGTTCACACGCCAGAAGGTGTGCTGCCTGCCGTCGACGAGCACGACGGGGATCTGCTCCCAGTACTGGTCGTGCAGCCGCCGGTCCTGAGTGATGTCCCTCGACTCCCAGGGGACGCCGAGATCGGCGCACACCTTCTCCACGACGGTCTGTGCGTCATCACACAGGTGGCAGCCGGGTTTGCGGATGAGGGTGACGAGATGACGGTTCCGGGCGGGCTGCGGGGGCTGAGGGGGCTGGGCGGGCTCAGGTCCCCGGGCGGACTGCGCGGCCGAGGCGGGCTGCTGGGCCTCGGCGGGCTGCGCGGACTGGGTGGACTGGGCGGATCGGTCGGACTGAGGGGTCCCGGTGGTCCGGGTGTTCTCGGGGTGCTTACGGCGGAACAGGGGACTCATGCCGGCCATTCTCCCGCGCCGGGGCGGCTCGGGAACCCCCGCCGCGAAGGGCGGCCACCGGCGCACCGCCCCGGCCCCCCGCCCTTCGCCGCGCGCTTTAACGCCAGGGTCGCGGAGAGTTCACACCGTTCGAACCTCTCGGCTCCGGTGCGCCCGAACAAACTGGCTATGCTCACGGGCATGGCCGCTCTCGGATGGCTCACCCCCCGTAGGCGCTCCGCCACGGCGCGGAGCGTGTTGGCAGGCGAGGCCTCGGCGGAGGCAGCCCGCAAATCCACCCAGGACGTACCGGTCACCGGGGAGCCCGATTTCCCGGTCCACGGCGACGAACGCGCGGCGGCCTTCTTCGACCTCGACAACACCGTGATGCAGGGCGCGGCACTGTTCCACTTCGGACGGGGCCTGTACAAACGGAAGTTCTTCGAGACCCGCGACCTGGCGCGGTTCGCCTGGCAGCAGGCGTGGTTCCGGCTGGCCGGGGTCGAGGACCCGGAGCACATGCAGGACGCCCGCGACTCGGCGCTGTCCATCGTGAAGGGCCACCGGGTCTCCGAGCTGAAGTCGATCGGCGAGGAGATCTACGACGAGTACATGGCCGAGCGCATCTGGCCGGGGACGCGGGCGCTGGCCCAGGCCCACCTGGACGCCGGGCAGCGGGTGTGGCTGGTCACGGCGGCGCCGGTGGAGATCGCCCAGGTCATCGCCCGCCGGCTCGGCCTGACCGGCGCGCTGGGCACGGTGGCGGAGTCGGTCGACGGCGTCTACACCGGCAAGCTCGTCGGCGAGCCGCTGCACGGGCCGGCGAAGGCGGAGGCGGTACGGGCGCTGGCCATCGCGGAGGGCCTGGACCTGTCCCGCTGCGCCGCGTACAGCGACTCGCACAACGACATCCCGATGCTCTCGCTGGTCGGTCACCCCTACGCGATCAATCCCGACTCCAAGCTCCGCAAGCACGCACGCCGGCTGGACTGGCGCCTGCGGGACTACCGCACGGGCCGCAAGGCCGCCAAGGTCGGCATCCCGGCCGCCGCCGGAGTCGGCGCGGTAGCAGGCGGCACAGCGGCAGCCATCGCCCTCCACCGCCGCAAACGCTGACCCACCACGCGCGCGGTGGCTGGGGGGTCGCGTTGTGCAGCGGGTGCGGAGTGGTGGGGTTCGCGTCGTGTGTCGGGTGCGGGGTGGCGGGTGGATGCCTGCGGAGCCGCTGCGGGTGGTCGGGGTGCGCGTAGCGCCTTGGGTCCGGTGGGGGGTGCGCGTAGCGCCTTGGGTCCGGTGGGGGGTGCGGCGCCGCGCCGCGGGCGACTGCGGGTAGCGCCCATACCCGTGCTTGGTTACGCGCCATACGCGTCTGCGGGCGGCGCCCCGGCCCGTGCCTGGTTGCGCGCCGCGGCCGGCTGCCGCAGCCCGCGGGCAGTCGTGCCTCCCCCAGTGCCTGAACGGCCTGGGAGGTACCCCCAGGGCGATGGGGGTCCCCCCGCTCGAGCGAAGCCGAGAGTGGGGGAGGGTGGGCGCTGGGGGTGCCCCCTCTGGGGGAGGCACCCCGCTACGCCGGGCTGCGCAACGCCCCCACGCCAGCCACCGACAAACCGCCGGCGACACTTCGTGGCCGACGCCGGATGACCAGTGCAACGACCGCCGGAGGCCGGACGCAGGGCAATCCAAGTGACGTACCCGCACAACACCCACCCCAGTCCTCCCCCTCCCCACCCGACCACAACAGGTCCCACCAACCCCTGAACCCGGACCGTTCCGATCAGGAATCGATCACTCCTCGGCATCTGACCAGTCGTCAATCGGTTACAGAAGCGACGTAATCGATGATTTGAGCAACTGGGTGTAGCAGTGCCTGCACGAAGCGTTATTCTCCTCAGACGCAAACCGGTACCCCTCCGTCGCTACGACGGGTGAAAGGTCCCGCACTGCACGTGATGGAAGCTCTGCCTCTGGGAGTCCCGTGTACCCACACGTCGGGGTTGACGCCTCGGGCCTGGCTACGCTGCGCGCAACGGTCAAATCGGTCCAGGACCTGCTGCGCGACTTCGTCCCCACCGCGTACGCCGTCCCCGCCCTCGCCGCAGCCACCGCCCCCGCCGCGCCGTGCTACGCGCTCGCCGACGGCAGCGCCGCCGTCGGCAGACGCGGGCGGTCGTCCGGGGCCGGGGCCACCACCACCCGGCGCCCCGCGGCCGACAGCGACAGCGGCCGCATGATGGACCTCGTGGAGCGCGCCCAGGCCGGCGAGGCCGACGCCTTCGGACGCCTCTACGACCAGTACAGCGACACCGTGTACCGCTACATCTACTACCGCGTCGGCGGCAAGGCCACCGCCGAGGACCTGACGAGCGAGACCTTTCTGCGGGCGCTGCGCAGGATCGGCACCTTCACCTGGCAGGGCCGCGACTTCGGCGCCTGGCTCGTCACCATCGCCCGCAACCTCGTGGCCGACCACTTCAAGTCCAGCCGCTTCCGCCTGGAGGTGACCACCGGCGAGATGCTCGACGCCAACGAGGTCGAGCGCTCCCCGGAGGACTCCGTCCTGGAGTCCCTGTCCAACGCCGCCCTGCTCGACGCCGTACGCCGCCTCAACCCCCAGCAGCAGGAGTGTGTGACCCTGCGCTTCCTCCAGGGCCTCTCCGTCGCCGAGACCGCCCGTGTCATGGGCAAGAACGAGGGCGCCATCAAGACCCTCCAGTACCGGGCCGTCCGCACCCTCGCCCGCCTCCTGCCGGACGACGCACGCTAGCCCGCCGGCACCGCCACTCTCCGCCGTCCCCAAGTCACCTTCGGTGAAAGTCCGTTGACTCCGCGGTCCGCTCATCCACCGTCCGTAACCCAAGTGCCGCGCCGCTCGTTGTGCGGGATGCAGGCTCCCTGTGGTCACCCCCTGACCGACTCGGATCACACGATCGTGTGGTTCCGGTCCGGGCGTGCAACCCTCAGGACCCCCTGGGGAGTCGACCGTCATGACGAGAGGAGGTGCCGCCAGTGATCGCGAACGTATCGGCGCACCGGCGGGCGAACGCCTTCGCCCAGGCTCTGGAGGAGCAGTCCGATCGGAGCGCGGCGGCCGAGCAGACCGAGAGATCCGCACCGGCCGACGACGCGGCGGAACAGACCGAGCAGGGGCGCCTCGTGGCCCTCGCCTCCGGTCTCGGTTCGCTGCCCCGTCCGGAGCTGGATCCGGAGGTCAAGGTCGTCCAGCGGGCCCAGCTGGTGGCCGCGTTCGAGGCCATGCTTCAGGAGGGCGGCGCCGGAGACGGGGCGGCGGATCCCGCGGTGCCCGAGCAGCGCCGCCCCCGTGGCGCCCACCGCGCGACCCCGCTCAAACGGTTCCGGCCGCGCACGCGCCTGGCCAAGGGTCTCACCGCGGGCGGACTCAGCGTCGGCGTGGCCGCGGGAGCCTTCGGCGGAGTCGCCGCCGCCAGTTCGGACGCCCTGCCCGGCGACTCGCTCTACGGCCTCAAACGCGGCATCGAGGACTTCAAGCTCGGCCTCGCCGACGGCGACGGCGAGCGCGGCCAGGCCTACCTCGACCAGGCCTCCACCCGGCTCAGCGAAGCCCGCCGGCTGCTGGAACGCGGCCGCGGCGGCCAGCTCGACCACGAGTCCGTCGGCGAGATCCGCCGCGCCCTGTCCGGCATGCGGCACGACGCGTCCGAGGGCCACCGCCTGCTCAGCGCGGTGTACGCCCGCGACCCCGACTCGCTCGGCCCCATGCAGGCCCTCTCCGCCTTCTCGCGCTCCCACCGCGAGACCTGGGGGGCGATGCGTGAGCGCCTGCCCGTGCAGCTCGGCGACGTCAGTGAGCAGGTGACGTCGGTGTTCGACGCCATAGAGGAGGACGTGGCACCGCTGCGCTCCCTGCTCCCCGAGCCCCCCGCACGGGACGACGGCGAGGGCCGGCAGCGCGGCGGAGCGGAGTCGACGCTCCCGGACACGCCCGGCCAGCACCGCTCGACGCCGCCCAGCACCGGCAGCGGCAGCGGCTCCGCCGACGACGGTGACCGCACCGACAGCAGGCACCCCAGCGAGTCCGCGGACTCCGGCAAGGAGGACGACGGCCTCATCGGCGGCGGCACCGGCGGCCTGCTGGACCCGCCGAAGGACAGCGGCAGCGCCTCACCGTCCACCGGTGGCGGCGGCCGGCCGCCGATTCCCGAGCCCGACGTCACCCTCCCGCCCCTGCTGCCCGGTCTCCTGCCCGGCCTCGGCATCGAGGGCGAGGACGCCGACTGAGACCGGCGACGGCCGGCGGACGACCGGCGATGGGGCGCCCCTTCCACGAGGGGCGCCCCGTCGCCGTATCGCCGTGTTCCCCGTATCGCCGTACGCCTGAGGGAGCCCCTCCTAGAAGAACACCGACCGGCGCTGCACCAGCAGCTTGTACAGGGTGTGCTGGATCTGCTCCCTGACCTGGTCGGTCAGGTTGAACATCAGCATCGGGTCCTCCGCCGCCTCCGCCGGATAGCCGTCCGTCGGGATCGGCTCGCCGAACTGGATCGTCCACTTCGTCGGCAGCGGCACCGCACCCAGCGGACCCAGCCACGGGAACGTCGGCGTCAGCGGGAAGTACGGGAAGCCCAGCAGCCGCGCCAGGGTCTTGGCGTTGCCGATCATCGGGTAGATCTCCTCCGCCCCGACGATCGAGCACGGCACGATCGGCGTACGCTGCCGCAGCGCCGTGGAGACGAAGCCGCCACGGCCGAAACGCTGGAGCTTGTAGCGCTCGCTGAAGGGCTTGCCGATGCCCTTGAAGCCCTCCGGCATCACCCCGACCAGCTCGCCCTGGCCCAGCAGCCGCTCGGCGTCCTCCGCGCAGGCCAGCGTGTGGCCGAGCTTGCGGGCCAGTTCGTTGACCACCGGCAGCACGAAGACCAGGTCGGCGGCGAGCAGCCGCAGATGCCGGCCCGCCGGGTGGTGGTCGTGCACGGCGACCTGCATCATCAGGCCGTCCAGCGGCAGCGTCCCGGAGTGGTTGGCGACGATCAGCGCGCCGCCCTCGGACGGGATGTTCTCGACGCCCTTCACGTCGACCCGGAAGTACTTCTCGTACATCGGGCGCAGCAGGGACATCAGCACCTGGTCGGTGAGTTCGGCGTCGTACCCGAAGTCGTCGACCTCGTAGTCGCCGGTGAGGCGGCGGCGCAGGAAGGCCAGGCCGCCCGCGATGCGCCGCTCCAGGCCGCCTCCGTCCTCGCCGCCCGGCTGCTCCCGCGGCGGCTGCGCCGACTCCTCCTCCGCCGCCGGGACGTCGTCCTGCGCGGCGCCCCGCACGGGCAGGGGCTGCACCTCCCGCACCGGGACGGGCTCCGCCGTGCCCTTGCGCCGGCTCCCCGCGGTACGGCGCCGCGACGGGCGCTGCACCGCGCCCCCGCGGGACCGGTCGTCGTCGAACGGAATGACCTTGGCGTCCGCCATCGTTGATGCGCTCCTCAGTTGGCGCTCTGCGTCGGGGGCCGGCCGCTGCCGCTGACGGCCAGGGCCGTGATCCGGTCGACGGCCCCCGCAAGGGCCTCCGGCGGGAGCAGGCCGGGTCCTCGGCTGCGTGCGAAGTCCGCGAAGGTCTCCGCGGTCGTGTGCTTCGGCTGGAACCCCAGCGTTTCGCGCATCTGGGTGGTGTCCACGACCCGGCCGTGGGTGAGCAGCCGGATCTGCTCGGGGGAGAAGTCCGTCATCCCCAGCGTACGCATCACGGTGCCCGCCCAGGTGACCGCCGGCAGCAGCAGCGGCACCGTGGGGCGTCCCAGTCGCCGGGAGCACTGGGAGAGCGTCAGGACGCCGTCGCCGGAGATGTTGAAGGTGCCGCTGTTGAGCGTGCCGCGGCGCGGCTCGTGCGAGGCGATCCGCAGCACCTCGACCACGTCGTCCTCGTGCACGAACTGGAGCCGCGGGTCGTAGCCGAACACGGTCGGCAGCACCGGCAGCGAGAAGTAGGAGGCGAGCGGGGTCTGCACGGTGGGGCCCAGGATGTTGGCGAACCGCAGCACGCACACCGCGACGTCCGGCCGCCGGCGGGCGAAGCCCCGCACGTAGCCCTCGACCTCGACCGTGTCCTTGGCGAACCCGCCGCTGGGCAGGGACTTGGGCGGCGTCGTCTCGGTGCAGACGGCCGGGTCGCGGGGCGCGGACCCGTAGACGTTCGTACTGGACTTGACCACGAGCCGCTTCACGGCCGGCGACTTCTGGCAGGCACCGAGCAGCTGCATGGTCCCGATGACGTTGGTCTCCTTGACCGAGGTCCGGCTGCCGCTGCCCAGCGGCGTGCCCGTCACGTCCATGTGGACGACCGTGTCGGCGCCCGTCTCGGCGAGCACCCGGCCGATGGTGGGCTGGCGGATGTCGGCCTGGACGAAATCGGCACCGCCCAGATGGTGCTCGGGCGGGACCGCGTCCACGCCGATGACCCGGTCCACCTCGGAGTCGCGCTGGATCCGCCGGACGAACCGGCCCCCCAGCTGTCGGGCCACTCCGGTCACCAGCACGACCTTGCCCAAGATCAGCGCCTTCCTTCCGCCCTGGCCGCCCGGCCGGCAGCCGGCCATGCCGTCGTTCCGCTGCTCGTACCCTGCCGGGTTCCCCGTCCCGGGCCAACCTAGCGGGTCGGTGTTGCGCTGTGATGACCGTCGAATGCACCAAGTGACGAGAATTCGCGGTCGTACGGCGACGCCCCCCCCAGACGGCTGTGGCCCCCCACCGGATCCGGTGGGGGGCCACAACTCACGCCTTCGCGGCGTCGCGTCGCGTCGCGTACTGCTTGCTGCGACTACTTCTTGTTACGACGCTGAACGCGCGTGCGCTTGAGCAGCTTGCGGTGCTTCTTCTTCGCCATCCGCTTGCGCCGCTTCTTGATAACAGAGCCCACGACTACCCTCGCTCACTTCTCATCACTCGGTTGTTTGGGCGCCATGGGCCCACACGACCTACGAGGGGCTAGCCTACCCGCCCGAGCGCTGAGGTCGTAATCGAGGGGGCTCGAGGGGATCCGGAGGAGGTCCGGCACAGCCCTGGGGACCTCCTCCGGTCGCCCTCAGGCGGTGTCCACCCCCACGAAGCTCTCGCGGAGATAGTCGTGAACCGCGTTCTCCGGGACGCGGAACGACCGTCCCACCCGGATTGCAGGCAGATGACCACTGTGCACCAGCCGGTACACGGTCATCTTCGACACTCGCATCACCGAGGCTACTTCCGCCACGGTCAGGAACTGAACCTCGCTCAGAGGCCTCTGGTCTGCACCCATGACACACCTGAACCTTCCGCACTCGACGGCCACCGGCTTCCCCTTCCGGTGACTCTTCGTCGCTGCGTGCTCACTCCCCAATGTAGGTGCGGGTGATGCGAGTGGGGAAGAGGTGCACCCATCAACGTCCTACTGGGACAGACACGCTCGTTTGAGTACGTAGCGGGTAAGCGGCCGGTAGTAATCAGACCGCACGGCGTCATCAAGTGGAACGGCGACGGACACCGACCCCTCCGCCTGACCGACGAACAACGCGGGGTCGTCCGTATCGGCCAGCCCGATGGCCTCGAACCCCAGCTGACCTGCTCCGCAGACCCAGCCGTGGTCTCCGATCACCAGCTCCGGCAACGGGCCGCCGGCCTCGGCCGCCGCCGCCAGCGCGGTCCGAACCGGGAGCGGTGAGTGCGTGTGTGCGCCGGGCTCACAACCGGGGCGGAGAGCGCCGGGTTCTCGCATCAGCGCGACGCCTCGTACGTAGGCGACGTTGTGCGTACGTAGACCGAACCGGGTCGTTATGTCGACACAGCGACCCTGCGCCGGGGTGAGGACAGCACACCCCGCCGCCGACAGAGCGTCTGCGAGACCGGCGTAGAAACCGAGCAGCCGGTGCGGGTGCCCGGTGCCGAGCAGCACGGGCGCGCGCTGCCGGGCCGCCGCGGCGATCCGGTCGGCGAAGTCGTCCAGCGCGGTGAGCGTCCGGTCCGGATCGATCACGTCCTGACCCTCGGTGTGCCGGGGATCGGCCGAAACACCGCACCTGTCCGCCATCAGCCCGATCAGATCGCGCTGCGTCCAGGCCCCTTCGGGATCGATCCCCATCAGCGCGCGGGGGTCCCGCGCCGCGAACAGCCGGTAGCTCCGCAGGCTCACCTCCCGCGAGGTGGCCACGACGCCGGCCAGCCCGGCCCGGAGGAGATGCTCCCGCAGTCGCCCACGATCCCACACCCTGCGAGCGTCCCGGACATTCCCGCCGCCCGCCCCGGAAACCCCTGAACACCCCACGGTCGGCGTAACCCCTACCCCCGGCCGCGCCCCGGCTGCCGGCCGCCGCACGCCGCCCTCACGCCAGCAGGCCCCGCAACGGGAACACCGCCCGCCGAGCCGCCAGCACCGCCTGGTCCAACCGATCCGCCGGGTCGTACCCGGCCTCCCAGCCGGCCCACTCCACAGGCCACCGCCCATCGGTCATCCGCATCGGCCCCAGCTGCCGCGTCCGCGCGTACACCTCCTGACGCCACCCCTCCGGGATCACCGTCTCCGGCTCCACCGCCTTCCCCGCCGCGATCCCCACCAGATGCGTCCACGACCGCGGCACCACGTCCACCACCGCGTAACCGCCCCCGCCCAACGCCACCCACCGCCCGTCGGCGTACTCGTGGGCCAGGTCGTGACAGGCCACCTGCACCGCCCGCTGCGCGTCCAGCGACACCGCCAGATGCGCCAACGGGTCCTCGAAGTGCGTATCGGCCCCGTGCTGGGTCACCAGCACCTGCGGCCGGAACTCCGCGATCAGCTCCGGCACCACGGCATGGAACGCCCGCAGCCACCCCGCGTCCCCGGTCCCCGCCGGCAGCGCGACGTTCACCGCCGCCCCCTCCGCCGAGTCGGCCCCCGTCTCCTCCGGCCACCCGGTCTGCGGGAACAGCGTCCGCGGATGCTCGTGCAGGGACACCGTCAGCACCCGCGGGTCCTCCCAGAACGCCGCCTGCACCCCGTCCCCGTGGTGCACGTCGACATCGACGTACGCCACCCGCTCGGCCCCCAGTTCCAGCAGCCTCGCGATGGCCAGCGCCGCGTCGTTGTAGACGCAGAACCCCGACGCGCACCCGGGCATCGCATGGTGGAGCCCGCCGGCGAAGTTCACCGCGTGCGGCGCATCGCCGCGCCACACCGCTTCCGCCGCCCCCACCGACTGTCCCGCGATCAGCGAGGACACCTCGTGCATCCCCGCGAACGCCGGATCATCGATCGTGCCCAGCCCGTACGACCCGTCGGCCGCCCCGGGGTCCGCGGAGGCCGCCTTCACCGCGTCGATGTAGTCCTGCCGGTGGACCAGCCGCAGCGTCGACTCCCCGGCCGCCTTCGCGGCGACCACGTCGACCTCGCGGTCCAGCCCGAGGGCGTCGATCAGTCGCCGGGTGAGGTCGAGCCGGACCGGGTCCATCGGATGGTCCCGGCCGAAGTCGTACCCCGTTACTGCCTCGTCCCACATCAGCTGTGCGCGGCCGCTCATGCCCGCCACCGTATCGGTCCGGTTGAGCGTCGAACGACCGGGCTCACGCCCGTATCGTCCGGCCCGCTACGTCACACCAGCAGCGCCGCCAGCTCCCCCATGTCGGAGAAGAGCCCCGTGGCCCCGTCGAGCCTCGCCGCCGGCGTCATCCCGGTGAACCCGTACACGTCCATCCCCGCCGCCACGGCCGCCCGGACCCCCAGGGGACTGTCCTCGACCACGACGCAGCGCGCGGGTGCCACCCCCATCCGCTCTGCGGCATGCAGAAACAGATCCGGGGCCGGCTTGCCGCGCCCGACGTCCTCGGAACTGAAGATCCGCCCGTCGTCGAACCACCGGTCCAACCCGGTCTTCCGGTGCCCCACCCGGATCCGCTCATGGCTCCCGGAGGAGGCCACGCAGTACGGCACGCCGTCCGCGGCGAGCTTCTCCAGCACGTCGACGGCCCCGTCCACCGGTTCCAGGTCCCGCTCGAACGCGGCGAACACCCTCCGGTGGAAGACCTCGTCGAAGTCCTCCGGCAGCGCGGCCCCCGTACGCTCCCGGATCAGGTCGTGCACCCGGTGCATGGCCGCACCCATGTAGTCACGCAACGAGTCCTCGTACGTCGTCGGATGCCCCAGCTCGGTCAGATAGCCGGCCAGCAGCCGGTTGGAAAGGGGCTCGCTGTCGACGAGGACGCCGTCGTTGTCGAAGATGACCAGGTCATATCGCATGACACGACACTAAACGCAGAAAGGCCCCGCACCGAATGGTGCGGGGCCTTCCCCAATCAAGAATTGTTCGGCGGCGTCCTACTCTCCCACAGGGTCCCCCCTGCA
>NZ_JBVIGC010000022.1:0-125119 GCF_055571015.1 Streptomyces sp. NPDC031049
AGCCCCAGCCCCTCGATGCCATAGCGCTCGATCGACTCCACATCACCGAGCCGCTCGATGACCGCGCCCTGCACGTCCGCCTCGAAGGAGGGCGGGTTCTCCGCCAGGCAGACCCACACGTAGCCCAGCCATTCGCGCACGTGCACGTTGACCAGGCCGTACTCGGTGCGTCCGATGTCCGGCATCTTGGTGAGGTTGGGCGCGGCGACGAGCTTGCCGTTCAGGTCGTACGTCCAGGCGTGGTACGGGCACTGGAAGGCCCGCTTCACCTCGCCGGACTCCTCGGTGCACAGCTTGGCCCCCCGGTGCCGGCAGACGTTGAAGTAGGCACGGACGCTGTGGTCGCGGGCCCGGGTGACGAGGATGCTCTCGCGGCCCACGTCCACGGTGCGGAAGGAACCGGGGGTCGCCAGGTCGGCGGCGCGCACCGCGCAGAACCACATGGTCTCGAAGATGTGCTCCTGCTCCTGGGCGAAGACGCCCGGGTCGGTGTAGGAGGACCCGGGAAGGGTGGCGATCAGGCTGTCGGGCAGGCTGGTCGAGGTCACGGTGCACTCCTCGGAAGAACGTGTCAGGACACGGGCGATGTCAGGAGGCGGTGGCGGCGAGGTGCTTGCGCCAGCGCATGAAGAGTCTCGGCTGGTTCATCCCGAGCACGGCGACCGGGTCTCCGGCCCGCCGGTAGACGGCGAGGACGTCTCGGTCGTCCGCGGAGCCCGCCTCGATGGTCACGCTGTCGGCCGCCGACGCGTGACCGGCGAACTGGATCTTCACGCCGTACTGGTCGGACCAGAAGTACGGCGGCCGGGGCACACTCGGCTCCACCGCACCGCGTGCCAGCAGCGTGGCGACCGCGGCGTCGGGGCGCTCACGCGCGCCGGTCCAGTGCTCGACCCGGTGATGCCGGCCGGTGCGCGGGTCGTACCAGTTGGCGCAGTCGCCGACCGCGACCACGTCGGCCAGGCTGGTGCGGCCGTCGGCGCCGCACGTGACGCCGTCGTCGAGAGCCAGGCCGGAGCCTTCCAGCCACTCGACGTTCGGGCGGGCGCCCACGCCGACCACCACGATGTCGGCGGGGATGCTGCGCCCGTCCTCCAGCAGCACGGCGTCGACCCGGCTCTCTCCACTCAGCCCCTTGACGCCCACGCCGCACTCCAGTCGTACGCCGTGGTCGGCGTGAAGGGCGGAGACGATGGCGCCCATGGGCCGGCCGAGCGGGCCGGCGAGCGGGGTGGGCGCCGCCTCCACGACGGTCGCCTCGAGCCCGAGGGCGTAGGCGGTGGCGGCGACCTCGGCTCCGATGAAGCCGCCGCCGATCACCACCAGCCGTCCGCCGAGGGCCAGTTCGTCGCGCAGGGCCCGGGCGTCGTCCAGGGTGCGCAGGGTGTGCACGCCGGCCAGCCCCGCGGAGCCGGGCAGCGTCCGTGCCGCGGCGCCCGTCGCGATGACGACGCCGTCGGCCTGCACCTCCCGCCCGTCGCCGAGCCGTACGGCACGCCGTGCGTGGTCGAGTCCGGTGGCGCGGACGCCGAGCAGCCACTCCGCCCCCAGGTCCTCGTCGTCGGTCTCGAGGGCGAGGTCCTGCTCGCCGAGGGTGCCGGCGAGGAACTCCTTCGAGAGCGGGGGCCGGTCGTAGGGGCGGTGGAGTTCGTCGCCGACGACGATCAGCCGGCCGTCGTAGCCCTGCCCCCGAAGTGAGCGCGCCGCCGACAGTCCGGCCAACGACGCGCCGACGACGGCGACCGTCCTCACGCGGGACCTCCGGCGAGCCGGGCCGCGATGCAGGGCGGCAGGTTGGGCGCCTCGGTGGACAGGCGGACGTAGATCATGCCGTCCTCGACGACGACCTCGTGGGTCCGGACCGGGAGCTTGGCCGGCGGGGCGTCGACCGCTCCCGTACGAAGGTCGAACTTCGAGGCGTGCAGCGGGCATTCGACCTCGCGGCCCTCCAGCCAGCCGTCGGCGAGCGACGCGTCCTGGTGGGTGCAGGTGTCGTCGATGGCGAAGAGTTCGCCATCGTCGGTGTGGAACACCGAGACCGGCGGGTCGACGTCGAGCCGGTGGGCCTCACCTCGCGGGAGATCCACGAGACGGCACGCGGGAATCATCATGACACCTCGGTGCGTATAGCGAAACGGATTGCGGTAAGCGCAACATCAGTCTGGGGTTGCCCAGAACCCTTGTCAAGGCGTTCAAAGGCCGCTTCAGACCGCATTTTCGTTGCGCTCTCCACAACGCGAAGAGTCATCCAAAACAACAACGCCCGTCGTACCGGCTCACGATGATCGCGAGCCGGTACGACGGGCGCAGGGGCCCCTACGGGCGTCAGAAGCCTCGGTCGATCCACTCCCGAAGGTGTGGCGCCTCGGCGCCGATGGTCGTCGTGTCCCCGTGCCCGGTGTGCACGACGGTCTCCGCGGGCAGCGTCAGCAGCCGGTCGCGGATCGAGTCGATGATGGTCGGGAAGTGGCTGTACGACCGTCCGGTGGCCCCCGGCCCCCCGGCGAACAGCGTGTCGCCGCTGAAGAGCGCCGTGAGGGCCGGTGCGTAGAGGCAGACCGCCCCGGGGGCGTGGCCGGGCGTGTGCAGCACGGTCAGCTCGACACCGGCCACCGAGAGGCTCTGGCCGTCGGTCAGTTCGGCGTCCGGCGCCCGGTCGGGATGGGTCTGCTTCCACAGCGGCAGATCGTCCGGATGGAGGAGGACCGGGGCGCCCGTGCGCGCCGCGAGCTCGGGTGCGGCGTCGATGTGGTCGTTGTGGGCGTGCGTGCACACGATCGCCGTCAGGCGCCGGTCGCCGATCGCCCGGGCGATGGCGTCGGCGTCATGGGCGGCGTCGACGACGATCGCCTCGGTGTCGTCGCCGACGATCCACACGTTGTTGTCGACGTCCCAGGTCCCGCCGTCCAGCGAGAACGTCCCCGAGGTGACCAGGTGTTCGATGCGGGCGGCCGTCACAGGACCACCACCGAGCGCAGGACGTCACCGTGGTGCATCCGCTCGAAGGCCTTCTCGACCTCGTCCAGCGCGATGGTCTCCGTCACGAACGCGTCCAGGTCCAGCCGGCCCTGGAGGTAGAGGTCGATGAGCATCGGGAAGTCGCGGCTCGGCAGGCAGTCGCCGTACCACGAGGACTTCAGCGCCCCGCCGCGGCCGAAGACGTCCAGCAGGGGCAGTTCGAGCCGCATCTCCGGAGTGGGAACACCGACCAGGACCACGGTGCCGGCCAGGTCGCGGGCGTAGAAGGCCTGCTGGTACGTCTCCGGCCGCCCGACCGCGTCGATGACGACGTCGGCGCCGAAACCGCCGGTCAGCTCCCTGATCGCCGCGACCGCGTCGGACTCCTTGGAGTTGACCGTGTGGGTCGCGCCCAGCTTCGAGGCCGTCGCCAGTTTGCGGTCGTCGATGTCGACCGCGATGACCTTGGCGGCACCGGCCAGGTTCGCCCCGGCGATCGCCGCGGCGCCGACGCCGCCGCACCCGATGACGGCGACCGAGTCGCCCCGGCCGACGTTCCCGGTGTTGATGGCCGCGCCGATGCCCGCCATCACGCCGCATCCCAGCAGCCCGGCGGCGGGCGCCGATGCGGCGCGGTCGACCTTGGTGCACTGCCCGGCCGCGACGAGCGTCTTCTCCGCGAAGGCGCCGATGCCCAGCGCCGGCGACAGCTCGGTGCCGTCCAGCAGGGTCATCTTCTGCTCGGCGTTGTGGGTGGCGAAGCAGTACCACGCGTCCCCCCGCCGGCAGGCACGGCAGGTGCCGCACACCGCACGCCAGTTGAGGATCACGAAGTCGCCGGGTGCCACATCGGTGACCCCCTCCCCCACGGACTCCACGACGCCCGCGGCCTCGTGGCCCAGCAGGAAGGGGAAGTCGTCGTTGATGCCGCCCTCGCGGTAGTGCAGATCGGTGTGGCAGACGCCGCAGGCCTCGACCTTCACCAGCGCCTCACCCGGACCCGGGTCGGGCACGATGATCGTCTCCAGGCTGACGGGGGCGCCCTTGCCCCGCGCGACGACAGCACGGACCTGGTGCGTCATGGCCACTCCTCGGCTGGTCGAGATGTGAGTTTTCGTTTCTCATTACGGCACGCATCGCGTGTTCCGCAACACAGCATGATTGAGTGCGGACCGGGGGTCAAGGACACGGCATCCGCCGAGCGAGGCGACCGGGGCACCCGGCGCCGACGGCCGGCGCGGGAGGTCTTGACGGTGAGACGCAAGGCGTGTTCCCTGTTGCGCCAACAGCGAACTATTTCTCATAACGCAACAACAGTCGGTCCTGTGCCTTCGCAGCACACGGCAGTCCCACACCGACCGAGCCCGAGCCCGACGAACAGAAGGAAACAGAGCATGGCTGCTCCCCAGACGGTGAAACCGCCAGGTGACACCCCGGGTCGAAAGAAATCCCGGACCCGCTCCCCCTCGGCCTCGATCGCACCGCGTGTCTTCTGGCCGTCCGCGATCGTCATCGTCGCGTTCGTGCTCTACGCCACGGTCTTCAAGAACTCCGCACAGAGCGTCATCAGCACGGTGCAGGAGGAGATCGTCAGTGGCCTCGGCTGGTACTACACCGCGCTGGTGTCACTCTTTGTGATCTTTGCCCTCTGGGTCGGCATCGGCCGCTTCGGAGACATCAGGCTCGGCAAGGACGACGAGCAGCCCGAGTTCAGCATGGCGTCCTGGCTGGCGATGCTGTTCGCCGCGGGCATGGGCATCGGCCTCGTCTTCTGGGGCGTCGCCGAACCGCTGAACCACTTCGCCTCCCCCCGGCCGGGCGTCGGCGAGGCCGAGGCCACGCGGAGCGAGTTCGCCATGGTCCAGACGTTCCTGCACTGGGGAATCCATCCCTGGGCCGTCTACGTCGTGGTCGGTCTCGCCGTTGCCTACGCCGTGCACCGCAAGAGCCGTCCCATCTCGATCCGCTGGGCCCTGGAGCCGCTCTTCGGCGACCGGATCAAGGGCGCCTGGGGCGACGCCATCGACACCGTCGCCATCGTCGGCACCGTCTTCGGCGTGGCCACCTCGCTCGGCTTCGGCGTCCTTCAGATCTCGTCGGGGCTCGGCTTCCAGGGCTGGGTGACCGACCCCGGCACACCGCTGCGGATCGTCCTCATCGTCGGCATCACCCTGCTCGCCACCGTCTCCGTGGTCACGGGCGTCGGCAAGGGCATCAAGTGGCTGTCCAACATCAACATGGGCCTGGCCGGCGCCCTGATGCTGTTCGTGCTCGTCGCGGGCCCGACGCTGTTCATCCTCAACGGCTTCGTGGAGAACATCGGCGCGTATCTGCAGAACCTCCTCGCGATGAGCTTCGACACCGGCGCCAGCCAGGGCACCGACGGCACCGCTTGGGTCAGCGGCTGGACGGTCTTCTACTGGGGCTGGTGGATCTCCTGGGCCCCGTTCGTCGGCGTCTTCATCGCCCGTATCTCCCGCGGCCGGACCGTTCGTGAGTTCGTCACCGGCGTGCTGCTGGTGCCCACCCTGCTGACCTTCCTCTGGTTCGCCATCTTCGGCGGCTCGGCCATCCACCGCGAGACGGCCGGCAGCGGCGGACTGGTGGGCGAGGACGGCGCGGTCGGCACGGACAGCGCGCTCTTCCAGCTGCTCGACACCCTGCCGGGCGGCGCGTTCGTCGCCGGGGCGGCGCTCCTGCTGATCGTGCTGTTCTTCGTCACGTCCTCCGACTCGGGCAGCTACGTCGTCGACGTGCTGGCCTCCGGCGGCAACCCCGATCCGCCGGCCTGGAGCCGTGTGTTCTGGTGCGCCGCCGAGGGGGCCGTGGCCATCGCCCTGCTGATCGCCAGCGGCACGGGCACGTCGTCGCTGTCCGCACTTCAGACGGCGGCGATCATCACGGCCCTGCCGTTCAGCCTGGTGATGATCGGGATGTGCATCTCCACGGCGAAGTCCTTCCGCCGGGAACACCACGCCTGTCTGGTGGCCCAGCGGAAGAAGCAGGAGGAACGGCTCATCGGCCAGGCGGTCACGGCGTTCGAGGAGGGCCTGGAGAACGGCAGCTCGCCGAACGGGTCCGGCAAGAGCCCGGTGGACGCGAGCACCCCCTAGCCGGTCGACCGACTCGGTGGGCCTCCCGGAGCGGTGCTCCCGGAGGCTCACCGCCGAGAGGGGGAACGGTGCCGGGTCCCTCGTTCCCGAGAGGGCATGCGCATGTCCCGTTCCCCCGTTTCCGAAAGGGGAAGCGCGTGTCCGTTCCCCCGTTTCCGAAAGGGGAAGCGCGTGTCCGTTCCCCCGTTTCCGAAAGGGGAAGCGCGTGTCCGGTTCCCGCTCCGCCCGGCACGCAGCCGCCCACCCCGGCGTGCCTGCGGCGCGTGACCTCCCCCGCTCGCCCGCTTCGGCGAACTCCTCGCCACCGACCCGCGGGAGGTCACCCGCGACCCCGCGGCGCTGGACTCCGCCGGGTTCTGGGCGGTCGTCGCGGACTTCGAGGGGCGGCTGGTCTGCGCCCGTTTCGGCACCGTGCGGCGCGCCCGTCCCCGCCCCGCGACCCGGCGCCTGGCACGGCCCCGCCGCCGTGGACGCACTGACCGCGCTGCCGGCCCGCGGCAACCCGGCCCCGTACGCGGGTACGGTCCGGCTGCCGGCCCACGGCGTGGAGGTGGCCACCGCCTCCCCCGAGCTGTTCCTGCGTCGCACCGGCCGGGTCGTGGAATCCGGGCCGATCAAGGGAACCGGGCGGACGGCCGCGGATCTGCTGGAGAAGGACCGGGCCGAGAACGTGATGATCGTGGACCTGGTCCGCAACGACCTGAGCCGTACCTGCGCCGGCGGCTCGGTGACCGTCCCCGCGCTGTGCGCGGTCGAACGACACCCCGGCCTGGTGCACCTGGTCTCCACCGTGCGCGGGGAACTCGCCGAGGGCACGGGCTGGCCGGAGCTGCTCGCGGCGGCCTTCCCGCCCGGCTCCGTCACCGGCGCGCCCAAGTCCAGCGCGCTGCGGATCATCGAGTCGCTGGAAACCGTGCCCCGCGGCCCGTACCGCGGCGCCATCGGCTGGGTCGACGCCGACCGTGGCACCGGTGAACTGGCCGTCGGCATCCGCACCTTCTGGATCGACCGGACGACGGCCGGCCGCCCCGTCTGCGCTTCGGCACCGGCGCGGGCATCACCTGGGGCTCGGACCCCGAGCGCGAGTGGGACGAGACCGAGCTGAAGGCGTCCCGGCTGCTGACGGTGGCGTACGGCGCCGGCGCGGCCGGCCGGTGAACTCTTCACCGACGGTGGCGGCCCAGGGCGTTCGGGGGGACGACCACGGGAGCCCGGGGTGAGCGGCGTTCGCCTGCCGACCACCCCGGCCCCTGTCTTTCACCCCCCCCGCCGCTCTTTCACATCCCGGCCGCCGGCTCCAGCCGGACCACGATGGACTTGGACGTGGGGGTGTTGCTGGTCGCCGCCGTCGAGTCCAGCGGCACCAGGACGTTGGTCTCCGGGAAGTACGCCGCGCAGCAGCCCCGGGGGGTCGAGAAGGCGACGGTGCGAAAGCGCGGAGCCCTGCGCTCCACGCCGTCCTCGTACTCACCGACGATGTCGACGAGGTCGCCGTCGGCCAGACCGTGGACGGCGAGGTCGTCCCGGTGGACGAACAGCACCCGGCGTCCCTGGTGGATGCCTCGGTAGCGGTCGTCCAGGCCGTAGATGGTCGTGTTGTACTGGTCGTGCGAACGCAGCGTCTGGAGCAGCAGGCGGCCTTCCGGAATGCGCGGGAACTCCACCGGATTCACGGTGAAGTTGGCGCGGCCGGTGTCGGTCGTGAACCGGCGCTCGTCGCGCGGCGGATGGGGCAGGGCGAATCCGCCCGGCTGCCGCACCCGGGCGTTGAAGTCCTCGAAACCGGGGATCACGCGCTCGATGCGGTCACGGATCCGGTCGTAGTCCGCCTCGAACTCCTCCCATGGCGCCTGCGGACCGGCTTCCCCGAGGACGGCGCGTGCCATCCGGCAGATGATGGCGACCTCGCTCAGCAGGTGCTCGGACGCGGGCGCCAGCCGCCCCCGCGAGAGGTGCACCATGCCCATGGAGTCCTCCACCGTGACGAGCTGGGGCCCGCTCGGCCGCAGGTCGGCCTCGGTCCGGCCGAGGCACGGAAGGATGAGGGCCTGCTCGCCGGCGACGACATGCGAGCGGTTCAGCTTGGTGGAGATCTGGACGGTGAGACGGCACCTGGCCAGGGCCTGCCCGGTGAGGTCGGTGTCGGGGGCCGCCGCGACGAAGTTGCCGCCGAGGGCGACGAACACCTTCACGTCCCCGTCGCGCATGGCGCGGATGGTGTCGACCGCGTCGTGGCCGTGGCGGCGCGGGGGTGTGAAGGCGAACTCGGTGCCGAGCCGCTCCAGGAAGGCCTCGTCCGGCTTCTCGTAGATGCCCATGGTCCGGTCGCCCTGCACGTTGGAGTGGCCACGCACCGGGCACAGGCCGGCGCCCGGACGGCCGATGTTGCCGCGCAGCAGCAGGAAGTTGACGACGTCCCGGATGGTGGCCACGGAGTGCTTGTGCTGGGTGAGCCCCATCGCCCAGCAGACGACGATCTTCCGGGCGCCCAGCACCTGGTCGAAGGCGGTCCGGATCTCCTCCTCGGGCAGACCGGTGGCCTGGAGGATCTCGTCCCACGACACCTTGCGGGCGTGCTCGGCGAACTCCTCGAAGCCATGGGTGTGCCGCTCGATGAAGGCGGTGTCCAGGCAGCTGCCGGGCGCCTCGTCCTCGGCCTCCAGCAGCATGCGGTTGAAGGCCTGGAAGAGGGCCTGGTCGCCGCCCAGCCTGATCTGGAGGAACTGGTCCGCCAGCTTGGTGCCGTCCCCGATGACGCCCGAGGGCTTCTGGGGGTTCTTGAACCGGAGCAGCCCGGCCTCGGGCAGGGGGTTGACCGCGATCACGCGAGCGCCCCGCCGCTTGGCCTCCTCCAGTGCGGAGAGCATCCGGGGGTGGTTGGTGCCGGGGTTCTGGCCGACCACGAGAAGGAGGTCGGCCTCGTAGAGGTCCTCCAGGCTGACGCTGCCCTTCCCGATGCCGATGGTCTCCACCAGGGCCGAACCGCTGGACTCGTGACACATGTTGGAGCAGTCCGGCAGGTTGTTGGTGCCCAGGCCCCGGACGAAGAGCTGATAGAGGAACGCCGCCTCGTTGCTCGCCCGCCCGGAGGTGTAGAAGGCGGCCTGACCGGGGTGGTCGAGAGCGGTGAGCTCCCGGGCGATCACGGCGAACGCGTCGTCCCAGGAGATCGGCCGGTAGCGGTCGGCGCCCGCCGGGCGGTACATCGGATGGGTGAGGCGTCCTTGCTGACCGAGCCAGTAGTCGCTGCGCGGCAGCAGGTCCTTCAGGGTGTGCTCGGCGAAGAAGTCCGGTGTGACCCGGCGTACGGTGGCCTCCTCCGCCACGGCCTTGGCCCCGTTCTCGCAGAACTCCGCCTTGTGCCGGTCCTCCGGTTCCGGCCAGGCGCAGCCGGGACAGTCGAAGCCCTCCTTCTGATTGACGCGCAGAAGGGTGAGCAGACTGCGGCGGGCTCCCATCTGCGCCCCGGCATGCCGCAGCGAGGAAGTGACGGCGGGGATGCCGGCGGCGTACTCCTTCGGAGGACCGACCCGCAGGCGGGCGTCGCCGGGGTCCTCGGCTGGTGGCTTGCGAGTCATCGGTAGCGCTACTCCGCTGTGTAGGGGAATCCGAGCCATACTATGACCGACAGTTGCGCATCACACAACGGTATCGCGCTGCGCAACATGTAGAGGGAAGCTCCACAGCAGCCTCCTGTCAAGACCGCGCCACCCCCTACTGCGTATCACCCCGCATCGGCTCCCTGGTACGACGCCCGCTCCGGCGCCGACCCCGCACTCTCCATCCGTCAGCACGAGGAGATCGCGAGAGGGCGGAAGATGAGGTTCCACGGCCACAAGAGGGCAGGGCGGACCGCCGGGAGACGGCCGGCGGCGGGCCGGACGCCCCCGGCGTGGCGGCCGGCCCTGCGACCGACCCTGTCACCGGTGCTTCCGGATGCGCCGTCGAGCTGCGCGGTGTGCGGCGGCGGTACGGCCGCGGCAGCGGCGCCGTGCATGCTCTGGCGGGCGTCGACCTCGCCCTTCCGCGCGGGACGTTCACCGCGGTCATGGGGCCCTCCGGCTCCGGGAAGTCCACGTTCCTCCAGTGCGCCGCCGGGGTACTGCGGATGCTGGGCCGGGAGAGCCTTGATGGTGTCGCTCTCCGGGGTGCTGCTCGGCACGGCGATCGAGGTGGCCACGCTGATTCCGATGATGCGGGGTACGACCGGCGAGGCGCCGTACGCACCCCCGCTGGTGTACGGGTCCTTCGCGGCGGCCGCCTGCGGGCTGACGCTGCTCGCTTCTCGTGCTGCCGGCACGGGGAGCACTTCGCCGCTGGCCGTAGCGCACCGGTGCGGCTCGAGCGCCTCGCAGTCCTCCCGGGCGGCGACGGCAGCCCGCCCTTCCTCGGGGGCCCTGTCAGGGCCGGTGGACCACGGCGGCGGTGAAACGTGCCGCGAGTGCCACGACCGCGGCACGCAGCTCTTCCCCGCCTTCGACGCGGAAGGCGAACGGCAGCCTCGCCAGCCATTCCTGCGCGTACATGGCCGGGTTGCGGGTGCTGCCGACCAGCAGGCAGCCGTCCCCCGAAGGTTCGAGCCGTCCCATGGGCGGCCGGACCCAGGGGGCCACCTCGGTGAGGGGGAGATCGAACACCACCCGGGTGGAGAACTCCCATCCGAGGCCCAGGTTCTCCTCCAGGACCGACACCGGATCGAGGCCTTCGGGTGGCTCGAACCCGTGTCCGGTCTGCCGGACCGCGCGGACCCGGTCGACCCGGTAGGTGCGGATCGCGTCCGCGCGATGGGAGTGGCACAGCAGGTACCAGCGCCCGTAGCGGACGACGAGGGACCAGGGGTCCACGGCCGCCTCCCACTCGTCGCCGGCCTCGCCGCGGTACGTCACCGACACGCGACGCCGGGCCGCGACGGCGCCGATGAGCTCGCTGGTGACGGCCGGGTCGGGGCGGGCCGAGTACGGGTCCGGCGCGGCGGACGCGTACTCCCGCAGCAGCGCCGCATGACGGCCGACGCTCTCCGGCAAAGCCTTGACGACCTTGCCCAGGGCGGTGCCGACCGGGTCGTCGGCGTCGGCCGCGCTCGGCTGGCCGCTGAGTACGGCCATCACCAGGCCGAGGGCCTCGTCCTGCGTGAAATGCACCGGGGGCAGCCTCGTCCCGCGCCCCAGCCGGTAACCGCCGTGCGGGCCCCGGGCCGACTCCACGGGGATGCCCGCCTCTCGGAGGATCCCGACGTACCGGCGCGCGGCTCGCTCCGTGACGCCCAGCCGCGCGGCGAGTTCACCGGCGGTCGTACCGGGACGGGCCTGGAGGATCTCCAGGGCGCGCAGTGCCCGCGCGGTGGGGCTGAGATCGTTCGGCATGCGAGCAGGCTAATCCGGCAGTGGATCGTCCGGATCTCCTTCTACGGTGACGCCCGTGAAGCAGAGGAAAGGGGAATCGGTCATGAACATCCTGCTCATCGGCGGCCTGTGGCTGGACGCGTCCGTGTGGGGCCGGGTCGCCTCGGCGCTGGAGGCGCTCGGCCATCGCCCTGTGCCGCTCGCCCTCCCGGGCCAGGGGGACGGCTCCGCGTCCGCCACACTCGACGACCAACTGGAGGCAGTGCTCGCGGCTGTCGACGCGGCGCCCGGCAAGGTCATGGTGGTGGGGCACTCCGCCGCCTGCTCGCTGGCCTGGCTGGCCGCAGACCGGCGGCCGGAGCGGCTGGCCAAGGTCGCCCTCGTCGGCGGTTTCCCGACCCCCCACGGTCAGCCCTACGCCGACTTCTTCGAGATCAGGGACGGTGTCATGCCCTTCCCGGGCTGGAGCCCGTTCGAAGGGCCGGACGCCGCCGACCTCGACGACCGGGCCCGGCGAGAGTTCGCGGCTGCCGCGATCCCCGTGCCCCAGGGCGTGGCCAGGGGCCTGGTGCGGCTGGCGGACGAGCGGCGGTTCGACGTCCCGGTCGTGGTCGTGTGCCCGGAGTTCACGCCCGCGCAGGCGCGGGAGTGGATCGGCGCCGGGGACGTCCCGGAACTCGCCCGGGCCGGGCACATCGACTTCGCCGACCTCGACTCCGGCCATTGGCCCATGGTCAGCAAGCCTGCCGAGCTGGCTCGGATCCTGGCTGCGGCCGCCAACTGACCTGCGGGCGACGAACGGTGCCGGAACGGCCGTCCGTCGTCCGGCACGCACGACGCTCAGCTGGGGAAGGGGACCGCGTCGGAGGCCGACGTGTGCCAGTTGGTGACGATCGGCCGGTCGACGGTGATCGTGCCGACCTCCAGGCTGACCGGGTCGGGGTCCTCGTTGCCGACGGAGACGATGATGCTGGTCAGCTCCTTGCCGGCGTTGCCGTCGGTCGTCTTGGGGTTCACGCCCGCGTAGGCGGTGACACCGGACTTCAGCGTGATGGCCGGGCCCGTCGACTGCTCGGCGGGCCCGGCCTGCGTACCGTCCGAACCGAAGGAGACGGTGGGCAGAGCAGCGGGCAGCACACAGGTGATGCCGGTCTTGGGCGTTGCGGCGATGAGGAGGTAACCGCCCGCCTGGGTCTGGGACGTGGCACGCCAGTCGATGTCGTTGGCACCGCAGACCTGTCCGTAGCCGCTCTTGCCGCCGTCCGCACCATCGGTCCTGGCACCACCGGCCGCGGAGCCGCCCTTCCCGGTCTCCGGGCCGGAACCGGTGGCGGGCGTCTCTTTCACGGATACGGACGGCGATCCGGAAGCGGAAGACGCGGACGCGGAGGACGCAGGCTTTGCGTCGTCCGAGGCCGTGCCGGTCTGGCAAGCGGTCGTCAGCCCCGTAGCGACGGCGGTGGCGGCGGCCAGAGCGAGGCGCGAGCGACGGTTCATCATCGTGGTCCCTTCGAAGGTCGACGGCGAAGCCGGGCCGGTCGGCCACGACCAACCTGGATGAGGGCCGTTCCTTGGTGCGGGTTCTGCTCGGTCACACACCCATGACGTCCGTCGATCCCCTGTGACAGTTCTGACAGACCCACCCCTGTGACAGTTCTGACAGACCCACCACCAGGCGTCGCCGGTGAGCGCGCCCGGCTCCTGCGCCCGTGCGTCGGTTCCGCCCCCGCCATGTCGCGCCGCCGACTCGCCGAAGCACGTCGTCGACCTGCGGAAACCTTCAGCGGACTGCGACGTGAAATCGCGGAGGGCGGGCATGAGGAAATTCCGCGACCAGGAGGATGCCATGACCATGATGGACCAGTCGGCCACGCACACGCCGCAGCCGGACTGCCCCCCCCCCGTGCGGCGAGGCGGTGCACCTGCGAGGTGATGAGCCGCAGGAGTCCGCACGAGAACGCGTCAACCGCAGGTGGAACGAGATCCTGCAAGAGACACGCGTGGCACAGACCGGGGTCCAGATCCTCTTCGGCTTCCTGCTCAGCGTCGCTTTCACGCCCTACTTCCACAAGCTGGAGACCTTCGACCACGTCGTCTACGTGATCACCGTGATACTCGGGGCCTCCGGCACCGGAGCTCTGATCGCGCCGGTGTCCATCCACCGGTTTCTCTCCGGTCAGCGCATGAAGGACCACATCGTCGATGTCGCAGGCCGGCTGATGGTGTGCGGCATGGTGCTGCTCGCCCTGACGATCGGCGGCACCCTGCTCCTGCTGCTGCACGTCGTCGTACCCGGCCTCCTCGCCGAGTTGCTGGTCGGCGGGGTCATGCTGTGGTTCGGCCTGTGCTGGTACGCACTGCCCGTCTGGCTCCGGCGGCGCTCGGCCCGCCGGGACGGGGCATAGGACCGCCCTCACGGCTCGACACCGAGGCGTTCACCGGCCGGGACCGGACGCGGCATCACACCTTAGGGGCCCGGGTCGCGGCCGGCGGCCCGGCCGGGCCCGCACCTACAGGAAGCGGCGGACGGGCTGGACCGCGACCTCGCGAGCCCACCGCAACACCGAGCGCCTCTTCCAACGGCCGGCCCGTATCAGCCGGCTCGCCGCGACATCGGCGTCGAAATGGGCGTCGAGAGTGGCGGTGAACTCCTCGTCCAGCACGGCGAGCATGACCTCCTCGTCATGGTCGAGGGAGCGACGGTTGACGTTGGTCGACCCCACGAGGGCCGCCGTGCGGTCCACGGTGACGACCTTGGCGTGCATCATCGTCGGCTGGTACTGGTGGATTCTCACGCCGCAGGCCAGCAGTTCCTCGTAGTGGTGCTGACCGGCCAGCTGGCACACCCGCTTGTCGGTGTGCGGCCCGGGCAGCAGGATCTCCACCGTCACGCCGCGCCGTGCCGCAGCACACAGCAGTTCGACGAAGAAGGCGTCGGGTGCGAAGTAGGCGGTGGCCAGCCGGAAGCGCTCCTCCGCGGATTCGATCATCACCCTGAGCAGGGTCTGCATGTCCTGCCAGCCGAAGCCGGCCGAGCCGCGCACCACCTGCGCCACCGCATCGCCGTGCGGGCGGTGGCCGGTGAACCGGTCCCGCTCGTCGAAGAGTTCGTCACGGCACTCGGCCCAGTTCTGCGCGAACGCCGCCGCGATGCCGTCGACGGCAGGCCCGCGCACCTGCACGTGCGTGTCACGCCATTCCTGCGGGTTGCGGGCGTCGCCGCAACCCGCACGGTTTCCTGCCGCGCGCTGCCGGCGCCGTGTCATTCCATCGGCGTACCGACGCGGAGCCGGTTGCCGTCGGGGTCGCGCAGCTCGATCTCGCGCGCCCAGGGAACGTCCTGCACCTGCACCCCGAACTCGGAGGCGATGGCCTCGACGTCACGGACGCGGAGGTAGACCAACGTGTCGGGGCGGGCGTCTCCCTCGTGCTCCGACAGGAACAACCGCACCTCGCCCCGAGCGACCTCGACGAACGCGGGAAGTCCCGGTTCGAAGCGGTGTTCCCACTGCTTGGCGAAGCCCAGTCGCTCGTACCAGGCGATCGACGCCGCAGCGTCCTCGACGCGGAGAATGGGAATGGCTTCCTCGTCCATGGCGCCATCGTCGCAGACCGCCCGGGACGGACGTCGCCCGATGCGGTACTGAACGGTGTGACCGGGGTGGTCGTCGCGGCTGCCGCCGGGCGATCGCGGCCGGCATGACGGTCACCCGGTGCAGCGGGCGCGCAGTCGGCACCGGCGCTCGGCTGGTACGGGCGCTCAGTCGGTGCGGGACCGCAGAATCCCCTCGACGCCCCGCAGGAAGGTCTCGCAGACCAGCTCCGGGTCGAAGAGGCAGCCGGCGGCCATGGCCCCGTCGCGGAGCATCACCAGGTGGCGGCCGTCCTCCTCGGCGGGCGCCTCACCGACCTCGGCCAGCAGCTCCGTGACGGTCTCGAGGAACCACTGACGGTGTGCCAGCACGGCCCGGTGGACCGGGTGGGCGGGATCGGGGTATTCGGCCACCGCGTTGAGGAAGGCGCACCCGCGGAATCCCGGGGACCGGATGCCCTCGGCGATGGACCGGCTGACGGCGCGGACCCGGTCGGGGGCCGATTCCTCGCTCGCCCGAGCGGCTTCGACCTGGGCCCGGATTCCCCGGTCCGCCTGGTCCAGGTAGGCGAGGACGAGCTCTTCCTTGCCGGTGAAGTGCCGGTACAGCGTGGCGCGGGTGACCTGCGCCTCCGCGATGATCCGGTCGACGCCGACCGAGTGGATCCCCTCCGCGTAGAAGATCTTGGTCGCCGTGCCCAGCAGTCTGGCCCGCGCTTCGGAGGTCTTGCCCTCTCGTGTGCCTCGCCCCATGCGATCAGCGTAGCAAAGCCGTGAGGGAGAACGTTCGGTCTTGACAACGGCCGCCGTTCACCGTTGGATCCACACAGCGAGACCGAACGTTCTCCCTCACTGAGAGGCACTCACGTGGACACCCTCATCGACACCACCCGCACCGCCGCTCCCCTGACCCTGCGCAAGCTGTACTTCGCCCGTTCCGCCTTCGCCGCCGCGTGGGCGGCCCTGCTGTTCGCGACCCCCGGCACACTGGGACCGCTGAGCGTGACGCTGCTGGTGGTCTACCCCCTGTTCGACGTGGCGTGTGCCGTCGTCGACGTCCGCTCGACCCGGGCCGGCGGCGGCCCGGTCCGGGGTCTGTACGCGAACATCGCGCTCAGCACCCTCACCGCCGTCGGCCTGGCGGTCGCCGCCGCCTCCGGCATCCCGGCCGTCCTGCGCGTCTGGGGTGCCTGGGCCGTCACGGCGGGCCTCGCCCAGCTCGTCGTCGGCGCCGCGCGGCTTCGGCTGGGCGGCCAGTGGGCGATGATCGCCAGCGGCGCCCTCTCGACCGTCGCCGGCGCGTCGTTCTTCGTCCAGGCGGGCAAGGACGACGCGTCCCTGGCCGGTCTCGCCGGCTACGCCTTCCTCGGCGGTGTCTTCTTCCTCGCCTCCGCCCTCCGGCTCGGGCGCGCCGACGAGCAGGTGTGATCCGACCTCTGCCTGCACCGGCGACGATCGGGGCCCGGCGCGGCTGCCCCACCGCCAGGGCAGCCGCCGTCACCGCCCGCGCTCGGGGGGGCGTGGCGCGGGCCGGGATGAGCCCGGGTCCGCGCACCTCCAGCGGTGAGCCGCCGGCCCGCGGCCCGTGTCAGATCCATGGTGAAACCGCACACCGCTCGCGAAGATCGCGGTCCGCTTTCGTGTACCTGATCACGACACCGCTGCAAAGCAGCGAAGTCGAGCTGCGGCGATATGACCCCTCCATGTATTGATTTGTCATCCCCGCACACTTCGGGAGAGGGATGGCATGCCCCTGGCAGGTGGCAAGTCGGCCACACAGAGAAGGTCGTATGATCTTCAACGAACTGCCGGCTCTGCCCCGCTCCCGCGCCAGAGACGATCATTGGCGACCGCGAAGACAGGCGGCTGGGCGGGCCAAGCGGCAGCGACGCGCACGACGTACACGACGCCCGTGAGGAAAGGTGAAGTCCATGGCCCTCGGCCTGCTCCGACGCCGGCGCTCCCGCAGCGCCTCCGGTGCCGGACCGAGCATCTCGGTCCCCCTGCCGCCCGACGCCGGGGCGTTCGGACTCGAGGTCGTCGACCCCTTGGGGCAGCCCATGGGCGGAGCCGAGGTCACCGTCACGGCCCTGCACAGCCACCGGGTCGCGATGCGGGGCACCACGGACCCCAACGGCTATTTCATCGCGACGCTGCCGCCGGGTTCCTACAGCGTGATCACCGTGGCCGAGGGCCTGTCCCCCGCCCGTGAGAACCTCGACATCGCCGCCGGGGTGGCTCGCCCCCCGCTGCGCGTCGCGCTCGAGCCCGCCCGTCAGCTGGAACTCCCGACGGCCGGCACCTGGCTGTTCGACCCCCCGCACACGGCGATCCGGTTCATCGCCAAGCACGTCGGCATGGCGCATGTGCACGGCCGCTTCACCCGCTTCGAGGGCGGCATCCGCGTCGCGCCGAACATGGCCGACTCGCACGTCTCGGTGCGCATCGACGCCTCCAGCATCTCCACGGGCAACAAGACCCGTGACAACCACCTGCGCTCCGCCGATTTCCTGGATGTCGACACCTACCCGTACATCGACTTCGCCAGTACGCGTTTCACCTACCGCGGCGGCACCAAGTGGACCCTGCACGGCACGCTCACCATGCACGGCGTCAGCCGATCCGTCGGTCTCGACACCACGTATCTGGGGACGGTCAACGGCGGTTACGGGCAGGAACTGCGCTGCGCCGCCCTCGCCAAGACGGAGCTGCACCGCGAGGACTTCACGCTCAACTGGCGCTCGATGCTGGCCCGCGGCATCGCGGTCGTCGGTCCGACGGTCCAGCTGGAGCTGGACGTCCAGGCGATGTACCGCACCCACGACACACCCACGCCGCCCGAATAGGGCGTCGCGGGTGTCGAGGCCGCGGGCGACGAGGTCGCGGGCGTCGAGTGGGACGGCCGACGCCCGGACGCGTCATGTTGATCTTGTGTAGCTTTGCAGCCGACCACATGGAACCCGGACGAGACCGCCCATCTCGCCGGGCCGCGCCCGGCGGGGCCGTGATAGCACGGAGCGACCAGAGGGGAAAGGGCTCACGATCATGGGTATCTTCAGCCGCCGCCAGGGCGCCGTCATGGAGCCGCACCCGGCCTCCGGCACCTCCGCGGACGCCGCGCCCCAGGGCGTCGCGCTCGACCCGGCACTCCGGGCACTGACCGGGCCGTGGACCATCGACGGCCCGCACAGCCGCATCGGGTTCTCCGTGCGGCACGCCATGGTCACGACCGTGCGGGGAGCCTTCACCGACTACGACAGCAGGCTCTACTTCGACGGGGCCCGGCCCTCCCGGTCGCGGGCCGAACTCGTCATCCGCGTGGCCAGCGTCGACACGGGCGTGGAGCAACGTGACGCCCACCTCGTGGGCCGCGACTTCTTCGATGCGCGCCGCTACCCGGAGATGACCTTCCGCAGCACCTCCACCGTCCACGAGGGCGGCGAGAGGTTCCGGATGACCGGCGACCTGACCATCCGCGACGTCACCCGCCCCGTCGACCTGCAACTCGAGTACCTCGGGTCGGTGCTGGATCCGTTCGGGTACGAGCGGGCCGGCTTCGACGGCACCACCACGATCGACCGCACCGAGTGGGGCCTGGTCTACAACCAGCGCCTCAAGGCCGGCGGCACCATGGTGAGCGAGCGGGTCCGGCTCCAGTTCGACATCTCCGCGATCCGCTCGGCGCCGTAGGGCCGGCCTGGCAGGATCGGGGCATGGCGGACTCACCGATGCAGATCAACGCCCTCATCGTCGATGCCACGGACCCCGACCGGCTCGCCGCGTTCTGGTCCGAGCTGCTCGGCAGGCCGGTCGTGGGCCGCACGGGCCCCTATGTCTGGCTGCGACGGGAAGGCGGCCTGGGCCTGGGCTTCCAGCGGACCGCCGAGCCGAAGTCGGGCAAGAACCGGATGCACGTCGACATCACCTCCGCCGATCCCGCGTCCGAGCAGCGACGGGTCGAGCGGCTCGGCGGGCGCAGACTGGAGCAGTACGCCGACGGCGGCTTCCTGGTGATGGCGGACCCCGAGGGCAACGAGTTCTGCATCATCCCCGAGGGTTCCTTCGACCTGGACGACGAAGGCCGCGCGCACTACCTCGGCTGAGCGGCGGCAGCGGCCGCACAGCGCCGTCGTCCTGCGCGCCCCGGGCATGCCGAAGGGGCCGGCACGAGAAGTGCCGGCCCCTTCGTGTCACGTCAGCGGCTGTGCGCGCGTGCCCGGTGTGCGGACACCGTCACAGAGCGCGAACCCGGGAGGCCTGCGGGCCCTTCGGACCCTGCACGACCTCGAACTCCACACGCTGGTTCTCCTCCAGGCTGCGGAAGCCGGAGGCGTCGATCTCCGAGTAGTGCACGAAGACGTCCGCGCCGCCGTCGGCCTGGGCGATGAAGCCGAAACCCTTCTCGGCGTTGAACCACTTGACGGTTCCCTGAGTCATTGCTGCTCCTCACAGGGGGGCTGGGTGAGGGCCCCGCACCGTGCGGGGCTCCTGGCCGGTTCACGACGCGGCTGCTCCAGCGACCTGGAAGGCAAGCTTCGCGCCCGCAACATCGTTCTCCGCGAGCATGCGACTGGGCACAAACACACAAACAAAACTGCGACCGCCCTGTACAACCGAGGGCCTCTCCGATTCATTCCCCGCCACGGCCTCACCTCCGGTCGGCGTTTGCGCGCGGGCCGACGCGGAAGCGTCCGGCGGGCTCAGCGGGTCCGGTAGCGGGCGTAGATCACGCCGCAGCCGAAAGCACGCTCCTCCACCAGCTGGAGATCGAGACGTACGCCGTCGGGGAAGAACCGCTTGCCGCCACCGACCACGCTCGTCGTGACGAAGAGGCGGTACTCGTCCACCAGGCCGGCCGCGATGGCCTGGGACGCGAGGTTCGGGCCGTCGACGGTGAGGTCGTGATCCGCCTCGGCCTTGAGCTTGCGCACCGCGTCCGGGTCGAAGGTCCGCTCGATCCTGGTCCTCGCGCTGGACACCGACTCCAGCGTCGTGGAGTACACGATCTTCTCCGCGGCCCGCCAGTCGCGGGCGTAGTCGAGGATGTGCGGCGGCTGGTCGGGCTCGGTGTGCGCGGTCTGCCAGTAGACCATCGTCTCGTACATCCGCCGGCCGTAGAGGTACGTGCCGACGGGGCGGAAGAGGTCGCCGATGAAAGTGTGCAGCTCCTCGTCCTCGGCGCCGGTGCCGAGGTCGCCCTCGGCTGCCTCGGCGTAGCCGTCGAGCGAGGTGATCATGGAGTAGATGAGCTGTCCCACGTGTCTCCCTGGGGTACGGGCGCGTCGGCCCTGCCGGTGGTCCTGGAGGCTATGACCTCCGCACGGCCCGCAACTCATCGGTTGCCGAGGTATCACCGGAGGCACTGATCACCGGAGCCCTCACGCATCCGTTCGACGCGTCGACCGTTCTGTTGACTCAAAACGACCTCTCCGGGCCGGTCATCGTGGTCGATCCGCCGCGTCTCGGCGGTCCGACGACCGCCCGACACGTCAACTCCGGGCGTCAACGCCGCAGTTGCCATGCACTCTCGCGAGCCGAATACCACACGACGACGCCGGGGTGGTCGTTTCCCGACGAAGTGAAATGGCTGCACAGGTGCGCCCTTTGCCGCGCACCTGACGCCATGCGCGTGACTAGCATGAGTCCCGCGCTCGCACCGGAAGGTGGCCTACCGCCTCCTGGGTTGACGGTGCTGCGCCCATCGTGACGTACCGAAGCTCTTACGGACCGAGGACCGCTGAATGTCAGTGCCTGCTCGCCCCCGCCAGCGCCGATCCGCGCCGGGAGAGCGCTCGTCACCGGCCGTGGTCCCCGCCCTCGTGGCCGGTACGGCAGCGGGGGCCGCGGCCGTCGTCGTCATCGCCCCCGACGGCGCCCGCTCGTGGGTCGCCGGCACGGCGATCGTGGCCTGGCTGTGCGTCACGGCCGTCACCGTCACCTTCTCCGGCCGGCTGCGCCAGGCCCGTCGCGCGGCCGACTCGCGCGGCAGCGAACTGGAGACGACCAAGGCCCACTGGATGCGACACGGCGCCGAGACGGACCAGTTGGTCAGCACGACCCTGCCGGCGATCGCACGGCAGCTGAAGGCCGGCGTGAGCCCCGACGACGCCCTGGCCGCGTCGCCGGCGCCCTCCGATCCGTATCTGCGGCGGCTGCTCCACGCGTTCACCACCGAGGTCTCCGCGTCGGTGCTGGAGACCACCAAGGCCCGCTCGGAACTGGACGAGGCCCGAGGCCGACGCGACCGCTGGACCACGGAACTCGAACACCTCACCCGCGACACCCTGCCCGCGGCGGTCGCACTGCTGCGCGAGGGCGGTTCCGCCGAGACCGTCCTCGCCAAGCTGGAATGGCCGGCCGACCCCCTGCTGCGCACGCCCGCGGAGCTGTTCGTCCGGGAACTCGCCTACAGCGAGCGCCGCTCGGCCGCCGCCCAGGCCGCCTCCGCCAAGGCGCTCAGCCGGGTGCAGGCCAAGACCGTCGCCATGCTCGCCGACCTCCGTGACATGCAGGACCGGCACGGCCCCGAGGTCTTCGGCGACCTGCTGCGCCTGGACCACAGCACCTCGCAGCTCGGCCTGATGACCGACCGGCTGGCGCTGCTGATGGGTGGACGCTCCAGCCGGGTCTGGAACAAGCCGATCGTCATGGAGAGCATCCTGCGCGGTGCGGTCGGCCGGATCGCCGCCTACCGGCGGGTGCGGCTGCACAACTCCAGCAAGGCCGCCATCGCCGGTTTCGCGGCCGAGGGCGTGATGCACCTGCTGGCCGAACTCATGGACAACGCTGCCAACTTCTCGCCGCCCATCGACGAGGTCCACGTGTACGTGGAGGAGCGCAGCGCCGGCATCGTCGTCACCGTCGAGGACAGCGGACTGAAGATGTCCGACGCCGCCATGCGCCGCGCCGAGGAGTCGGTGTCGGGGCGGGTCACCGACCTCGCCTCCCTCCAGGGCACCCGCCTCGGCCTGGGTGTCGTAGGACGCCTGGCGACCAAGTACGGCATCAGTGTCAACTACCGGCCGTCCTCGCGCGGCGGCACCGGTGTCGTCGTCCTGCTGCCGCCCCAGCTGGTGGCGCAGCAACGCGAGCCGGTCACCGGTGGGCGCCCGCGCACGGCGGCACAGTCCCCGGCCGCCGTACCGGCCCAGGCGTCGCAGGCCACCGCCGAGGCGGCACCCGCCGCCCGGCCCGACGTGGTCGCGCCCGCCGACGTGGCCCCGCGGACCGACGCTCCGCGGGCCGACACCGCGCGGGCCGAGACCCCGCCCCGCGAGCGCGGCTCCGCCACCCCCAACGGGCTGCCGGTCCGCACCCCCGGACGGACCATGGCCGCCGCGGAGCGGGGACGGGCGCAGCAGGCGGCCGCACCCGCCGACTCCGAGGCCGGGCCGGCCCGCGACGCGGGCAGCCGGTTCGGTGCCTTCCACCGCGGACGTCAGGCGGGCGGCGCCGCCGGCCCGGCAGCGGACGCCGCGGGGTCCGGGACGGCCTCCGGGACCGACGCCTAGCCCGCCCGGTCTGCCGCGCCGCCGGCGCCGCAGCCGCCACTGCCCGCATCGATTCGCCGCACCACCTTGGATTGGAGGAACGGGCCGGGTGACCGCCGAGCGGTCGCATCCCGCCCCGACCGTCATGGAGACCACTGACAACAGCCTCACCTGGCTCTTGATGAACCTCTTGGAGCGCACCCCGGGGACCCGTCACGCCCTCGTCCTGTCCCGGGACGGCCTGAAGCTGTGCTGGACGGACCACCTCACCCTGGACCAGGCCGACCAGCTGGCGGCCATCTGCTCCGGCATCCAGGCCCTCGCGCAGGGGGCCTCCGTGGAGTTCGGCGACGGCTCGGGCGGTGTCCGGCACTCCATGACCGAGTTCCACGGCGGGCTGCTGTTCATCGTGGAGGCCGGCCAGGGAGCGCACCTCGCCGTGGTCGCCCAGGAGAGCGCCGACCCGGGCGTGGTGGGGCACCAGATGACGGAACTCGTCGAGCAGATCGGCGAGCACCTGCGGGCCGAGCCTCGCGCGTCCGTCGGTCCGGGTGCCTCCGCGTGATGGACAAACCGGTGGACGTCGGTGACCCGGACCGGCTCTACACGGTCACGGGCGGGCGCAGCGAGGCCGACGACTCGTTCGACCTGGTGACGCTGATCGTCAGCGAGAGCGAGCCCACCGCGGGGATGCAGTCCGAGCACGTGCGGATCCTCGAACTGTGCCGGCATCCCACGGCGTTGGTGGAGGTCTCGGCCGAGCTGAAGCTGCCCATCACGGTCGTCCGGATCCTGCTGGGCGACCTGCACGCCATGGGCCGCATCAGCGCCCGCCACCCCCGCGCCGCACGATCCGTCGCGGCCCTCCCCGAAACCGCCCTGCTCCAGGAGGTGCTCCATGGGCTCCGCAACCTCTGAGGTGCCCTCCCAGCGCACGCCGCTGACCGATGCCGCCGAGACCGGCCTGAAGATCGTGGTCGTGGGCGGCTTCGGCGTGGGCAAGACGACGCTGGTCCGCTCGGTGAGCGAGATACGGCCGCTGAACACCGAAGAGGTGATGACACAGGCCGGTCAGGGCGTCGACGAGACCACGGGCGTGGAGCGCAAGACGACGACGACCGTCGCCTTCGACTTCGGGCGCATCAGCCTCAACCAGCGCATGGTGCTGTACCTGTTCGGCGCGCCGGGCCAGGAGCGTTTCTGGTTCCTGTGGGACCGGCTGTTCTCCGGCACCCTCGGGGCGGTGGTGCTCGTGGACACGCGGCGCATGGAGGACTCCTGGTACGCCATCGACCGGCTCGAACACCACAAGACGCCGTTCGTGGTGGCCGTCAACCGGTTCGACGACGACGAGAGCCGTTTCTCGCTCGACGAGATCCGTCAGGCACTGGCGCTCGCCGACCACGTGCCCATGGTCGACTGCGACGCACGGGTCAGGGCCTCCGGCAAGCACGTCCTGATCACCCTCGTGGACCACCTCTACGCACTGGCACTCTCCCGGGAAGGGGCAACGTGAGCGACCACAGCGGCGTCCCGTCGCCGGGCACGCCCCCGGCGGGCTGCCCCGCGCACGCATCGGCCGTCCGTCTGGGCGGCCTGGAATACCAGCAGTCGCCGTCCCAGCTGTACCGCACCCTGCGGCGCGAGCACGGAGCGGTCGCACCGGTGCTGCTCGACGACGACATCCCCGCCTGGCTGGTGCTCGGCTACTCCGAGGTCTGCTATGTGACCAGTCACGACGAGCTGTTCGCGCGGGACTCCCGGCGCTGGAACCAGTGGCCGAACATCCCCGCCGACTGGCCGCTGCTGCCGTTCGTCGGCTACCAGCCCTCCGTGCTGTTCACCGAGGGCGCGGAGCACCAGCGCCGGGCCGGTGTCATCACCCAGGCACTGGAGGGTGTCGACCAGTTCGAACTGGCGCGGGAGTGCCAGGCGATCGCCGAGCAGCTGATCATGTCCTTCGCCGGCCGCGGCGAGACCGAGCTGATGAGCACCTACGCCCATGCCCTGCCGGCCCGCGCGGTGCTGTGGATGTGCGGCATGCCCCAGGGCAGCGAGGACACCGAGAGGCTCGTCGACGACCTGCGCATCTCGCTGGACGCCGGTGAGGGCGACGATCCGGTGGCGGCCTACATGCGCGTCGGGGCGCGCCTGACGCAGCTGGTGAAGGAGAAGCGGGAGCGCCCCGGCCCCGACGTCACCTCGCGGATGCTGCTCGATCCGGCGGGACTCGGGGACGAGGAGATCGTCCAGGACCTGATCTCCGTCATCGCGGCGGCCCAGCAGCCGACGGCCAACTGGATCTGCAACACGCTGCGCCTGCTGCTCACCGACGAACGCTTCGCGGTCAATGTCTCCGGCGGCCGGGTCAGCGTGGGTGAGGCCCTCAACGAGGTGCTCTGGCTGGACACGCCGACGCAGAACTTCATCGGCCGCTGGGCGGTGCGGGACACGCAGCTCGGCGGCCGGCACATCCGCGAAGGGGACTGCCTGGTCCTCGGTCTCGCCGCGGCCAACACCGATCCGCAGCTCTGGCCGGAGTCGCACGTCGGCGCCGAGAACTCCGCGCATCTGTCCTTCAGCAACGGCGAACACCGCTGCCCGTACCCGGCCCCGCTGCTGGCCGACGTGATGGCGCGTACGGCGGTGGAGACACTGACGGAACACCTGCCGGACCTGGTGCTGGCGGTGCCGCCGGCCGAGCTGAGGTGGCGTCCGTCGATCTGGATGCGCGGACTGACCTCGCTGCCGGTGCGGTTCACCCCCTTGGTGCGCTGAACCGTCCTCCGTGTGCCGGGACCGGGGAGCGGTCCCGGCACACGTGTGCTCGCGGCCCGGCCGCGGGGTTCAGCCGGCGACGGGAGTGAAGCGCACGGGGAGCGACTGGGGTCCGCGGGTGAACACACCCTGCTCCACGAGGTCGAAGCCGTCGGCGATGCGGAGGTCGGGCATGGCGTCGAGCAACTGACCGATGCCGATCTCGACCTCCGCCTTGGCCAGCAGCGCCCCCACGCAGAAGTGGCGGCCGAGTGCGAAGGCGAGGTGGTCGGCTGCGGCCGAGAACGCCGACGCCGTGGTGAGGTCGTCACGGAAGATGTCGAACCGGTCGGGGTCGCGGTAGCGGCGCTCGTCGCGGTTGGCGGCTCCGATGAGGCAGGTCACGGTGGCGCCCTCGGGGATGACGCCGCCGGCGACCTCGACGTCGGTGGCCGCCTGCCGCATGATCATGTGAACCGGCGGGGTGTAGCGCAGGGTCTCCGCGAAGGCGGCGGGGATCAGGCTCCGGTCCTCGCGGACCGCCGCCAGTTGTTCGGGGTGTCGCAGCAGATTGGCCATGATGCCGGCGATGGCCTTGTCGGTGGTCTCACCGCCCGCGGCCAGCAGCAGGCTGCAGAACGCCTTGATGTCCTCGTCGCTCATGCGGACGCCGTCGACCTCGGCGGCGCAGAGCGTGGACAGCAGGTCGTCCCCGAGGTTCTCGCGCCGGTCGCGGATGATCGGGATCATGTACTCGGCGAACTCCACCCGGGTCCGCTCGCCGGCGGCGGTCACCTCCGGGTCGCCGGACAGGTTGCCGAGGAACGCGATGACCGCCGTGTACCAGCGGTGGAAGCGGTCGTGATCGGCCTTGTCCAGGCCCAGCATGTCCGCGATGACGTTGACCGGGAAACGGGTCGCGTAGTCGCTGACGATGTCCGCCGAGCCGGTGTGCCGGAAGCGGTCGATGAGTTCGCGCGAGTTGCGTTCGATGACCGGCAGGAACTTCTCCTGGAGGTCGCTGCCCCGGAACGCGGGGGCGACCAGGGCCCGGCGCACCGCGTGTTCCCGGCCACTGAGCTGGAGGATCGTCTTGCCGTGGACCGGCTCCACCTGCCAGTCGTAGTTGTCCGTGGTGAACTCGGACTTCTTGTCCTTGAAGACGCGTTCGACGTCCTCGTAGCGGGAGATGACGTAACTCTTGGTGGCCTCGTGCCAGATCAGCGGCTCCTTCTCCCGCATCACCGCGTACGCGGAGTAGGGGTCCGCCGCGAACTCGGGCGAGAGGATGTCGGGCACCTGCGGGGCAGTGGACACACGGAACTCCTCGAACTAGACGCGTGCCGTCGACAGCAGGCTATTGATCTTCCGGTGGCTCAAACAGCCCACTCCTGGCCGAAGTTGAGGATGAAAACATGTACTCGGGCGGCGTCCGCGCTGCGCTGGACGCGCGAACGCGGAGTTCGGGGAGGAGGGACACCTGGCGCCGGGGGCGGTCCGGGGCGGTGAGTCGGGCGGTGAGGAGTTCGACCGCGGAGACGCCCACCTCGTGTTTCGAGGGGGCGACCGCGCTGAGGGGCAGGTCGGCGAGGCCGGCGACCTCGTCGTCGTAGGACACGAGGGCCACGTCGCCGGGGACGGTGAGCGAGCGGGCGCCGAGCCGTTGGAGGAGGACGAGCGCGTCGCCGTCGGGGTGGACGACGGCCGCGTCGACGTGACCGGCCGCCACGGCGTCCAGGAAGCGTTCCATCGTGCCGTCGTACCGCGGGGTGCCGGGATGGTCCGTGCCGAGGTCCAGGTGGCCGGCGTCCTCGGGTGCTCGCAGGCCCGCCAGGCGCAGGCCCGTGCGGAAGCCCTCCTCCAGCAGCGGGGCGGTGGGGGTGCCCCGGCGGGTCAGGAGCGCGATGCGGCGGCGGCCCTGGGCGGCGAGGTGGTGGACGGCGAGGCGGGCGCCGTAGGCGTGGTCGGTCACGACGTGCTCGACGGCCGGGCCGACCGGGCGGGGGCGCCGCTCCACCAGGACGAGCGGGATGCCGAGGTCCTCGTACCAGGCCGGTTCGGTGTGGTGCGTCGTGGCGGTGGTGGGCGCCAGCAGCAGGCCGTCCACGCCCGCCTCGACCATCGACCGGGCCTGTGCGCGCTCCCCGTCGACGTCGTACTCGGAGATGCGCAGCAGGAGGCGGGCGCCCCGGGCCGCCGCGGCCTCCCGCACGGCCTTGATGACCTCGGGGTAGTAGTAGGTGGCGGACGGCACGACCATGCCGAACGTCAGGTCGCCCCGGGCCTGCGGGGGTACGGCGCCGGTGCCCGCGGTGGTGGGCGTCGCCCAGTCCTCGGGGAGGCGGGCGCCGCCGTGGACCCGGACCACGAGGCCGCGTTCCGCGAGGGCTTCGACGTCCTTGCGGACGGTGACGGGTGAGACGCGCAGTTCCGCCGCGACCTCGGTGACCCGCACCGATCCGTGCCGGCGCACCTTGCCCAGGATCGTCTGAAGCCTGTCCTCGGCGTGCATGTGGACTCCCCCCTCGTCGTGGTTCCCCGTCGCCGTGCGGCCGGATGGTCCCGCCGTCCGGTTCGCCGTGCCGTCCGGCCGCCGTGCTGTCCCGTCCTGCGGCGTGCCGCACCCTACTCGCGCAACTGTCGTTTGCGCACGCTCACTTTCGAAAAGCGAAGAAGTGAGCGTTTGAACGATGAAAGCGTTGCTGATCGATGAAAGCGCGTGCTACAAACCGCGCACCGCACCACTCCCCACTGCCGGAAACACCGTCGCGCCGTACCTCCGGAGGTTCCCCCGTGCCATCGCCCTGGTCCCGCCGCGCCTTCGTCCGGACCGCCGCTGCCGCTCCCCTCGCCGCCGCCGTCGGCGGTCTCACCGCACCCGCCGGTCACGCGGCTGAAGCCGCCGGCGGTGAAGCCGACGCCGGTGCAGCGGAGTTCGCGGCCCTGCGCGCCAAGTGGCGCGAGCTGATCCTGGGGACCGCGTTCAACCCCGCGGCCGAGCCCTTCCGCACCCTGCTCGCCCGCCTCGGCACCGACGCGAGGGCCCATCTCGGCACCCTGGCCCCCGCGTCCGGTTCGCTCTGGCCCGACCTGGTCTGGGCCGACCCCGATCCCGACACGGACGCCGAGTCCTACGCCCACTCGGCGCGGATCGTCACCAGCTGCAACCGCCTGAACACCATGGCCCAGGCCTACTGCCAGCCGGGCACGGGCCTGACCGGCAGCGCCGAGCTGCGCGAGGCCGTCCTCGCCGGCCTCGACCACCTCCACTCCGAGGTGTACAACGACGGCACCGCGCCGTACGGCAACTGGTGGAGCTGGCAGATCGGCGCCGCGCAGTCGCTCATGGACACCTGTGTGCTGCTCCACGGCCACCTGACCGAGGCCCGGATCGACGCCTTCTGCCGGGCGGTGGACCACTTCGTGCCGGACCGGGTCTTCGACAGCTACACCGGCACCAGCACCGGCGCCAACCGCGTCGACCTGTGCCGCGGCGTCGTGCTCCGCGGCATCGTCGGGGAGCACCCGGACAAGGTCGCCCTCGCCTCGCGCGCCCTGGCCCCCGTGTTCCCGTACGTCACCTCGGGCGACGGGTTCTACGCCGACGGCTCGTTCATCCAGCACCGCAACGTGCCCTACATCGGCGGCTACGGGGCGGTGCTGCACGACGGCGTCGGCCGCCTCATGGCGCTGCTGCGGGGGTCGTCCTGGGAGATCGGCGGCCCGGACGCCCAGCTGTTCCTCGACACCGTCGACCGTGCCGTCGCCCCGTTCATCTACAACGGCCTGATGATGGACAACGTCTCCTCCCGCGGCATCAGCCGGGCGGGCACCTCCGACCACACCCGCGCCCACCCGCTGATGGCCGGCATCCTCCTGGTCGGTCAGGGCGCGACGGCCGAGGAGAACGCCCGGTGGCGGGCCATGGTCAAGGGATGGCTGCGCCGGGACTACCACCAGCCGGCCCTGAGCAACCCCGGCCTCTCCCTCACCCGGGCCTCCCTGTTGCAGGCGCTTCAGGACGACGACTCCGTCAAGGCCGCCCCCGAGCCGGTCGAGCACCGCCTCTTCCACCACATGGCCAGGGTCACGCACCGCCGACCCGGCTGGGCCGCGTCCCTGTCCATGGCCGCCAGGCACATCGCCCACTACGAGTACGGCAACGGTGAGCACGCCCGCGGCTACCACACCGGCGCCGGCTGGCTGTCCTGGTGGGGGGACGACTTCGGGCTGGAGCACTACTCGGACGAGTTCTGGCCGACCGTCGACCCCTACCGGCTCCCCGGCATCACCGCTTCCCGCAAACCGCTCCCGGACGGTGCGGGCGGCAACTGGGGCCAGCCCTGCCCGGACGCCACCTGGGTCGGCGGCACCACCGACGGACGGTTCGGGGCGACCGGGCAGCACCTCAAGGGGCTCCTGAGCACGATGAGCGCCCACAAGTCCTGGTTCTGGCTGGACGACTGCGTCGTCTGCCTCGGCGCCGGCATCACCTCACGCGACGGGTTCGCCGTCGAGACGACCGTCGACAACCGGAACCTGGGGGCGAAGGGCACTGCCGCCCTGACCGTCGACGGCACCGTCCAGCCGTCCGACCAGGGCTGGACGGCCGGCTTCGCGGGCGCACGGTGGGCCCACGTCGCCGGACAGGCGGGGTACGTCTTCCCCGAGGGGACCGACCTCACCGCCGTGCGCGAGGAACGGACCGGTGCCTGGCGGGACATCAACGTCAACGGTCCCGGCACCCCGGTCACCCGCCGCTACCTGACGCTGTTCACCGACCACGGCACCGACCCCTCCGACGCCTCGTACGCCTACGTCCTGCTGCCGGGCGCGAGCGCCGCCGCCACCGCCCGGCGGGCGGCCGGGAAGGGGTGGCTGAAGATCCTGGCCAACAGCCGCGAGCAGCAGGGCGTCCGGGTCCCGGCGCTCGGCTTCACGGCCGTCAACTTCTGGGCGCCGGGGCGCGTCGGCGCGGTCACCGCCGACGCCCCCGCCTCCGTGCTGATCCAGGAGAACCGGAACGGCACCGCCACCGTCGTCGTCTCGGACCCCGCGCGCCGGGCCGGCGGCCTCGAGGTCGTCTGGAACCGCTCCGTGTCCGCCGTGCTGTCCAAGCCGCCCACGGTGAAGTCGGCCCGTACCGGTTCCGCGCTGCGGCTCACCTTCGGCGACCTCACCGGCCAGGCGGGCGCGCCGCAGAAGGTGACGGTCCGCCTGACCTGACCGTCCGACCCCTCCCCCGGGCCGCGACCCCGCCCGCGCACCGACCGACCGGCCGCCCGCCCGGCACCGGCACCGGCACCGGCACCGGCACCACCGAACGGAGAGAAGATGCCCTTCACCCGCACGCACACCCTCCGCCGGTCCCGCGCCGGCCTGGGCCTGGCCGCCGGGAGCGCCGCGATGGCACTCGTCATGGCGACGGACGCGCACGCCGCCGTCCTCTGGGACGGCGACGCCTCCCGGGGGACGGGGGTGTTCGAGACCGTCCTGTGCCCCTCCCCGGGCGGTGCCACCGTCAAGAACTGGGACGACGCGCACGGCGACTTCTTCGAGTTCCTCAAGCCCGCCGGCTCCGAGCGCTGCGAGGGCCACGGCATCGACAGACCCGAGCTGCTGCGGAACGGGACGACCCTGTGGTTCGGCTGGGACTCCATGACGAAGACCGGCAACGCCCAGACCGTCTTCCAGTGGAAGTCCAACGGCACCAATGACCAGAACCAGCAGAACTATCCCGTGATCATGAAGGCCGAGGACAGCCGGCTCAAGGTCTGGTACGTCGCGCCGGGTGAGCGGTGGACGTCCCTGGGCAGCGCCCCCTGGGCCCCGGAGGCCTGGCACTCCGTCCAGCTCCGCGTCACCACCGCTTCCGGCACCGGCGGCTCGGCCGAGGTCTGGCTGGACGGCACCCGCATCGCGCTCGGCACGGGGATCCGGACCTGGGACGACCTGGGCAACAAGCCCCGCTGGGGCACCTACGGATCGACCATCTCCGACGTGTCCTCCACCAACTGGGTCGACGACCCGGTGATGGGCGACACCCGCGGGGACGTCGACTGAGGCGGCTTTCCGCGAGGCGCCCCCGGTGAGTTCCCCGCCTCCGGCCCTCGCTCGGGTGACCGCGGTCCGCGACCCGCACGATCGTTTGATTGTTCGCACAGAAACGTTCACAACCGATCGTGCGGCCGCTACACTGCGGATCACAGACCACGGACGACAAGGGGACCGGACACGTGCACGCCGAGGAACGGCATCAGGAGATCTTGCGGCGGCTGCGTGAGCGCGGTTCGGTCCGGGTCACGGAAGTGGCCGCGGAGCTGGGCGTCTCCCCCATCACCGTGCGCCGCGACGTGGAACTGCTCGCCGAACGCGGGCTCGTCGAGCGGGTGCACGGCGGCGCGATCCTGCCCGAGGCAGCCGTTCCCGCGGCCACGGAGCCGACCGCCCGGGGCGGGAGCGAGCAGGTGTTCGGCCTGATCGTTCCGGCCGCCGACTACTACTACCCCGAGGTGATCAAGGGAGCGCGGGACGCCGCCGCCGAGCGGGGCGTCCGCCTGGTGCTCGGCATCTCGCAGTACAGCCCCGACGAGGAGCGGGCCCAGGCCCGGCAGATGCTCGCCGACGGCATCGACGGCCTGCTCATCACCCCGTGCGGCCCGGCACGGGCGCGCGGCTGGCCCGCCGAACTGGACGTGCCGTACGTGCTGGTGGAGCGGCGCCCCGAGGACGACGCCACGGGCGCCGAACGGGTGGTGACCGATCACGTCCACGGCGCCCGGATCGCCGTACGGCATCTCGTCGAGGCGGACCGGGAGCTGATCGGGCTGCTGCTGCGCGACGACAGCCCGCACGGCGCGCTCGTGCTGGAGGGCTACCGCGGCGGCCTCACCGCGGCCGGGCTGCGGCCCACCGACGAGGCGCTGTTCCGGCTGCCGCCGCCGGGGAGCGACACCGCCGAGCGGGAGCGGGTGCTCGCCGCGTTCACCGACGCGGTGGCCGAGGGCCGGCTCGACGCGGCGGTCGTGCACAACGACCACGACGCCATCGTCGTCCTGCAACGGCTGCGGGCCCGCGGCGTGGAGGTCCCCGACGACGTCGCGATCGTCGCCTACGACGACGAGGTCGCCGCCCTCGCCGACATCCCGCTGACCGCGATCGCCCCGCCGAAACAGGCGGTGGGCGCCGCCGCCGTCGACCTGCTCGCCCAGCGGATCGCCGATCCCTCCCGGCCCCGGCACCGCATCGCCATCCTGCCGGAACTGCACGTGCGCTCCTCGAGCGCGTAGCCCGACCCCGCACATCTGGAGAGCCCCTCATGTTCGCGATCACACCCGAGGGGTTCTCCCTCGACGGCCGCCCGCTGCGCCTGCTCTCGGGCGCGCTGCACTACTTCCGGGTCCTGCCCGAGCAGTGGCCGCACCGGCTGCGGATGCTGCGCGCCATGGGCCTGAACACGGTCGAGACGTACGTGCCGTGGAACCTGCACGAGCCGCGCCCCGGCGAGTACGACTTCGCCGGCATCGCCGACCTGGACCGCTTTCTCCACGCCACGCGGGAGGCGGGGCTGCACGCGATCGTGCGCCCGTCGCCGTACATCTGCGCCGAGTGGGACAACGGCGGGCTGCCCTGGTGGCTCCTGGCCGATCCCCGGGTGCGGGCGCTGCGCTGCCGGGACGCGGGGTACCTGGCGCACGTGGAGCGCTGGTACGACCGGCTCGTGCCCGTGCTCGCCCCGCACCAGGTCACCCGCGGCGGCAACGTGCTGATGGTGCAGGTGGAGAACGAGTACGGTTCGTTCGGCACCGACACCGGCCACCTGGAGCGTCTGGCTGCTGCGCTGCGCTCGCGCGGGATCGACGTGCCGCTGTTCACCTCGGACGGTCCCGACGACTTCTTCCTCACCGGCGGGACGCTGCCGGGGACCCTGGCGACCGTGAACTTCGGCAGCCGCGCCGACGAGGCGTTCGCCTCGCTCGCCCGGCTGCGGCCCGGTGATCCCCCGATGTGCATGGAGTTCTGGTGCGGCTGGTTCGACCACTGGGGCACCGAGCACGTCGTCCGCGATCCCGGGGACGCGGCGGACGCGCTGGCCGGGGTGCTGGAGGCGGGCGCGTCCGTCAACGTCTACATGGCGCACGGCGGCACCAACTTCTCCACGTGGGCGGGGGCCAACACCGCCGACCCGGCGACCGGCGAGGGATATCTGCCGACGGTCACCTCCTACGGCTACGACGCACCGATCGACGAACGCGGCGGCGCCACCGAGAAGTTCCGCGCCTTCCGCGCGGTGCTGGAACGGTACGCGGACGGCCCGCTGCCGGAACCGGAGCCGCCCGCGCCGCTGCTGCCGGCCGCACGGGCCGAACTGACGGAGACCCTGCGGCTGTTCGACGCGCTGGACGACGTGGCGGGCCCCGAGGCCGAGGCGCCGCTGCCGCCGTCCTTCGAGGACCTGGGCATCGGGCACGGGCTGGTGCTGTACACCGGGCGCGTCCCGGGCCCGCGGCAGCCGTACCCGCTGTCGGTGCAGGGCCTCGCCGACCGGGCCCACGTCTACCTGGACGGGGCGCCGGCCGGCGTCCTGGAACGGGAGGCGACGGAGGTGGTCCCGGACGTCGCCGTGCCCGCGGCGGGGGCGCGGGTGGAGCTGCTCGTGGAGTCCATGGGGCGGATCAACTACGGGGCCGGGCTCGGCGAGCGCAAGGGCGTCCGGCGGGTCCTGCACACACAGCAGCTACTGCACGGCTGGCGGGCGCGGGCGGTGGAGCTGGGCCACGGAACACCCGGGAAGCTGCGCTGGGGCGCCGGCGGCTCCGGCCGGGGCCCGCTGTTCCTGCGCGGGTACCTCGAGGCGGCCGAGCCCGCTGACGCCTATCTGGCGCTGCCCGGCGGCGGCAAGGGGTACGTCTGGGTCAACGGCTTCTGCCTGGGCCGCTACTGGGTCTCCCGCGGCCCGCAGCGCACGCTCCACCTGCCGTGGCCGCTGCTGCGCGCGGGCCGCAACGAGGTCGTGGTGCTGGAGCTGGACGCGGACGCGGGAACCGTCCCCGCGGCCGTGGAGACCCGGGACACGCCCGAGCTGAGCTGACGCTTGATCGTTCGCTGGCACGCAACCCACAAACGAACATCTTCAGGATCGAAATTCGCTCATCAATGATTCGTTGTTCGTTTCCTATTGACTCTGATCGGCTGTGGCCGAAAGATGTGCGTCACCACACCGAGCTCCCTGCTCCCCTGGAGTCAGCAATGAAGCCGTCCTCCCCTGTTCTCGCCGCCGCCGCGGTCTGCCTCGCCCTCCTCGCCACCGCCTGCGGCGGCCAGGAGAAGAGCGAGGCGGGCACCGCCGACGAGCCCGTCGAGATCACCTACTGGTCCTGGATGCCGGGCACCAAGGAGATGACCGCCGAGTTCAACCGCACCCACGAGAACATCAAGGTCAACTTCTCCGAGATACCCGCGGGCCTCAACGGCGGCTACGACAAGGTCGCCAAGGCGGTCAAGGCCGGCAACGCGCCGGACGTCGTCAACGTCGAGTACCAGGCCCTGCCCGACCTGGTCACCCAGGGCCTGCTGCGCGACTCCTCGGCGGAGCTGGCGGACACCGTCGAGGACTACGCCCCCGAGTCCGTGCGCTCCCTGGTCACCCTCGGCGGCAGGACCTGGGCCGCGCCCTACGACGTCGGCCCGCAGACCCTGTACTACCGCAAGGACCTGTTCGCCGAGTACGGCGTGGACGTCCCCAGGACCTGGGACGAGTTCGAGGCCGCAGCGAAGAAGGTGAAGACCGCCTCCCAGGGCAAGGCCCGCATCCTGGACTTCTGGGGTGACGACGTCGCCACCTGGGCCGGACTCGCCCAGCAGGCCGGAGCCCGGTGGTACGGCTCCTCCGGGGACGCCTGGACGGTGACCATGGACGACGGCGCCACCAAGAAGGTCGCCGACTACTGGAAGAACCTGGTCCAGGACGACCTGGTGCTCAACCACAAGGCGTGGAGCCCGGAGGCCACCAAGGCCGTCACCGACTCCCGGGCCATCGCCCTGATCGGCGCGTCCTGGAGCGCCGGCAGCATCAAGACCACCTACCCCGGGCAGGCCGGCACGTGGGCCGAGGCCCCGCTGCCCACCTGGGGCACGCCCGCCACCGGCGCCGTCGGCGGCTCGGCGTTCGCCCTGACCAAGGACACGGACAAGGCGAAGGCCGCCGCCGAGTTCGCCCTCTGGGCGACCACCGACGAGGCCGCCGTCAAGTCCCGGCTCGCCGCGGGCACCTCCAGCGGCCTGCCCGCCGCCGAGGACCTGCGCGCCACCGCCAAGGAGTCCTTCGACGCCTCCTTCTTCGGCGGCCAGGACATCTACGAGGTCGCCGGCTCCCAGGTGCCGCTGATCACCTCCGACTGGGTGTGGAGCCCGGTGCACAACTCGACGTCGCTGACTCTTCAGAACGAACTCGGCAAGGCCCAGGAGAGCGGCGAGTTCTGGCCGGCGTTCCAGGCGGGACAGCGAGCGGCCGAGAAGGCGATCACCGACCGCGGGCTCAAGCTCGCCCCGTGACCTGCCGCCCCGTGAGCCCGGCTCCCCCGCGGAGCCGGGCCCGGCCCCCAAGGAGCTCCACCCATGGCATCGACCCGGCTCGGCCGAGGACGGCACGCCGCGCCCGCCCTCTTCCTCGCCCCGTTCCTCCTGCTGTTCACCGCCACCCTGCTCGCCCCGATCGGCTACGCGGTCTGGATGAGCCTGTACCGCGAGCAGGCGGCCTCCGGACTCGGCTTCGGCGGCACCGAGACCCTGTTCGTCGGCATCGACAACTACCTGCGGGCACTCGGCGACGCCGGGTTCCGCCGCGGCTTCGTGCACATCGCCCTGTACTGCCTGGTCTACATCCCGGTGATGGTGGGCGGCGCCCTGGCCCTGGCCCTGCTGGTGGACTCCACGCTGGCCCGCGCCAAGCGGTTCTTCCAGCTGGCCTACTTCCTCCCGCACGCGGTGCCGGGGCTGATCGCCGCGATCGTGTGGGGCTTCCTCTACACCCCCGGGCTCAGCCCCGTGCTCGACTTCCTGTCCGTCTTCGGCGCGGACTGGGACCTGCTCGGGTCCGACGCCGTCGTGTTCTCCATGGCCAACGCCGCCACCTGGCAGTGGATCGGCTACAACATGGTGATCTTCTATGCGGCGCTCCAGGCCGTGCCCCGCGAAACGCTCGAGGCCGCCGTGGTCGACGGAGCGGGCGAGCTGCGCACCGCCTGGTCGGTGAAGCTGCCGATGATCCGCTCCTCGGTCGTCCTGACCACCCTGTTCACCGCCGTCGGCGCGATCCAGCTGTTCAACGAGCCCGAGGTGCTGCGCAGCAGGTCGTCCGCGATCTCCCCCGAGTGGAGCCCGGTGATGTTCATCTACCAGGCCGCCTTCGCCAAGCACGACTACGGTCTGGCCGCCGCGGCCTCGCTGCTGCTCGCCGTCCTCGGCGCCGTGCTCTCCTTCGTCATCACCAAGTTCGGCAACCGCTGGAAGGAGGCGTGAGCATGGCCGTCGACACGCTCCCCGCGACGCCGCCCGCCCCCGCGTCCTCCCCGGACGCGGCACCCCGGCCCCGGCCCGTGAGCAGGTCGTCCTGGTCGTCCCGGGCCGTGGTCAACACCGTGCTGGCGATCGTCGCCGTGTACACCCTGATGCCGCTCAGCTGGCTCCTGGTCAACGCCACCAAGGACAACGGCGATCTGTTCGGCAGCCCCGGCTTCCGGCTCGGCGACTTCAACCTGTTCACCAACATCGCCGGCCTCTTCGCCCACCAGGACGGCGTCTTCGGCCGCTGGCTCCTCAACAGCCTGCTGTACTCGGTGGCCGGCTCCCTCGCCGCCACCCTGATCTCCCTGCTGGCCGGATTCGCCTTCGCGACGTACGTCTTCCCCGGCCGGGAGAAGGTGTACGGCCTGGTCCTGCTCGGCATCCTGGTGCCGCCCACCGTCGTCTCCCTGCCGATGTACCTGCTCGCCTCCGAGGCCGGCCTCGTCAACACCTACTGGGCGGTGCTGATCCCGGGCCTGGTCAACCCCTTCGGCGTGTACCTGGCCAGGGTGTTCGCGGAGGCGTACGTACCGCACGAGACGCTGGAGGCCGCCCGCATGGACGGCGCCGGGGAGTTCCGCGCGTTCCGGTCGGTGGCCCTGCCGATGCTGACCCCGGCCTTCGTGACCATCTTCCTGTTCACCTTCACCGCCAGCTGGAACAACTTCTTCCTGCCCCTGGTGATGCTCAACGACTCGTCCCTCTACCCGGTGGGGCTCGGCCTGTTCAGCTGGAACGCCGTCCTGCCGCAGGAACCCCAGCTGTACGCGCTCGTCGTGACGGGCTCGCTGCTGTCCGTCGTTCCGCTCGCCGTCGCCTTCCTCACGCTGCAACGCCACTGGCGTTCCGGCCTGACCGCGGGAGCCGTCAAGTGACCCCCACGCCCCTCCGCCGCCCCCGCACCGTCCTGGCGATGGACCCGCCCGTCCACGCCGCCCTCTTCGACCGGGCGGCACTCGACCGGCTCACGGCACTCGCCGACACCGATCCCTCGCTCGTCGTCCGCGACTTCGCCGACCCGGCGGTCGCCGGCGCTCTCGCGGAGGCCGAGGCCCTGCTGACCGGCTGGGGCTGTCCGCGCCTGACCGCCGAGGTCCTGGCCCGGATGCCCCGGCTGCGCACCGTCGTCCACGCGGCGGGCTCGGTCAAGCACCATGTCACGGACGCCTGCTGGGAGCGCGGCCTCACCGTCGCCTCGGCGGCCGGGGCCAACGCCGTGCCGGTGGCCGAGTACACGGTCGCCGCGATTCTCTTCTCCGGCAAACGGGTCCTGCACGCCGCGCACGCCTACCGTGAGAAGCGGACCTGGGTGAACGCCCTCGACGTCATCGGCGGCGGCGGCAACCACCGGCACACGGTCGGCGTCGTCGGCGCCTCCCGCATCGGCCGCCGGGTCGTCGAACTGCTGCGCCCGTACGACATGCGCGTCCTGCTCCACGACCCGTACGTCGACGAGGACCGGGTGCGGGAGCTGGGCGCGCGTCCGGTCCCGCTGGACGTGCTCGCGGCGCGCAGCGACACCGTGACGATCCACGCCCCCGAACTGCCGGAGACACGGCGCCTGTTCGACCGGCGCCGGCTGGCCCTTCTGCGGGACGGCGCGACGCTGATCAACACCGCCCGCGGCTCGCTCGTCGACACCGCCGCGCTCACGGAGGAACTGGTCTGCGGGCGGCTCAACGCCGTGCTGGACGTCACCGACCCCGAGATCCTCCCGCCCGACTCCCCCCTGTACGACCTGCCGAACGTGCTGCTCACCCCGCACATCGCGGGCTCCCTCGGCAACGAGCTCGGCCGCATGGCCCATGCCGCGCTGGACGAGCTGGAGCGCTACGTCAGCGGGGTGCCGTACGCGGATCCGGTCCACCCGGAGCAGCTCACGCGCTCGGCGTGACCCCGAACAGGGGCGGGGGGACGGCGTCATAGTGGCCGAGTGGGCGCGTGACGTCCACGGCCTGTGACCGGCCATCCGATCCCCTCCCCCTGTACAGGAGAGCGAAGACAGTATGAGTACGAGCCAGCCGACCGTCACCGCGTTCGCCGTCTACCCCGTGGCGGGCCGCGACTGCATGGAGCTGAACCTCTCCGGCGCCCATGGCCCCTACTTCACCCGCAACGTCGTCGTCCTGACGGACTCCGAGGGGCGCACGGGCCTCGGCGAGGTGCCCGGCGGGGAGAAGATCACGCAGACCCTGCGGGACGCCGAGCCGCTGGTGGTCGGCGCGACGGTGGGGGACCACAAGCGTGTGCTGCGCGCGATCGCGGACCGCTTCGCCGACCGCGACGCGGGCGGACGCGGTGCGCAGACCTTCGATCTGCGCACCACCGTCCACGCGGTCACCGCCGTCGAGTCGGCCCTGCTGGACCTGCTGGGCCAGCACCTGGACGTGCCGGTCGCGGCGCTCCTCGGGGACGGTCAGCAGCGCGACTCGGTACGGGTGCTGGGCTACCTCTTCTACGTCGGCGACCCCGACCGCACCGACCTGGAGTACGTCCGCGAACCGGACGCGGACACCGACTGGTACCGGATCCGGCACGAGGAGGCCCTCACACCCGAGGCGATCGTCCGTCAGGCCGAGGCCACCCACGAGCTGTACGGGTTCCGCGACTTCAAACTGAAGGGCGGCGTCCTGGACGGGGCGGAGGAGGTCGAGGCCGTGCGCGCGCTGAAGGGCCGCTTCCCCGAGGCGCGGGTCACCCTCGATCCGAACGGCGCCTGGTCGCTGCGCGAGGCCGTCGAGCTGTGCGAGCCGCTGGTCGGCACGCTGGCCTACGCCGAGGACCCCTGCGGGGCCGAGGGCGGCTACTCCGGGCGGGAGGTCCTCGCCGAGTTCCGCCGCGCGACCGGTCTGCCGACGGCGACCAACATGGTGGCCACCGACTGGCGGCAGCTGACCCACGCGCTCGCCCTTCAGTCGGTCTCCATCCCGCTGGCCGACCCGCACTTCTGGACGATGCAGGGCTCGGTGCGCGTGGCGCAGCTGTGCAACGCGACGGGACTGACCTGGGGCTGCCACTCCAACAACCACTTCGACATCTCGCTGGCCATGGTCACGCACTGCGGGGCCGCGGCGCCCGGCGCGTACAACGCGCTGGACACCCACTGGATATGGCAGGAGGGTCTGGAGCGGCTCACCCTCGCGCCGCCCCGCATCGCCGACGGTGAGATCGCCGTCCCCGACGCCCCCGGCCTCGGCGTACGCCTCGACAGGGACCGCCTCCTCGCCGCCCACGAGCTGTACCTGGCCAAGGCCCTGGGGGCCCGGGACGACGCGGCCGGCATGCAGTATCTGATCCCCGGCTGGCGGTTCGACGCGAAGCGGCCCTGCCTGGTGCGGTAGCGCGGAAACTCGACGGGCGGGCGCTGCGTGGCTGAGCGTGCGGTGCCGCGCAGCCGAGCGGGCTCGGCGTCACGGTGTCGTGCGCCGGTGGCCGGGACGGGGCGGCCGTGCCCGGCGACGCCGGGCGAGGTCCCCGGCCGCCTCCGGCCAGGTCGGGTGGGTGAAGGCGAAGCCCGCGTCGAGCAGCCGGCCGGGGACGACTCGTCGGCTCTTGAGCAGCAGTTCCGTGTCCGATCGCAGCGCGAGGGCGCCCACCTCGGCCATCCAGCGGGTCGCGGGCAGCCCCACCGGTACGCGCCAGGCCGAGCGCAGGGCGCGCATGAACGCGCGCTGCGGGAGCGGCTCGGGGGCGGCGAGGTTCACCGGGCCGGTGAGATCGTCCCGGTCGATCAGGAACTCCACCGCGCGGACGAAGTCGTGGTCGTGGATCCATGACACGAACTGCGCTCCGCCCGCGACCGGGCCGCCGAGCCCGAGGCGGGCCAGCCACGACAGGACGTCGAAGACACCGCCCCGGTCGGGACTCATCACCATGGCGGAGCGCAGGGCGACCTTGCGGGTGTACGGCGTGAGGGCCTGCTCCTGCTCGCGCTCCCAGGCCGTGGCGATGTCCACGCTGCGGGACCAGTAGCCCGGCACGTCGGGCTCCGCTCCGCCGATCACGCCGGTGCGCTCGTCGTGGGGCGCGTCGAAGCGGTGGGCGTAGACGGTGGCGGTGCTCATCTGGAGCCAGACCTTCGGAGGGCGGGCCGCCGCGCCGATCGCCTCCCCCACCGCCCGGGTGGAGAGCACCCGCGAGTCCATCATCTCCCGGAGGTTCTCCGCGGTGTAGCGGCAGCTGACGCTGCGGCCGGCCAGGTTGACGACGACGTCGCTGCCGTCGATCGCCTGCGTCCACGGCCCCGGGTTCCTGCCGTCCCACCGCATCTGCCCCGGCCCGGCCGGCCGCCGCGTCAGCACCACGACCTCGTGCCCGGCCGCGGTCAGCGCGCGGTTCAGCACGGCCCCCACCTGCCCGGTGCCGCCCGGTATCACGATCTTCATGTGCCCCTCCCCCTCTGTTCGGGGCACACCCTACAGGAAATTGAACATGTTCAAACGCGGGGACGGCCCCGGCGCGCCCGGGCGGCTTGACCTTGACACCGTGGCAACCTCTTCACTGGGGCCTCGGAGGTGGTCCCCGATGGTCCCCGTGAACACATCGAACGAGGGCGCGCACACGGTGCCCGTCCAGCGGCTCGCGCACGGCAGCGCGTCCGTGCGGCTGCGGGCGGCGCTGGCGGTCGGCACGGCGCCGGATCCCCGGTTCGTCGAGGCACTCGTCGGTCGGTGCGCGGTGGAGCCGGACTTCCAGGTGCGCGAGATGCTGACGTGGGCGCTCGTCCGCCACCCGTCGTCGGTCACGGTCCCGAGACTCGTCGACGAACTCGGCGTGCCCGGCGCACAGGCGCGGAGCCAGGCCCTGCACACGCTGTCCAAGATCGGTGACCGGCGGGCATGGCCGGCGATCACCCGGGAGTTGCTGACCGACGCCGACGACGAGGTGGCACGCAGCGCGTGGCGGGCCGCGACCGCCCTCGTGCCCGAGGACGAGAAGGCACGGCTGGCCGGCGTCCTGGCGACGCAGTTCGGCCGCGGCGGGCGGGAGACGCAGCTCAGTCTCAGCCGGGCGCTGATCGCGCTCGGCGAGCGGGCGACCGGGCCGGTCCTGCGGGCCGCGGCGACGGATCCGCTGCCTGGCGTGCGCCGGCACGCGCTCGCGACGGAACACCTGCTGCGCGACCCGGACGCCGGGTTCGAGTTCGCCGTCGAGGAGGCGAAGCGCATCGTGGCCCTAGGCTGAGCGGCCGGAAGGGGTGACACGGGGTGTTGATCGGTGAGGTGGCACGGCGGTCCGGGGTCAGCGCCCGCATGCTCCGGCACTACGAGACGCTCGGCCTGCTGCGGCCGACGGGTCGCACCGGGACCGGCTACCGGGAGTACTCCGAGGCCGACGTCCAGCGGATCTTCCACATCGAGAGCCTGCGGTCGCTGGGCCTGTCGCTGCGTGACGTCGGACGCGCCCTGGACGATCCCGCCTTCACGCCGTCGCAACTCGTCGGCGACCTCATCCGCCGCACGCGTGAACGCATCGCGGCGCAGACGGAACTGCTCACGCGGCTGCGCCGGATCGGTGCCGCGGAACCCGCCGACTGGGCGGACGTCCTGCACACCGTCGCCCTCCTCCAGGCCCTCGGTTCGGACAGCGCCGGGAGGCGGCAGCGTGCGGCGCTGACCGCGGCGGAGGAGGTGCCGGTGGAGGCTTGGTGGAGGCGGCGCTGAGGGAGACGGACCCGAACGTCGCGGGCGCGCTGCGGTGGGCACTGGCGCAGTCGGGGGATGCCGCGCTGCCGCTGCTCGCGGACGGGCTGGGGTCGGCGCGTGCGGCGGTGCGCGAGCGTGCCGTGCGGGCCGTCGCGGAGTCGCCGCACGCGCGGGCGACCGCCCTGCTGCGGGACGCCCTCTCGAGCCCCGACGCCGTCGTGCGCAGATGGGCGGCCCTGGCGCTCGGGGCGCGCGGGGTGGAGGACGCGATCCCGACGCTCATCGACATGGTCGCCGAGGCGGCCAACGACGTCGACGCGGCCGATGCGCTCAGCGCGCTGGCGGCCGATCCGCCCCGGGCCGACCGGATCGCCGCCGGTCTCGTCGACCGCTTGGCCCGCGACGGCTCGGACGCCACCGTGCGCGGACGGCTCGCCCAGGCGCTGGCGGGTGTTCCCGGCCCGGTGGCGTCCCGTGCGCTCACGGACCTGGCCGACGACGAGGACCGGGCCGTCGCCCTGACCGCGACGTACGTCCTCACACTGCGGGACGAACGGTGACCGGCGCCCCGGACGCCGTGACGACCGCGTTCGCCTGAGCGGCCCGCGGGTCTCCGGCCGGACTCGTCAGACGGCGTCCCGGACCTGGGTGCGCCGGTCGCCCGGCGCCTTGGCGCGGTCCGCCTCGTCGCGCACGAGCCAGGACAGCAACGAGGCCACGGTCAGCCCGGCCTCGGCGGGATGGCGCAGCACCTTGCCGGGGTCGATCCGGTAGGTGTTGGTGCGTCCCTCACGGGTGTGCGACAGGTAGCCGTCCCGCTCCAGGTCCGCGATGATCTTCTGGACGGCGCGTTCGGTGAGCCGGCAGTGCGCGGCGATCTCCCGGATGCGAACGCTGTGATTGTCGGCGATAGCTGCCAGCACCCGGGCGTGGTTGGTCAGGAACGTCCATCCGGTGTGTGGCTCGGGCACTCCATCCATGGTCCAACTCTACCGACCCGCCATTCATGCATCCAAAAACACGTACTACATTTCATGTATCGGTTGACGTGTGTAGTGCGGGGAGGCGAGTCTGGGATGGAGTCGGACCGTCGGGCGAAGGAGATCACGGCCATGCCGCAGCCGACGCACTCTGCGCGGCCGCACAGTGGGGTGGCCCCCGGATGCGCGGAGGGTGGCGGTGAGCCGTCGGACGTGCCGCCCTGCCTGGTGAGCTTCGACGCCGCACCGCACGGCGACCGAGTGCTCTTGACGCTGCGGGGCGAACTCGACCTCGGGGTCCAGCGGATCGCGGACGAGCTGCACGAGGCGCTGCGGAGTTCGGGCAGCGGACTCGACCTGGACCTCGCCGCGGTCGGGTTCTGCGACTGCTCCGGCCTGAACCTCCTGCTCGATCTCCGCCGGCAGGCCCTGCGGCAGGGCAAGACCGTCGCCCTGCGCGCCTGCGGCTCCGCCGTCGAGCGTCTGCTGCACCTGACCGGCGCCCAGGACCTGTTCGCGCGCCCCGCTTCGGAGGCTTCCGGCGACGACCACGAACCGGGGCCGCCCGGCGACGACGGCCCCGACCTGCGCAGCGAAGTCGCCCAGCTGCGGCAGGCGATGCGCTCGCGTCCGACCATCGACCTGGCCCGCGGCATCCTGATGGCGTCGTTCAACCTCAGCCCCGAGGCGGCCTGGAGCGTGCTCGTGACGACCTCCCAGAACACCAACACCAAGCTGCACCGGCTGGCGGACATCCTGGTGGGCACGGTTCAGGGCACCACCGTGCCGCAGACGGTCCAGCGGCAACTGCGGGCCGCCGTCGCCCGTACGGACACGGCTCGGCCGTCCCCGGAGGCCGGCCGACCGGAACCGCCGGCCGCTTGCTCACCACTCCCGACGGCGGCCGGCGCACCCGAGCACGTACTCGCCGGCCTGCGCTGACCGGCTCGTCACCGACAGGCTCGGCGCGGCGCCCTCCGGACCCGGACCCCGGAGCGCCGAGGGCGGCGGTCAGTACTCCGGTTTGATCTTCGAGGACAGGAAGAACAGCCCTGCCGTCGCCGCGATGAGGACTCCGGCCAGTTCCTCGTAGCCCTGGAAGTAGGCGACGGGGACGGCGACGGCGCAGGCCGTGCCGATCAGGTCGACGACACGCCCGAGGAGCCGCCGGAGCGTGCCCGGCGGCTCCGGGTCGTGGGGGCCGGCCGGATTCACCCAGTAGGGGAACGGGCCCGGCCGGGGTTTCCATCCCTCCTCCCTGAGCCGCAGGAACTCCGGGTGCCGGCGGGCGTGGCTCGAGCGGCGGGGTGCCAGACGGCTCCAGGGCAGCCGGCCGGATCCGATGGCGAGCCAGGCGACGGCCGGCAGGCAGGCGACGGCCGCCCAGACGGCCGCGGCCGTGCGCTCCCCGGCGGAGGCCGGCAGGATACCGAGCAGCCGGTCCAGGAGACCGCTCGCGGCGTAGGCGATCAGCGCGGCCACGGCGAGCACCGCACCGGTCCGCTCGATCCGGTGTCCGGTGTGGCAGCGGGCGCAGCGGGGCACATGGACGACTTCCTCGCGCCATGTGGTGCGCAGGACGACGATCCAGGGGGTCATGGACGTCTCGGCGTCGCGGTGCAGCCCGAGAACGCGGTCGTGCCACGACGCCGGGGCCGCCTCCCCGCAGAACCAGCACTCCCGCACCACGAGTCCTCCTCCACCACGGCCGGTTCGCTCGGCATGTCCGGCGGGCCGCACGGCGGGCCGTTGGGTTCCCGTCCGCGTCGGCCCCGCCCTGGGATGGTGCCCGGTTTCCGGGCGGCAGCCTAGCGGCTGGAGCCGTCCTGCTCGCCCGGGACCACCAGGCCCGATTCGTAGGCGAAGACGACCGCCTGGGCGCGGTCGCGCAGGTCGAGCTTGGTCAGGACGCGGCTCACATGCGTCTTCACCGTCTGCTCGGCCAGCACCAGGGTCCCGGCGATCTCCGCGTTGGACCGGCCGCGGGCCACCAGGGTGAGGACCTCCGTCTCGCGTTCGGTCAGGGCCTTCAGCCGCAGCGCGGGCTTGCCGCGGACGGGACGCTGCCGGGCGAAGTCCGCGATGAGGCGGCGCGTCACGGAGGGTGCGAGCAGCGCGTCGCCCGAGGCCACGACGCGTACCGCGGCGATGAGGTCGGCCGGCGGCGCGTCCTTCAGCAGGAACCCGCTGGCGCCCGCCCGCAGCGCTTCGTAGACGTAGTCGTCGACGTCGAAGGTGGTGAGCATCAGCACCCGCGGCAGATGGGTCACGCCCGGCGGGGGCGCGAGGAGGCGGCGTGCGGCCTCCAGCCCGTCCATCTCGGGCATGCGGACGTCCATCAGCACCACGTCGGGGCGGGTGCGCCGGCTCAGCTCGACGCCCTGCGCGCCGTCGGGGGCCTCCCCCACCACGTCGATGTCGCTCTGGGCGGCCAGCAGCGCGGCGAAGCCCGCCCGCACCATGGCCTGGTCGTCGACGATGATGACGCGCGTCGTCACGTGAAGTCCCTTTCGGTCAGGGGGAGTCGGGCGGCAACCCGGTAGCCGCCGTCCGGCAGCGGTCCCGCGTCGAGGGTGCCGCCGGCGAGCCGCACCCGCTCGCGCATGCCGACCAGGCCGTGTCCGGTGCCGTCCGGTTCGAGCGGTGCGACGGGCGGCTCGGGCGGCGCGCCGTTGACGACGAGGACGGTGAGCCATTCGCCGGCCGGCTCGCCCTCCCGCGCGGCGGACTTCGCGACCGAGACCTGTGCCGGAGCGCCCGGCGCGTGCCGTACGACGTTCGCGAGGGCCTCCTGGACGATGCGGTACGCCGACAGGCCCACCGCCTCGGGCACCTCGGCGTCGCAGGGGGCGAACTCCACCGGCACGCCCGCCCTGGCCGTCGCGTCGACCAGCTGCCCGATCCGCGTCAGGCCGGGCTGGGGGGCGAGTTCGCCGTGCGGTGCCTCCTCGTTGCGCAGCACGCCGAGCAGGCGGCGCATCTCGCCGAGCGACTCGCGGGCGGTCGCCGCGATGGACGTGAACTCGGCCTGCGCGTCCGGCGGCAGCCCGTCGAGGCGGTACACCGCGGTGTCGGCCTGCACCGTGATGACGGACATGTGGTGCGCCACCACGTCGTGCAGTTCGCGTGCGATGCGGGCGCGTTCCTCCAGCAGGGTCCGCCGTCCGCGTTCGGCCTCGCTGATCGTCTCCTGTTCGGCCAGCCTGCGCTGGACCTCGTACCGCTCGCGGAGCGCACCGCCGAGGAGGAGGACGACGCCGCCGAGAATGGTGAGCAGCGCGCTGGTGCCGCCCGTGCCGTCCGGCGCGACGAACGCCAGGCCGACCTCGGCCGCCGCCGTCGCCAGCCACACCAGCAGCAGCGTCCGGCGCGACTCGCGCAGGCCGAGGGCGAGGCAGAGGCCGGTGTACCCGACGATCTCCATGGGCGGGAACGGCCAGGTGCGGCCCGCCTCGAGGTCGACGGTGAGCAGGGCGAGCGCCCCGGCCACGTCCGCCGCGAAGATCACGTACCAGGCCTGCAACGGGCGGACGACGGCGAGCAGGAGCGGTGCCGTCTGCGCGACGGCCAGGGCGCTCGCGACGCCGCCGCCGAGGCCGTAGTCGGTGCTGAGCACGTGGAGGGTGGTGGGCAGCAGGGCGACGCACAGCACGAACGCCACGCACCACGGCAGCAGCCGCACCCACCGGCGGGACGCCCCCGCGAGCAGGGCGCGCGGGGGCGGCTCGTCCAGTGACGTCATGGGCTCCAGCTTAGGTGTGACCGAGACCGGGTCAGGGGACGTGCGACCGCGGGGCGGCCCACAGCGTCCGTGGTGCCGGGGCCGGGGGCCCGGTTCGCTCATGTCGCCAGCGCGAACCAGGCGAAGCCCGCCGCCAGTACGCCGGCCGCCACGCGCCGGGCCGTGCCGGTGCGGTTCCACGGGGTCTCCAGGGGCCGGGCGGCCTTCGCGAGCGCCAGGAGCAGTCCCGCGAGCAGCGGCATCCAGGCCATGCGCGCCAGGATCCATCCGGCTGTGTCCGGCGCCGTGGTCAGTCCCGGGATCTCGCCGAGGTGGGCGGCGGGTACGGCGGCGGCGAGCATCGCCGTCTGGTGCCAGCACAGGATCGTCATCGCCGACAGGTTGACGGCCACCACCGGCGCCCACAGGGCGGGGCGGCCGAGCAGCCGGGCCAGCCGGTCGCGCAGCAGGATCGCCGCACCGGACTGGGCCGCCGCGAGCGCCAGGACCAGCAGGGACGGCGGGTGCGAGTTGGTACGGGACGCGCCGGGCACGCCCACGATCGACACCGGGTAGTGGAAGGCGAGCAGCAGGGTGGCGAACAGGGCCGCGCCGCCCGACAGCAGCAGCCACGCCTCGCGGCGGCCCAGCCGCCCGTCCGCCCAGGACACCCCCAGTTGGTAGGCGAACATCCAGCCCGGGAGCAGATTGAGCACACTCACCCAGGGCGGCACCGCGTCCGCGTACGGCCCGTAGCGCAGGAAGTCGACCACCGCCACCGACCCGAGCAGCGGGGCCGCGGCCCAGCGGCCGAGGCGCCGCGAGGCGCGGACGCAGTACGGCGTGAGGGCGGTGATCACGGCGTAGACGCCGACGAACCACAGGGGCTGGACGACCAGGGTCGAGGCGGTGTGCAGGGTGGCGGTCGGGACGCCGAGGCCGTGGTGGAGGGCGGGCAGCAGCGCCCATACGGCGCTGACGCCGACGACCGGGCGGCCGAGGCGGGCGAGCCGGCCGGCGGTCCACGCGCGGGCCGAGCCCGTGCGGCGCCGGTAGGAGAGGTACGAGGAGTAGCCGCCGACCAGGAAGAAGATGCCCAGCATCTGGAGGATCCAGCCGGCCGGGGCGAGTGCGCCGAAGGTGGCCAGCGGGCTGGCGTTGTGCAGGCCGCCACCGGCGTCGAGGGTGAAGCCGCCGAGCAGCCAGTGGCCGGTGGGAACGGACAGCAGCGCAAGCGCGCGCAAGCCGTCGACGGCGCGGTCGCGGTGGGCGGGGGTGCGGGCGTCGATCTCGGCGGTGCGTTGCCTCAGCTTCCTGAACTTCGTGGACTTCATGGGCTTCGTGGAGGTCATGGACTTCACGGACTTCGTGGAGTCCGTGAAGTCCGTGGAGTTCGTGGAGTTCGTGGAGTTCGCGAGCTGAGGAAGCTTCCTCCGTGTCGGCGTCGTGGGGGCGCTCATCGGTGCCCTCCCCCGGCGATCGCCGCGAACGCGGTCAGGGTGGAGGTGCCCGGGGTGAAGTACGCGCCGTGGGACGGGACGTCGGCGGCGGGCAGGACCGTCGCGCCGAAGCCGGGCGAGGTGGGGTCCGCGCCGTGGCCCAGGCCCAGGAACTCGACGTGCGGGACGCGGTCGACCCAGTCGTCCGGGGACTTGGCGGCCCAGACGCGGGCGTCGGTGCCGAGTGCGGTGACGTCGTCGGCGCGCATGCCGGGCGAACCCAGGGCGACGATGTCGCTCGCGTCGGTGTCCGAGGCGGCGAGGCCGCAGACCACCGAGCCGTAGCTGTGGCAGAAGAGCGCGGGGGCGGGGAGGCCGGCCGCGTCCAGTCCGTCGGTGAACCGGGTGAGACGCTCGGCGCCGGCTTCGGCGAGCCCGCCGGTCGCCGCGTCGAGGCCGATGCCGGAGGGGGTGGTGTAGCCGGCCCAGGCGATGACGGCCGTGTCGTCGCCCGCCTCCGCCTGGAGGTCGGCGGCCCACTGTGCCGTACGGTCGGACGTCGCGAGGTCGATGTCCGAGCCGGGGACGATCACCGAGACGTGCCGGGCGTTCTCCAGGTCGCCCACGACCCGGGCGATCAGGCCGCGGCCGCGCGGGTCGTACGCCAGGACCTGGTGGCCCGCGGAGGCGTTGGCCGCGTAGCGCAGGCGCACGGGGGCGCCGTCGAGGTTGCCGACCACGGTGGGGTGGTCCTCGGCCAGTCGCTGCCGCTGGGTCTCGGTCAGGCCGGCGAAGAAGGCGGCCACCTCGGACGGGGTGGCCGTGGCGGGGTCCGGCGGCCGCCGGCCCGGGGAGTCGTCCGCCAGCCAGGCGGCGGTGCCGGGAAGCGGACCGCGCGGCGTGACCCCGGCTCCCGCCGAGGTCCAGCCCGCCGTGCTGCCCGCCAGCAGTGTGGCCAGTACGGCGGCGGCCAGCGTCTTCCTGAAGCGGCGCATCCGTGCGCCTCCCTCCGTCGCGTCCGTGATGACGGCGAGGAAGGTAGGAAGGCGCTGGACGTCGGGGCGTCACACCGGGGAGCCAAGTCGGAATTGATACCCCGGTAGGGGGTGGCTCAGGGGCCACCCCCCTGGGGCGCGGAGGGTTTTCCGCCGGTCCGGTGCGCGCGGCCCGCGGCCGGGTCAGGGCGTGGCGGGGACTCCGGCGTGCCGGGCGACCAGTTCGTAGGACCGCAGCCGCTCTTCGAGGGCGTACACGGGGGTGACGAGCATCAGTTCCTGCGCGCCCGTGGTCGCGACGAGGTCCGAGAGCCGCCGCACGACCGTCTCGGGAGTGCCGTGGGCCTGCTGGGCGCGGAAGTGGGCCAGGCCCTGGCGTTCCTCGTCGGTGAAGGAGTGCCCGGCCGCCTGCTCGGGTGAGGGGAACGGGATGTCTCCTCGTCCCTTCAGGAGTCCGGCCTTGACGACGTTCATCGGGCCGGCCAGCCAGGACGCCTCGTCGTCGGTGGGCGCGCACACCGTCTCCACGCAGAGCAAGACGCGTGGGCCGGCGCACCAGCGGGAGGCGGTGAAGCGGGCGCGGTAGTGGTCGATCACGGCGGCGGTGTTGTCGGGGCGGATGTGGTGGGCGACGGCGACCGGCAGACCGAGCCGCGCCGCGAGGCCGGCGCCCGCCGTGCTCGAGGCCAGCAGCCAGGGCTCGGGCAGCGCGCCGAGGCCCGTCACGTCCTCGTGCAGGAACCGCAGGGTCGCCGCCACGTCCTGCCCGTACTCCTCGTCCGTGGTCGGTGCCGCGCCACGGCGCAGCGCCCGTGCCGTCGGCTCGTCGAGTGTGCCCGGGCCGCGGCCGATTCCGAGGTCGACGCGGTCGGGATGCAGTGCCGCGAGGGTGGCGAACTGTTCGGCCAGCATGATCGGTGAGTGGTTGGGGGCGAGCACGCCCCCGGAACCCAGCCGGATGCGGGAGGTGGACGCGGCGGCGTGGGCGATCAGCACGACGGGAGGGAAGGCGCCGATGGCGGGTGAGCGGTGGTGCTCGGCGTACCAGAGTCTGCGGTAGCCCAGCCCCTCGACTCGGCGGGCGAACTCGGTCGTGTCGCGCAGGGTGTCGGCGGCGTGGGTGCCGGACTGAACCATCGCGACTTCCAGCACGGAGAGCGGCACGGCGATCATGTGACCAGTATGGCCGGACAGGCGCGCGGGGAACGGCCGCGGCCGGGCCCGTCCGCGCTCACCGGCCGGAAACCGACCGTCATCGACCCGATCACCGCCTCCGCGACGGGGTTCACGCGCTGGAGCCGGTTCCGGGCCGGTCGGTTCGCGGCGGTGATCGCCCGAAGGCGACCAAGATCGATTGTCAGTGGTGGGTGAGAGGCTGTGAGCAACGAATCGGAAAGAGGGGGAGCCGTCTTGTCCCGGAGCCAGAACTACATCAACCACGTCGCCCTCGTGCTGGACGCCAGTTCGTCCATGTCCCACCTGAGCGGCAAGGTCGTCGATGTCGCCGACCAGCAGATCGAGTATCTCGCCCGTCGCTCCCGGGAGTTGGACCAGGAGACCCGCGTCACGGTGTACGTCTTCGCCAACGAGGTGGAGTGCGTCATCTACGACAAGGACGTGCTGCGGATGCCGTCGCTGAAGCAGCTGTACCGGACCGGCGGGATGACGGCCCTGCTGGCGGCCGCGCTGAAGTCCCAGCATGAACTGGCGCAGACCGCCCAGCTCTACGGCGACCACAGCTTCCTCACCTTCATCCTGACCGACGGTCAGGAGAACGCCAGTCACCGCAGCCGCAGCAAGGACGCCCCCACCCGCAATCAGCGTCAGCTGGTCGACGCCGTGGCCGAGATGATCGAGACCCAGCAGGACAACTGGACGCTGGCCGTCCTCGTGCCGGACCAGATGGGCAAGCGCGAGGCGATGCAGTGCGGTTTCCCGAAGGACAACATCGCCATCTGGGACGCCACCAGCACGCAGGGCCTGCACGAGGCCGGGCAGGTCATCCAGCAGGCCACCGAGAAGTTCATGATCGGCCGCACCAAGGGCATCCGGGGATCGCGGGCGGTGTTCTCCACGGGCGCGGACGCCGTCAACAGCAGCACCATCAAGGCGGCCGGCCTGACTCCTTTGGACCCGTCGGCGTATCAGCTGATCCCGGTGGCCCGTGACGCGGGGATCCGGGAGTGGGTCGTCGAGAGTGGTCACACCTACCGCACGGGCGCGGCGTACTACCAGCTGAGCAAGTCGGAGAAGATCCAGGCCCACAAGCAGATCGCGGTGCTGGAGAAGAAGTCGGACCAGGTGTACACGGGTCCCGAGGCCCGGGCCCTGCTCGGCCTGCCCGACGTGGAGGTCCGCGTCAAGCCCGACCACAACGACGACTTCACGATCTTCGTGCAGAGCACCAGCGTGAACCGGAAGCTCATACCGAACACGCGTCTGCTGCTCATGAGCTGACGCCCCGGCCCCGCCGGCCGCCGACCGGGGCTCCGCCGGTGCCGGCTCCGCGTTACGGTGCGGAGCGACGGTCCCCGCGCCGCACCGGCGCTCGGGGCCGTCGCGCCCCGAGGCCGCCCGCAACGAGGAGACCGACCGTTGGACACCGCCGCGCCGCAGACCACCGGAGACGCCACGTTCTGGCAGGAGCGCCGGACGTGCTTCTTGACCACGCTCCGTCCCGACGGCAGCCCGCACCTCACCCCGGTCGGTGTCACGTACGACCCCGAGACCCGCATCGCCCGCGTCATCACCGACGGTGCCAGCAGGAAGGTGCGCAACATCCGCGCCGCCCTGGCGGCGGGAGCCGAAGCCCGGGTGGCCGTGGCGCAGGTGGACGGCCGGCGCTGGTGCACTCTCGAGGGCCGTGCCGTCATCAGGGACGACGCCGCCTCCGTGGCCGACGCCGAGCGCCGCTACCGCGAGCGGTACCGGACACCGCGGGTGAATCCCCGCCGGGTGGTCATCGAGATCACCGTGACGCGCGCCCTGGGCACGGCGAAGCCGCCGGGCTGGTAGCCGCTGCTTGGTGGTCCCCGAGGAGGAGGTCCCTGAGGGGGTGGTCCCTGAAGTGGTGCTCCCTCGGCGGGGAGGAGTGACGCGGGGGGTGCCGGGAAAACCGAGGTGCCTCCTCGGGTGGCGGTCGGGTAGCGTGCGGAGCATGTCGAGTCCTGAGTCGGACAGGGTGGGGGCTTTCGGTCACGCCGTCAGCCCCCTGAACTCTGCACTTCTGAGCATCTGCGCTCAGAGCGTCTCGGCTCTGAGCGTCTGAACTCCGAGCCCTGAGCTTCCGGCCCTTTCGTCGCACCCCGCTGCGTGGTGCGGAGAGTGCGCCCCGGGGCTGGCCGCGGTGACGAGATGTCCCTCTCGTGCTTCTCCTCGCCTCGGAGTCTTCGATGCCTCTCCCGCTGTACCTGCTTGCCCTGGCCATCTTCGCCATGGGCACCTCGGAGTTCATGCTCGCCGGCCTGTTGCCGGACATCGCCGCGGAGCTCGACGTCACCGTCGGGACCGCGGGCGTGCTCACCTCGGCCTTCGCGGTCGGCATGGTGGCCGGCGCCCCGCTGGTGGCCGCGTTCGCCCGCAACTGGCCCAGGCGCTCCAGCCTTCTGGGCTTCGTCCTCGTCTTCGCGGCGGCACACGTCGTGGGCGCCACCACCACCAGCTTCCCGGTCCTGTGCGCCACCCGGGTCGTCGCCGCGCTCGCGAACGCCGGCTTCCTGGCCGTCGCGCTGACGGCTGCCGCCGCCGTGGTCCCGTCCGACAAGAAGGGACGCGCGCTGGGCGTGCTGCTGTCGGGCTCGACGATGGCCACCGTCGTCGGCGTGCCCGGAGGATCGGTGCTCGGCACGTCCTTCGGCTGGCGGGCCACCTTCTGGGCGGTCGCCGCTGTCTGCCTGCCCGCGGCCCTCGGCATCCTGAAGGGCGACTTCGCCGAACGCGCGGGGAAAGATCAGGCGGCCGGCGGGCCGGCGTTGCGAGCGGAGCTCTCCCAGCTCACCAGGGTGCGGCTGGTCCTGGTCATGCTGCTGGGGGCGCTGGTGAACGCGGCGACGTTCGCGAGCTTCACCTTCCTCGCCCCCGTGGTGACCGACACCGCCGGGCTGGACGAATGGTGGGTCTCCGTCGTGCTGGTGCTCTTCGGTGCCGGTTCCTTCGTCGGCGTCACCGTCGCCGGACGGCTGGCCGACCACCGCCCGGGTGCGGTCCTCGCCGTCGGTGGTCCGCTCCTGCTCCTCGGCTGGCCGGCCCTGGCCGTGCTGGCCGACCAGCCGGTCGCCTTGTTCGGCCTCGCGTTCGTCCAGGGCGCGCTGTCGTTCGCGCTGGGCGGCACGCTGATCACACGGGTCCTCTACGAGGCCGCGGGAGCCCCCACCATGGCCGGCTCGTACGCGACCGCCGCCCTCAACGTCGGCGCCGCCACCGGCCCCCTGATCGCCGCCACCACCCTCGGCACCGCGGCCGGGAACCTCGGACCGTTGTGGGCGAGCGGACTCCTGGTCGCCGTCGCGCTGCTCGTGGCGTTCCCCCTCCGCGCGAACGTCGCCGACGTCGTGGCACGCGGCGCCTAGCGGCTCTCGGGTCGCATGGCGGCGTCGTACACGGTGCGGTAGTCCGGGACGACGACGCGCGAGGACGGTGACGCCTTCTTCACCTCGGTGAGGAAGGCGTCCAGGTCCATCGACGGGTCGCGCACCGGCGAACCGCTCAGCGGGCGCTCGAAGTGGTCCCAGTGGACGGGGACGACCACGCGGGGGGAGCCGAGGGCGCCGAGCAGTCGGGGCACGTAGCGGTAGGTGGCGGTGCTGGAGGGCACGGCCACCATCGCCAGGTCGGGGCGCAGGCCCCGTACCGCCCGCTCGGAGAAGTCGCTGGCGCCCATCAGGAACGCCGACGGGCCGCCGTGCCCGGCCGTCACCTGGAAGGCGAGCGTGTCGCCCTCCGGCAGGTCCGCGATGGTGGCCGGGACGCTCGCGGGCGGCGCGTTGAGCGTGCCCGGGGCGAAGTAGGAGCACTTCCGGTTGCGGCTGTGCAGGCTCGGGACGGCCTCGACGACGATCCCGTCGAAGTCCAGCACCTCGCCGCCCTTCACCACGGAGATCTGCCCGGCGTCGACGCCCAGCGCGACCAGCAGGTGGTAGGTGGTCTCGGTGCCCACGACCCGGGCGCCGGTGGACCTGGCGATGTGCGGCACGTCGGCGAGGTGGTCCCAGTGGGAGTGGCTGACCAGGACGAGTCCGGGGCGGCCGATGTGCGCGTCCACGGCCTCCGGGCTGGACCGCAGCCGGGTGTCCGGGTCGAAGGCGCCGTCGAACAGGCCGGTGGGGAAGCGGGTGAGGTACGGGTCGAAGAGCACGGTCCGGTCACCGACGTCGATGCGCCATCCCGCGGTGCCGAGCCAGCGCAGCGACGCCGTGCCCGAGGCCGGTCCGCCGTCTCGCCGGCGGTCACCGGCCGAGGCGGCCTGAGCGGTCGTGGCCGCGGCCGGGATCAGCGGGGTGGCGGCGCCGAGCGCGGCGCCGCGCAGCACCGTACGGCGGTCGGGACCGTGGTGGGAGGCATCGGCCGCTGGGGTCTTGACATGGGGTTTCCGGGTCATGGGCGTCAGCAGATCAGGACGCGGACCGCCCTGTCCAAGACCTTGATCCGGTCCTGGTGATACGTGAGCGCATATGTGATCTGGTCACCGGCCGTCCCCGTGAGGGGCGTCCCGGAGAAAGTCGACGGCGATGCGCGCCGCCCTGCCGATGGCGGCGTCGACGGTGGCGCGCGAGGCGGTCAGGTCGTGGGTGCGGGCGAACACGGCGATCGCGTAGCACCGGCCGTCGGGGTAGCGGGCGACGCCCGCCTCCATGTGCAGCCCGGGCAGGGTGCCCGTCTTGGCCGCGACCGCCACGTCGTCCGGGAAACCCGACACCAGCCGGTGCCGGAACACCTGGCGGGCCATCAGGTCGCGTACCAGCGCGCAGGCTTCCGGCGGGCCCGCGGCGTCGCTCCAGACGAGCCCGAGCAGCCGGGTGATCTCACGAGGGGTGGCGGCCGTGGTGTGCCGGGGGTCGAGGACGGTCAGGCGTCGCTTGCGGTCGTCGGGCAGTGCCGGGTAGCGGACGGCGAACTCCCGTTCGTCGCGTGCCCCGACCTCGGCGAGCATCGACTCCAGCAGTTCGCGCGGTCCGCCCACGATGCGGGTCCGGTCCAGGCCGAGTTCCTTCGCGAGCAGCCGTACGGTGTCCAGGCCGACGCGGGCCAGCAGCAGGTCGGCCGCCGTGTTGTCGCTGACCGACATCGTGAAGTGGGCGAGGTCGCGCAGGGACAGCTCGACGTCGTCCAGGCAGCCGGCGGTCCCCCAGCCGCCGAGCCGGTCGGCCGCGGTCACGCGTACGCGCTCCGTCGGATCGAGCTGCCCGGCGGCGGCCTGCCGGGCGAACTCCAGCACCAGCAGCACCTTGAAGATCGACGCGATGACGACGGGTTCGTCGGCTCCTAGGGCGACTTCGCGGCCACCGGGCTCGGAGGCGGACCGCCCGGGGGCCGCCGGGACCGCCGGTACGGGGAACGCCGGGACCGCCGGTACGGGGACCGCGTGCAGCCGGCCCTCGGCCCCCGCACCGGTGAAGACCCGCCGGATCCGCTCCTCGACCCCCTGCTCCTCGGTCACCCGCTCTTCGGTCACCTGCTCCTCGGTCACCCGCTCTTCGGTCACCCGCTCTTCGGTCACCTGCTCCTCGGTCACCTGCTCCTCGACCACCCGCTCCTCGGTCACGCGCCCCTCCATCCCCCAGCTCCCGGCGCCCCGCTCCCCGGCCGGCTGCCACCCGCTCCTCGGCTCCCCGGCCGGCGACCGCCCGTTGTGCGAACGCCGCTCCATGGTCGTCCGGCCCTCGTGGCGGCCGGGCTCCCCGCCCAGTGCCGACAACGCGCTCTCCCTCCCCGTACGGCCCTCACGTAAGGTCCTTGGCGTGGACCTCCTACGCCACCTGCGTCTTTTCGTCACCGTAGCCGACGAGTTGCACTTCAGCCGGGCGGCCGAGCGGCTCGGCATGGCCCAGCCGCCGCTCAGCCAGGCCATCCGCCGGCTGGAGCGGGAACTCGGGGCCGAGCTGTTCGACCGCTCGCAGCGCAACGTCCGGCTCAGCCCCGCCGGCGCGGCACTGCTCGACGAGGTCCACGAACTGCTCGCCCGGGAGGAGCGGCTGCGCGCACTGGCCCGCCGGGCCGCCGACGGGGGCCTCGGCACGCTCCGCGCCGGCGTGCCGCCGGACACCACCGCCGCCGTGCTGTCGGCGCTGCTGACCGCCTGCGCGGAACACGCCCCGGAACTCTCCGTCGACCTTCAGGAGGTGACGACCGAGGAGCAGGTGCGGCTGCTGTCGACCGGCGGGCTGGACGTCGGGCTCGTGCACCATCCGGTCGACGCCACCGAACTGCGCCTGGGTCCGGAGGTGTCACTGGACCTGGGTGTCGTCCTGCCCCGCACCTCGCCGCTGGCCCGGCTGCCGGAGGTGACGCTCGGCGAGCTGGCCGGCCACGACCTCGTCCTCTTCCCGCGGGCGCAGGCGGCCGGCTGGTACGACCGGGTCCTCGACGTGTGCCGCGCCGGGGGCTTCGTCCCCGGACGGGTGCGGCACGCGTCGAATCCCGAGTTCCTGCTGGCGCTGGTGACGGCGGGGCACGGCGTCGCCTTCGACCAGGGGCCGGTGGCCCGCAAGGAGCCCCGGGTCGCCTGGCGTCCGCTGGCGGGCCGCCCGCTCACGCTGCGCATCAGCGGCGCCTGGCCGGCCGGCCGCGCGGCGCACCCGGCCGCGCGCCGCTTCGCCGACCTCGCGGCCGGGGTCCTGTCCCGCGACCACACCGCGGTCACGGGCCGCGAGCCGGCGCGTCACAGCCCGGCCGACCCGCGACCGTGGTCGGTGGTGTACGGCTAGGCCGCGCTCCGGCGCGGGCTCCGCGGCCGTGACGCCCGGCGTCGGCGGCCGCTCGGTTCCCGCCGCCGTTCGCTGCGGCGACATGCCCCCGACGGACGTACCGGCATCTGTCGGCCAAGGCGCTCGGACCGTCATCATCTGGGCATGACGACTCAGGAGCACACGGGCGGTTTCGGCGTCCAGGGCACGCTGCCGGCGCTGCCGGAGGACTGGGACCGGTGTCTGGCCGTGGCGGCGCATCCGGACGACATCGAGTACGGCACGGCCTCGGCGGTCGCGCGGTGGACCGCCCAGGGAAAGCAGGTGACATATCTGCTCGTCACCCGCGGTGAGGCCGGCATCGACGGTCTGACGCCCGAACGGGCCGGGCCGCTGCGGGAGGCGGAGGAACGGGCCGGGGCGCGCGAGGTCGGCGTCGGCACGGTGGAGTTCCTCGACCACCGCGACGGCATCGTCGAGTACGGCCCCGCGCTGCGTCGCGACATCGTGCGGGCCGTCCGCAGGCACCGGCCCGAGGTGGTGGTGACCGGTGCGTTCACCGTGCGGATGGTCGGCGGCCTCACGAACCAGGCCGATCACCGGGCGGTCGGCCTGGCGGCCCTGGACGCCGCGCGGGACGCGGGCAACCGCTGGATCTTCCCGGAGCTGGCCGACGAGGGCCTCGCTCCGTGGAGCGGCGTCCGCTTCGTGTGCGTGGCGGGCGCCGAGCGCCCCACGCACGGGGTGGACGTCACCGGTGAACCGCTCGAGCGCGGCATCGCCTCGCTGGCCGCCCACGCCGAGTACACCAAGGGGCTGGGGCCGCAGGGCTTCGAGCCCCGCCCGTTCCTGACCTGGGCGGCGAGGACGGCCGGCCCCGCGCTCGGCGTGGCGGCGGCGGTCCTCTTCGACGTGCACCACCTGGCTTTCGAAGGACCGCCGCCCTGGGAGCGGTGACCGGGTGCGTCAGGACTTCACGAACTCCAGGAGGTCGGGGTTGAGGACGTCCGGGTGGGTGGACAGCATGCCGTGCGGCAGCCCCTCGTACGACTTGAGCGTGCCGTGCCTCAGCAGCGCGGCCGACAGCGGTGCCGAGTTGGCGTACGGCACGACCTGGTCGTCCGTGCCGTGCGCGACGAGGACCGGCACGTCGATCCGCTTCAGGTCCTCGGTGAAGTCGGTCTCGGAGAACGCCTTGATGCACTCGTAGTGGGCGTTGGCCGCGCCCATCATGCCCTGCCGCCACCAGTTGTCGATGAGGCCCTGGGACACGGTCGCGCCGTCCCGGTCGAACCCGTAGAAGGGGCCCGACGGCACGTCGATGTAGAACTGGGCGCGGTTGGTGGCGAGGGACGTGCGGAACGCGTCGAAGACGTCGATCGGCAGGCCGCCCGGATTGCTCTCGGTCCTGACCATGAGGGGCGGGACGGCGCCCACGAGCACGGCCTTCGCGACCCGGCCCGGCTCGGCGCGCGCGACGTAGCGCGCGACCTCGCCGCCGCCGGTGGAGTGTCCGATGTGCACGGCGCCCCGCAGATCGAGCGCGTCGGTCAGGGCCGCGACGTCGGCTGCGTAGGTGTCCATCTCGTGGCCCGTCGAAGGCTGGCCGGAACGCCCGTGTCCGCGCCGGTCGTGGGCGATGACGCGGTAGCCGTGGGACAGGAAGAACAGCATCTGGTTGTCCCAGTCGTCGGCGCTGAGCGGCCAGCCGTGGTGGAAGACGACCGGCCGGCCGTCGCGCGGGCCCCAGTCCTTGTAGTAGATGGTCGTGCCGTCCGAGGTGGTGACCGTGCCCATGGCTGTTCCTTCCGGGGTGCAGGCCGAGGCAGCCGGGTCGTGCGGGGTCCGCCGGTGTCCCGCCGGACGGGGCGGCGTTCGCCGTTTCCCGGCGGACGTGGACGGAAAACGGACGCGGACGTGCGCGAAGCCTGGACTCGGCTCGGGCGGTCGTTCCGGTTCCCTGCCAGTCAGGCTACGCCCAGGTCCGCCTTCCTTCATGTCCGGTCGCCGGCCGCCCGGAGACGTGGCGGGGTCGCCCGGCCCCGGGAGGCGTCGGGCCGTCAGCGGTGGCTCAGCACATTGATCACCCGGCCGTCGGGGTCGCGGACGAAGAACCGCCGCACTCCCCACTCCTCGTCCTGCAAGGGATGGACGATCTCCGCGCCGCTGTCCCGCACCGCCGCGTGGACCGCGTCCACGTCGTCCACCTCCACGCTCATGTCCGGCGTGACCGGAGCGGTCTCGTCCCTGGTCACAAAGCTGACCTGGGCCGACGGGGTGGACGGCGAGGCCATCGTCGTGATCCAGCCGAGATCCATGACCTCCTCGAAACCCAGCAGGCGGTAGAAGTCCAGGTTCCCCCGCGGGGTGTCCGACTGGACGATGGGCACGACACGGCGAACGGTCATCGACGACTCCGAGCAGGTGGGGTGTGACGGCTTCCGTGGCCCATTCGACACCAGGAACGGGTGGACGGGGTCCGGAGACCGCCGGAACGCGGCCCGTGCGGCGGGTGCCTGCCGGTTCGTCAGTTGTGAGGACGAGCACATGCCCTCCGCGCCCTTCCGGGCCTTCGTTGACGCGTTCCATACGGGCCGAGGGGCCATCTTGACGACATCCTGACGCGGACGTCGTCCCTGGTCGGCGCCGGCTCCCACGACCGGCCCACGGCCGCGTGTCGCCACCGCACGGGACGCGCCGTCACGCTCACCTCCGCGGGTAAGGTGTGCCGGGCTCGCGGCCCGCAGTCGCCGCGGACCCACCCGGAACAGCCGGCGCCGAGAGCGGAGGGAGGCGGGGTGACGGCACTGACGAACCGGGCGCGGTCACGGTCGTCCCTGCTGGCCGCGCACCCCGCTCGTACCGTCGTCGTGGCGTTCGCCTGCGTCGTGGTGGTCGGCACGGTGCTGCTGGCGCTGCCGGTCTCCTCCGCGGACGGCTCGGCGACCGGACCGGTGACCGCGCTGTTCACCGCGACGTCCGCGGTCTGCGTCACCGGTCTCGCCGTCGTGGACACGAGCGCGTACTGGAGCGCCTTCGGCGAGGGCGTGATCGTCGGGCTGATCCAGGTCGGCGGTTTCGGGATCATGGCGATGGCCTCGCTGCTGGCGCTGCTCATCTCCGGGCGGCTGCGGCTGCGGATGCAGCTCACCGCCCAGGCGGAGACGAAGAGCCTCGGCATCGGCGACGTACGCCGGGTCCTGCTGGGCGTCGCCGGCTCCACGCTGATCGTCGAGCTGAGCGTCGGCGCCGTGCTGGCGCTGCGCTTCCGGTACGGGTACGGCGAGGACATCGGCAGGGCCGTGCACCTCGGCTCCTTCCACGCCGTGTCGGCCTTCAACAACGCCGGGTTCGGCCTGCACGCCGACAGCCTCACCCGCTACGGGGACGACCCGTGGGTCCTGCTGCCCGTCGCCGTCGCGGTGATCCTCGGCGGCATCGGCTTCCCCGTGCTCCTGGAGGTGCTGCGCCACCGGCACCGGCAGCGCACGACGGGGCGCCGCACCTGGAGCCTGCACACCAAGCTGACGCTGGTCACCACGGCCGTCCTGCTGGTCGCCGGGGCGGCACTGACCTGCGCGCTGGAGTGGACCAACCCCGGCACGCTCGGCCCGCACTCCACGGCCGGCAAGGTCCTCAACGGCTTCTTCCATTCCGCCATGACGCGCACGGCGGGGTTCAACGCGGTCGACATCGGCGCCATGGAGGCGTCGACGCTGCTGCTGACGTGCGTGCTGATGTTCATCGGCGGCGGCAGCGCCGGGACGGCGGGCGGTATCAAGGTGACCACCTTCGCGGTCCTGCTCGTCGCGATCATCGCCGAGGTGCGCGGCGAGCCGCACTCGGCGGTGCTGGGCCGGCGGCTCGCCGCCCATGTGCTGCGTCAGGCCCTGACCGTGGCGCTGCTCGGAGTGGGGCTCGTGATGGGCTCGACGCTGCTGCTGCTCACGCTGGTGGACGAGGGGATGGAGCCGGTGCTCTTCGAGGCCGTCTCCGCCTTCGCCACGGTGGGCCTGTCCACCGGCATCACCGCCGGCCTGCCGGACGCGGGGCAACTGCTGCTGGTGGGCCTGATGTTCGTCGGCCGTCTCGGTCCGATCACCCTGGTCTCCGCGCTGGCCCTGCGCGAGCGCACCCGCCGCTACGAACTCCCCGAGGAGCGACCGATCATTGGCTGACCACACGCACTTCCTGCGCAGGCGGCGCCGCAAGCGCGCCGCCGTTCCCGGTGGCCACGGCTGCGGCGACCAGCGGGTCGCCGTCATCGGCCTCGGCCGCTTCGGGACCTCGCTGGCCAACGAGCTGATGCGCCGGGGCTGGGACGTCCTCGGCCTCGACACCAACGCCCGCCTCGTGCAGAGGCACAGCGAGGCGCTCACCCACTCGGCCGTCGCCGACTGCACCGACCCGGAGACGCTGCGCCAGCTGGGCGTCCAGGACTTCACCAGCGCCGTCGTCGCGATCGGCACGGACATCGAGGCGAGCATGCTGGTCAGTTCCAACCTGCTGGAGGCCGGGGTGCCCAACATCTGGGCCAAGGCGGTGAGCCGCCAGCACGGCCAGATCCTCGAACGCCTCGGCGTCCACCACGTCGTCCTGCCGGAGCACGAGATGGGCGAGCGGGTCGCTCATCTCGTCACCGGCCGGATGCTGGACTTCATCGAGTTCGACGACGACTACGCCCTGGTGAAGACCGTCGCCCCGGGCGTCGCCACCGGCGTCCCGCTCGGCCGGAGCCGGGTGCGCAGCCGGTTCGGCGTGACGGTCGTCGGCATCAAACGGCCGGGCGAGGACTTCACGTACGCCACCGCCGAGACGGTCGTGGAGCACGGTGACGTCATCGTCGTCACCGGCAAGACCCACGCGGTGGAGGCGTTCGCCGAACTCGGCTGAGTCCGGCGCGCGGTCCGCGGCGGGCCGGGCCCGGGAACCCGGCGGCGGGTCAGAGGCGGTGCGCGTTGAGCCGGGCGGCCTGGCGTGTCAGGTGGTCGCGTTCGGCGAGGTTCGGGGCCTTGCGGGCCGCTTCCGCGTAGAGCCGTGCCGCCGTAGCCCGGTCGCCGGCGCGCTCGTGGAGGTAGGCCGCCGCCGCGGTGCGGCGGGGCAGCGAGTCGTCCAGCTCCGCGAGTGCCGCGAGGCCGGCGCGCGGACCGTCGGCCTCGCCGACGGCCACGGCGCGGTTGAGCCGCACGACCGGGCTGTCGGTCAGCCGCGTCAGCTCGTCGTACCACTCCACGATCTGCACCCAGTCGGTCTCCTCGGCGGTGCGGGCGTCGGCGTGCAGCGCCGCGATGGCGGCCTGGGCCTGGAACTCGCCGAGCCGGTCGCGGGCCAGCGCGGTCTGGAGGATGCCGATGCCCTCGGCGATCGTCTCCGTGTCCCACCGGCGGCGGTCCTGCTCGGCGAGCGGCACCAGACTGCCGTCCGGCGCGGTCCGGGCGGCGCGCCGGGCGTGGTGGAGCAGCATGAGGGCGAGCAGTCCCGCGACCTCGGGGTGGTCGATGGCCGCCGCGAGCTGCCGGGTGAGCCGGATGGCCTCGGCGGCGAGGTCGACGTCGCCCGAGTAGCCCTCGTTGAAGACCAGGTACAGCACGCGCAGCACGGTGGCGACGTCGCCGGGCTGGTCCAGCCGCACGCCGGAGACGGTGCGCTTGGCCCGGCTGATGCGCTGCGCCATGGTCGCCTCGGGCACCAGGTAGGCCCGGGCGATCTGGCGGGTGGTGAGCCCGCCGACGGCGCGCAGGGTGAGCGCGACCGCGGACGACGCCGTCAGGGACGGGTGGGCGCACAGGAAGTAGAGCTGGAGGGTGTCGTCCACGTCGGGCGCGGGTCCGGGCGCGGGCTCCTCGTCGGCCAGGTCCTCCCGCCGGCGTCGGGCTGCGTCCGCCCGGGTCGCGTCGAGGAACTTGCGCCAGGCCACGGTGACCAGCCAGCCCTTGGCGTCCCGCGGCGGGTCGGCCGGCCAGACGCGGACCGCCTCGACCAGCGCCTCCTGGACGGCGTCCTCCGCCGCCGCGAAGTCGGCTCCGCGGCGGCGGAGGATCCCGAGGACGCCCGGGGTGAGGCTCCGGATCAGGGCCTCGTCCATCTCGGTCACCTGGGAGGTCACTCCGTGATGGTGGGCGGAGCGGTCAGGAACGGGCGCAGCTCGAGCCACTCGTGGATCGGCTCGCCGCCGGCTCCCGGGGCGGCGGACAGCTCCCCGGCCAGTTCGACGGCGCGCTCGTGGCTGTCGACGTCGATCACCATCCAGCCGGCGATGAGGTCCTTGGTCTCGGCGAACGGACCGTCGGTGACCGGCGGGCGCCCCTCGCCGTCGTACCGGACCCAGCTGCCCTCGGGGGCGAGTGCCTGACCGTCGACGAACTCGCCGGTCTTCTCCAGCCGGTCCGCGAAGTCCTGCATGTACTGCATGTGCGCCGAGATCTCCTCCGGCGTCCACTGGTCCATGGGCACGTCGTTGACGGGGGTCGGGGCGCCGCGGTAGTGCTTCAGCAGCAAGTACTTGGCCATGGTGTCTCTCCTCGGTCCGGTGCGACCCATTGTGGTCGCCTTCACCCCGGGGACGGTGCCGACCGCCCGGTCTCGACATCGCCGGCCGGCTTTTCTCGGAATTTTTTTCCGGGGCGGGGAAACGGGCCCCGGGCGGCGGACCGGCAGGCAGGTGGGCGGGTGGGTGGGACGGCGGGGTCCGGGCGGTGAGGCGCGGTCGTCCCGCTCAGTCGATCACGGGGCTGCGCCGCTCCACGAGGACCACGTCCCGCCACACGCCGTGGTGCCGGCCGATGCGCCGGCGGGTGCCGATGACCCGGAATCCGGCGCGCTCGTGGACGGCGAGGCTGGCGGTGTTCTCCGGGAAGATCCCGGACTGGACCGTCCAGATCCCCGCCGCCTCGGTGGACTCCACCAGAGCCTTGAGCAGCGCCGAGGCGACTCCCCGGCCGCGGGCCGCCGGGTGGACGTAGACGGAGTGCTCGACCACTCCGGCGTAGGCGCACCGGTCGGAGACGGGGCTCACGGCGACCCAGCCGAGCACCGTGCCGTTCTCGTCGACGGCGGCGAAGCGGTGTCCGGGCAGCTTGGCGGCGTCGAACGCCTCCCAGGTCGGGGCGGCGGTCTCGAAGGTCGCGTTGCCCTCCTCGATGCCGGCGCGGTAGATGGCGAGGACCTGCTCGGCGTGTTCGGCGGTCAGCGGCACGATCGCCGCGCCGGCCGGGCCGGGGGCCTGGGGCATGCCGCCGTCTCCTTCCGTGGTCCGTTCGGCATACGCCCATGGTGGCATGTGAGGTGGTGGCCCGTGTGCGGGTGGCCTGCATGCCGGTGGCCCGTGTGCGGGTGGCCTGTGTGCGCCGGCGCCTAGGCGAACCACCGCTGGGGAGCGGGTGAGAGCCGGCGCCAGATGTGCTTGGTCTCCTGGTACTCCGCCAGGCCGGCGGGGCCCAGTTCGCGGCCGAAGCCGGACTGCTTCATGCCGCCCCACTCGGCCTGGGGGACGTACGGGTGGAAGTCGTTGATCCACAGGGTGCCGGCGCGGACCCGGGAGGCGACACGGTGGCCGCGGGCGGTGTCCTCGGTCCACACGGCGCCCGCCAGACCGTAGACGGTGCTGTTGGCCAGGGCGACCGCCTCGTCCTCGTCACGGAACCGCTCCACCGTCAGGACCGGCCCGAAGGACTCGTCGCGGATCACGGACATCCCGGCGTGGCACTCGTCCAGCACGGTCGGCAGGTAGTAGAAGCCGTCCCGCAGGTCCTCGCGCTCCGGGCGCCGGCCGCCGCAGCGCAGCACCGCGCCCTCGGCCAGCCCGGCCGCGACGTACGCCTCGACCTTGTCGCGGTGGGCGGCGGAGATCAGCGGCCCGGTGCGGGCGTTCTCGTCGAAGGGCCCGCCGAGGGGGATGCGCTCGGCCTGCTCGACGATCGCGTCCACGAAGGCGTCGTGCAGGTCGTCCTGGACCAGCAGCCGGGCGCCGGCCGAGCAGACCTGGCCGGAGTGGAGGAAGACCGCCATCAGGGCGTGGTCGACCGCCGCCTCGAAGTCCGCGTCGGCGAAGACGATGTTGGGGTTCTTGCCGCCGAGTTCCAGGGCGACCTTCTTCACCGTCGGGGCCGCCGCCGCCATGATGCGCCGGCCGGTGACGAGACCGCCGGTGAAGGACACGAGGTCGACCCTCGGGTCCTCGGTGAGCGGGGCGCCGACGGCCGGTCCGGTGCCGAGCAGCAGGTTCGCCGCTCCCGGGGGCAGCCCGGCCTCGGTGAGCAGCCGCATCAGCATGATGGCCGTGTGCGGGGTCAGTTCGCTGGGTTTGAGCACGAACGTGTTGCCGGCGCCGACGGCGGGCGCGACCTTCCAGGCGGTCTGGAGCAGGGGGTAGTTCCAGGGGGTGATCAGTGAGCACACCCCGACCGGCTCGTGGACGACCCGGCTGTCGACGCCGCCTTCCGCGGTGTCGACGATGCGGTCGTCGCCGCCCGCGGCGACCAGGTTGCCGAAGTAGCGGAAGCAGCCCGCGATGTCGTCCATGTCGTAGCCGCTCTCGACGAGCCGTTTGCCGGTGTCGAGGGATTCGGCGCGGGCGAAGGCGTCCCGATCGCGTTCCAGCAGCGCGGCGACGCGCAGCAGCAGGGCCCCGCGCTCGGCGGCCGGGGTGCGTGGCCAGGGGCCGTGGTCGAAGGCCTCGCGTGCCGCGGCGATCGCCGCGGAGGCGTCCTCGGGGCCCGCCTCGTCGACCGTCGCGACCAGCGATCCGTCGGCGGGACAGCGGATCTCCCGCCTCCCGCCCTCTGCCGCGGCGACCCAGTCACCGCCGATGAAGAGCTCCGGCACTGCGACCTCCCGGGTCAGGACGGCGCCCCTGAGGACGTCCGGTGCGTCACGCACCGACAGTAGTCGCGCCGCCGGGAGGGCGCAGCACGAGCGCCCCCCGCGGGTCGGCGCGGCACGAGCCACGCCCCCCGGGCCTGCGCCCGCGCCTGCGCGACGCTACGCCGCGCGGTACCTGCCCTGCCCCGCCTCCAGGACCCGGCCGTCGCCCAGCAGCCGGTCCAGGTGCTGCGCCGCGGTCCTGCGCTCCACCGTCCTGACGTGCGCTCCCTCGACATGGGGCCGGTAGACCAGACGGTGGTCGACGATCTCCTCGACGGTCCGCGGTTCGGCGAGAAACGCCAGCAGCGTCGCCTCCCGCCGCCGCACCACGCCGGCGAAGGCGTCCAGCCGCCGCCGGAACTCGGCCGCGCCCTCGATCACGCCCTTCTGGTGGGCCGTGCCGTACCAGCGCGCGTCGATGTCCCGGCAGCGGCGCATCGACTCCTCGAAGTCGGCCAGGTCGCTGTCGACGTCGCCGTAGTACGGGCCGAACGACGTCAGGTCGATGTCCGCGACGAAGAGGAAGCCGTCCGGCTCGATCAGGAAGCCCGAGTGGCCCGTGGTGTGACCGGCGAGGTGGACGACGGTCACGGTGCGCCCGCCGAGATCGAACACGGTGCCGTCCGTGAAGCCCGTCGCGTCCGGGCGGCCGTGCACGTGGAACCGGTCCCGCAGGGTCTGCTCGAACTCGGCTGCCGCGTCGGGCGGGAGGCCGTACCCGGCGAGCAGCGCCGCCCGGGAGCGCAGCGCGGCGAGGTCGGCCTCATGGACGTGCACCGGCACGTCGTAGCCGCCGAGGCCGGCGATGTGGTCCTCGTGGGCGTGGCTGACCAGGACCAGGTCCGCGGGCGGTGCCCCCTGAAGGAGCGACAGCGAGGGATCGACGACCAGGGACGCCGACGCGCCCCGGACCAGCAGCGAGTTGCCGTACGGGTAGGCGCCCCGCTCGGCGCCGACGAGCACGCTCACACCGCCGTACTCGACCGCCGTGTATCCCTTGGTCCGCATCTCGGCCGCTGCCCCCTCGAACCCCTCGACGAGCCGGTCCGGCGGAGCCTACCAAGGGGAACCGCCCGATATTGACAGGTGCTCTTCAATTCAGCATGCTGCCCGGAGAGCCCTTTACATCGATGTAGGAGCGGTACGTCAGGAAGGAAGACGACGCGATGCAACTCCTCCGACCGCTCTCCCGCGCCGGTGCCTTCGCGCTCGCCGCGGTCCTCGCCGCGGTCCTCGCCGCCGCCCTGTCCCTGGCCGTCGCGGAGCCGGCCCGGGCGGGACAGACCGGCCTGCGGGCCGCGGACCCGAGCGTGCTGAGGGTCGGCGGCACCTACATCTCCGTGCAGTCGACCGGCGGCGGCATCGCCGTCCGCCAGGCCCCCTCGACGGACGTCCTCGCGTCGGCGCCCGCCCGGCAGGTGTGGTCCGACAGCCGCGGTCTCGGCGAGGTCTGGGCGCCCGAGATCGTGCGGGACGGCGGCCGGTACTACATCTACTTCTCGGCCGGACGCGGACCGGCCCACCGCATGTACGTCATCAGCTCGGCCACCCCCGACAGCGGCTACACCGCCGAGACGAAGCTGGCCCTGCCCGACGACAAGTGGGCCATCGACGGGACCCTGTTCACCTTCGGCGGGCAGCGCTGGTTCGTCTGGTCCGGCTGGGCCGGCGACACCAACGTCGAGCAGAACCTCTACATCGCGCGGATGAGCAGCCCGACCACCCCGACGGGACCCCGGTACGTCATCTCCCAGCCGAGGGAGAGCTGGGAGCGCGTGGTCGGCAACCCGTACATCAACGAGGCCCCGGAGCCGATCAAGGACCCGAACGGGCAGCTGCACATCGTCTACTCCGCCAACGGCAGCTGGAGCGACCGGTACTGCCTGGCCGACCTGCGGCTGCGCGCCGGCGGCGACCCGACGTACGTCTGGGACTGGTACAAGTCCAACGGCTGCCTGTTCGGCTCGCACCGGGCGACCATGATGGCCGGCTGGGACCCGACGCTGTACATCGACGGCCCCGGCCACCACACCTTCGTCCTGCTCGACGGCGACATCGCCACGAGCCCCCCGGCCGGCCCGAGGTTCCCGCTGATGTTCCACGCGGTGCCGAAGGGAACGCCGTACGCGTGGGAGAACCGCTACTGGTACACCGGGACGTTCGCCTGGTGGGGGAACACGACGTACAGCCGCAGCAACGTCCCCGGCCCCGAGCGGGACACCGGCTGGAGCCTGAAGTTCTTCGAGTGACCCCCGGGTTCTCCGCGCGCGTCTCGTCGCAGCCGTACCTGGATCCGATCCGCTGGCCGCGGAGAAGTTCAGCCGGGTCACCCTCCCCCTCACCTCTGGGAGCGAACTCCCTCTCACCTCTGGGTGCGAATTACCACATATGCCCTTAATCTCTCCAGGAGGGACTCGAGCGCTCGACGCTCGGTCTCGCCGGCGGAAGGTGGGCTCCCATGGCTGAGTGGCGCAAACGGTCCGGCCTGCCGGGCGAGTTGGCGGCCGAGTTCGCGGGCACGATGGTCCTCATCCTCTTCGGCTGCGGCGTCGTCGCCCAGGTCGTCGCCGGCGGCGCCCTGACCGATCCGGCGGGCGGCCTCGGTGACCACGACAGCATCGCGTGGGCCTGGGGCCTGGGCGTCACCCTCGGTGTGTACGTGGCGGCGCGCCTGAGCGGCGCCCACATCAACCCCGCGGTGACACTCGGTCTGGCCGTGTTCAAAGGCTTCCCCTGGCGCAAGGTGGCGCCGTACGCGGTGGCCCAGACGGCCGGCGCCTTCGTGGCGGCGCTCCTGGTCCGCTGGAACTACACGGAGGCCCTGGCGAAGGCCGACCCCGGGCACACCATCAAGACACAGGGCGTGTTCTCCACGCTCCCCGCCAACGGCAACACGAACCTGCCGGTCGGCGAGTGGGGCGCCTTCCGTGACCAGATCATCGGCACGGCCATCCTGCTGCTGCTGGTCATGGCCGTCACGGACCTGCTGAACACACCGCCGGGTGCCAATCTGGCCCCGTTCATCATCGGCCTGATCGTCGTCGCGATCGGCATGGCCTGGGGCACCAACGCGGGCTACGCCATCAACCCCGCGCGCGACTTCGGCCCCCGGCTGGCCAGTTTCCTCACCGGCTACGGCGGGGCGTGGCGAGATCAGTACGGGAACCTCTACTTCTGGGTGCCGATCCTCGGACCCCTCATCGGCGGCGTGCTGGGTGCGGGTCTGTACAAGGCGCTCATCGGCCGGTTCCTGCCGGCGGCGGAACCCGAGCCGCCGGGACGCGTCCCGACGCCAGAGCCCTGACCCCGGCCCGGAGAGGCGGCAACCATGGCGGACTTCGTCGGTGCGGTGGACCAAGGCACCACCAGCACCCGCTTCATGATCTTCGACCACGGCGGCAACGAGGTGGCGAAGCACCAGCTGGAACACGCCCAGATCCTCCCGCGCTCGGGCTGGGTGGAGCACGACCCGGTGGAGATCTGGGAGCGCACCAACTCGGTGATGCAGAACGCCCTGCGGCACAGCGGCCTGGCGGGCGAGGACCTGACGGCCATCGGCATCACCAACCAGCGGGAGACCACCGTGGTGTGGGACCCGCGCAACGGCCGCCCCTACTACAACGCCATCGTCTGGCAGGACACCCGCACGGACGCGATCGCGGCCGAACTCGAACGCTCCGGCAAGGGCGACGTCATCCGCCGCAAGGCGGGTCTGCCGCCGGCGACGTACTTCTCCGCGGGCAAGGTCCAGTGGATCCTGGAGAACGTCGACGGCGTCCGCGAGGCGGCGGAACAGGGGCACGCCCTGTTCGGCAACACGGACGCCTGGGTGCTGTGGAACCTCACGGGCGGGCCCGACGGCGGCATCCACGCCACCGACGTGACCAACGCCAGCCGCACCATGCTGATGAACCTGGAGACGCTGGACTGGGACGACGAGCTGCTGGGCTTCTTCGGCATCCCCCGCGCGATGCTGCCCGCCATCAACGCCTCCTCGCACCGCGAGGCCTACGGCGTGGCCCGGACCTCCCGGCCGCTGCGGGCCGCCGTGCCCATCACCGGGGTGCTCGGCGACCAGCAGGCGGCCACCGTCGGGCAGGTCTGCTTCGCGCCGGGCGAGGCGAAGAACACCTACGGCACCGGCAGCTTCCTGGTGCTGAACACCGGCACGGAACTCGTCCGCTCCCGGCACGGGCTGCTGACCACGGTGGCCTACCGGTTCGGCGACGAACCCGTGGTCTACGCCCTGGAGGGCTCCATCGCGGTGACCGGGTCCGCCGTGCAGTGGCTGCGCGACCAGATGAAGATCATCAAGACCGCCGCGGAGAGCGAGGACCTCGCCCGCAGCGTCGAGGACAACGGCGGGATGTACTTCGTCCCGGCCTTCTCGGGCCTGTTCGCCCCCTACTGGCGTTCCGACGCGCGGGGCGCCATCGTCGGCCTCGCCCGCTACAACGACAACGGGCACCTGGCGCGCGCCACGCTGGAGTCCATCTGCTATCAGAGCCGCGACGTCGTCGAGGCCATGGAGCAGGACTCCGGCGTCCACCTCGACGTCCTGAAGGTCGACGGCGGTGTCACCGCCAACGACCTGTGCATGCAGATCCAGGCAGACGTCCTCGGCGTCCCCGTCAGCCGTCCCGTCGTCGCGGAGACCACCGCGCTGGGTGCCGCGTACGCGGCCGGACTGGCCACCGGGTTCTGGCAGAGCACCGATGAACTGCGCACGCACTGGAAGGAGTCCAGGCGCTGGAGCCCCCAGTGGTCCGAGGAGCGGCGCGCGGAGGGCTACGAGGGCTGGAAGCGGGCGGTGGAACGCACCCTCGACTGGGTCAAGGTCGACTAGCGCGCCGCCGAGTGGTGGCCCGCGCGCCGCGGACGTACCGTCGAACGGTGAACCCCCGAAGGGGCGACCCGGCATGAGCGGTGTTCCGCGGCCGGTCGCCACGGCCAGGACGAGCGCCGGCGAGTCCCGCGGCGGCGGGAACGCGATGGCCCTGCTGGTCATCGCCTCCTGCCAGCTGATGGTGGTGCTGGACATCACCATCGTCAACATCGCGCTGCCGCACATCCAGCGCTCCCTGGACTTCTCCACCACCAGCCTGTCGTGGGTGGTCAGCGCCTACACCCTCACCTTCGGCGGGCTGCTGCTGCTCGGCGGCCGGGCCGGTGACATCCTCGGCAGACGGCGCGTCTTCGTCTTCGGTGTGCTGCTGTTCGTCCTGGCGTCCCTGCTGGGTGGGCTGGCGCAGAACCCCGGCCAGCTCCTCGCGGCCCGTGCCCTCCAGGGCGTCGGCGGCGCCATCGCGTCGCCGACGTCGCTCGCGCTGATCAGTACGACGTTCCGCGAGGGACCGGAACGCAACCGGGCGTTCGGGGTCTTCGCCGCGGTCTCGGCGGGCGGCGGTGCGATCGGCCTGCTCGCCGGCGGCATGCTCGTGGAGTGGCTGAACTGGCGGTGGGTGCTCTTCGTCAACGTCCCGATCGGGCTGCTCATCGCCATCGCCGCGCCCCGCTGGATCAAGGAGTCCGCACGCCACCCGGGCCACTTCGACGTCACCGGCGCACTCACCTCCACCGCCGGCATGGTGCTGCTGGTGTACGGGTTCATCCGGGCCGCCCAGCAGGGCTGGCGGGACGCCCTGACACTGGCGTCGTTCGCGGTGGCCGTCGTCGTCCTGGTGGTGTTCCTGCTGATCGAGAGGAGATCCCGGCAGCCGATCACCCCGCTGCACATGTTCGCCGACCGCAACCGGGCGGGCACGTACGGCATCATGCTCTGCCTGGCCGCGGCGATGTTCGGCATGTTCTTCTTCCTGACCCTGTTCGTGCAGAACGTGCTGGGCTTCGGCCCGCTGCGGGCCGGGCTCGCCTTCCTGCCGGTCAGCGCGGTCATCGCGGTCGGCGCGGGGCTGGCCTCCCGGTTCCTGCCGGTGTACGGGCCCAAGCCGTTCATGGTGACGGGCGGCGTCCTCGCGGCGGCCGGCCTGGCCTGGCTGACCCTGACCGACGTCCACTCCACCTACGCGGGCAGCGTCCTCGGGCCGATGCTGGTCTTCAGCCTGGGCATGGGCATGGAGTTCGTCTCGCTGACGCTGATGGCGCTGTCGAACGTGCCGACCGCGGAGACCGGTGCGGCGTCCGGACTGCTCAACGCCACCCAGCAGGTCGGCGGCTCGCTGGGCCTGTCCATCCTGGTCACCGTGTTCGGCACGGCCGGCGCCGGTGAGGCGGAGCGGCAGATCCCGCGGTTTCTGGAGCAGGCGACGCCCGTCGAGCGCCTGCGCTTCGAGCGCACCGGGGAACTGCCGCCGCCCTGGGGCGACGCCGTGCTCACCTCCGGCGTCTCGGCGGCGTTCATCACGGCGGCGGTCTTCGCCGTGGTCGCCGCGCTGATCGCCCTGGTGGCGATCCAGGTACGCCCCTCGGACCTGGAGCGCCTGCGGGGCGGCCAGGACCCCGGGCAGGGATGAGCCGCGCGCCGCGGCCCTCCCGGCCCGTTCACCGTACGGACGCCGCCGGGGGTCCGTGGCTTTCCGGTCGGACCGGGTCCGCCGGTTCCGGTCGGGCCGGTTCCGGTCGGGCCGGGTCCGCCGGTTCCAGTCGGGCCGGGTCCGCCGGTTCCAGTCGGGCCGGGTCCGCCGGTTCGGGCGGTGGCCGCGCGGTGACGCTTCAGCGGGAGAGCCGGCCGCACGGCGGCTCCGGCACCACCGCGTAAGCGGGTGCGTTCCCCGTCCGGGGCACGGGTCCGTCCGCCCCGCGTCCCGTGCCGAGGGGCGGGCGATGTGGTCTGCTACGTAGTAGCTGTGCCGCGAGGAGTGAAGGCCCATGACCGGATCAGGCGACGCCGTCGGCCCCGGTTTCGCGGATGCCGTGCTGCACGGCATCGGGGTGGGCGTCCTCACCATGGACGCGGCCGGGCTCATCACATACGTCAACCCCTGGGGGGAGCGGCTGCTGCGCCGGTCCGCGCGGGACATGCTGGGCCGGGACGCGCACGATCTGCTCCACCGGCGCCCCGACGGAAGCGCCATGGCCGCGAGGAGTGCCTGATGCGGACTCCGCTGCTGAGCGGCCGGGACGCCGAGGAGGGCAGCGAGGAGTACCTGCTGCGGGGCGACGGCACCACGCTGCCTATCATCTGGTCCACGACGCCGCTCGCCCTGGAGGGCGGCAGGAACGGGCTGGTGGTGGCCTTCAGCGACTTCAGCCTGCACCGGGGCGCCGCGGAGCGGGCGGCGGCGCACACCGCCGCCCTGGAGGCGATGACCGGCCGGCTGAATCTGCTGGCGGACGTCTCCTCGGTGCTGATGTCCAGCATGGACGCCTCCGCCGCGACCAGCCGGCTGCTCCCGCTGCTGGTGCCGGAGCTCGGGGACTGGGCCGCCGTCGACCTGGTCGACGACCGTTCCGGGGAACTGGAGCGGATCGCGGTGCGCAGTCCCGCGCACCCGCGCCGGGCGCAGGAGCTGGAAGGCCCGCTGGAGCTGCCCGCCGGGGCCGCCCGGGCGGGCTCCCGGGGCACCCTGGGCGATCAGCCGCTGCTGCTGAACGCGGCCGGCCTGCGGGACCCGGCCGCGCCGTTCGCCGCCACCCACCGCCGCCTGTTCGACCGGCTCGGCGGCCACTGGGCCACGGTCGCGCCGATCCGCTCCCGCCGCCGGCGCTACGGGCTGCTGACCGTCGCGCGGGCCGACCGCACGTCCCCGCCGCCCGACACCGAGGTGCGGCTGCTCGCGGACATCGGCCGGCGCCTGGCCCTGGTGCTGGACAACGGCCGGCTCTACGGCGAGCAGCGCAACGTCGCCGCGACCATGCAGCGCCGGTTGCTGGCTCCGCTGCCCCAGGTCGACCACCTGCGGATGACCGCCCGCTACCTGCCGGCGCAGAGCGCCATGGAGGTCGGCGGCGACTGGTACGACGCCTTCCTGCTCGGCGACGGAGTCCTGGCCCTGGTCATCGGGGACGTGGTCGGCCACGACCTCCAGGCCGCCGCCCACATGGCCGAGGTCCGCAACATGCTGCGCGCCCTCGCCTGGACGCACACCGAGCCGCCCAGCATGATCATGCGCCGGCTGGACGAGGCGGTCACCAACACCAGCGACGCGCCCATGGCCACGCTCGTCTTCGCCCGCATCGAGGGACCCGAGGGCGGACCCTGGCGGCTGCACTGGGTCAACGCCGGTCATCCCCCGCCGCTGCTGGTGACGCGGGAGGGCGGCACCCGCTTCCTCACCGGGGGGGCACGGCCCGCTGATCGGGATGAGCGCCACCCTGCATCTCGGGCTGAGCTGGCCGGACGCGCGGGAGGACCTGCCCGCGGAGTCCCTCGTGCTGTTCTACACCGACGGTCTGGTGGAGAGCCGGGACCGTCCCATCGACGCCGGTCTGGCCCGGCTGCGCCATCACGCCGCCGTCCTGGCCCGGCGGCTGTCCGGGCAGAGCGTGGACGCCTTCTGCGACCAGCTGCTCGACCGCCTCTCCCCCGAGGGCGACGACACCGCCCTGCTCGTGCTGCGGCTGCCCGCGGCCGGCGCCGGCGCCCCGGGTGACCAGAGCCCGCCGCTGCCGCCGCAGACCTCGCGCAGCCCCGCCGCGCCGGAGCGCGCAGCCCCGGGCTCCGTGCAGGAGGACGCCCCGGTGCAGGACCCGACCCGGGAGACCCGCGAGGCGCTGCGGCACCGGGACGGGCTGGAGGAATAGGCACCGGGCGGACCGCCGGCGCGGCCGGGTCACGCGGGCGACGGTCACGCGGGCGACTCGTCCGCCTCCGCGGGGCTCCGGGAACGGCGCAGGCAGGAGGTGACGACCACGAACGGCCACACGGACTGCACGGCGGTCACGACCCGCTCGGCCGCGCCGGCGACGCCCTGCCACTGCATCTCCGCGACGAACCACACGGCGCCCGCGACCATCGCGGACGTCGCCAGGATCGACGGCGCGGGCCGCAGGGCCCAGGGTGCGGTCCGGCCGCGGCCGGCGGCCAGCACCGGCCACACCGCCAGCAGGGCGAACCCGACGGCGGCCACGGAACCGTGGCGCAGGGACCCACCGCTGCTGGGCGCGGGCACCAGCGCCACCACCAGCGCGGCGAGACCGCCACCGGCCAGCGCCAGCCGCCCGGCCGTCGCGGCCGGCCGCAGCGCCAGGGCGGTGAGCAGATGGCAGACGCCCAGTGCCAGGAGCGCCCCGGTCATCACCCAGTACCCCGGGGACCCGTGCGCCGCCAGGACGCTGATCGTCTGCCTGGCCGGATCGTAGGCGGGACCCTCCAGCCCGGCCGCGACCAGCCACCCCACGACCAGCAGTACGGGAGCGCACGCCGACGAGACCAGGGCCCACTTGGGAACACTCGGCATCGGGCGAGCATATAGGGACAGATCAGGACATCTGCGACGCATCACGGCCGGTCGGCCGTCCCTGCCGCTGCTCGGTCCGGCGGATCGCCTCCAGCGGGTACGGGACCGCCCGGCTCTCCTGCCGGAACCGGCGGGTGAACTCCCCCATCACCGCCGCGATCGGCGCGTGCCGGAGCAGGAGCGAGGCGAGCGCGGGCGGGATCCCGCCCGGGCGGACGCCCTGGGCGCAGGCGCGCACGAACGCCGCGCGCTCGTCCGGTCCGTGGCCGTACAGGGCGAAGGCCAGCCAGTTGACCAGGTACGCCGACGTGTAGCACCGGTCGTAGGTGCGGTGCCCCTCGAAGAAGTCGGCCTCTGCCCGGCTCAGCTCGAAGCGGGAGGAGACGGCGAGGCCGTAGTCGGCGAAGTACAGCCGCCGGCCGTCGGTGAGGATGTTCTCGAAGTGGGCGTCGAAGTGCAGCAGCCCGCGGGCGTTCATGAACGAGACGCCGGCCGCCAGTTGGTCCTCGACCATGGCACAGGCCCGCTCGGCCGCCTCGCCACCGGCCCGGATCCGGTGCCCCAGCCACTCGTGCAGGTTCCACGGGATGTACTCCAGGAACAGCGTGAGGCTCGCCGACGACCGCCTGAGCGCCTCGATCCGGTCGCGCACGCCGGACCCGCCTCCCCAGTAGGCGACGGCGCGTTCCACATCGGCCAGTTCCCCGGGCAGCGGCCGGCCGTCGTCGGGCAGGACCCGCCAGTGGTGCAGCAGCGGGAACCCCTCGTGGTCCCCCGCGATCACCCAGTTGGTCGTCATGGTGTGGGCGGCCAGCTCCCGCCAGGCGCCGAACCCGGGCCCGCCGATGCTGCCGATGCCGTACTGGCAGAAGACCGGAAGGCCGAACAGGTCGGCCGTGGAGCGGACGTTCTCCGGGCGTCGTTCACGATCGGTCAGACGTACCTGCTTGACGAAGACCGGTGTGCCGTCGACCTCCAGCAGGACGGACGTGCCGCCGATGCCGGAACCGACCGGCGTGCCGGCGTCGACGAGTTCGCGCAGCCTGCGGTCACCGCACAGCGCCAGGGAGGTGGAGACGGCACCGTGGGCGGCCAGCCGCGCATCGCGGGACATGTCGGCGCTCTTCACGTGGGCGGGCCTCCTTCACATGGGTCTCCGCGGGGGCGTGGGGCCCCACGGGGCGCCCGCCGCCCGGTCGTCCACCGCGCCGGACACCTGGCGGGAGCCCCGCCAGCCTCTCACGTGCGCGCCCCCGGTTCCGCGGGCGGTGAGCGGCGCCGGTTACAGTTGCGCGGCTCGACTGGGAGGAGAGGCGCAGATGCGGCTCGGGGTGGGAAGCGTGTGGCGGGGACTGGGCGTCGTGGTGCTCGCCGCAGGGGTGTTGACGGGGTGCGGCGGCGAGGAGGGGGCCGAGGGAGGTGCCCGTGCGTCCGCGTCGGCCGGTGCCGCCGCCCGGGGCGACGGTCCGGGCGCCGACGTCGGCGGCACGATCGGGGCCGCAGGCTCGGCGTGTGAACTGCCGGTGACCTTCGACATCGCCGAGGGCTGGACGGCCGAGGCCGTCGACGGCGACGGGGCGGCCGCCGAGCTCGCGGACGCGCTGCTGCGTCAGGGCCCGGTGACGCTGGTCTGCGAGGTGGACGCCAAGCCGGCGGGGCACCTCGGCTATCTGCGTGTGTGGACCGGCGAGCCGGGCGTCGCCGATCCCCGTCGCGTGCTGGAGGAGTTCGTCGCGGCGGAGGGCGAGGTGAGCGGGGAGAAGTACGGCGCCTTCCGGGCGGGCGAGCTGGCCGGGGCCGAGGTGGAGTACCTCCGGCGGAGCGAGCTGCTCGAGGAGACGAAGCCGGAGCGGGCGCTCGCCGTCCGCACCGGGGACCGGACGGTCCTCGTCCACCTCGGCGGACTCGACGCCGAGGAGCACGAGGCGATGCTTCCCGCCTACGAGCTGGCCAAGCGGACCCTGGCCGCGCCGCAGGCCTGAACCGGGGCCACGAGGAGGCGTTCTCGCCGTCCGGGTGCCCGTCGCGGGGGCGACGTCCGTACCGCCGGGGCCCGTTACGTGTCCGTCGGGGGGCACCCTCATGCCGGGGCGGGGCGCTTGTGGGTGAAGGTGCGGCGGGCCCCTCGCGGGGGCGCCCGCCGGATGCCCCGCGTGCTCCACTCGCCCTCCTCAAGTGGCGCTTGGGGTTCCGGATGACCGGAAAGCCTGCGGTCGTGGACCCGGCAGGACGCCGGTCCGTGAGGAGGAACCGCATGCTGCCCGCAGCCGACGAACGACAGCTCTTCGGAGAGCTTCAGGAACTGCTCGCCGCGACGGTCGAGGACCTGTCCGCCCAGGACGTGCGCCTCGACAGCTCCCTGACCGACGACCTGGGCGTCGACTCCCTGGCACGGCTCGAACTGGTCACCGCCATCGAGGAGCACTGGCAGATCCAGGTGCCGCCGGAGGACGCGGAGCGGCTCACCACGGTGCGTGAGATCGTCAGCCACCTCGCCGCCGTGACCGCTCCCGCCGGCGGGGCCTCGTGAGTGCTCCGCGGGGCACCGCCCGGTTCCGTGCGGAGGGGGCGGCGGCGGTCACCGGTCTGGGGCTGACCACGGCGCTGGGGGGTGACGTCCCCACCACGTGGGCGGCGTTGCTGGCCGGGCGGTGCGGGATCGAGCGCGTGACGTTCGAGATGCCCGACGGCTCCGCGCAGGACCACCTCGCGGCCCGCGCGGCCGTCGACCCGCGGTCGGTGCTCCCCGCCGCGAAGGCCTCGCACTGCGACCGCTCCGCCCAGCTCGCCCTCGTCGCCGCGAAGGAGGCGGTGCGGGACGCCGGTCTGGCGGACGAGCCGGGCCGCACCGCCGACGGGACCCGCCTGGCCGCGGTCGTCGGCGTGGGCCTGGGCGGGCTGTCCAGCATCCTGGAGCAGCAGCACCGGCTGGCGACGGAGGGAGCGGGCCGGGTCACCCCCCGCACCATCCCCCGCATGCTGCCCAACCATCCCGCGGCCGAGGTCGGGCTGATGGTGGGGGCCAAGTCCCGGGTGCACACCCCGGTCAGCGCCTGCGCGGCCGGCGCCGAAGCCCTCGCCCAGGCCCTGGGCATCATCCGCGACGGCCACGCCGACGTCGTGGTCGCGGGCGGCACCGAGGCCGCGCTGGTGCCACTCGCCCTCGCCGGGTTCGCCCGGCTGGGCGCCCTGTCCCGGCGCCACGACGACCCCCTGCGGGCGTCCCGGCCCTTCGACGCGGACCGGGACGGGTTCGTGATGGGCGAGGGGGCGGGCGTCCTCGTCCTGGAGAGCCCGGAGCACGCCGCGGCACGGGGCGCCCGGGTGCACGGCTACCTGACCGGTGCGGGCATCACCAACGACAGCCACCACGTGGCCCAGCCCGCCCCCGGCGGAACCGGCTGCGCCGCCGCGGTCACCGCCGCCCTGAGCGACGCCGGTCTGACACCCCGCCAGGTCCAGCACGTCGACGCCCACGCCACCTCGACGCCGCTCGGCGACCTGGGTGAGGCCCGGGCGCTGCGCGCGGTGTTCGGCGACGCGCTCAAGAACATCGCGGTCAGCGCGCCCAAGGCCGCCCTCGGCCACACCCTGGGTGCCGCGGGGGCCGTCGAGGCCGTCCTCACGGTGCTCGCCCTGCGCGAGCGGACCGCACCGCCGGTGTGCACGCTGGACCGTCTCGACCCGGCCGTCGAGCTGAACGTCGTCGGCCGCAGCCCCCAACCGCTGCCCTCCGGTCCGCTGGCCGCCGTCAGCACGAGCCTGGGCTTCGGCGGGCACAACGTGGCCCTGGCCTTCGCCGGTGCCTCATGACCCGCGGCGCCCCCGTGCCCGCGGCGCGGCCCCCGCGCACGGTGCTGATGTGCCCCGGGCAGGGCGCCTACCTGCCCGGGGCCCTGCGGTACCTGGGGGGCGTCCCGGCGGTGCGCGCGGTCCTGGAGGCCGTGGACTCCGGGTCCGGTTACGGCACGGAGCCGGTGAGCCGGCTGCTCACCGACCCCGGTGCGCCGGGCCCCGAGGAGCTCCTGGCCGGCGACCCGCTCGCCTTCGACCTGGCCACCTACGCCGCGGTCGTCGCCTCCGCCGCCGTCCTCCTCGACCATCTGCGGGCACCCGTGGACGCGGTCCTCGGGCACAGCGTGGGCGACCTGGCGGCGCTCACCGTCACCGGCGTCATCACCGCCTACCAGGGCGCCTCCCTGCTGCGCCGCCGCGACCTGCTGCTGCGGGAGGCCGCGCTGCCGCCGGCGGGACTGCTGGCCACGGACATGACCGCGGAGCAGACGGCGGCCCTGCTCGCGTCCTGCCGTACGCCCGAGGTGCGCGTCGCCGCCCGCAACGCCCCCGCCCAGGTGGTCCTCGCCGGCCCGGACGACGCGCTCGCACGCGCCCGGCAGGCCGCACTCGGCCGCGGCCACCGCGCCACCCTCCTGTGCTCCCGCACCGCCTACCACCACCCGCTGCTGGACGACGTCCACCGCGCCTTCGGCCGGATGGTGCGCAGGCAGCCGGTCCGGCCGCCGGAGCGCATGGTGTGCACGGCCGCGGGTGACGGGCCCGCACGCACCCCCGATCAGCTCCGCGCCGTCGCCGGCGCCCACCTCGTCCGGCCGATGGCCCTGGACAGCACCCTGCGCAGGCTGCACACGGCGGGTTGCGCCGTCTTCATCGACAGCGGCCCGCGCGCCCTGCTCAGCACCCTGGCCAAGGCCAATCTGCCGGGCTGCCGCACCACCGCACCGCTGCGCACCCCGGTCGACGCCGACCGGATACGCCGGCGGCTGGCGTGACCGGTCCCGGACCCGGTCACGACGTCACGGGGCGCGGACGAAGGGTGGCCCGGGCGGCACGGCCGGGCGGCGGGTCGGCGAAGATGGTCGGGACAACCGTTCCCGCCCGCGAGGAGTGTCCGCGCAGATGGCTACGTCCGCCTCCGGTCCCAGGCCGCCGACGATCGCGGATGTCGCGCGCGTCGCCGGGGTCTCGCGCACGACCGTGTCGCACGCCCTGAACGGGCTCGGCAAGGTCGACCCCCGCACGCGCGAGCGGATCCGGCAGGTGGCGGCGGACCTCGGCTACCGCCCCAACCTGCGGGCGCAGCGGCTGCGGCGGGGCGAGGCGAAGGCGATCGCCCTGGCCTCCTCGATGCCGTTCGCGGTGGCCGGCGGGCCCTCCCGGCTCGGGTTCTACATGGAGGTCGCGGCGGCCGCCGCGGAGCGCGCGCTGCTGCACGACTACGCGCTCGTCCTCGTGCCGCCCGTGCAGTCGCGTGCCGCGCTGTACTCCGTCGACATCGACGGGGCCATCGTGGTCGAGCCCGACGTCGAGGACGCGGCGGCGGCCCAACTGCGCGAGCGGGGGCTGCCGTACGTGGCGCTCGGCCGGCCGGTGTCGCCGGACGAGGACGCCCCGTACGTCGACCTGCGCGGGCGGAGGGTAGCGGAGCTGCTGCTCGGGCATCTGCACGAGCAGGGGGCGACGCGGCCGGCGCTGATCGTGGGCGCCGGCTCACGCCACTCCTCCGTCGACGCGATCGCCGCCTACGAGCGGCTCGCCGAGGAGCACGGCTGGACGCCGGTCGTGGCCGGGGTGGCGGAGTCGGGCGGTGAGCAGGCGGGGTACGAGCGGTGCGCCGCCCTGCTCGACGAGCATCCCGGCATCGACGCGGTGTGCGCGCTGGTCGACGCCTTCGCGGTGGGCGCGGTCCGGGCGATACGGGAGAGCGGGCGCGCCGTACCGGACGACGTCATGGTCGTCACCCGGTACGACGGGCTGCGGGCCCGCACCTGCGAGCCGCCGCTGACCGCGGTCGACCTGCACCTGGACCGGGCGGCGTCGGACGCGGTGGAGCTGCTGCTCGGACGGCTGCGCGGGGACGCCGGCACGCCGTCGGTGGCGGTGACCCCCGAGCCGGAGGTGATCGTCCGCGCGTCGTCGCGCCGGACCGTACGAAGGTGACGGCCCGGGCTTCGCCGCCGCGGGACGCGATCGCCCGTAGCCTCGTCAGACCCCCAGCATCAGCACCAGCCCGGACACCAGCGCGAAGACCAGCACGAACAGACGCATCCGGCGGGCGTCCAGCCGGTGGTGCACCAGGCGGCTGAGCCATGCGCCGACGGCGATCGCCGGCAGCAGAACGGCGGCCTGCCCCAGTTCCGCGGCCTCGGCCTTCCCTGTGGCGAACAGAAGGGCCAGCGAGGCGACTTCGCCGACGAGAAAGCAGGCGGCGACGGTGGAGCGCAGTTCGGCGGGCGGCCGGTGCTGGTAGACCAGCGCGAGCGGCGGACCGCCCACACCGGTCGCCGTCTCCGTCAGTCCGGTCACCGCGCCCGCGCCGACATAGGCGGCCCGGCCGGGCGTGAACGCGGGCGCGGCCAGGCTCACCACCGCCGCGAGCACGGTGGCGACGCCCACGAACACACCGAGGCTGCGTTCCGGGATCAGCCAGAGCAGCGCCAGCCCCGCCGGGGTGGCGGCGAGCCGCGCCCCGGTGATCCAGCCCGCGCCGCGCAGGTCCAGCGAGGCGCGCTCCCGCCAGGCGACGTACAGGTTGAGCGGGATCATCGCCGCCAGCACGAACACCGGGACCAGCCGGGGGTCGACCAGCCCGGCCACGGGCGCGACGATCAGCGCGAAGCCGAGTCCGCTGCTGCCCTGGACGAACGCCGCCACCGCCACCGTGACGGCGAGCACCGCCAGCGTCTGCACCGTCACTGCGCCGTGCTCCGTTCCCGTGCCCGATGCAGCGCCCGTGCCGCCATGGAGGTGGGGTGTGCCCGGGTGATGTCCGCCCGGCCGACGGCGGCGCGGGCCAGCTCGGCGGCGCGCCGCACCAGCGCGGGACCGTCCCAGCCGACCGGCCGGCCCTGCCACAGGCGCAGGCGTCCGGCCACGAAGACCGCCTGGATCTGGTCCCGGTTGCCCCGCCGTACGAGCTCCCAGGGCAGGTCCCAGGAGAGCGCGAGTTCCGGAGTGTCGATGTCGACCAGGAGGAAGTCGGCGGCCATGCCCGCGGCGACGGTACCGGTGCGGCCGCCGAGGCCGACGGCGTCCGCGCCGCCCCGGGTGGCGTGCTCCAGCCAGGTCCAGCCGGCCCCGCAGGAGGAGTCGCCGGTGCTCAGCCCGTACGCCAGCCGCTGGGCGAACTCGGCGGCGTCCGCGAGCCGGAAGCCGTCGCCGCGGGTGCCGTCGGTGCCGAGCCCGAAGCGGATGCCGCGCTCGGCCATCGCGGTGGCGGGCGCGACCGCGTTGCCCTTCCAGGCGCTGGCGACCGGGTTGTAGCTGACGGCGGTGCCGGTGTCGGCGAGCAGGGTCACCTCGCGCGGCGTCAGGAGCGTGGCGTGCGCGGCGAGCAGCTGAGGGCCGAGCGCGCCGACGCGGTGCAGGTGCTCCAGGGGCCTCAGCCCGTGCCGTACCAGGGAGCGTTCCACGCCCGCGAGGTGCTCGTTGACGTGGATCTGTACGACGGCACCGGCCTCGGCGGCCAGTCGGGCGGTGGCGCGCAGGGTGCGCTCGGTGGCCGCCTCGGGGATGGAGACGGCCAGGGAGGGGTGCACGAGCGGGTCGCCCGCGTACCGGGCCAGGTGCTTCTCGGCGCTCTCCAGGACGGCCGGGGCGGCGGTGTCCGAACCGCCAGCGCTGCTCGCGCCCTTCGCGTTGCTCGCGTCGTGCGCGTCGTTGCAGACCAGGCCGAGGACGCACCGTATCCCCGCGTCGCGGGCGGCGGACGCCACGACGTCGATGTCCACGTCGGCGCGGGTCCCGGCGTCGGCGACGGTGGTGAACCCGCCCCGCAGCGCTTCGAGAGCGGCCAGCTTGGCCGCGGTGTAGGCCGCTTCCTCCTCGAGTGCGCCCTCCAGCGGCACCCATACCCGGCGGAAGATCTCCGAGGGCTCCCCGAAGGCGAGCGCGGCGCCGAAGCTCTGGGTGAGGTGGTGGTGGGCGTCGACGAAGCCGGGCATCAGCAGCCGGCCCGGCAGCGGTACCGGCCGCAACTGCCGGTGGGTGCGCCGCAGTTCCTCCGCCGGGCCGAGGGCCTCGAACCGGCCGTCGCCGATCACGACGGCCCAGCCGGCGACGGGGCCTTCGGGGAGGAGGACCGCCTCCGGTTCGAGGAGGAGGGGGCCGGGGGCGGCGAGGAGGTCTCGGTCGGGCTGGTTCATCGGTCGCTTCCTGTGCGGGCGGTGGTCAGGCGGGCGGCGACGCCGGGCCGGACGTGGTGGAAGAGGATGTTGAGGACGGCGGCGACGAACGCGCCGACGGCGACGCCGCTCTCCAGGAGGATGCGGACGTTCGGCGGGAAGCCGCCGTACACGCCGGGGACGAGGATCGGCAGCAGGCCGAGCGCCAGCGCGACGGCGCAGATGAACGTGCTGGTGTGCTTGTCGAGGTCCGAGCGGCCGAGCATCTGGACGCCGAGCACGGTGATGACGGCGAACACGACCATGGCGGTGCCGCCGACGACCGCGGACGGGATCACGCTGATCGCCTGGGTGACGGGGGCGAGGAACCCGATGGCGACGAGCACCACGCCGGCCGCGGCGGTGACGAACCGGCTGCGGACCCCGGTGACCCGGACGATGCCGATGTTCTCCCCGCTGGTGACCATGAGCGGCAGGCCGAAGCAGCCGCCGAGGAGGGAGGTGAACGCGTCGCCGCGGACGGTCTTCGGCACGTCGGTGCGCCGGTCGATGTCCTTGCCGACGGCCTCGGCGTTGATGACGGTCTGGCCGGTGGCCTCGGCCATGGAGGCCAGGCTGTAGAGCATCAGCGGCAGTGCGGCGACGAGGTTGAACTCGGGCGAGCCGAAGGGCATCGGCTGCGGCACGCTGATCAGTCCTGAGCCGACGGCGCTCCCGGTGTCGACCGCGCCGGCCACGGCGGCGAGCGCGGTGCCGGCGAGCAGTCCCAGCATGACGGCGAGCTGGCGCATGATGCCGGTGAAGAGCAGGTAGAAGACGACGGTGAACCCGATCGTCGCCATGCCGAGGCCGAGGTCGACCGGGTCGGCGAAGCCGGGCGTGCCGGGGCGGCCGGTGACCAGGACCGCGCCGACCTTCACCAGGTTGACGCCGACGATGACGATCATCGTGCCGATGACGAGGGCGGGGAAGAACCTGAGCAGCCGGGAGAAGACCGGCAGGACGACGAAGTAGAAGGCCGCCGTGAGGATCACCGCGCCGGTGGCGGTGGGCAGCCCGTGCTGCTCGGCGATGGCGAGGAACAGGATGAGCGGCGCACCGCCCGGCAGCATCACGAACGGCAGCCGGGGCCCGAACTTCCAAGGTCCCAGCGACTGGATCAGCGATCCGACGCCGGACAGCACGAAGGCCGCGGAGAGCAGGTCGACCGTCAGCCCGGCCTCGAGACCGAGGGTGGCGCTCATCAGGAAGATCGCCGAGATGGGGGTGGCGGCCATGACGAGGACGTGCTGGATGCCGAAGAGCAGGATGCGGCCGAGCGGCCGGGACTCGTCCACGGGGTGGGTGCCGGGGCGGGCGCCGCTCCCGGCCCCCTCGCCGGCCCGGCCGGCGGCGCCCCGGCCCGCGCCCGCGGCCCCCTCGTCGGCCCCGCCGACCGCACCCCGGCCCGCGCCCGCGGCCCCGCCGTCGCCCTCGGCCTGCGATCCGGGGGCGGCCTGGGGGACGGAAGCGGTCGCGGACGACTCGGCGACGGTCGCGGGCTCGGGGAGGTCAGCGGTCGGGGACGACTCGGGGACGGTCGCGGGCTCGGGGACGGAAGCGGGCGCCGGCGGTTCGGAGGCCGTGGCGGACGGCTCGGAGGCCGTGGCGGGCGGCTCGGGAGCGGATGCGGAAGGGCTGGTGGGCTCGGCGGCCGGGTGGGTGGCCGCTGTGCGGCCCGGGACCGGCGGTCGGCCGGACGCCGGCCGGCTCTGGCGGGGACTGGACACGTTCGGGCTCCGTTCGGGCGTACGGGAACGCTCGGATTTCAGCCGCGATCCGGCCCTGGACGGAGAGCCAAATCGATTTGGCCAAATCGATTTGGCCGTCAGTATGTGAGCCCGCGCACCGACCGTCAAGAGCTGCCGCAGCAGCGGAGGGGGCGAGAACGGCGCCCCGCCCGCCCCGGCCGGGCGGGGCGGGCAGTGCGCCTGGGGCGGTGCGGGCGTCAGTCCAGCGGCTGGACCCACACGTTGCGGAAGCGGACCTTGTTGCCGTGGTCCTGGAGCCTGACCGGACCGGTCGCGGGCCCCTCGGCGATGCCGCCGCCGGTCGGCCCCGCGAGGGCCACGTCGTCGTGGACCTTCCGCCCGTTCCACCACACGGTGACCCGGGCGTCCTCCGTCTTCCGCCCGGCGCTGTCGTAGCGCGCCGCGCGGTAGACGATGTCGTAGGACTGCCAGGTGCCCGGCGCGGTCGCGGCGTTGCTGTCCGCCGCCTTCTGGTTGTAGACGGCGGCCGCCTCGTCGGCGGCGAGGTCCGCCACGCCGTAGGAGTCGAGGATCTGGATCTCGTAGCGGTCCTGGAGGTAGACGCCGCTGTTGCCGCGGTCCTGGCCGGTGACGTCGTCGGGGAGTTCGGGGATGTTGAACTCGACGTGCAGCCTGTGGTCGCCGAAGCCCTGCTTGGTGCGGATGTCCCCGCAGCAGACCTCCACGGCCCCGTCCCCGGCGCGCGGCCAGCTCACCGCGCGTCCGTCGGTGTGCTGCCACTGCGACAGGGTGCCGCCGTCGAACAGGGCGATCCGCTCGTCCGGCCGGTTGATGTGGATCATGTCGAGGTTGACGTGGCCGTCGTCGCCGTCCTCGTACCGGTAGGCGATCGTGTTGTGGCCCTTGCGCAGCGTCAGCCGCTCGTTCTGCGTCGCCCACGTCGTCCAGCCGCCGGTAGGCGGCAGGCTGGTCTGCCGGACCTCGTGCCCGTTGACGTAGAGGCTGAGCTTCTTGGTGCCGTGGAAGGGGTGGGGACCGTTGGCGTAGCGCAGGCCCACGTCGTACGTGCCCTTCTTGGCCGCGTCGACGTGGAAGGTGACGCCGGCGCCCTTGGTGCCGAAGCGGTCGACGAAGCCGCCGCCCGAGTAGCCCTGGTGTTCCTTGGTGACGCCGGCGCCGCCGGAGAGCTTGGCCTCCTCCGCCTCGTGGGCGGTGACGGGCGACCTGTCGCCGGGGATCGCGTTCAGCGTGTACCAGGCCTCGGTGCTCCACAGCTCCTCTCCGCCGGCCGCCGCGAAGGGCCGCGGGGAGCGGATGTGGACGACGCGGTCGGCGCGGAGCCCGGGGATGCCGAGGCGGACCTCGGTGCGGTCGGCGGAGACGGTGGCCTCGGCGACGGTCAGGGACTCTTCGTCGATCTTGGGGCCGCCGTATTCGGGGGTCGGGGAGTAGCGCCACTGCTTGACCCGGTAGCTCTCGGCGAGCTTGTCGACGGTCTCCTGCGCCAGGGGCTTGGTGTACTTCAGTACGAACCCGGTGCGGGTGGCCCGCATGGAGTGGATGTCGAAGGCGCGGGTGCCGTTCGGCGTCAGTTTCTGAAGTCCGAAGCGGAGTTTGCCGGCCTGGCCCCAGTTGCCGTCGGCGCCCAGTCCGCCGGCGTAGAGGGCGCCGTCCGGGCCGACGCTGATGCGGTTGACGCCGGCCTCCAGACCTTGCGTGTGCCGGAAGACGGCGCCCTGGTACTCACCGTTCACCTTTTGCAGGCTGGCCCGCTGAAGACCGCCGTAGGTCACGTCGCCGAAGAGCATCTGCCCGGCGAAGGGGCCCTCCTTCAGCATCAGCGGTGTGCTCGGCGAGTTGGCGATCTCGTTCTGCGGCAGCCACAGCACCGGCTTGGTGACCGGCCGGTCGTCGAAGGGTCCGGCCGAGCCGTCCCGGTAGCGCGTGTAGTGGTTGAAGAAGCGGTCCTGCTTGATGTGGACCAGTTTCGAGGCGGGCAGCCAGCCGCCCTGGTTGTCGGTGACGAAGAGGCCGCCGCCCGGGCCCCGGCCGATGCCGTTGGGGGTGCGCAGCCCGCCGGCGAGGTAGGAGACCTCACCCGTCGCCTTGTCGACCTTGACGGTGGTGCCCCGGCCGCCCTCGGCCGGCTGCGGGTCGGTCGTCGCGCCGCCGTAGTTGATGGCGACCGACAGGTTCAGATAGAAGCTGCCCTTGTCGTGGAGGAGGCCGAAGGCGAACTCGTGGAAGTTGCCGCCGTAGGGCCAGGTGGCGATCGTCTTCTTCTCGTCGGTGACCTCGTCGCCGTCGTGGTCGCGCAGCTCGGTCAGCCGGTGCTTCTCGGAGACGTAGAGCCTGCCGTCGGCGTGGGTGATGCCCATGGGTTCCTTCAGGCCCTCGGCGACCTTCTTGACGGTGACCTTCTCCGGGCCGGTGTCGCCGGTGACGTTGTCGAGCAGGTAGACCTCGCCGTCGCTGGTCTCGCTCTCGCCCCAGGTGGTGATGGCCAGCCTGCCGTCCGGCAGCCAGGCCATGCCGGAGACCTTCGGTTCGAAGCCCGCGGGCCGCAGGTCGGTCAGGGTGTAGTCCGGGTGGACGCCGGTCAGGGGCAGGCCATCGCCGGGGCTGTCCTGTCCGCCGACGCACTCCTTGCGGCCGGGGGCGGTGACGCGGACGACGTCGGCGTCGGTGCTGAGCGCCGTGGCCGGCAGGGCGGTGAAGTCCGAGGCGCCCGGCGGCTTCCACTGGAGGGTGAGCTGCTGGCCGCCGCCCGCCTCGAAGTGCTCGATCAGCAGCGGATGGTGACCGGCAGTCAGGTAGGTGGTGCCGTCCTCGGGTTCGGCGCCGTGCAGTCCGTCGTGGTCGATCACCTGCTCGTCGCCGATGGTCAGACGGGAGCCGTCGTCGCTGATGAGGCGGAAGGCGTACGTCCCGGACTCGGGGACGTGGAGGTTGGCGAGGACGTGGGCGACGAAGTTGTCCGCCAGGCCGAAGTCGGCCTCGGTCGTCCAGTCGACGGCGGGCATCAGCTTGTCGATGTTGGGCGTCTGACCGTCCTTCAGGCGGCAGATCTTCTCCAGCGGAGCCTGCACGTCGAAGACGCGCAGCGTCACTCCGGGCTCCTGGGGCGGGAGGTCGGCGGCGGCCCGGCCGGCCGGCTGTGCGGCGGCCGGGGCGGTGGTGGCGAGGACGGCCGCGGCGAGGGCGAGGCCGGTGGCGTGTCTGAGAAGTCGGCGGTACGGCCGGTGGTTCACTCTTCCTCCTGGCGCTGGGGGTGTGCGGGCGACGGGTGTCGGCGTGGGGTGAGCGCGGGCAAGGGGTGAGCGATTGCGACGGAAACGCTAAGGACTTCCGCCTCCGGGGTCCATACTTCGTCCTGGGAAAGTTGAAACTCGCGGCACCCTGACCGGTAGTCAGCAGGCTGCCGGGAAAAGCGGGTCGGTGGGCATGAAGGAACCCCTCGGCGTGCCGGGCGGTGGTCCCTGCTCGGCACGCTGAGGGGTTCGGCGGAGGGTTCGGCGGGGGCGGCGAGGGCGGGGGCCCGGCGGGCCTCACATGTTGATCATGTGCCCGGCCAGCCCGTGCACCGCCTCCTTCACCGCCTCGCCCAGCGTCGGATGGGCGTGGACGTTGCGGGCGACCTCGTGCACGGTGAGGTCCCACTGCTGGGCCAGGGTCAGTTCGGGCAGCAGCTCGGTGACGTCCGGGCCGATGAGGTGGCCGCCGAGCAGCTCGCCGTACCGGGTGTCGCTGATCAGCTTCACGAAGCCGGTGGCGTCGCCCAGGCCGTGGGACTTGCCGTTGGCGGTGAAGGGGAACTTGGCCACCTTCACGTCGTGGCCCAGCTCGCGGGCCTGGGCCTCGGTGTAGCCGAAGCTGGCGATCTGGGGCTGGCAGTAGGTGGCGCGCGGGATCATCGCGTAGTCCAGCTCCATGGTCTCCGCCCCGGCGATGGTCTCGGCGGCGACGACGCCCATCGCCTCGGCGGCGTGCGCGAGCATCAGCTTCGCGGTCACGTCACCGATGGCGTAGATGTGCGGGACGGACGTACGGCACCGGGCGTCGACGTCGATGGCGCCGCGCTCGGTGACCCGGACGCCGGTGCTCTCGAGGCCGTAGCCCTCGACGTTCGGGGCGAAGCCGATCGCCTGGAGGACCTTGTCCGCCTCCAGGATCTTCTGGGTGCCGTCCGCGGCGGTGACGGTGACCCGCACCTGGGGTCCGGACTCGTCGATGGCCTCGACGCGGGTGGAGGTGAGCACGTCGATGCCCAGCCGGCGGTACTGCTTGGCCAGCTCGGCGGAGACGTCGGCGTCCTCCAGCGGGGTCATGCGGTCGAGGAACTCGACGATGGTGACCTTCACGCCGTAGTTGTGCAGCACGTAGGCGAACTCGACGCCGATGGCGCCGGCGCCCGCGATGACGATCGAGCGGGGCAGTTCCTCGGCGAGGATCTGCTCCTCGAAGGTCACCACCCGGGAGGTGCGGCGGGTGCCGGGCAGCAGCTTCGGCGTGGCCCCGGTGGCGATGATGCAGTGGTCGAAGCCGATGGTGCGGGTCTCGCCGTCGTACCCGGTCACCTGGAGGGTGTGCGGGTCCACGAAGGTGCCGCGTCCGTCGAACTCCCTGATCTTGTTCTTCTTCATCAGGTAGTGGACGCCCTTGACCCGGCCGTCCGCGACCTTGCGGCTGCGGCGGAACGCCTCGCCGTAGTCGAAGGTCACCTGCCCGTCGATCCGGATGCCGAAGGTCTTGGCCTCGTGGTTGACGATGTGCGCCAGCTCGGCGTTGCGCAGCAGGGCCTTGCTCGGGATGCAGCCGACGTTCAGGCAGACGCCGCCCCAGTACTTCTCCTCCACCACGGCCACGCTCCTGCCCAGCTGGGCGGCGCGGATCGCGGCGACGTAGCCGCCGGGCCCCGCTCCGAGAACCACGACGTCGAAGCGTTCGTCCTGCTCGGGCATGGAGGGGTCCCTTCTCCTGGGTGGGGGTCGGACGTGCGGACGGGGCCGACCGGCATCAAACGGATCATCCATGGGCCGTGCCGCCTCCCGCAACCGCTGCCCCGGCCATCGGGAGCGGTATCCGCGCCACCCCGGCGTCAGCCGTCGCGGCCGGCTTCCCGGGCCGCGCGTTCCAGACGGCCGCGGTACTCCTCCCACCAGGTGGCGTCGTCCGAGGGGAGGCTGGTGTTGTCCGCCCGCATCCCGACGGCGCCGTCCGTCAGTTCCCGGAGGATGTCGGCGTGCCCGGCGTGCCGCTGGGTGTCGGCGACGACCCGTACCACGGCGTGGTGCAGCGTCACCTCGTTCCGGTCGGCCGGCCACCACGGGACCCGGCCGACCGTGTCCAGCGCGAGGGCCTCGATCGTCGCGTCCGCGTGCGCCCATGCCCGCCGGTAGAGCCCCACGACGTCCTCGCGGGACTCGTCGGCGGTGGCCCACATGTCGCCGTTGGGTTCGGCGCCCTCCGCGAGCCACGGCAGCGGCTCGTGCGAGGGCCGTCCGAAGGTGTCGCCGAGGTAGCCCAGCTCGACGGTGGCGGCGTGCTTGACCAGACCGAGGAGATTGGTGCCGGTGGGCGTTCGCGGGCGACGGATGTCGTACTCGGAGAGGCCGTCCAGCTTCCAGACCAGGGCGTCGCGGGCGGCCTGGAGGTAGGAACGCAGGTCGGCTTTGGGATCGTAGGGGGCCATGGGGCACAGTCTGCCGCCGCGGCGGGGGATGTTCACGGTCTTTTCGCGGTCGGTGGCGGTTGCTCACGGGCGGCGGTGTTCACGGGGTGCAGGCCTCGGCGATCGACACGCCGTCCTCGTAGAGGTGGTGCCGGGTGATGCGGCCGTTCTCGACCGTCAGACGCAGCGCGAACGGGCCGTCGAAGGACTTGCCCGTCGCCCGTACGGTCCCGGACACCCGCCCCGTCAGGACGGCGTCGGTGCCGTCGACGAGGAAGGCGTCGAGGCAGGCCCGCGCCTCCCCGGGGACGGTGTGTTCCATCAGCTCCGTGAACTGGGCGGCGCAGTCGGCGGCGGTGGACCGCGGGCGGATCCAGGGGACGGCGGGGTTGTCGGCGAGCAGCCAGTCGACCTCGTCGGCGAAGAGCGCGCGGAGCCGGCCGGTGTCCCCGGCCAGCCGGGCGGCGAGGAACTCCTGGACGACGGCCCGCGTGTTCTCGGCGGTGGAACCGGGCGTCGGGACGGGGGCATCGGCGGGCATGGCGTCCTCCTCGGTGGCGACGGTCGGAACCGGCGGGGGGCTGTGCCGGTGTGCCCGATCCTCGCGGGGAGGCGGGACGCCGTCGATTACCCCGGAGGTCATCGGCCGATCCGCATCGCGCGCCTCACCGGAGCCGCCCCGTGCCGTCGGCGCCGCCCTCGCCTCACGTCAGCAGCTCCGCCAGGCCGTCCGCGAAGCCGAGGAGCCGGGCCAGCGGCGCCCCTCGGCGCGCGACGCGGAAGCCGTGGCGCCGTCCGGTGAACGCGGCCAGGACGGCGTGGAACTGGCACCAGCGCCGGACCCGTTCGCGGTCGAGCTCGGCGGCTTCGGCGAAGACGTCGATCACCCGGTGGACGGCGCCGCGCACCTCGTCCGCCTCCATCAGGGACGGCGCGCGGGACTTCAGCAGCGTGCCGGCGTCGTAGGCGCGGTCCCCCGCACAGCCCTTGGTGTCGACCGCGAGCCACGGCTCCCGCTCGGCGCGCAGGACGTTCCGGGCGTGCAGGTCTCCGTGGACGACGGTGTCCGGCTGGTCCCGGCCCAGTTCGCGGACGGTGGCCAGGGCGGCGTCCACCACCCGGGGCGGCAGCGGGTGCGTCAGTTCCCCGGCGTCCTCGCGCAGCCGGTGCTCCCAGACGTCCGCCCGGTCCCGCAGCCGGGGCAGGCCGGAGGGTGCCGGGACGGCCAGCCGGCGGCTGATCCGGCCGGCGACCGCCGCGACGCGGTCGCCGTCGGCGGTCTCGGCCAGGGTCGCCGTGCTCACCCGTTCGAGCAGCATGGCGTAGTGCTCGTCGTCGCGTGCGTACAACCGGACGGCGCCCCGCCCGGCCCAGACCGTGAAGGCGTCCGGCTCGTGGACGTTGCCCGGGTGCGGGAAGGACACCTTGAGCACGGCGGGTCCCTCGGCCCGGCGTACGGGGACGACGAGGCCGACTCCGCCGTGCAGCACCGCGCCGTCCACCCCGCACGCCCAGCGCTCCAGCAGCCCGGCCACGGTCCCGGGCAGCCCGGCCAGCCACGCCTCCCCGGCCCGCCCCTCGCGCTCGACGGTGCCCCGTGCGAACGCCTCCGGTACCACGATCACCCGGGCACCCTACGTCCGCGTGTCCTCCCGGGTGCGCGCGGGACGGGGCTCCGGCGGGGGCGGCGCGGGTGTTGCTCAATCGACCGGCCAGGTGTGCACCGGGGCGTTGAGGTGCATGTAGTCGATGTAGAGCTGCGTCATCCGCCGCAGCGCCTCGTGGCGGCCGCAGTGGGCGGTGGCGTCGATGTGGTGGAACATCTCCTTCTGCCAGGCCGCCCCGTTGCGGCCCGTGACGCACCGCTGTTCGATCACGCCGAGCAGCGGCTCCCGCCAGGAGGCGTCCATTCCGGAACGCTCGAGGCCGAGGTGGGCCAGCGGCAGCAACCGGCGCAGCACGAGTTCGGCCACCGGGACCTCGCCCACGCCCGGCCAGTACACGCGGGCGTCGATGCCGTGCCGGGCCGCCGTGTGCAGGTTCTCCTCCGCGGCCGAGAAGGACATCCGCGACCACACGGGCCGTTCCTCCTCCGCCAGGGCGCGGGTCAGCCCGTAGTAGAAGGCGCCGTTGGCGAGCGTGTCGGCGACCGTCGGGCCGGCGGGAAGCACCCGGTTCTCCACCCTGACGTGCGGCTTGTCGTGGGCGACGGCGTACACCGGGCGGTTCCAGCGGTAGATGGTGCCGTTGTGCAGGGTCAGCTCGCCGAGCTCGGGGACGTCGCCGCGGTCCAGGGTCTCCGCCGGGTCCTGCTCGTCGCACAGGGGCAGCAGGGCGGGGAAGTAGCGCAGGTTCTCCTCGAAGAGGTCGAAGACGCTGGTGATCCAGCGCTCCCCGAACCACACCCGCGGCCGTACGCCCTGGATCTTGATCTCCTCCGGGCGGGTGTCCGTGGCCTGCTCGAACAGCGGGATCCGGGTCTCGTGCCACAGCTCCTTGCCGAACAGGAACGGCGAGTTGGCCGCGAGCGCGACCTGGACGCCGGCGATGGCCTGCGCGGCGTTCCAGTAGGCGGCGAAGTGCTCGGGGGCCACCTGGAGGTGGAACTGGGTGCTGGTGCAGGCGGCCTCCGGGGTGATGGTGTCCGCGTACGTGCGCAGCCGGTCGACGCCGTCGACCTCGATGCGCAGGTCCTCGCCGCGTGCCGCGAAGATCTGGTCGTTGAGCAGCCGGTAGCGCGGGTTCTCCGAGAGCGCGGCCTCGCCCACGTCCTGCTGGCGCAGGGTGGGCAGGATCCCGGTCATGATCAGGTGCGCGCCGACCGATCCGGCGCGCTGCTCCGCGTGGTTCAGCGCGGCGCGGATCTCGGACTCCCAGGCGTCCGGCCCGCCCTCGGTCAGCCGGCGGGGCGGGACGTTGATCTCGAGGTTGAAGCGGCCCAGCTCGGTGGACCAGGCGGGGTCCGCGATCGCCTCCAGCACGTCGCTGTTGCGCATCGCGGGCTCCGCCCGGTCGTCGACCAGGTTCAGCTCGATCTCCAGCCCCACCTGGGGCCGCTCGGCCTCGAACCGCGCGTCGCGCAGCATCTGTGCCAGCACGTCGAGGCACGTCTGCATCTTGATCCGGTACCGGCGGCGGTCCTCGCGGGTGAAGACCAGCGCCGGAACGTCCCGTCCCATCGGCCTCTCCCGGTCACCCGTCCTCGGTCGGTCTCCCTCCCAGCGTCGCACCACCGGGCCGCTCCGACCATGCGGGCGCCGTCCGCCGCCGGCCGCGGGGAGCGCCTGCCTCCCCGCCGGAGCCGGCGGGCAGGGTCAGGACTGCGGGCGCTTCCCGTGGTTCGCGGCGTTGTTGCGGCGGGCCTTCTTCTTCCGGCGGCGCTTGGAGGACATGGCTGCTCCCTTCTCGTGGTCTGTTTCCCGTGGTTCTCGTGATCTGGTTCCCGGGCTTCTCCGGTCCGGTTCCCGTGGTTCTCGGGGTCCGCTTTCCGAGGCCCGATTCCCGTGGCACCTGCCGGCGTGGCACGTTCCCGTGGCCCGTCCCACTCTCGTTGCCCGAGGTGATCCACGATTCCACAGCGCCGGGGGCGCCGCGATCGCGCTCCTGCCGCCGCGGCCCCGGGACCCGGGGGCGGCGGCCCGGCGGGTTAGCGTGGGCCGATGCGCCATGAAGTGAACGAAGCCGACACCGCCGTGGCCCTGGGCAGCGGAGACGTGCCCGTGCTGGCCACCCCACGACTGATCGCCTGGCTGGAGGCCGCGACGGTACGGGCCGCCGCCCCCTTCACCGCGGCGGAGCGGACGACGGTCGGCACCGCCGTGCGGGTCGATCACCTGCGGGCCACGCCCGTCGGCGGGCACGTGGAGGTCCTGGCCGACCCCCCTCAGGCCGACGGACGCCGCCTCACCTTCCAGGTACGGGCCGTCGACGGGGACGGCAGGCCGGTCGCGGCCGGCGAGATCGAGCGCGCGGTCGTCGACCGGCGGAGGTTCCTGGAGTCGACGGGCGGCCCGGCGGGGCCCGACGCCGGTTCCTGAGTCCGGGCACGGCGAGCACCGGCGGCGACACGAAGACGCGGACGGTTTCTGACCGCATCGCCTGCGAGCGTGGTGCCGTACGCCGCCGCACGACAACCGGAAGGGCCCCGTCACGGTGACCGTTCTCGACTCCCGCTCGCTCAACCGGGCCACGCTCGCCCGGCAGTTCCTCCTCGACCGCTCCGACGTGCCGGCACGGGACGCGGTCGCACACCTGTGCGGTCTACAGGCGCAGGAGCCGCAGGAGCCGTTCGTCGGCCTGTGGTCGCGGCTGCGCGCGTTCGACCCGGCGGAACTGTCGGACCTGCTGACCGGGCGGAGGGTGGTGCGCACCCACCTCATGCGGCGCACCGTCCACCTCGTGACCGCCGAGGACGCGCTCGCCTGGCGCACCCGGCACGAGGCCATGCTGCGCCAGCGGGTGCTCGGGGTCTACCGGCGCGAACTCGCCGGCGTCGACCTCGAGGCGCTGGCCGAGGCGGGGCGCGCGGTGCTGGCCGACGGCGAGCCGCGCTCCCCGGGCGACCTCGGCCGGGCGGTCGGCGAGCGCTGGCCGGAGCCGGGGCCGCGGCCCCTGGGCGAGATGCTGCTCGCGCTCCTGCCGCTGGTGCAGTTGCCGCCGCGCGGGCTGTGGCGGACCACCGCCGGTGTGCGCTTCGCGCCGATGTCGTCCTGGCTCGGCCGCGAGGTCGACCCGCCGGCCCCGGACGGCACCGATCCGGTGGGCCGGGCCCTGGTACGGCGCTATCTCGCCGCGTTCGGTCCGGCGGCCTCCGCGGATCTGCGGGCCTGGTGCGGCCTGGCCGGGCTGCCGGCCGCGGTGGCCGCGGTCCGCGACGAACTGGTCGCGTTCCGGGACGAGCGGGGCCGGGAGCTGCTGGACCTGCCCGACGCGCCCCGGCCGGACCCGGGCACTCCCGCGCCCGTGCGGTTCCTGCCGGCGTTCGACAACGCGATCCTCGGCTACGCCGACCGCGGCCGGATCATCGACGACGCGCACCGGGGCCTGTCGGTGGCCGGTGCCCGCGTCGTCCTGGTCGACGGCCGGGTCGCCGCGACCTGGACCGTCGAGGACGGCACCGTCCACGTCGCTCCGCTGCGCCGCTTCTCCCGGGCCGAGCGCACCGCCGTGGGCGACGAGGGGCGTGCGCTGGCGGGGTTCCTCTCCGACGGCGACAGCCACCGCGTGCACGTCCGCGCCTGGTCCGGGTGAAGCGGTGTGACCGTGTCCCGCCGCACCGTGCCCCGCGGTCCGCGGGCCGGCCGGTGTCGGGCAGGATGTGGGCATGAGCGTAGTCAAGATCAATGTGCTGACCGTCCCCGCCGAGCAGCGGGAGACGCTGGAGAAGCGCTTCGCCTCGCGTGCGCACGCCGTGGAGAACTCGGACGGCTTCGAGTGGTTCGAGCTGCTGCGTCCGGTCGAGGGCACCGACACCTACCTCGTCTACACCCGCTGGCGCGACGAGGAGTCCTTCCGGGCTTGGATGGAGGGCCCGATGAAGGCGGCCCACCAGGGCGGCGGGGCCGGCGGCGAGCGCCCCGCGCCCGCGGCGAGCAACGCCACGCTGTGGTCCTTCGAGGTGGTGCAGCAGGCGGCGCCGAAGCCGGCCTAGGGCCTGCCAGGCGTCGCGGGGCAGGCGGGAATCGTCAGACAGGCCCTGGTGCCCGGCCGGCCGGCGGCGGGACCGGGCACGGCGTGCCATCGTGGTGGCATGAGCATCGAGGTGCGCCCCGCGACGGAGTTCGAGGACGTCCGTGCCGTGCTCGGTCCGAAGTCGCCGTCGGCCAACGTCTGCTGGTGCCTGAGCTACCGGATCCCGGCCAGGCTCAACAACGAGCTGCGCGGCCCGGCCCGCGGCGAGTACGTCGCGGAGCTGTGCCGCGCGGACCCGGCGCCGGGCGTGCTGGCCTACGACGGGGCCGAGCCGGTCGGCTGGGCGGCCGTGGCGCCGCGTGCGGACACCTCGTTCGCACGCAGCCGCGCCATCCCGCACGTCGACGACCTTCCGGTGTGGTCCCTGTGGTGCGTCCGGGTCCGCCCGGGCCATCGCAAGCAGGGCCTCTCGCACGCCCTCATCGCGGGGGCGGTCGAGTTCGCCCGCGCCCACGGCGCGCCGGCGGTCGAGGCGTATCCGCTCGACAACGGTGACGCCAGGGTCGATCTGACCATGGCCTATCCCGGCCTGCGGAAGAACTTCGAACGGGCGGGGTTCGTCCATGTCGCCGACACCGGCTCGGTCCTGGCCGGGCATCCCCGGGTCCTGATGCGGTACTACCCGCGCTGACCCGGCCCGCCGGCATCTCCCCTTTCGCCGCCCGCCACGGACGTGTGTTCCCCCGTTGCCCGCCGCCGTTCGTTTCCGGTCCGTTTCCGCCGGTTCCGCGCAATCGGGCCGGGCGACGCGCAGGGCCATTGACGCGAACGGCTCTCCGGCGCCACCCTGAGTAATCTGGTGGCTGCAATGGATCAGTGGTTCGGTAATCGAAAGCGGTCGAGCATGCCGGTTGCGAAAAGCCCCTGCCCTCCCACGGCGACGGAAATCTGCGGCACCCCCGCGCCGGCAGTGGACCGGGTGCGATGACGGCGCCGTCGGTCACCGAGGACCGCTCCGCTCAGTCCTCCGCGTCCCCGGTCCGGTCGCACAACGAGTGGGACCCGCTGGAGGAGATCGTCGTCGGCCGCCTGGACGGCGCGACCATCCCCGGCAACCACCCGGTCGTGGCCTGCAACATCCCGCCGTGGGCGGCCCGGCTGCAAGGACTGGCCGCCGGCTTCAAGTACCCGCGCCGGCTGATCGAGCGGGCCCAGGAGGAGCTGGACGGGTTCGTCGCGCTGCTGCAGTCCCTCGGCGTCACGGTGACGCGCCCGGACCCGGTGGACCACCGGCGGCGTTTCGCCACCCCCGACTGGACCTCGCGCGGATTCTGCAACACCTGCCCGCGCGACAGCATGCTCGTCATCGCCGACGAGATCATCGAAACGCCGATGGCATGGCCGTGCCGCTATTTCGAGACCCACTCCTACCGTTCCCTGCTCAAGGACTACTTCCGCCGCGGCGCGCGCTGGACGTCGGCGCCGAAACCGCAGCTCACGGACGAACTCTTCGACGGGACGTTCCGCATTCCCCGGAAGGGTGAGCCCATGCGGTACATCCTCACCGAGTTCGAGCCGGTCTTCGACGCGGCCGATTTCGTGCGGGCGGGACGCGACCTGTTCGTGACCCGGAGCAACGTCACCAACGGCATGGGCATCGAATGGCTGCGCCGCCACCTCGGTCCCGGGTACCGGATCCACGAGATCGAGAGCCGGTGCCGCACGCCCATGCACATCGACACCACGCTGGCCCTGCTGGCGCCGGGCAAGGTGCTGGTGAACCCCGAGTACATCGACGTCGACCGGCTGCCCGACTCCCTCAGGTCCTGGGACGTCCTGATCGCCCCCGAGCCCGACCCGATCGACGACCGGCTGCTCAAGGTCACGTCGATGTGCGGCAAGTGGCTCAGCATGAACGTGCTCATGCTCGACGAGAAGCGGGTGATCGCGGAGCGGCACCACACGGGCATGCTGCGCGCCCTGGAGAAGTGGGGTTTCGAACCGGTCCCCTGCGACCTGCTGCACTACGCGCCCTTCGGCGGCTCCTTCCACTGCGCGACCCTCGACGTCCGGCGGCGCGGGACGCTGGAGTCGTACTTCGACTGACCGGCCGCGGGCAACCCCGACGTCACCCGCCGTACACGTCGCCCGGGGCGACGCCAACGCGGCCTGCGTTGTGGACTCTTGACGTCCATTCACCTGTTCGAGCGGTGATACGATCACCGCGTTTGCGGAGCGGGCGGACGACTGAGCAACGACATGTCCGGCTTCAGGGACGGCCCGGGCGGCAATCCCGGTGCGGGCGGTCCGCCACCGCTCGCATATGACGGGAAATCAGCAAGCCGGCCGTCAGTCGCGCCTGAAGAGAGTCTTATGACGGAATACATAGGGAACCCCTTGCCCTGGGTTCTCCTCGTCGCCCTCGTCGCCGCCATCGCCCTCGTCGTCCGCCAGCGCAGGGCGGCGCGCGCGTTGCGGCGGGAAGTCGAGGACCTCAAGGTCCACTACGCAGAGCTGGAGAACGACTACGACAAGTCCGTGCGGGCGGCGCAGGAGCAGGCGGAGGAAGAGACCAAGACCGTCCTGAAGTCCGCCATGCGGACGCTTCAGGGCCTCGCCGCCGAACAGCAGCTGGTGCTGTCCCGGCTCCAGAGCAAGTACGGAGACTCGGCGATGCTCCAGGACCTGCTGGAGATCGACCACACCAACTCCCAGTTCGGGCGCCGCGCCCAGTCCATCGCGGTGCTCTGCGACGGCTGGCTGGGCGGCCGGCGGGACACCGCCTCGGTGTACGACGTGGTGCGCAGCGCCCAGGGCCGGATCCGGCACTTCCGCCGGGTGGAGATCCTCTCCCAGGTCGACTTCGGCATCACCAGCCGGGCCGTGGAGCCGGTGGCCCTGACCCTGGCCGAGCTGCTGGACAACGCCACCAGCTATTCGAGCCCCGACACCGTTGTCGAGATCAACATCCGGACCGTGCCCAAGGGCATCTGCATCGTCGTCGACGACGCCGGTGTCGGCATGAGCGAGGAGGAGCGGGTCCGCGCCGAGAAGCTGCTCTCCAGCGAGCGGGCCTCGGGCGTGGCGGGGCTCGGCAACCCGCCGCAGTTCGGCTTCGCCGTCATCGGCCTGCTGTGCGAGCGGTTCGGCTTCGAGGTGTCGGTGGACTCCACCTCCCCGTACGGCGGGGTGCGCGCGGTCGTGCTGCTGCCGCACGACCTGCTCACCGCCATGCCCGAGAAGAAGGCACCGCCGGCGCCCACCGTCCGCGCCGCCGACCGGCCCGGCGCGGAGGGCGGCCCGGAGGCCGCCCTGCCCCCCTCGTCGACGACCGACGGCCTGCCCCGGCGGCGGCGCAAGCGGCCGATGGCCATCGTGCCGGGCAGCACCTCGGCCCCGCGCTCCGGCAGCCGCTCCGACGCCGACCAGGCGCGGGTCATGGCGGCCTTCCAGCGGGGCACGCAGTCGGGCCGGGCGGCACAGCCGGACGACGCGGACCAGACCAGCAGCACACCTGGTGCAAGCAGCGAAGGACATGAGGTCTCGTGAAGGACGATCTGTCATGGATGCTCGACAGCGCGCTGGAGATTCCCGGGGCGCTGCACGCGGTCCTGATATCCGCCGACGGGCTGCTGATGGCCCGGACGAAGGACTTCGACAAGGATGACGCGGACCGGGTCGCCGCGGCGATGAGCGGCGTGCAGTCGCTCAGCCGCACGCTCGGGTTCTTCTGCGAGGACCCGCACCAGAGCTGGCGGCAGACCCTGGTGGAGTTCGACGGCGGCTGGGTGTTCCTGATCTCCGCCGGCGAGGGCGCCTACCTCGGGGTGTCGGCCTCCCCCGACGTCGACATGGCGGACATCACCTTCCGGATGCAGCAGCTCGTCGCCCAGCTCGGCAAGGAGCTCACGACCCCGCCGCGCGAGAACCTCGGCGCCCGGTCATGACCCACGACGCCTGGGAGCCGGAGGCCGGTGAGCTGGTACGGCCGTACGTCATCACCAAGGGGCGCGATCTGCCCGACGAGGAGCAGCTCTCGCTCATCACGCTGGTCACCGCGGCCCCGGCCCCGGAGCATGGCCGGCGGCCGGCCCGGCTGTCGCCCGAGGAGCAGAGCCTGCTGGAGCTGTGTGCCGCCGGCTATCTGTCGGTCGCCGAGATCGCCGGGCACACCCGGTTACCCCTCGGTGTGGTGCGGATCCTGCTGGCCTCCCTCACCGAGGGCGGCCACGTCGTGACCCGGCCGCCGGTGGCCCGTGCGCCCCTGGCCGACAAGGAGATCCTGGAGGAGGTGCTCAATGGTCTCCGCGCCAAGTTTGGGTGAGCAGGCCTACGTCCGCGGCGGGGCGACCCAGACCGCGGTGAAGATCCTGGTCGTCGGGCACTTCGCGGTGGGCAAGACCACGTTCATCGGGTCGATCTCCGAGATCGAGCCGCTGTCCACCGAGGAGACGATGACCCGGGCCGCCGAGTCGGTGGACGACCTCAAAGGGGTGGAGGGCAAGACCACCACCACGGTCGCCATGGACTTCGGCCGGCTGACCATCAGCGACCGGGTGGTCCTCTACCTGTTCGGCACACCGGGCCAGCAGCGGTTCGTGCAGATGTGGGAGGACATGGCCCGCGGTGCGCTCGGTGCGCTGGTGCTGGTCGACCCCGAGCGGCTGGCGGACTCCTTCGCGGTGATCGACCTCATCGAGCACTACGGCCTCGACTACGCCATCGCCGTCAACCACTTCGACGGTGCGCCGCCGCGCGACGAACGGGCGCTGCGCGAGGCGCTGGACCTGCTGGACGACACCCCCGTCGTCACCTGCGACGCCCGCGACGAGCGGTCCTCGGCCGCCGCGCTGACCACGCTCGTCCGCTATTTGCTGGACCGCGCCCACTAGGAGCTGAGAGCAGAACATGGACGCTCACGACAACCACCCGGTCCCGCCGCCCGGGTGCCCGGCGCACGGCTCCGGCGGCCGGGTGCCGCTGCACGGACCGGAGTTCGCCGCCGATCCGCAGGGCTACTACGAGTTCCTGCGCCACTACGGGCCCGCCGCGCCCGTCGAGCTGGCTCCCGGCGTCGAGGCGACCCTGGTCACCGACTACGCGGCGGCCCTGCACCTGTTGCAGGACTCCGCCGCCTTCCGCAAGGACGCCCGCCGCTGGCGTGCCTTCGCCGAGGGCAAGGTCGGCCCGGACAGCCCGGTCGCACCGCTGCTGGCCTACCGGCCGAACTGCATGTTCGCCGACGGCGCCGACCATCTGCGGCTGCGTCAGGCGGTGACCGACAGCATGGCCCGGGTGGACACCCGGCGGCTGACCCGCAGCACCGAGCAGATATCCGGCTACCTCATCGCCCAGTTCGGCTCCCGCGGCTCGGCCGACCTGCTCGGCGACTACGCCAAGCAGCTGCCGCTGTTCGTGTTCAACGAGCTGTTCGGCTGCCCCGCCGGCATCGGCGACCGGGTGCTGTTCGGCATCTCCGGCATGTTCGACGGGGTCAACGCCGACAAGGCCACCGAGGTGCTGTTCCAGGCCGTGGGCGAACTCGTCGCCCTCAAGCGGAGCAAGCCCGGCGAGGACGTCACCTCGTGGCTGATGCAGCATCAGGCCCAGTTGAGCGACGAGGAGATGGTCCACCAGCTCGCCCTGCTGCTCGGTGCGGGCGCCGAGCCGCTGCGCAACCTCATCGGCAACACGCTGCACCGGCTGCTCACCCACGACCGGTACGCCCACGAGGGCGGGCTGATCGACGAGGCGCTCGACGACACGCTGTGGGAGAACCCGCCCATGGCGAACTACGCGCCGCACTACCCGGCCACCGACATGGAGTTCGCCGGGCAGCAGTTGCAGGCCGGCGACCTGGTGCTGGTGAGCTTCGCCGCGGCCAACACCGGTCCGACGCTCACGGCGGCGCGCCAGGCCGGCAGCAACCGGGCGCATCTGGCGTGGAGCGCGGGCCCGCACGCCTGCCCGTCGAAGGAGCCGGCCCGGCACATCACGGTCACCGCGATCGAGAGCCTGTTCAACGAGCTTCCCGATCTCGAACTGGCCGTGCCCGAGGCGAGCCTGACGTGGCGTCCGGGGCCCTTCAACCGGGCGCTGGCGACGCTGCCCGCCCGCTTCACGCCGGTGCGGCCGGCGCGCGGGCCGGCGGACCGGTCCGAGCGGGGCGAGCAGGAACGGGCGGCGGAGGCGGCGCGCGCGCCCGGACGCAGCGGGCTGTGGAGCCAGTTCCTCAACTGGCTCACACGGTGATATGCGCAACACCCTCCCCCCTTCGCATGATCGTTCGACGGCAGGGGTAGTGAGCAACGCGGCATTCGAGTTGCTTACGAGGTGAAGGAGGTGTCGTGGACCACATATCCACGAACACTGCTTTCCTGCCGGTCAGACCCCAGATACCCGCCCATCCAGGCGGGTATCGTCATGTGCGCCCGCCGCGGCACGCCCTGCGACACCGGGCGGCCCGGTGACCGCCGCCCGAGCCGGTCGCCAGGAGCCCGGCACACCGACTCTCGGCACGTTCACCGGCGGCCAGTTGCGGCGGCTGTGCACGGTCGTCGGCCTGTCCGACGCCGACGCCGAGAGCTATGCGCAGGTCCTGACCGACTGTCTGGGTCCCGCGGCCGGACGGCCGTTGGACCTGCCACCCCCCAACCGCACCTTCCTGTCCGACGACCACACGCCCGTCGAGTTCTCGCTCTCCTTCCAGCAGGGCGCGGACCCGGCCCTGCGGGTGCTGGTGGAACCAGGCTGCGGCGCAGGCAGCCTGGCCGCCACCGGCCGCGCGGGGCTCGCGGCCGTCCGGGCGATGGCGGAGCGCTGGAACTTCTCCACCGCCGCACTGGACGACCTGACGGACCTGTTCCTGCCCGCGGCGCCCCGGGGCACGCTGGCACTGTGGTGCGCGCTGGAGCTGCGGGGCGGGGGTGTGCCCAAGGTGAAGGTGTACCTGGACCCGGCGGCGTCGGGGCCGGGGCGCGCCGCCGGCACGGTACGCGAGGCGCTGCGACGGCTCGGGCACGGGAGCGCCGCCGAGTCCCTGCCGGAGGCCGACGGGTACCCGTTCTTCGCCCTGGACCTCGGGGACTGGGAGGAGCCGCGGGCCAAGGTCTATCTGCGGCACGACGGCCTCACGGCCGCGGACGCCGGGCGGTTGTCGCGCATGGACCCCGCCCCCGCGCCCGCGATGGTCGAGGAGTTCTTCCGCACGGCCGCCGGCGCCGGGACCGACGGCACGCCGCTGACCGGGCGTCCCGGCCTGACCTGTCACTCCTTCACCGACGCCGAGGCCGCGCGGCCGACCGGCTTCACCCTGCACGTGCCGGTCCGTGACTACGTCCGGCACGACGGGGAGGCGCTGGCACGGGCGGTCAGCGCGCTGCGCCGGCACGGCCTGGACTCGGGGGTGCTCGCGCGGTCCCTGGCCGCGGTCGCCGAGCGGCGGCCCGAGGACGGGGCGGGGCTGATCGCCTATCTGGCGCTGGCCCACCAGCAGGGCCGGCCGCCGCGGGTGACGGCGTACGTGTCCTCGGAGGCGTACGCGGTGCGTCCGCCGGCCGTCCGGGCACGCCCGGTGCGGGCCGTGCGCTGACGCGACGAGGCTCCCGGCACGGCACCGGGAGCCTCGCGCCCGACGGGCGGTGGGACGGGAGCGGTCTCACACGGTCAGCAGTTCCCGCAGCTCCCCCAGGTACGGGCCGACGTCGACCTGGATCGAGGCGCCCTGGGTGCGGCCGTAGCGCCGGGCGATGCCGTCGAGGTAGGCGTCGATCTCCTCGCGCATGACGTCCTCCGGCGGCAGCGCGGTCGTCCCCTCGACGATCCCCGCGAGCCAGCGCGCCTGCGCCTCCACGAGCCGGGTGATCGCGCCCACGGGACGGACCAGGCCGGCGAAGTACAGGCCGGGCCTGCCGGGTGCGACGACCCGCTTGTACAGCTCGACCGAGCCGCCCGGGCCCAGGGGGCAGCCGTCGGGCAGGAAGGGGAAGGCCATGCGGAAGCCGGTGCAGTAGACGACCGCGTCCGCCTCCTCGGTGGTGGAGTCGGTGAAGACGACCCGTTCGCCGTCGAAGGAGGCGATGGCGGGCTTGGGTGTGACGGCGCCGTGGCGGATGCGGCTGAGGATCTCGTCGGAGATGGTCACGGCGGAGGAGAAGACCGGGTGGTCGGGTTCGGGAAGGCCGTAGTCCGCGAGTCTGCCGCGGGCGACGAGGAGGGCCTGTTCCACGAACCGGCGCTGTTCGGCGAAGGACATCTTCCCCCACCACGGGGCGTCGGCGATCAGGTCGACCGACATCCCGAAGAGCTGCTTGGGGACGATGTGCAGTCCGCGGCGCACGGAGAGCAGCGTCCGCCCGGCGTGCCGGGAGAGGTCCGTGGCGATGTCCACGGCGGAGGCGCCCAGCCCCACCACGACGACGCGCTGCCCGGCGAAGTCGGCGCCGTCGTGGTAGTCGAGCGAGTGCAGAATCCTTCCTGCGAAGGACGGGGCGCCCGGCGGGAGGGGGTCGGGCAGGGCCGGCTCGGTGTGGTGTCCGGAGGCGACGACCACGTGCTCGAAGCGGCGCGTGGCCAGGGCACCGTCCGCACCCCGGCTGACCACCGTCCAGCCGCCGCCGGTGTCCTGACGCACGGACAGCACCTCGGTGCGCAGTTCGACGTGGCCGAGCAGTCCGGCCCACTGCGCGAAGGAGCGCAGATACGCGGCGACGTCGCTGTGCCGGGGGTAGAGCGGGTAGCTGTCCGGCATCGGGTAGTCGGCGTACCCGGTGAGCTGCTTGGCGGTGTTCAGGTGCAGCGACTTGTAGCCGGGACCGCGCTCACCGGCCTCCGGCCGGCGCCAGATGCCGCCGACGCCGGCAGCCCGCTCCAGGCACACGAACCCGATGCCGTGGTCCTTGAGGGCGTGGGCGACGGCCAGCCCCGACAACCCCGCACCGATGACGCACACACGCACAGCTTCTCCCCAGGACACACACGCGTTCCTCCCCGGACAGGCATTGCCTGCCCATCCGCCACTCCTCGCACACCAGTACCGGCACCGGACCGGCGTGGTGGTCCTCACGTTTCGCGGTGGCGCCCGGGAACGCGCCGGACGGGGCCGGCCGCACCGCGTGGCGGTGGCCGGCCCCGTCCGAGGCCGTCCGGAGAGTCCGGGGTCAGGCGAGTTCGACCAGGAGGTCGCCGCCCTCCACCTGCTGGACGCGGTTGATGGCCAGCCTCGCCACCGTGCCGGACTTCGGCGCGGTGATGGCGGCCTCCATCTTCATCGCCTCGATGGTGGCGACCGTGGCGCCGGCCTCCACGGCGTCGCCCTCGGCCACCGCGAGGGTCACCACGCCGGCGAACGGCGCCGGGACGTGGCCGGGATTGCCCCGGTCGGCCTTCTCGGTGACGGGGACGTCGGAGGCAGCGGCCCGGTCGCGGACCTGGATGGGACGCAGCTGGCCGTTGAGGGAGGACATCACGGTGCGCATGCCGCGCTCGTCGGCGTCGCCGATCGCCTGGAGCTCGATGAGCAGCCGGACGCCCGGTTCGAGGTCGACGGTGTACTCGGTGCCGGGGCGCAGCCCGTAGAAGAAGTCCTTGCTGTCCAGGACGCTGGTGTCGCCGTAGGTGCCGCGGTGCGTCTCGAACTCGCGCGTCGGGCCGGGGAACAGCAGGCGGTTGAGCGTGGCCCGCCGGTCCTTGGCGAGCCCCTCGCGGTCGTCGGCGGACAGCTCCCGCACGGGCTTGGCCTCCGCGCGGCCGCGCAGTGCCTTGCTGCGGAACGGCTCGGGCCAGCCGCCGGGCGGCGTGCCCAGCTCGCCGCGCAGGAAGCCGATCACGGAGTCCGGGATGTCGTACCGGTCCGGATCCGCCTCGAAGTCCGCGGGGTCCACCCCCGCGCCGACCAGGTGCAGGGCGAGGTCGCCGACCACCTTGGAGGACGGGGTCACCTTCACCAGGCGGCCCAGCATGCGGTCGGCGGCGGCGTACATCGCCTCGATGTCCTCGAACCGGTCGCCGAGGCCGAGCGCGATCGCCTGGGTGCGCAGGTTGGACAGCTGGCCGCCCGGGATCTCGTGGTGGTAGACGCGGCCGGTCGGCGAGGCGAGACCCGCCTCGAAGGGGGCGTAGACCTTGCGGACGCTCTCCCAGTACGGCTCCAGGTCGCCGACCGCCTGGAGGTCGAGGCCGGTGGGCCGGCCGGAGTGGTCGGTGGCGGCGACGATCGCCGACAGGGAGGGCTGGGAGGTGGTGCCGGCCATGGACGCCACCGCACCGTCCACCGCGTCGGCGCCGGCCTGGATCGCGGCCAGGTAGGTGGCGAGCTGGCCGCCGGCGGTGTCGTGGGTGTGCAGGTGCACCGGCAGGTCGAACTCCCGCCGCAGGGCGGACACGAGGGTCGCGGCGGCCGGTGCGCGCAGCAGGCCGGCCATGTCCTTGACGGCCAGGACGTGGGCGCCGGCGTCGACGATCCGCTCGGCCAGGCGCAGGTAGTAGTCGAGGGTGTAGAGCCGCTCGCCGGGGTCGGACAGGTCGCCGGTGTAGCACAGGGCGACCTCGGCGACGGCCGTGCCCGTCTCCCGTACGGCCTCGATGGCGGGCCGCATCTGGCCGACGTCGTTGAGGGCGTCGAAGATGCGGAAGACGTCGATGCCGGTGGCCGCCGCCTCCTGGACGAAGGCGTCGGTGACCTCGGTCGGGTACGGGGTGTAGCCGACGGTGTTGCGGCCGCGCAGCAGCATCTGGAGGCAGATGTTGGGCACCGCCTCGCGCAGCGCGGCGAGCCGTTCCCACGGGTCCTCGGCGAGGAAGCGCAGGGCGACGTCGTAGGTGGCGCCGCCCCAGCACTCCAGCGACAGCAGCTGGGGCAGGGTGCGGGCGACGACCGGGGCGACGGCGAGCATGTCCTTGGTGCGCACCCGGGTGGCGAGCAGCGACTGGTGGGCGTCGCGGAAGGTGGTGTCGGTGACGCCTATGGTGGGCGACTCGCGCAGCCACCGGGCGAAGCCGTCGGGGCCGAGTTCGGCGAGCCGCTGCCGGGAGCCGGCCGGGGGCTCTCCCGCGGGCAGCGGCGGGATCTTGGTCATCGGGTCGATCAGGCGGGGCCGTTCGCCGTGCGGCTTGTTCACCGTGACGTCGGCGAGGTACGTCAGCAGCTTGGTGCCGCGGTCGGCGGAGTGGCGGGCGGTGAGCAGTCCGGGGCGCTGCTCGATGAAGGAGGTGGTGACCCGGCCGGCCTGGAAGTCCGGGTCGTCCAGCACCGCTTGCAGGAACGGGATGTTGGTGGCCACGCCGCGGATGCGGAACTCGGCCACCGCGCGCCGGGCGCGGCCCACCGCGGTGGCGAAGTCCCGGCCCCGGCAGGTGAGCTTGACCAGCATCGAGTCGAAGTGCGCGCTGATCTCCGTACCGGCGTGGGTGGTGCCGCCGTCGAGGCGGATGCCGGAACCGCCGGGTGAGCGGTAGGCGCTGATCTGCCCGGTGTCCGGGCGGAAGCCGTTGGCGGGGTCCTCGGTGGTGATCCGGCACTGGAGGGCGGCGCCGCGCAGGGTGACGGTGTCCTGGGCGAGCCCGAGGTCGGCCAGCGTCTCGCCGGCGGCGATGCGCAGCTGGGACTGGACCAGGTCGACGTCGGTGACCTCCTCGGTGACCGTGTGCTCGACCTGGATGCGCGGGTTCATCTCGATGAAGACGTGGTTGCCGTCGCGGTCGAGGAGGAACTCCACCGTGCCGGCGTTGCGGTAGCCGATCTGCCGGGCGAAGCGCACGGCGTCGGCGCAGATGCGGTCGCGCAGCCGAGGGTCGAGGTTGGGCGCGGGCGCCAGCTCGATCACCTTCTGGTGGCGGCGCTGCACCGAGCAGTCCCGTTCGAACAGGTGGATGACATCGCCCTCGCCGTCGGCGAGGATCTGCACCTCGATGTGGCGTGGTTCGACGACGGCCTTCTCCAGGAAGACGGTGGCGTCGCCGAACGCGGACGCCGCCTCCCGGGACGCGGCCTCGATGGCCTCGCGCAGCTGGGCGGGGTCCTCCACGCGGCGCATGCCGCGTCCGCCGCCGCCTGCCACGGCCTTGACGAAGACGGGGAAGCCGATGCCGTCGGCGGCGCGGACGAGTTCGTCCACGTCGGTGGAGGGTGCCGAGGAGCCGAGGACCGGGACGCCGGCCTCGCGGGCGGCGGCCACGGCGCGCGCCTTGTTGCCGGTCAGCTCCAGGATGTCGGCGCTGGGGCCGACGAAGGTGATGCCCGCCTCCTCGCAGGCCCGCGCCAGGTCGGGGTTCTCGGACAGGAAGCCGTACCCCGGGTACACGGCGTCCGCCCCCGCCCGGCGGGCCGCGCGCACGATCTCCGCCACGGAGAGGTAGGCACGGACGGGATGGCCGGGCTGCCCGATCTCGTAGGCTTCGTCGGCCTTCATGCGGTGCAGCGAGTTGCGGTCCTCGTGCGGGAAGACGGCAACGGTTCGGGCGCCCAGCTCGTAGCCCGCGCGGAACGCGCGAATCGCGATCTCACCGCGGTTGGCTACCAGCACCTTGCGGAACATCGGTGATCCCTTCAGCCTGCCGGTGACGAAAGACCATGGTGTCGGTGGCACCCGCGGTACGCCATGTGACTCGGGCCACTCGGCCCTTCCCGCCGGGCCTTTCCGGCGCCCGTTCGGGCCGGTGCGGCGTGCTGGCCCCCGGTCTGCTCCCCTGCCTGCTCCTCGACCTCGTCCGCCAGGGCCCCGAGCAGCCAGTCGTGCGCGGAGCCGGGGGTAGGCTCCGGACGGCCGCCGGGCGCGGTGGTCACCTGGGACACGAGGTCCCAGTAGCGGTCGATGCGAGGGTCGGCCGGCAGTTGCGCGGCCAGCAGCCGGCGCAGCCCGGGGCTGTCCCTCGTGCCGTACGTGCCGGCGTAGGCCGCCACGAAGCAGTCCAGCGCCTCGCCCGCGCGGGGCGGGCGCCCGCCCCGCAGGGACACGCGCGCCAGGTCGTACGCCTCGGCGAGCCCTTCGTACAGCACGGCCGCCTCGGCTTCGCCCCCGCACCTGCGCCCGTTCGTGCTGGACGTGCCCGAGTTCCCGCGTGAGCGCGGCGAGCGCGTCGACCTGTACCTGCCCGCCGCCGGAGGGCCGCGCCCGGCGGTGGTGTTCGTCCACGGCGGTCCGGTCCCCGAGGGCGCCCGGCCGGCGCCCCGCGACTGGCCCGGTCTGACGGGGCACGCCCGGTTCGCGGCGGAGCGGGGGGCAGTGGGGGTGACGGTGGACCACCGCCTGCACGACCTGTCCGACTACGGGCGTGCCGCCGCGGACGTGACCGCGGCGGTGGAGTCGGTCCGGGCCGATCCCCGCGTGGACGCGGACCGGATCGCGCTGTGGTTCTTCTCCGGCGGCGGACTGCTCGCGGCCGAGTGGCTGGCCGCTCCCCCGCCCTGGCTGCGCTGTGTCGCGGCCTCCTATCCGGTCCTGGCGCCGCTGCCGGGCTGGGGGCTCGAGCAGGGCCGGTTCCGGCCGGCGGACGCGGTGGCCGAGGCGGGTGACCTGCCCGTGGTGCTGATCCGGGCGGGGCTGGAGCTGCCCGGGATCGCCGCGACCGTCGACGCCTTCCTGACCGCCGCCGGGGACTGCCGGGCGCGGGTCGAGGTGGTCGACGTGCCCCACGGCCACCACGGCTTCGACACCGCCGACCCGGCGGAGGAGTCCCGCACGGCGCTGCGGCACGCGATGCGCGCGGTCCTCGCCCACCTGACGGCGTGACCGGTCCGCCACCGGCCGGCCCGCGGCACCGCCCACGGTCGGGCTGCGCCGTACGGGGGACGCGGGCGGGGAGTGGGGCGCAACCGGATGCTCGGCGGTCAAGCAATGAGTTGTCCACCCCCTGGAGTCGGAGGCTGTATGACCGTCCGGAAGGCACTGACCCTCGTGATCAGCGCTGTCCTGTGCACCGGGGCGCTCGCGACCGGCTGTGCGCCACGGCCCGGGGAGGACTCCCCCGCTCCCGGCCGCGCCTCGGGCGCCCCGGCCGCGCCGGCCTCCACCGCCCCGGCGGCCCGGCCGCTGCCCGGCCTCGGGCCCGTGACGCGGTCCCGTGTCCCCGAGGACACCCGGCAGGTCCTGATCGTCGAGGGCACGACCATGAACACGGCCGGGTCGGACGCGGTGCTGTACGAGAAGGACCCGGTCCGCGGCTGGCGTCCGGTCGCCGGGCCCTGGCCGGCCCACAACGGCCTGCGGGGTTGGACCCGCGATCACCACGCGGGCGACCTGCGCACGCCGATCGGGGTGTTCGGGCTGCGGGACGCCGGGGGTCGGCTGCCCGACCCGGGGACCCGGCTGCCCTACGACCAGGACCCGGAGTTCGCCATCTCGGGCACCGGGCACCTCGGCGAGCCGCTGGAGGGCTCGTTCGACTATGTGGTGGCCATCGACTACAACCGGGTGCCCGGCACCACCCCGCTCGACAAGAGACGGCCCCTCGGCGCGGGTCGGGGCGGCGGGGTCTGGGTCCATGTGGACCACGGCGGCCCGACCAACGCCTGTCTGTCCCTCGACAGGGAGCACATGCGGGCGCTGCTGCGGCGGCTGGACCCGGAGAAGGAGCCGGTGGTCGTGATGGGGCCGGTGTCGGCGCTGCGCGCCTGACCGGGCCGGTCGGCCGCCCCGGTCGGCCGGTCTCGGTCGGCCGCCCCGGTCGGCCGGTCTCGGTCGGCCGCCCCGGTCGGCCGGTCTCGGTCGGCCGCCCCGGTCGGCCGGTCTCGGTCGGCCGGGCCGGCCCGGCGCCGTCGCCCTGCCCGGCGACTCGCTCCCACGGCCCGACCGGCCGCCAAGGGCCTGTCTACGACACGGCGACGGAGCCCTGCGCCACGGCGCACAGGGTCGGGTTCCCCGCCTCGTCCACCGCGGAGATGTCGCACCGGCACACGACGCGGGAGCGGCCCGCCCGGACGACCCGTGCGTGGGCGCGCAGCAGGGCGCCGCCGGCGGGGCGCAGGTAGTCCAGGGTGAAGCCGGCGGTCAGCAGCCGGGCGCCGGCCACGGTGCCCGCGGCGAAGGTCAGCGCGTTGTCGGCCGCGTAGGCGAGCACGCCGCCGTGCACGAAACCGTTCTGCTGGCGCAGGTCGTCGCGGATGTCCAGCTCGAGCGTCGCCTCGCCCGGGCCGAATCCGGTCAGCCGGGCGCCGAGCAGCCGGCTGAACGGCTGGGCCGCCAGCACCTGCTGAGCTGCCGCCAGGTCCGGGATGTCGGTCATGTGCCGGTCCCCCTCGTCCGTCATGTGCCGGTCCTCCTCGTCGAGTCGACCTCGTCGACCAGGCGTGCGCCGACCCCTCGGCCGCGGGCGGCGGGGCCGACGCACAGCGAGATCAGCTCCGCCGGGCCCGGCTCCTCGCCCGGGACGCCGCTCGCCATCCCGGCCGGCCTGCCGTCGAGGCGGGCGACGAGGTGGTACGACCCGGGGACCGCCAGCCGGGCCCGCCACCGCTCCTCGCGGTCGCCCCCGCCCCGCCACTCGGCCGGTGTGGCGCCGAACGCGTGCGGTGCCCCGGCGAGGGCGGCCGGCCGCAGCGCGCGCCACTGCCGCCATCCGTCGGGGCCCGCCCCCCGTGTCTCGATCACGCCGACGAGTATGCGACGAACGGCAGGGCGGGCGCCCGCGCTTTTCCGCCGTCAGCCGACGGGCGGCATCTCCGACTCGCGGGAGTCCAGGCCGGGCCGCTTCTTCCGCCAGGCGCCCCGGGTGAAGTCGGGGACCTCGACCGGGCGGCCGTTGCGTTCGAGCGAGGCGACGCTCAGCGGGACGGGGGAGCACCAGGCCGCCGAGTCGTAGACGTCGATGTCCGGCACGAGCCCCGCGCGCATCAGCTGCACCGTGCGCCACTGAAGGACGTAGTCCATGCCGCCGTGGCCGCCGTTGTTCGCGGCGTCGTCGCCGACCTTCCGCCACAGCCAGTGGTCGAACTCCTTGCGGTAGGTCTCGAAGTCGCGCCAGGAGTGGCCGCTGTGGTCGGGTTCGACGTAGATGCGGGCCCCGGTCGGCGCCGGTCCCGCGTAGTCCTCGACGATGCCCCGGCTGCCGGCGAGCGTGTTGATGCGGCTGTAGGGGCGCGGGGAGCTGACGTCGTGCTCGGCGCGGATCATCCGGCCCTGCGCGGTTTCGATCATGCAGGTGATCCGGTCGCCGTTGATGTAGGTCTCCTTCCAGGACGGGTGGTCGCGGGGGACGAACCGTTCCCGGTAGTCGGCCAGGCCCTTCGCGGCGGACGCGGTGGCGGCCAGGGTGGTCAGGCGGTCGCCGCGGTTGACGTCCATGGCCGCCGCGATCGGGGCGAGCCCGTGCATGGGGTAGAAGCAGGCGGTGCTGCGGGTGTGCCACAGGCGCCGCCAGGCGTCGGTGTAGTAGGTGTCGGAGAACAGCAGTTCGCGCAGGTCGTGCAGGTAGCCGCCGTGGCCGTGGGTGAGCTCCCCGAACAGCCCGGCGTGCGCGGCCTTGAGCATGGCCAGCTCGTTCCGTCCGTAGCTGCAGTTCTCCGCCAGCATCAGGTGCCTGCGGGTGCGCTCGGAGGTGTCGACCAGGTCCCACAGTTCGCTCAGTTCGGTCGCGACCGGGAGTTCGACCATGGCGTGCTTGCCGCCGAGCAGTGCCGCCCGGCCGTGTTCGTGGTGGAACTCCCAGGGCGTGGCGACGTAGACCAGGTCGATGTCGTCGCGCGCGAGCATCCGCCGGTAGGAGTCCGCGGAGCCGCCGTACGAGGCGGGGCGCGGCTCGCCCCTGCTCTGAAGCCGGTCGGCGGCGCGCTCGGCCCGGTCGGCGCGGATGTCGCAGACCGCGGTCACGGTGCATCCGGGGACGGCCGCCCAGCCCGTGATCATGCCCCCGCCGCGGTTGCCGAGCCCGATCACGCCGACGCGGACGGTCCGGTGGGTGTCGAAGGGCACGCCGGTCATCGACTTCTGACCGGGTCTGCGGCCGGGCGCCGCTCCGGTCGCCGCCGGCGCGGCCTGTGCCGGACCGGCGAGCCCGGTCGCCAGCACCCCGCCGGCGGCGGCGCTGCCCAGGAGCGAACGGCGGGAGAGGGAGGGGAACTTGGACATGGCGGCAACGCTCCTCGGTGAGTGGAGGCCGTGCATCACTGTCGAGGCACGACTCTGCGGGCATTGCCATTTCCATGTCAATACGTGCTCACAGACAAGCCACTTCGAGCAACATTGCGCATCGCGAGGTCCGTCCCGGACATGCGACAGGCCGGCCGGTGGGACACCGGCCGGCCTGTGCGGGCGGGGGGGGATCAGACCAGGTCGAAGCGGTCCAGGTTCATCACCTTGTCCCACGCCGCCACGAAGTCCCGCACGAACTTCTCCTTGGCGTCGTCACTGGCGTAGACCTCGGCGAGCGCCCGCAGCTCGGAGTTGGAGCCGAAGACCAGGTCGGCGCGGCTGCCCGCCCACTTCAGCTCGCCGGTGGCGGCGTCACGGCCCTCGAACGTGGTCTGGTCCTCGGACGTCGACTTCCACGTCGTGCCCAGGTCGAGCAGGTTGACGAAGAAGTCGTTGGTCAGCGCGCCCGGGGTCTTGGTGAAGACGCCCAGCTGCGACTGCTGGTGGTTGGCGCCCAGGACCCGCAGGCCGCCGACGAGGACGGTCATCTCGGGGGCGCTCAGGGTGAGCAGGTTGGCCCGGTCGAGCAGCAGGTACTCGGCCGGCAGCCGGTTGCCCTTGCCCAGGTAGTTGCGGAAACCGTCGGCGGCCGGCTCCAGCGCGGCGAACGACTCGGCGTCCGTGTGCTCCTCGGTGGCGTCGACCCGGCCCGGGGTGAACGGCACCTCGATCTCGAACCCGGCCTCCTTGGCGGCCTTCTCGATCGCGGCGCAGCCGCCGAGGACGATCAGGTCGGCGAGGGAGACCTTCCGGGCGCCGGTGTTCCAGTCCTGCTGGACGCTCTCCAGGGTGCGCAGCACGACCGCGAGCTGGTCGGGGTCGTTGACCTCCCAGGTGCGCTGCGGCTCCAGGCGGATGCGGGCGCCGTTGGCGCCGCCGCGCTTGTCGCTGCCGCGGAACGTGGAGGCCGACGCCCACGCGGTGGCGACCAGCTGGGAGACGGTCAGGCCCGAGTCGAGGAGCTTCGCCTTCAGCGCCGCGATGTCGGCGGCGTCGATGACCTCGCCCTCCTGCTCCGGCAGCGGGTCCTGCCACAGCAGGGTCTCCTGAGGGACCTCCGGGCCGAGGTACAGCGACTTCGGGCCCATGTCGCGGTGGGTCAGCTTGTACCAGGCGCGGGCGAAGGCGTCGGCGAACTCGTCCGGGTTCTCGTAGAACCGGCGGGAGATCTGCTCGTAGACCGGGTCGAAGCGCAGCGACAGGTCGGTGGTCAGCATCCGCGGGCGGTGCTTCTTCGACGGGTCGTGCGCGTCCGGGATGATCTCCGGGGCGTCCTTGGCCACCCACTGGTGGGCGCCGGCCGGGCTCTGCTCCAGCTCGTACTCGTACTCGAAGAGGTTCTTGAAGAACCCGTTGCTCCACTGCGTCGGGGTGGTGGTCCAGGTGACCTCCAGGCCGGAGGTGATGGCGTCCGCGCCCTTGCCGGTGCCGTGGGTGTTGCGCCAGCCCAGGCCCTGCTCCTCCATGGAGGCGGCCTCGGGGTCGGGGCCGACGCTGTCGGCGGGGCCGGCGCCGTGGGTCTTGCCGAAGGTGTGGCCGCCGGCGATCAGGGCGACGGTCTCCTCGTCGTTCATCGCCATGCGGCGGAACGTCTCACGGATGTCGCGGGCCGCGGCGACCGGGTCCGGGTTGCCGTTGGGGCCCTCCGGGTTGACGTAGATCAGGCCCATCTGGACCGCGCCGAGCGGGTTCTCCAGCTCGCGGTCGCCGCTGTAGCGCTGGTCGTCGAGCCAGGTGGTCTCGGGACCCCAGTAGACGTCCTCCTCCGGCTCCCAGACGTCCTCGCGGCCGCCGCCGAAGCCGAAGGTCTCGAAGCCCATCTGCTCCAGGGCGACGTTGCCGGTGAGGATCAGCAGGTCGGCCCAGGAGATGGACTGCCCGTACTTCTTCTTCACCGGCCACAGCAGCCGGCGGGCCTTGTCGAGGTTACCGTTGTCCGGCCAGCTGTTGAGCGGGGCGAAGCGCTGCTGACCGGCGCCCGCGCCGCCGCGGCCGTCGCTGATGCGGTAGGTGCCCGCGCTGTGCCAGGCCATCCGGATCATCAGCGGGCCGTAGTGGCCGAAGTCGGCGGGCCACCAGTCCTGCGAGGTGGTGAGCACCTCCGCGATGTCCCGCTTGACCGCGGCCAGGTCCAGGCTCTGGAAGGCCGCCGCGTAGTCGAAGTCCTCACCGAGCGGGTTGGCCTCGGCCGGGTTCTTGGCCAGGATCTTCAGGTTGAGCCGCTCCGGCCACCACTGACGGTTTCCGCCGCCCTGGGTCGGGTGGAGGGCGCGCCCGTGCGCGACCGGGCAGCCGCCGGCGTCCTCGGTCTTCGCGTCGGTGACGATGGCGTCGTGGTTCTCGGACATGGTGTTCCGTTCCTTCCGGACTGGCGGATCTCAGTGCTCAGGTTGTGGGAGCGGTGGAACATCCGGGGCACAGGCCCCGGTAGATGACCTCGGCCTCGTCGATCGTGAAGCCGTGGTCGTCGGAGGCGGTCAGACAGGGCGCCTCGCCGACGGCGCAGTCGACGTCGGCGACGGCCCCGCAGGACCGGCAGACGAGGTGGTGGTGGTTGTCCCCGATCCGCCCCTCGAAGCGGGCGGGGCTGCCGGGCGGGTCGATACGGCGCACGAGGCCGGCGGCGGTGAGCGCGTGCAGGCCCTCGTAGACGGCCTGCACGGTGATACGGCCGACGCGGCGCCGCACCCCGGAGGCGATCGACTCGGCGTCGAGATGGCCGCCCTCGCGGACCGTCTCGAGCAGCGCGACCCGCGCCGCGGTGACACGCAGGCCGGCACGCCGGAGGTCCTCGGCGGGGGTCGCGGACTGGGCTCCCGTCATGCGGGCGAACCTATCCTCATAACCGGACCGACTCAAGGAAACGAAGCATTCCAATGTAAGACGCCGTCGGGTGAACGCGAGGTCGCGTGGAGTGACGGGGCCGTGGGCGCGGCCGGGGCCCCCGGCCGCGGGCTACTCCTCGAACCGGGCCACGGCGTCGAGGCCGGCCTCCCGCAGGGTCCGGCGGACGGGGCGGTGGGCGCCGCGGACGGTGAGCGGGACCCGCCGCGGGGCACTCGTCACGGCACGCAGCACGGCATAGGCACAGGCGAGGCCGAGATGGTCGAGGTCCCTCACGTCCAGCACCCAGCTCTCCGACCGCCGCAGCGGCTCACCGAGCAGCAGCCGCTCCAGCTCCCGCAGGGCCGGGGCGCCGCGCAGGTCGCCGGTGAGCACCAGGACCGCCCGCCGCTCGTCGGCCTCGCCGATCCGGACCGTGCCCGCCAGGGGTCGCGCGGGGTGTTCCTGTGCCACGGCAGCCTCCTCGCAGCAGGCGGGGTACGCGGTAGGCCGTACGCCACCCATTGTCGCAACGCGGGCGGGGCCGGGCATGGCGATCGGGCCCTCCGCGACAGCGCGTCGCGGCTCTCTGGCACTGTGTGAGCAGGCACCGACCGGGAAGGACGTCGATCGAGATGATCATCTTCGGTACCAAGGGGTATCTCTACCAGCTCGCGATACTGACGCTGGTGTGCGGCCAGTGCGGGAATCCCGCCGCGCACACGCTCAGGAAGCGCGTCACGAAGTTCACGCTGTTCTTCGTCCCGCTGTTCCCCGTCTCGACGAAATACGCCACGCAGTGCACGTTCTGCGGTGCGGAGCAGCGGGTCACCGCGGAGCAGGCCGAGCAGTTGCAGGCGCAGGCGTCCGGCGGGCCCGGCGGCCCCGGCGGCCAGGCCCACGGACAGCCGCAGCAGCACTACCGGTCCTGACCGCCGGTCCGGGGAGAACCCCGCCCTACGGGGTGGTGCTACCTCCACCCCGTGCTGGGGGCCAGCCGCATTGTGCGGGCACCGCGCCGTTCACATACTGAGGCGCATGGCCGATTCCACTGTGCTTCCCGAACCGTCGACCACGCGCGAACGGGCCTCGGGAAGCGACTTTTCCGAGCTGTCCCGCCGCATTTCGCAGGCGGGGCTGCTGCGTCGTCGCCCGCTCTACTACACGCTCCGTTTCACGGCGGTGGCCCTCGCGCTCGCGGGGTGTGTCGCCGCGTTCGTCGTCCTGGGCGACGACTGGGGGCAGGTGTTCGTCGCAGCCGCCGCGGCGCTGGTGTCCGGTCAGCTCGGGCTGGCGGCCCACGACCTCGCCCACCGGCAGGTCTTCTCCCGTAGGCGGCCCAGTGAGACCGGCGGCCTGCTGGTGGCGAACGTGCTGCTGGGCATGAGCTACGGCTGGTGGATGAACAAGCACACCCGCCACCACGCCAACCCGAACCACGAGGAGAAGGACCCGGACGTCTCCCCGGACATTCTGGTCTGGTCACGCCGTCAGGCACATGCGGCGAAGGGACTTCCGCGTTTCATGGGCCGGTATCAGGCGGCGCTTTTCTTTCCGCTGCTGACCCTGGAGGGGCTGAATCTGAGTTTCAGCAGTTTCCGGGCGCTGCGCAGTCCGTCGATGAAACGGCCCGTGCTGGAGGGGACCCTTCTCGTCCTTCATTTCCTGGTCTATTTCGGCGGCCTGTTCGCCGTTCTCCCCCCGGGCAAGGCGCTGGCCTTCATCGCCGTCCACCAGGGCCTGTTCGGGATCTACCTCGGCTCGGTCTTCGCACCCAACCACAAGGGCATGCCGATGATCGAGGACGGCATGCGGCTGGACTTCCTGCGCCGGCAGGTCCTCACCTCCCGCAACGTGCGCGGCGGGGTGATCGTGGACGCGTTCATGGGCGGCCTGAACTACCAGATCGAGCACCACCTGTTCCCGAGCATGCCGACACCGGCCCTGGGCAGGGCGCAGGTCATCACCGAGCGGTACTGCGCCGAGCTGGGCATTCCGTACCACCAGACCGGGCTGCTCGCCTCGCACCGCGAGGCCCTGCGGCACCTCAGGAGCGTCGGCGAGCCACTGCGCGCCGAGCGGTGAAGCGGCCCGGCTTCCCTCACCGGAGGCCGGCCCCGGCGAGGCGGGCGCGGATGTGTCCCCGTCATGTCCCGTACGCCTCACGCCCCGACCGGCCGGCCCGGCCCGTCGGCGTCCGGGCCGGCTCGGGCGGGCGTCAGCCGACGATCAGGCCCGCCCGGGGCTCCGCGGCGCCGCGCGGGGTGGTGAGCGCGCCGCCGAAGTTGTCCTCGACCTCGGCGCGTTCGGCGGCGTCGGGGTAGGGGTTGGTGCAGGAGGTGCCCGCGGTGGATCCGGACATCAGGCTGGAGCAGGGGCCGGGCTTGCGGTCGGGCAGGCCCAGGATGTGACCGAGTTCGTGGGAGGAGATGCGGACCGTGTCGTAGCCCTGGTTCACGGCCTGCCGGCCGATGTAGACCGTGCCCTTGCCCAGGGACGTGGGCAGGGCGCGCGGCCAGCCGTTGTCCGCGAGGACCCGGATGTCGGCGCGCTGTCCGGTCGCGGCCGGGCGCAGTTCGACGGCGTCGACGCTCTCGTTCCATATCCGTGCGCCCCGGTCGACGGCCGCCTTGAACTCCGCGGCGCCGCGGGCGTCGTAGGTGAGCACCCGGGCGGCCCGCGCGTGGTCCGGGCCCGGGGAGGGGGCCGCGGCGGCCTGACCGCCGGCGAGGGGGAAGGTGACCGCCAGTGCGGCGGCGGCTCCGAGGGTGAGCTTGCGGACGTGCATGGTCGACCTCCTTGTGGGGGAAGGCAGTCGTGCGCATGACATACGTGGGGCTCACTGCCCGCGGGGGCCGGGCGCCAATCCCTCGATCGGCGGGCGGAGCGGCGTGCGGGCCGGTACCCGCCGGCGCCGTGGGGGGCGGAGGACGTCCCTGTCTCGTCGCGGCCGGGGCGGCCCGGCCCGCTGTCAGCCAGTTCGGCGGGTCCCGCCCGTCCGCCGGCCCGCTCCGCCCCTCCGCAGCCCCGTTCCGCCCGTCCGCCGGCCCGTTCCGCTCTCCGCCGGCCCGCTCCGCCCCTCCGCCGAGCCGTTCCACTCCGCCGCCGACCCGCTCCGCCCCTCCGCCGGCCCTCCGTCGGATGACCGATGCGGGGTCCTGTCCGGCGCGGGCAGAGTGCGTGCCGCAGCACCCGCTGCCGCCCCCTGCCGACGGAAAGGACCCCGCCTTGGCTGCCGTACCCCCTGCCGATCTCGTCTTCGTCGACGGCCGTGTGCTCACGGTCGACGCGGACTTCACCGTGGCCTCCGCCCTGGCGGTGACCGACGGCGTCGTCGCGGCGGTCGGCGACCGCGACGAGGTCATGGCGCACGCCGGCCGCGGCACCCGGGTCGTCGACCTGCGGGGCGGCACGCTGCTGCCCGGCATCAACGACGCCCACCTGCACGGCTGCGCCTTCGGACTGACCCGGCCGCCGCTCTCCCTCGACCTGACCCCGCCCGCCGTGCGCTCGGTCACCGACGTGGTCCGCACGGTGCGCGAGGCGGTGCGGCACACGCCCGCCGGGGAATGGGTCGTCGGGCACGGCTGGGACCTGCCCTCCCTCGCGGAGTGCGCCGCCGATCCACGCCGGCTGCCGAGCCGCCAGGACCTCGACCCGGTCAGCCCTGACCACCCGGTGCTGCTGTTCTCCGCCTCCGGACACGCCACCTGGGTCAACTCCGCAGCCCTCGCCCGCGCCGGCGTGGACCGGCACACGCCCGTCCCCTCCGGCACCGGCGTCGTCACCGACGCGGCCGGCGAGCCGACCGGAATCCTCCAGGAGGACGCCCAGGACCTGGTGCACCGCGCCCTGCCGCTGCCGTCGCGGCAGGCGAAGGCCGACGCGATCAAGGCCACGCTGGCCACCCTCGCCCGGCTCGGCGTCACCAGCTACACCGAGCCCGGCCTCGGACCGGGCGGCGACGTCCTGATGCGCGGCGCCCTCGGCCAGGACGTCCTGGGCGCCTACCAGGACCTGCTGGCCCGGGGCGAACTCACCGCCAGGGTCGGCGTGCTCCTGCTGCCCAGCGGCATGGCGAGCACCCCGGAGGAGTTCGTCCGCGTGCTGGACGGCCTGCGGGTGCCGTCCGGCGCCGATCCGCGCCTGCTGCGGGTTCTGGGCGTCAAGATCTTCGCCGACGGCATCCCGCTGAACAAGACGTCCTGGATGCACGAGCCGTACGTCGGCGGCGGGCACGGCGCCCTGTGCGTCGGCGGGCAGACCGACGCACAGCGCACGGAGGGGCTCGCCGAGATGATCCGGCACGCGCACGCGGCGGGGCTCCAGATCGGGGTCCACGCCACCGGCGACCGGTGCATCGACGCGGTCGCGGACGCCTTCGCCGCGGCGGCGGCCGAGCGGCCGCGGCCCGACGCCCGGCACTACGTCATCCACGGCGACTTCCTCACGGCCCGCGGCATGAAGCTGCTGGCGGAGCACGGCTTCGGCGTCAACATGAACCCGACCATCAAGTGGGCGGTGGCGGACATCGAGGAGGAGTTCGTCGGTGCGCACCGGGCGGCCTACGAGTGGCCCTACCGCGACGCCCTCGACGCCGGGGTGCGGGTGACCAGCGGCTCGGACGCGCCCGTGACCTTCCCGGACTGGCGGCAGGGCGTGTCGACCATGGTGCTGCGCAAGGCCCGGGGCAGCGGCCGGGTCAGCGGCGCCGGCCAGCGCATCCGGCTCGCCGAGGCGCTGCGGACGTACACCGCCGACGCGGCCTGGCAGGACTTCGCGGAGGACTGGAAGGGCTCGCTGGAGGTGGGCAAGGCCGCCGACCTGTGCGCCGTCGGCGGGGACCTGCTCGCGACCGACCCGCACGACCTGCCGGAGCTGCCCGTGGTGTTCACCGCGGTCGGGGGGCGGGTGGTGCACGACGAGACGGCCGGTTGACCCGGCCGGGCCCGGTGATCATGCTGGGCGCATGACGGCACCACGGCGACCGGCGGCGGCACCACCACGGCGGCCGGCGGCGGACGTGCTCACCGCCGCTCTGGAACTGCGCCGTGCCGCGCGGGACGCCGCACGCGGCACGGCGGACGGCGACGCGGTGCTGGCGGCGCTGTCCGCGCTGGTCGCCCACGACTTCGCCTCGCTGGCGCGCTGGGACCCGCTGCGCCGCCGGCACCTGACCCTCGCGGGCACCTACCCCGCCCCCGCCACCGCATACATCGAGACCCGGCTGCACGAGGACCCGTCCTTCGCCGCCGTCCGCAACTCACCGGAGGGCGTGCGCTGGTGGGAGGACGTGCCGCCCGCCGAGCGGCACGTCTCCCCCGGCATCCGCGAGGTGCTGGACCCGCTGGGCGTGCGGGGCGGTGTCGCGCAGTGCCTGTTCGCCGCGGACGGGCGGTACGTCGGCATGCTGAACCTGAGCACCACGCGGGTGCGGCGGGTGCCGGCCGGCTCCCGTGCCGCGCTGGCCCTGCTGGGCGAGTGCCTGGGCGCCCTCGCCGATCCGCTGGGGCGGCCGGGGACCGGCGGGGCGGCGGCCGACGGCTGCGCCGTGCTGGTGCCGGCGGCACCGGACGCGGACCCGGTGCCGGTGACCGGCACGCCGCCGCCGGGGCTGACCGGAGGCGCGTCGCCGCTGACCGTCCTCGTGCGGCTGACCGCCGCCCGGCGGCCGTTGCCCGCGACACTCCTGGTCCCCTATCAGGGGCTGCTGCTCGAACTCCGGCTGACCGCCCGGGACTCGGCGGTGATCGCCGCCTGCCGTGCCGTCGCCCGCCCCGCCACGCTCTCCGTGCGCGAGACGGAGGTGCTGGCGGAGCTGACCCGGAGGCGCACCAACCGGGAGATCGCCGGGCGCCTGGGGGTCGGCGTCCGTACGGTCGCCACGCACATCGAGCACATCCTCGCCAAGCTCGGCGTCCCCAACCGGGCCGCCGCGGCCGGGCGGGCCGCCGCCTGGGGGCTGGAGCCGGTGCCCTGAGTCAGGCGCAGGCCCAGGCCGACATCCCCTGGAGCGCGGCCAGCCGTTCGGCCACGGCGATCTGCTCCGCACGGGTGGCCAGATCGGCACGCGGGGCGTACTCGCGCCCGCCGGCCGCGATCCAGCTGGACTGCGCGAACTGGAGTCCGCCGTAGTGCCCGTTGCCGGTGTTGGCCTTCCAGTCGCCCCCGGACTCGCACGCGGCGATGGCGTCCCAGTCGGGCCCGAAGGGAGCGGCGGCGGGCGGGGCCGCCGCGGCCGTGGCAGGGACGCTCAGTGCCGCCGCGGCCGTCAGGGTCACCAGGGCGGTCGTGATCCGGCGCTTCCCGGCACGGCTCCGGCCGGTCATATGATCGTTCTGGCACATCTTCATGAACGGACTGTGACACACGATCACGGAACGCACGCGTCGCACGGGCCGGCGGGTACGCCGGACGGATGGCGGCCGCGCCTGACCGGCTCCGCCGCCGGCGAGTGGCAGCCTTGACCGTATGGGCAGGACCGCACTGATCGTCATCGACATGATCAACACCTATGACCACCCGGACGCCGACCTGCTGATCCCCTCGGTGAAGCCCGTGGTGCCGGTGCTGGCCGGCCTGCTGCGGCAGGCGCGCGAGCGGGACGTTCCGGTCATCTACGTCAACGACAACTTCGGCGAGTGGCGCTCGCACCACGGCGAACTCCTGGACAAGGCCCTCTCCGGCCCGCACGCCGGCCTCGTCGAGCCGCTGCGGCCCGACGACCGTTCCCTGTTCGTGGTCAAGGCCCGGCACTCGATCTTCTTCGGGACACCGCTGGACTACCTGCTCCAGCAGCAGGACGTCGACCGGCTGGTCCTGTGCGGCCAGGTGACGGAGCAGTGCGTGCTCTACTCGGCCCTCGACGCGCACATCCGCCATCTCGGCGTCGTGGTGCCCCGCGACGCCGTCGCCCACATCCACGCCGACCTCGCGGACGCCGCCCTGCGGATGATGGAGCGGAACATGGGGGCGCGGGTGTGCGACACCCACGAGGTGTGGCAGTGAGGGGCGGTGACCGGTCACCGCGCCGCCGTCGGGTCAACTACCTTTCTCCGTAAGGGATCACCGGCCCCATCGGAGGACTTGGCATGACCGACGGAACCGTGTCGAGCGAGCTGCGCGACAGAATCAAGACGGACCAGCCGCACACGGCCCGGATCTGGAACTACTGGCTGGGCGGCAAGGACCACTACCCGGTGGACCAGCAGGCCGGCGACCGGATACGCGAACTGCACCCCGGGATCGGCGACTACGCGACCGCGGACCGGCAGTTCCTCGGCCGTGCCGTGCGGTACCTCGTCGGCGAGTGCGGCATCCGGCAGTTCCTCGACATCGGCACCGGGCTGCCGACGGCGGACAACACCCACGAGGTCGCCCAGCGCATCGCGCCCGAGTCACGGGTGGTCTACGTCGACAACGACCCGATCGTCCTGGCCCACGCCGAGGCGCTCCTGACCAGCACCCCGCAGGGGCGCACGGACTACCTCGACGAGGACCTGCGCAACGTCGACGTCATCCTGGAGCACGCCGCCCGGACGCTGGACATGAGCCGGCCGGTGGCGCTGATGCTGCTCGGCGTCGTCATCTTCGTCGAGGACGACGCCGAGGCGTACGGCGTCGTGCGGCGCCTGGTCGACGCCCTGCCGGCCGGCAGCCACCTGGTGCTGTCGCACACGATCACCCGGCCGGACATGCCGGACGTGGACGCGGCGGTGGCCTTCTGGAACGAGCACGGCACGCCCCGGCTGACCCAGCGCACCCCGGAGGCCGTCGAACGGTTCTTCGACGGCCTGGAGCTGCTCCCGCCCGGCGTGGTCTCGTGCAACCGCTGGCGCCCGGAGGCCGGCGACGACCCGCTGCCGGCGGAGGTCGCCATGTTCGGCGGGGTGGGGCACAAGCCGGCCGCCTCCTGACCCGTGATCCCGGGCGGCTCCCGGCTCGTGGTTCCGGCCCCGGGCGGGGCACGGTCGGCGGCTCCCGGCCCGTGGTCCCGGCGGTTCCCGGCCCCTGATCCCGGGCCGTTCCCGACCGGGTGCTCCGGGCGGCGCGGTGCGCGGGGGGCCCGGACATGCAGGTGGCGGGGGGGGGGGGCCCCTCCCCCCCCCCCCCCCCCCCCCCCCCCCCCCCCCCCAAACAAAACCCACCCCCCCCCCCCCCCCCCCCCCCCCCCCGGCCACCCCCCCCCCCCCCCCCCCCCCCCCCCCCCCCCCGGGGAGGGGAAACCCTTTTAGGCGCGGGGTTTCTTAGGCGTGGACAA
>NZ_JBVIGC010000023.1:0-117133 GCF_055571015.1 Streptomyces sp. NPDC031049
TCCTCCTCCCTCTCCCCCCCCCCCCCCCCCCCCCCCCCCCCCCCCCCCCCCCCTCCTCCCCCCCCCCCCCCCCCCCCCCCCCCCCCCCCCCCCCCTGGGGGGGGGGGGGGGGGGGGCTGCTAGCGGTAGGTGACGTCGGACGAGGAGTACCGGCAGTGGGTGCCGTCGGGGCCCGAGCCGTTGGAGTCCGGCTCGTCCCCGTCGTCGTTGCCGATGTACTTCTGGCAGGGGACGATCTTCCGGCCGGAGTCCCCGATCACGGTGATGCCGCGCAGGGTCGCGCTGTCGCCGTAGTTGGTGTTGATGCCGACGATCCGGCTGCCCTTCCAGGTCACCTCGACATTGCTGAGGTTGATCGTCCGCTTGTACTGCGTGGAGCAGTTGCCGCAGGAGCGGACGAAGGTGCCGAAGTTCTTCACGGCGAACCCGGACACGTTCAGCGTCCCCGCCCCGTTGAACTGGAAGACCTTGTCGCTGGCCTCCTTGGCGCCGCCGCCGGTGACGGTGTAGACGTTCGACGACGAGGAGCCGCGGAAGGTGGCCGCGTCCTCGCCGACGTCCTCCCACCAGACGTTCTGCAACGTGCAGCTGCCCTTGCAGTGGATGCCGTCGGCGGCCGGGGCCCCGATGATGACGTTCTTGAGCACGGCGCCCGGAGCCAGCTCCAGGATCGGGCCCTGGTCCTCGTCCTGGCCGCCGGAGCCCAGGTCGCCGGTGCCGTACAGGCGCTTCATCCCGTAGTCCTTGGTGCCGGACACGGAGATGGTGGAGGAGACGCCCTGGCTGCCGTTCGGGGTCGGCCAGGTGGCGGCGTGTGCGGAGCCGGACCCGGTGGTCATGAGCATGCCAACCGAGACGCCGAGCGCGGCCAGCGCGCCGGTCAGCGCGCGACCGCCGGCGCGCGGTGATGTCGCTAACGTCATGTTCCGTTCCTTCTCTCTCGTGGGGGGATCGCGGGAGGGGGTCATCCGCCGTTCGTCTCTCTACGTGAACGACGTATGGCGACATGACCCCTCGACGCGCAGCCCGGACCTCTCGGTCAGGCTGTTGAACGGAACGTAGAGTGCAAGCGCTTTCTAGTCAACGCCCCGCGCACGGCGATTTCCCCGGTCGCGGCGCCGTGCCGGGGGTGCCGCCGCCGCGTCACACGGCCCGGTGGTACGGGTCCGGCACATGCGTCCGCGCGCCCAGCTCCCGGGCCGCGCGCTGGGCCCAGGAGGGGTCGCGCAGCAGCTCGCGGCCGAGCAGGACGGCGTCGGCCTCGCCGTTGGCCAGGATCTTCTCGGCCTGCTCCACCTCGGTGATCATGCCGACCGCCGCGACCGGCAGCGACGTCTCGGCCTTCACCCGCGCGGCGAACGGCACCTGGTAGCCGGGGCCGGTCGGGATGCGGACGCCGGAGGCGTTGCCGCCGGTGGAGACGTCGAGCAGGTCGACGCCGTGCGCCTGGAGTTCCCGGGCGAAGCGGACCGTGTCGTCGGCCGTCCAGCCGCCCTCCTCCAGCCACTCCGTGGCCGAGACGCGGAAGAATAGCGGCTTCTCCTCGGGCCACACCGCCCGCACGGCGTCGACGACCTCGAGGGCGAACCGGGTGCGGTTCTCGTAGGAGCCGCCGTAGGCGTCGGTGCGGTGGTTGGAGTGCGGCGAGAGGAACTCGTTGATCAGGTACCCGTGGGCGCCGTGGATCTCGATGATCTCGAACCCGGCGGCCAGGGCGCGGCGGGCCGCGTCGGCGAACTGCCCGACGATCTCCTGGATCTGCCCGGCCGTCAGCTCGGCCGGCACGGGGTGCCGCTCGTCGAAGGCGAGCGGGCTGGGTGCCAGCGGCTGCCAGCCGTGCGCCTCCGGGCCCACCGGTGCCCCGCCCTTCCAGGTGCGGTCGGTGGAGGCCTTGCGCCCCGCGTGAGCCAGCTGGACGGCGGGGACGGTGTTCTGCGACCGGAGGAAGCCGGTGATCCGGCGGAAGGCCGCCACCTGGGTGTCGTTCCACAGGCCGAGGTCGTACGGGGAGATCCGGCCCTCCGGGGACACGCCCGTGGCCTCGACCACGATCAGGCCCGTACCGCCGGCCGCGCGCGCCGCGTAGTGCGCGAAGTGCCAGTCGCCGGGGGCGCCGGTCGACGGCCCCGCGGGCTCGGCCGAGTACTGGCACATCGGCGGCATCCACACCCGGTTCGGGATGGTGACGTCGCGCAGGGTGAGGGGCTGGAAGAGGGTGGTCACGGCGGTGCTCCCATTCGTCGCGGGGCGGAGGAACGCGTCGTACGATAACCCTCGTAGTACGGTGGATGTCAAACTACGATGCTTCTCGTACAATGCAGAGGTCCCCGGACGAAGTGGAGCCAGCCCCGTGACCCCCGCCGCCACCGCCCCCAGCAGCCGCGATCTGCCGCATCCGGCGCGCGAGGAGATCCGGCTGGAGGGCGTGCTGCACGCGCTCTCCGACCCCATGCGGCTGCGCATCGTGCGCGAACTGGCCGCCGATCGCGACGAGCTGTCCTGTTCGCAGTTCGTCCTGCCGGTCACCAAGTCGACCACCACGCACCACTTCCGGGTGCTGCGCGAGAGCGGTGTGATCCGCCAGGTCTACCGGGGCACGGCCAAGATGAACGGCCTGCGCAGGGACGACCTGGACGGGCTCTTCCCGGGCCTGCTCGACGCGATCCTCGCCGCCGCCGACCGCGAGGCGGCCACCCTCGGTACCGCCTGAGACGGCCCGGCCCCTCGCACGGGCCCCGCCCCCCGGGCCGCCGACCGCCGGAGGGCCGCGATCAGGACGCGGTGGTGCGGGCCGCTGCCAGCAGGGACTCCCAGTCGGGCAGCTTCACCACACCGCGGCCGAGGGCCGCGCCCAGCTCCGCCTCGGCCCGCTCGATGGCCCGCCAGCCCTCCCACTCCACCGGCCGCAGCCCCTCGGCGCGCAGCGCGGTCAGCGGGTCCTCGGGCACCTCCCGGCGGCCGAGCACGGCGGCGTCGGCCAGCAGCGAGGTCACCGTCTCCTTCGCGCACGGGCGGTTGGTGCCGATGACGCCCGTCGGGCCGCGCTTGATCCAGCCGGCCACGTACACGCCCGGCACGACGGCCCTGCCGCTCAGCACCCGACCGGCGAGATGCGGCACCGTCCCGCTCGCCGCGTCGAACGGCAGCCCCTCCAGCGGCACCCCGCGGTAGCCGACCGACCGCAGCACCAGCTGGGCCTCGATCTCCTCGTACCGTCCGGTCCCGCGCACTCCGCCGCGGCCGTCCGGCGCCGTCCGCTCGAAGCGCACCGCGCCCACGCGGCCGCCGTCGGCGAGCAGCTCCACCGGGCGGAGGAAGAAGCGCACCGCGATGCGGTGACCGGCCTCGCGGCCGGGCGGGGCGGTCCAGCCGCGCAGCACCTCCACGTTCCTGCGCTGCGTCCCCGGCAGGGCGGAGGGGTCCTCGAACGCCGGGTCGAGGGCGGCCTCGGCCGGGTCCACCGCGACGGACGTGTCCGGCAGCGCGCCCAGCTCGCGCAGCTCCTTGGTGGTGAACCGGGCCTGCGACGGGCCGCGCCGGCCCACCATGTGGATGTCCCGCACCCGGCCGGCGGTGAGCGCGGTGAGCGCCGCCTGCGGCATGTCGGTGGGGCGCAGCTCGGCCGCGCCGCGCGCCAGCATCCGCGCCACGTCCACGGCGACGTTGCCCACGCCGATGACCACCGCCGACCGCGCGTCCTGCACGAACCCGTCGTCGACCGCGTCCGGATGCGCGCTGTACCAGGACACGAACTCCGTGGCGGACCAGCTGCCGGGCAGGTCCTCACCGGGAATGCCGAGGCGCCGGTCGGTGGCGGCGCCCACGCAGTACACCACCGCGTGGTACAGCTCCCGCAGCCGCGCGGCCGGCACCCCGCCCGCACCGACCGGCACACCGCCGAGGAAGCGGACCCGGTCGTGCTCCAGCACCGTGCGCAGGGTGTTCTGCAAGGACTTGATCTTCTCGTGGTCCGGCGCCACGCCGTACCGCACCAGGCCGTACGGGCACGGCAGCCGGTCCAGGACGTCGACGCGCACCACGGCGTCCTGCTGCACGAGGCTCTGGGCGGTGTAGCAACCGCTCGGTCCCGAGCCGATGACGGCGACACGCAGCACGGCGGGTCTCCCTTCCCCGGGTGCTTCCAGGATGGCACCGCCGCCCGTCCGCTGACAGGGTGCCGCGGGCATCCGGGGGCGCGTGTCCGTTCGTATGGAATGTGATCATGCGGTTACGTTCCGTGTGTGCTCGAAGCATTCTTCGCTGATCGTTCTCTTCAGCTTTCCGACCGCTGCCCGGACGACGCAGAGACGTCCGTGCGGCACGCCTGGGACGTGCGGGAGAGCGGCGGCACCACCTCGTGGTTCGACGTGCGCCTCGACTTCGCCGACGGCGCCCGGGTGGAGGTGCTCGCCGTGCTGTCCGGCCGGGGCGTGCGGATCGAGGACGTCCGGGCCCGGCCGGCGCTGTCCCTCGACGACCTGGCGGTGCTCGCCGAGTGGCTGGAGGTCCCGCTGACCGAGGCCTGCGGGCCGGCGGCCGGTGACCCGGGGCACCCCGCCGGCCGCCGGGCCCGGCCCGCGTGGCCGCGCGGCCGGGAAGGGGCGCGGCTCGTGGCGCGGGAGTACCGCGCCGCCCAGCAGGACGGCGCCGACCCGGTCCTGGCGGTGATGCGTGCGACCGGTCACAGCCGCCGCACCTCGCTGCGGATGATCGGCCGGGCGCGCGACGAGGGGTTCCTCACCCCGCGGCGCGCGCGGCGCTGACCGGAGCGGTCACCGCGTCCTCCGTGACCGGAGCGCTCAGAGCATCTTCCGCATCCGGGTGATCTCGCTCGTCTGCTGCGCGACCACGTCGTCCGCCATCTCCTCGATCTGCACGTTGTTGCCCTGCGCCTTCACGTCCCCGGCCATGGTGATCGCCCCTTCGTGATGGGTGATCATCAGCTTCAGGAAGAGTTCGTCGAACGCCTCGCCCTTCGCCGCGCGCAGCTTCTTCAGCTGCCCCTCCGTGGCCATGCCCGGCATCGTGGCGTGATCGTGCCCGCCACCGGTCTCCCGCTCCGCCTTGCCGTGTGTCTTCAGCCATCCCCGCATGGCCGCGATCTCCGGTTCCTGCGCGGCGGCGATGCGCTCGGCGAGCCGCTCGACCTGGCCCGACGCGGCCCGGTCCGGGACGAGTTCGGTCATCACCAGCGCCTGCTCGTGGTGCTGGATCATCATGCGGGCGTAACTCACGTCCGCCGCGTTGGGCGAGTCGTCGTCGGCGCGGTGCTTCGCCGCCTCCCCGGGGGACAGGGTGCGGTTGCCCTCGCCCGGTTTGCCCGGCGCGATCACCGAAGGGCCGTCCGCCGCCGCCGACTTGGTCTCCTCGCCGGAGTCGCAGGCCCCGAGGCCGAGCACGGCCAGGGCGGCGAACGAGGCGGTGGCGAGCGACGCGCGGGACGTGGAGCGGAAGAGCACGACGACCTCCTGGGCGGGGTGCGAGGGGCGGCACCTCGTGAGTGCCGTGAACGTCTTAGCACGCTTCCGCGTGTCACTGATCAAAAAACTTCATTACGTTCCCGTTGACCTCTGTTGGTATGGGCATGGCGAGACGATACTGCCGGGGTGCGTGACCGTTCCCCAGCGAACGGAACGAGGGAGGAAACAGTGATCCTGTTGAACGACCCGCGAACGCGTCGCAGACGCCTGGGAGTTGCGGCGGCCGCCGCCGGACTCCTGGCCGCGCTGGTCACCGCCGGTCCGGCCACCGCGATCCCCGACCCGGGGGACGGTCCGGCCGCGTCCAAGGAGGTGTCGGGCAGCGCCCGTGCCGAGGCGCGGGAGGCCATCGAGAGCGGTGCGATACCCGGCCAGGACGAGATCGTCCACTCCGCCAACATCGAGCTTCTCGCCAACGTCCCCAAGGACCAGCTGCCGGGCACCAATTCGGACCTGGCCTTCCAGGGGAAGTACGCGTTCGCCGGCAACTACGACGGCTTCCGCATCTTCGACATCAGCAACCCCAGGGCGCCCAGGACGGTCGCCCAGGTGCTCTGCCCGGGCTCGCAGAACGACATCTCCGTCTCCGGCGACCTGCTGTTCCTGTCGACCGACTCCTCGCGCAGCGACAGCAGTTGCAACAGCGCCACCCAGCCCGCGACCGAGAAGTCCTCCTGGGAGGGCATGAAGGTCTTCGACATCAGCGACAAGCGCAACCCGAAGTACGTCGCCGCCGTCGAGACCGCCTGCGGCTCGCACACCCACACGCTGGTGCCCGAGCGCCGCGACGTCTACGTCTACGTCTCCTCCTACTCGCCGAACGCCGCCTACCCCGACTGCCAGCCGCCGCACGACGGCATCTCGGTCATCAAGGTGCCGCGCAAGGCCCCCGAGAAGGCTGCGGTCGTGGGCTTCCCGGTGCTGTTCCCGGGTGAGGGCCCGGACGGCGGCGGCAACCCGGGCGGCCCCACCAACCCGGGTGTGTCCAAGACCACCGGCTGCCACGACATCACGGTGCTGCCGTCGAAGGACCTCGCGGCCGGCGCCTGCATGGGCGACGGCATCCTGTTCTCCATCAAGGACCCCGAGCGCCCGAAGGTGATCGACCGGGTCCAGGACAACGTCAACTTCGCGTTCTGGCACTCGGCCACCTTCAACCAGAAGGCGAACAAGGTCGTGTTCACCGACGAGCTGGGCGGCGGCGTCGGCGCCACCTGCAACGCCGAGATCGGCCCGAAGCGCGGCGCGAACGGCATCTACGACATCGTCGGCAAGGGCGACCGGAGCAAGCTGGTCTTCCGCAGCTACTTCAAGATCCCGCGCCACCAGGCGGACACGGAGAACTGCGTCGCCCACAACGGCTCGCTGATCCCGGTCAAGGGCCGCGACCTCATGGTCCAGGCCTGGTACCAGGGCGGTGTCTCCGTCTGGGAGTTCACGAACTCCAACCGGCCCAAGGAGATCGCCTACTTCGAGCGCGGCCCGCTGACCACCGACCGGATCGTCACCGGCGGCTCCTGGTCGGCGTACTACTACAACGGCTACATCTACTCGAACGACATCGCCAAGGGCCTCGACGTCCTCAAGCTCGACGACCGCCGCACCGACCCGGCCCGGTGGGTGCACCTGCGGGAGCTGAACGTCCAGACGCAGCCGGACTACTTCGACCGCGGCTGATCCGGCCCCGCGGGCCCGCCGCCCGGCGCGCACCGCGGTGCCGCGCCGGTCGCGAAGAACCGCGACAGATCCGTGTCGCACCCCCCGCCGGGCGCCTCGGCGCCCGGCGGGTCACCCAGCTCCCACGCCAGCCGGTACCGCCGGAACAACTCGGCCCGCAGCGCCGGCACCGGCATCGGCACCCCCGGCACCAGAGCGGCGTACACGGCGCCCATCAGCTGGGCGCGCAGCATCGGATAGTCGTGGTCGACGTCCCGCGACCCGTGCCGGGCGACGGTGTCCCGCAGCAGCTCGGCCAGCCGCCGCTGCTCCGGGCACACCACGAAACCCTCGGCCTGGAGCAGGCCCGCCATGTGCTGGCGCATCAGCACGGGCCGGTCCCGGGCCAGGCCCAGGATCGCGTCGATGGCCCGCGCCATGCGCTCCGCGCCGTCCTCGGTGCGCGGCTCGCGCTCGAGCGCCTCCTCCAGAGTGCGGTGCATCAGCCGGTGCACGGCGGACTGCACGAGCCGGCGCTTGCCGGGGAAGTAGTACGACACCAGACCCCGCGCCGAGCCCGCCCGGTCGGCGATGGCCCCGAGCGTGGTCGCCTCGTAACCGCGCTCGCCGACCAGCTCCACCGCCGCCTGGAGCAGCCGCTCCATGGAGCGTCTGCGCAACTCCGCATTGACCGAGGCGCTGCGCGGGGACATCCTGTAACTCCTGCGTTGACTGGCCGGCAGCCAACTATACTCGGCGCGTCCGGACCGGCACTCCGTGCGCAGGGCCGGCTCCTGTCCGTATCGGGCGACGCGGGGGATCGCCCGATACGGACGGACACACCCTGCCGGTGCCGGCTACGCGGCCCGGTCCACAGGCGGCGGCTCCTGCTCGTTCAGCACGCGCCGCACCCACCCCTCGGTCAGCCCCAGTTCGGCTGCCAGCTCCGGGAGCGGCACCCCTCGGCGATGGGCCGCCCGCAGCGCCCTGTTCCGCCGGTGCAGCAGCCGGTTGCCCGCCAGCGTCCGGTGCAGCACGACCGCCAGCCGGAGCAGCAGGCGGCCCATCACGTCGTCGACCCTGCCTCGCACGTCAGCCCCCTGTCCGTACACCGTCATCCGACCCGGAACCCACGGTCAGCGGTGCACGGCACCCCCACAAGGGCGTGGAACCGGCGCACGAACGCCTTCGGGGGGCGTCCCGGTGCCCCGTGCTCAGCCGACCAGGTCCAGGACCGCCCGCAGCGCGTCCGGCCGTTCGGCCACCGGCAGATGGTCCACGAAGTGGACCATGCAGCCGAGGGCCGCCGCGCCGCCGTCGGCCCGCCGGTCGTCACCGACCATCACGGTCCGCCCGGGATCGGCGCCCAGCTCCGCGCAGGCGGCGGCGAACAGCCGCGGGTCCGGCTTCTGGATGCCGTGCTCATAGGACAGCACGTACGTGTCCACATGGCGGTCCAGGCCGTGCCCGCGGAAGACCGGGCGCAGATCCCAGCCGATGTTGCTGACCACGCCGACGGCGATCCCGCGCTCGCGCAACGCCCCCAGCACCTCGGCGGCGTCGGGGTAGGGGCGCCATGCGGCCGGTGTCATGTGCCGGTCGTACAGGGCGTCGTGCAGCTCGGGGCGGGGGAGCGGCACCTGCCGGGACAGCCCGGTGTACACCGCCCGGTGCAGCTCGGCGCTGCGGTCCCGCTCCTCCCACGCCGGGGCGAGATGCCCGGGGATCCGGGACGGGGGCGCCCCGCCGGGCAGCGCCCCGGCCGCCTCCAGCGCCCGTGCCAGCTCGGCCGCCTCCGCCTCGGGCAGGGCCAGGCCGGTGTCGGCGAGCACGGCGCGCAGCCAGGTCTCGGTCGACTCGATGCGGAAGAGGGTGCCGGAGAAGTCGAACAGGACGGCGGTCATGCCGGGATGCTAGTGCCCGTCGCCCGCGGCCGGTCCGGTGCCCCCCGGGGGGTGCCACCTCCGGTGGGCGAGGACCGCGAGGGCCACCACCAGCGCGCCCAGCAGCCAGCCGCCGATCACGTCCGTGGCCCAGTGGACGCCCAGCCACACCCGGGTCACGCCGACACCGGCGACGGACACCACGGCGACGGCCGAAGCGGTCAGCCGCACCGCGCGGGGAGCGCCGTAGTGGTGCAGCAGCCACAGCAGCAGGCCGCACACGAACGTCGCGGTCATCGCGTGGCCGGAGGGGAAGGCCGCGAAGTGGGCGCTGTCCACGGGATCGGGCCAGACCGGGCGCTCCCGGCCCACCACGGCCTTGACCGCCTGTTGCAGCAGTGAGCCGGCGACGCAGGCCACGGCCAGCCACACGGCCGTCCACCGTTCCGCCAGCCGCCACCACAGCCACACCACCACCACCGCGGCCAGCAGCCGCATGGTCCAGGTGTCCCACACCCAGTCCGTCAGGATCCGGTTGGCCCGGGTCAGGCCCGCTTCGCCGACCGCCCAGCGGTGCGTGGTGCGTGAGACGTCCTCGTCCCAGGCGATCAGCGGACGCCATTCGGCCACGACCAGGCCGAGCAGCAGCACGGAGCACAGGCCGAGCGGCCAGAGGGCGCGCAGGGCGGTGCGGGACCGCGGCGGGCGGGGCGGTGAATGGAGGGTCGGCGTCCGCATGCAGCGATACTGGCCGAACCCGGGGCCTTGAAACCACCTCCGGGCGACACGGTGGGCCACCGGCGCCCCTCCGGGACCGGCGTCGGGCAGGCGCGGCGGTCAGCCCAGCGCCCGCAGCCCCGGTACGAACGCCACCAGCACCGGCACGACCGGCACCAGTGACGCCGCCGCGGTCAGCCGCAGGCGCCGGCCCGCCGTCAGCCGGTCCGGCGGTGTGAGCAGCCGGTGGACCCGCTGCGGGACATGGGCCTGGGCGGCCGGGCAGGGGCCGAAGACCCCGCGGTCCTCGTTGAGTTCCACCAGGGCCAGGGCGGTCGTCAGCCGGCCGAAGCGGCGCGAGGCCACGTCATCGGCCGCCAGCTCGACCAGGCGGTGCATCTCGTCACGGAACGCCGCGAACACCGGCACCTGCGGGAACCCGCTCGCGAGCGCCGCCGAGCAGTGCAGCAGCCAGTCGTGCCGGGCCCGTGCGTGGCCCTGCTCGTGGGCGAGCACCGCGTCCAGCTGCCGGCCCTTCAGCCGGCGCAACGCGGCGGTGGTCACGACCAGTTGCGGCGGGCTGCCCGGCAGCCACCAGGCCTCCGGCCGCTCGCTCTCCAGGACCACCAGCGGCCCCGTGTCGGCGCTCTCACCCGGCAGCAGCGGGGAGCGCTCACGGAGTGCGACGCGACGCGCCCGGCGCCGCGCACGGGCCCGTACGACCTCCCGGACCAGCATCGCCGCCGTCCACAGCCCGCCGCACGCCAGCGTCACCGCGGTCGTCGCCGCCCAGTGGCCGGCCGAGCCGAGCGCATAGGCCTCCACGACCGCGCGCGGCGCCGTGGCGAACACCTGACCGCCCACCGCGTGCCACGTCGCCGCCGCGCTGAGCGTCATCGACAGGGCGCAGCACACCAGGACCGCCGCCACCACGCACTGCCACGCCCACAGCGCCACCACCGGTTCGCGGTCCGGCCAGTCGGCCCGGGCGAGCAGCCGGGGAGCGGCGACGGCGGTCAGGGCACCGAGCAGCAACAGGGCCGCGGGGAGGATCATGGGGGCAGCCTATGAGCGCGGGAGGGCGCGAGGCACGGCCCGCCGCGGCAAAGTGACGCAGTCAACGGCCCCGCCGGGCCCGGCGTCACATCGTCAGGAGCATCGCCAGCATCGCGATGCCCATGGACAGCCGGCACGCGCGGGCCAGTTCCGGCCGGTCGCCCCACCCGGACGACGGGCCGCCGCCCGCGACGGCGGGGACGGGAACCAGGCGCACCCCGGTCAGCAGGACGTACCCCGCGAAGTAGAGCAGCAGGGCGCCCGTCAGCAGGGGGACGCCCGAGCCGGCGGCGCCGTGGGCGTGCGCGTGGGCGGGGGAGCCCGCCATGACGACCGCCATGTACACCATGGCCCCGGCACCGACGAGATGGTGCAGGTGGTGCGGGCCGCTCCTGGCCGCCCACAGGGCGCGCAGCCCCGCGGCCCCGAACACGACGGCGTAGCCCCCCCAGACCCAGCCGGGCGGGGTGAACACCGCCGCCGGGACGGCCATCGCGGCCATGCCGAAACCCATCAGCGCCTCGCCGCCCGCGGCGCTGCGCTGCTCCTCGACGCCGCTGCGCATCCGCAGCAGGCAGTAAGCACCGGTCGCCGCGCACAGCGCGACCAGCAGCCAGCCGGACGACGCCGGTCCGTGCACACGCACCTCCCCGCTCGACGGTCGGTCAAGCAACTGCCCCGACCGCGCGGTGCGCACGCGAGCGCACAGGCGCACCCGGGGAGCGTGCGGCGGCCCACTCGGCGCTGCGCGCGGTGCGCGGGCCTCGGTCCTTCACGAGTAAAACACTCGCTAAAGTAGGACCTCATGAGCAGTGCGACCCCCACCTCCACCGCAGGAGGCCGGACCCTCCGGCGGCTGCCGCTGGCCGGCGCACTCCGGCTGCGACGCCCCTCCGACATCTGGTTCAAGCCCGCCCTCAGCTCGGTGGCCGCGGTCGCCCCGCCCAACCTGATCCTGCTGGCCCTCGGCCGGCTCGACCTGGCGATGTACACCATGGCCGGGTCCCTGTGCGCCCTGTACGCCCACAACCGCCCCTACGCCGCCCGCGCCCGCGCGCTGGCCTGGGTGGTCCTGGGCATGGTCGGGGGCGTCGCCGTCGCCCTGGTCACCGCCTCGCTGACCCGGAACGCGGTCGTCCTCGTCACCGTCGGGGCCCTGCTCGCCGCCGCGCAGAAGGTGCTGTGCGACGCCACCCGGATCGGCCCGCCCGGCAACGTCGTCCTCACCTTCATCAGCTCCGCCTCGCTGTTCGTGCCGCAGACCCTCGGACAGGTCCCCGGCCACCTGGCGCTGGCCGCCGCGGCGGGCGCCTGGGCCTGGCTCGTCGGCATGGCCCCCGGCCTGGTCCGCCCGCACGGCCCCGAGCGCCGCGCCACCGCCCACGCCCTGCGCGCCGCCGCCGCGTACGCCGACACCCGCGGCACCGGCGACGGGAGCACCGAGGCCCGTGCCGCCGGGTACGCCGCCGTGCAGACGGCCTGGCAGTCGTTGCCGCCCCTGCCGCGGTCCGGCGCCCGTGCCGCCACCCGGCGCGCCCTGGAGCGGCTCGTCGTCCGCGCCGAGGTGGCGCTCGCCGCCCCCGCGGACGCCGACCCCGAGCGGCTGCGCGGCTGGGCCCGCGATCTGCGCGGCACCGGCCGCGTCCCCCGGACCGGCGACGGCCCCGCCGGCGCGGACGAACTGCTCGGCGCCGAGGCCGAGTCGACCGCCCGGCCGCTGCCGCTGCCGCTGCGGCGCCGGCTCGCTCCGCTCGCCCCGATCGCCGTACGCACCGCCCTCGGCTGCGCGCTCGCCGGGTACGCCTCCCTGGCCCTAGGCATCGGCCGCCCCTACTGGGCCCTGGTCACCGCCGCCGCGCTCTACCAGGCCAACCTCGTCCTCACCTGGAGCCGGACCGTCCAGCGCGTCGTCGGCAACCTCGCCGGGGTGCTGCTGTTCGCCGCGATCGCGCCGCTCGCCCACCTCGGCCAGGCCCTGCTCGTGCTGCTCTGCCTCGCCCTGAACTTCGGCGCCGAGGCGCTCATCTCCCGCAACTACTGGCTCGGCAGCGTCTGCGTGACGCCGATGGCGCTGCTCATCACGGAGTTCGCGGGCTACGGGCATCCCGGTGAGCTGATCGCCGAGCGGGTCGTGGACACCCTCGTCGGTGCCCTGGTCGGCTTCCTGGCCGCGGTCGCCGTCACCAACCGCCGGGCCGGCGACCGCGTCGAGCAGGCGCTGACCGCCGTCGACCGCGCCCGCGAGCGCGCCGCCCGCGTCCTGGCCGAGCCCGCCCCGGCCCCCGGCGCCCTGGACGCCGCCCGGCGCTCCCTCGTCGCCGCCCTGGCCGATCTGCGGGCCACGGCCGACGCCGCGGCGGGCGAGTGGTGGCAGCGTTCCCTGCCGCAGGAGCGGGTCCTCCGCGCCGAGCAGGCCGGACACCGTACGCTCGCGGCCACGGTACGGCGTGGACGGGCCGGCCGGGACCAGGACACCGACCCCACGGCGGACACGATGACGGACACGGCGACGGGCACCACGCCGGACACCACTACGGGCACCACTACGGAGGACGTACGGCCATGACGGCACGGGAGGCAGGACCGCCGCGCGGGGCGGCGGCGCCGGCCGGGGCAGCGACCCCAGGCGGCCCGTCGGCGCCCGGTGCTCCCACGGCGCCCGGTGAGGCGCGCGGGGACGTCGTCGCCGGGGTGGTGCGGCAGTGGCGGGCGGTGCACCCCGGCCTCGACACCGCCCCCATGGAGATCATCGGCCGCATCAACCGCTGCGCCGCCCTCCTCCAGCAGGCCGAGGACGCCCCGCTGCGCCGGGCCGGGCTCAGCCGCGCGGAGTTCGACCTGCTCGGCGCGCTGCGCCGCACCGGGCACGAACTGACCCCGGGAGACTTGGCCCGGGAGACCTTCTCCTCCGGCGCCGCCGTCACCAAGCGCCTCAAACACCTCACCGAGCGCGGCCTCGTCGAGCGCCGCGGCGACACCCGCGACCGCCGCGTCGCCCATGTCCGCCTCACGGACGCCGGCCGCGACCTCGTCGACGCGATCCTGCCCGAACAGCTCGCCTACGAGAGCGCCGCCCTCTCCGGGCTGCCGGCGCCGCACCGGGGCGAGCTCGCCGCGCTCCTCGGCGACCTCCTCGTCCAGCTGGAGGGCCGGCTGGGCGGCCTGCGCGGGTGAGGCACCCGGCGCCGGCGGCGGCTCAGCCCGCGAAGTCCCCCCGGTACACCCCGAACATCGCCATCTGCGGGTCCCGCAGCACGGCGATGCGGGGGCCGTCGGGCAGCGAGGTGGGAACCATGAGCGGCACCCCGCCGCTCTCCACCGAGTCGGCGGTGGCGGCGTCCACGTCGGCCACCGCGAAGTACGGCAGCCAGTGCGCCGGCACCTCGTGCGGGAACTTGTCGTCCATCGCCACCATCCCCCCGAAGTCCGCGCCGTCCAGACTCCACCGCGGGTAGCGGTCGGCGGTGTCCGCACGCCAGCCGAACACCCTGCCGTAGAACTCGGCCGCCCGCTCCGGCTCCCTGGTCAGCAGCTCCACCCAGCCCAGCGTGCCGGGCGCGTTGAACAGCCCGGCCCCCGCGAAGGCACCGGCCTGCCACAGCTGGAAGACGGCGCCCGTCGGGTCCGCGGCCACCGCGAAGCGGCCCGCGTCGAGCACGTCCCGCGGGCCGAGCAGCATCGCCCCGCCCGCGGCGGTCACCTCGCCTGCGGCGGCCTCCGCGTCGGCCACCGCGAACGACACGTTCCAGGCGACCGGCTGGCCGGGCTGGTACAGCGGCGCGAGGCCCGCGACCGGCGCGGCACCGAGATGCGCGACCGTGTAGCCGCCCGCCTCGTGCCGCGCGTCCGTCTCGGGGCGCCAGCCGAACAGCTTGGTGTAGAACCGCTTGGCCGACTCCAGGTCGCTGGTGCCCAGCTCGGCCCAGCAGGGCCCGCCGGTCACCGGGGCGTCGAGCTTCATGGTGCGGGCGTCCTTCCGCGGTCGGTCGTCCCCTCCAGCACGCTAAGCCGCGGCCCGCGCCCCGGCCATCCGGCGGCGACCGGGTGGTGCGTGCTGCGCCGCCCGGCGTATCCTCGGGCCCGTACCGCACACCGCGTGGCGGCCTCCCGCTTCTTCGTCCTGCCCGGAGGTCCCCCATGCCCGCGCCCCTTGTGCGCCCCTTCCGCCGCGCCGACCGCGACCAGCTGACGGACCTGGTGAACGCCCACGTCGCCGCCGTCGCCCCCGGTGTCTCCGTCTCCGTGAACACCGTCCTGAGCGCGTTGGAGCGCCAGCCCGACGAGTTCGTCACCGACCCGTGGGTGGCCGAGCGCGTGACGCTGGTCGCCGAGGAGCGCGGGGCCCTCGTCGCCGCCGCCCATCTGCTGCGCTACCGGGACGATCCCGAGGTCGGCGAGGCCTACCGCGACGCCGGTGCCGTCGACTGGTTCGTGTGCCATGTGCCGGCGTCCTTCCGGCCGGACCCCGCGCCCGCCGCCGACCTGCTGATGCGGGCGTGCCTGGCCCAGCTCGCCCGCTGGGACGTCCGGGTCCGCTACGCCGACGGAGCGCTGCCCGCTCCCCTCGTGTACGGCCTGCCGCGCACCTGGCCGCACGTCCGGGCCGTGTACGAACGCGCCGGGTTCCGGCACACGGGCGACACGGAGGTCATCCTCCTGGCGCGCACGGCCGACCTGCCCGCCGACCCGCCCGGCCCCGGCGTCACCGTCGAGCGCACGCTGGGCGCCTGCGGCACCCGCTTCACCGCCCGCGCCGACGGGCGGGCCCTCGGCCACATCGAGGTGGACACCGCCCTGTCCCGCCCCGAGCGGCACACGAGGGCCGCGGGCCTCGCCGACATCGGCGACCTCCACATCGAACCGGGGGAGCGGGGCACCGGCCTGGAGCGGAGGCTGCTCGCCCGGGCCGCCGACTGGCTGCGCCTGTGCGGAGTGGACCGGCTCGCCGCCTACGAGACGGAGGGCGACCGCACGGCGATCACGGACCTGACCGGGGCCGGCTTCCGGGAGCTGACCCGCACCGACCGGGGCTGGGAGCACCGGCCGGACTGAGCGGCGGGCCGGCGGCCGGACCCGGCGGTACGGGCAGGTCCGGCCGGGCGGTACGGGCGGGTCCGGCCGGGCGGGTCAGATGCCCGGCCGGTACCGCAGCGGATGGTCCGCGGGCACCTCCACCAGCACGATCGGCGTGCCGTCCGGGTCGGCGATCCACATCTCCACCAGGCCCCACGGCTCCTGCACCGGCGGACGGACGATCTCCACGCCCTTGGCGCGCAGCTCGTCGTGGGCCGCCGTGACGTCCTCGACCTGCATCCACAGCCGCGGGCCCGGGTCCGCCGGCGCCTCGGCCCGGCCGGAGACCTCCAGGAAGCCGCCGCCGAGGAAGTAGACGGTGCCGCGCTCGGGTCCGGTGCCGAACTCGCGGTGGACGGCGAGGCCGAGCTGCTCGCCGTAGAAGGCACGGGTCCGCTCGGGGTCGGTGGGACGGAGGAGCACACGGCTGCTGAGTACATGCACCATGCGGCGGAGCCTAGTGCGGGCATTACCCTTCTGGGTGTTCCTGCCGCGCCGAGAACCGGAGACCTGTGCCATGGACACCGCCGCCACCGGACTGACCTTCCGCGACGCCGTCGACACCGACGTCGACGACCTGGTGGCGCTGATCGAGTCGGCGTACCGGGGGGACGCCAGCCGGGCCGGGTGGACCACCGAGGCCGACATCCTCCAGGGGCAGCGCACCGACCGGGAGGGCGTACTGGAGGTCGTCAAGTCGCCCGACAGCAGGCTGCTGACCGCCGAGCGGGACGGGCGGATCATCGCCTGCTGCCAGCTCGAGCACCGCGGCGAGCACGCCTACTTCGGGATGTTCGCGGTCAGCCCGGCGCTCCAGGGCGGCGGGCTCGGCAGGACGGTCCTCGCCGAGGCGGAGCGGCAGGCCCGCGCGGACTGGGGCGTGACCGAGATGCACATGACCGTGATCTCCGTGCGCGAGGACCTGATCGCCTGGTACGAGCGCCGCGGCTACCGCCGTACCGGCCGGATGACGCCCTTCCCGTACGGCGACGAGCGCTTCGGCATCCCGCAGCGGGACGATCTCCGGTTCGAGCTGCTCGTCAAGCCGCTGGTGTGACGGGCCCGCGGGCGGCGGGAGGGCCCGCCGTCAGGCGGTGAAGCGGCCCGTGCGCCTGATCTCCGGGTAGTCGGTGGTCGCGCCGTCCAGCCCGAACGCCCGCACGAGCCTGAGCTGCTGCTGGGTGTTGATCGTCCAGGAGAAGACCCGCAGGTCCGCCGCCCGTGCCCGCTCCACGGTCTCCAGGGTGAGCCGCTGGATGTCCAGGCAGACGCTCCCCGCCCCGGCCGCGACCGCACGGTCCACCACCTCGGGGCCGTAGTACTGGGCGACCAGCGCCGTGCGCACCCCCGGTACCAGCCGGGCGATCTCGGTGATCGCCTCGTCGTGGAAGGAGATCACCTCCACCCGGCCGGCCAGGTTCCGGCGGAGCATCACCTCGGCCAGCGTCCGTGCCGCGGCCACGTCCTTGATCTCGGCCTGCACCGGCAGCGACACGGCGTCCAGCGCCTCCTCGAACACCGGCACCCGCTCCCCGAGCCCCGCGTCCAGCGAGCGCAGCTCCGCCAGCGTCTTGTCGGCGATCGGGCCCGTACCGTCGGTCGTGCGGTCCACGTGCGCGTCGTGCATGACGACCAGCTCGCCGTCCTTGCTCAGGTGCAGGTCCAGCTCGACGACGTCGAGACCGGCCCGCTCGGCGGCGACGAAGGAGCGCAGGGTGTTCTCCGGCTCGACACCCGCCACTCCGCGGTGGCCGATGGTGAGGAAGTTCAAGGTTCCGCTCATTCCCGTCGACGGCGAGGACACATCCGACCGCTTCCCCGGCGCCGCCGTGGGTATACGGGTCTGGCTCCGGCAGTTTCGGTGGCCCCCGCGCACTCCGGGCGACCTACAGGAAAAAGTGCGGTGCAGGCGGGGGTGGGGCAGGATAATTTCCCGAGGCCCCCCTTGCTGGGAGGAAGCGCGTATGCATACGGTGTCCTGACGCGAGGTTCTCCCGTGGAGGATGAGACATGACGGAAATTCTTGTGCAGGTGGGTACGGAGGAGACGGTTCCTCCCGTGAGCGGGGTGGTCGAGCACCCTGCTTGGCCCGTGCTCAAGGATGCCGTGGAGTGCATCCGGCCATGGCAGTCCAAGGACGGGTCGATCGACTTCGACGCCGAGGGCGCCCCGGACCGCGCCGAGGCCGAGCAGGCCGTCGCGCGCGTCGTGGAGGCCGTGAAGGAGCTGTCCCCGCTGCTCCCGCACGACCGCGCCTATCACGAGGCCCTGGTGACGGACCTCGGCCGCTGGGCCGAGGGCGGCTTCCAGGTGCCCGACTTCCTGGACTCGCTGCTGGCGTTCCAGCCGGCCGCGAACCGCCAGGACGGCCTCCAGCACCTGGTCGTCTTCCCGATGTACACGCAGAACGGCAACCCGGACCGCAACCTCGAGGCGGTCGTGCTGCGCATGGTCTGGCCGGACTGGCTGGCCGAGCTGGAGCGCACCCGCTACGACAACCCGCTGTTCTGCGGCATCACCTTCGAGGACTTCACCTCGGGCTACGACACCAACTCCGCCGTGCTCTTCCCGGAGACCATCGCCGTGCGCGAGGCCCCCGAGCGGTTCACCTGGGGCGGCATCTTCTGCGACCGCGAGGCGGCCCGCTTCCGCCGGGTCACCGAGGCCGCCGTCGACATCCTGGGCCTCGAGCTGCCCGAGGACGTCGCCGCGATGGTGCACGACCAGAAGCGCTGCGAAGAGGCGTTCGTCCTGTGGGACATGGTCCACGACCGCACCCACAGCCACGGCGACCTGCCCTTCGACCCGTTCATGATCAAGCAGCGCCAGCCGTTCTGGATGTACGGCCTGGAGGAGCTGCGCTGCGACCTCACCGCCTTCAAGGAGGCCGTGAAGCTGGCCGGCGAGGGCGTGCCGCAGGCCCGCGACGTCCAGGTCGCGGTGCTGTTCGACCGCATGTTCCGCTTCCCGGTCACCGGCGAGCGGGTGCGCAACTACGACGGCCTCGGCGGCCAGCTGCTCTTCGCCTACCTGCACAAGCACGACGTGGTGCGGTGGACCGACAACAAGCTCTCCATCGACTGGGAGCGGGCCCCGCAGGTCACCAACCAGCTGTGCGCCGAGATCGAGAAGCTCTACCGCGACGGCATCGACCGCCCCAAGATCGTCCACTGGTTCGCCGGCTACGAGCTGGTCTCCACCTACCTCGCCCCGCACCCGGGCTCGAAGTGGGCCAAGGGCCCCGACGCCCTGGACCTGTCCCAGCCGCCGCGCAAGCTGGTGGACGACGTGCTCCCGGACGAGTTTCCGCTGAGCATGTTCTACGAGGCCCTGTCCAAGAAGCTGAAGAAGGTGATTGCCTCCACCAAGGGCATCACGGCGGACGGTGCCGAGCGGACGGCCGCGTGAGCGACCGCACCGACAGGCAGACTCAGGCTCGGGAGGCGAGGACCATGGGGAACGGGGCGCTTGACGGCGCGGTGATCGCGGTGGCCGGTGCGGGCGGCCCTGCCGGCCGGGCGGCACTGCTGCGGCTCGCCGAGGCGGGGGCGACGGTCGTCGGCTCGGACAACGACCCGCAGCGGCTGGCCGAGGCCGTGGACGCGGCGCGCTACGCGCACGGCGGCGCGTCGGTCACCGGTGAGACGGTCGACCTGCTCGACCTGGACTCCACCCGCCAGTGGGCCGACCGCATCGAGAAGGAGCACGGCCGCGTCGACGGCCTGGTCCACCTCGTCGGCGGCTGGCGCGGCAGCCAGACCTTCACCAAGACGAACCTCGACGACTGGGAGCTGCTGGAGAAGCTGCTGATCCGCACCGTCCAGCACACCTCCCTCGCCTTCCACGAGGCGCTCCAGCGCAGCGACCGGGGCCGGTACGTCCTGATCAGCGCGTCCGGCGCGAGCAGGCCCACCGCGGGCAACGCCGCGTACGGCGCCGCCAAGGCCGCCGCCGAGGCGTGGACCCTGGCCATGGCGGACTACTTCCGCAAGGCGGGGGGCGAGCAGGGCCCCACGTCCGCGGCTGCGATCCTGGTGGTCAAGGCGTTGGTGCACGACGCGATGCGTGCCGAGCGGCCCAACGCGAAGTTCGCGGGCTTCACGGACGTCAAGGACCTGGCCGAGGCCGTCGCCGGTGTCTGGGAGAAGCCCGCCGCGGAAGTGAACGGAAACCGTCTGTGGCTGACCGAGAAGCCGTGAACCCCCCGAAGACCGACGCACGCCGCCGGCACGACCCCGGGCACCGGGGTTTCGCCAGCGACAACTACGCCGGCGCCCACCCCGAGGTGCTCGCCGCCCTGGCCCTGGCCAACGGCGGGCACCAGGTGGCCTACGGCGAGGACGTCTACACCGAGAACCTCCAGCGGGTGATCCGCAGCCACTTCGGGCCCACGGCCGAGGCCTTCCCGGTGTTCAACGGCACCGGCGCCAACGTCGTCGCGCTCCAGGCGGTCACCGACCGCTGGGGCGCGGTGATCTGCGCCGAGAGCGCGCACATCAACGTCGACGAGTGCGGGGCGCCGGAGCGGGTCGGCGGGCTGAAGCTGCTCACCGTCCCCACGCCCGACGGCAAGCTCACCCCCGAGCTGATCGACCGGCAGGCGTACGGCTGGGACGACGAGCACCGCGCCATGCCGCAGGTCGTCTCGATCACCCAGAGCACCGAGCTGGGCACCCTCTACACCCCGGACGAGATCCGCGCCATCTGCGCGCACGCGCACGCCCGCGGCATGAAGGTGTACCTCGACGGCTCGCGGATAGCCAACGCCGCCGCCTCCCTGGACGTCCCGATGCGCACGTTCACCAACGCGGCCGGCGTCGACCTGCTCTCCCTGGGCGGCACCAAGAACGGCGCGCTGTTCGGCGAGGCGGTCGTCGTCCTGAACCCCGACGCCGTGCGGCGTATGAAGCATCTGCGCAAGCTGTCGATGCAGCTCGCGTCCAAGATGCGCTTCGTCTCCGTGCAGTTGGAGGCGCTGCTCGCCAAGGACCTGTGGCTGCGCAACGCCCGCCACAGCAACGAGATGGCACAGCGTCTGGCCGAGGGCGTGCGCGCGGTGCACGGGGTGGAGATCCTCTACCCGGTGCAGGCCAACGCGGTCTTCGCCCGGCTGCCGCACGAGGTGAGCGAGCGGCTGCAACAGCGCTTCCGCTTCTACTTCTGGGACGAGGCCGCCGGTGACGTCCGCTGGATGTGCGCCTTCGACACCACCGAGGAGGACGTCGACATGTTCGTGGCGGCCCTCAAGGAGGAGATGGCCCGCCAGTAGAGCGGAGAACGTCCCGCTGCATAAGTATGCGGCCACACGAAAAGTCATTGACCGAGGAGTGGCCGCGTTCCTATGCTCTGCGGGCATGGAGCTGATCCAGGAAACCTCGGACCTGTCCGCCTACCTCGCCGCCGACGAGGTCATCGACCACGAGTCCCCGTTCGTGCGGGACACGGCGGCGCACCTGGCGAGGCGGGCGGCGGACTCGTATGACTATGCGCGGCTGGCCTTCGAGTTCGTGCGGGACACCATCGCGCACTCGCAGGACTCCGGCGACCCTCGCGTCACCTGGCGGGCCTCCGACGTCCTGGAACGGCGCACCGGGATCTGCTACGCCAAGGCCCACGCGCTCGCCGCGCTGCTGCGGGCCGAGGACATCCCCACCGCCCTGTGCTACCAGCTACTGGGCGTGGTGCACGGCCTGGTCGCCGTACGCCTCGACGGGGCCTGGCACCGGCAGGACCCGCGCGGCAACAAGCCGGGCGTGGACGCCCGCTTCTCCCTGAACGGGGAGCGACTGGCCTTCGAGCCGGACCCGGCGGCCGGCGAGGCGGACCATCCGGTCCTCTACGCGGCACCGCATCCGGCCGTGCTGCGCGCCCTCAGATCGGCCGCCGACCGGGACCAGCTCTGGCGCACCCTGCCCACCGCCCTGTGAGGTGCCGGGTCAGTCCCACCGCCCTGTGAGACGCCGGAGTCAGTGGGCCTCGGCCGCCCGGACCTGCTCCGGCGTCGGGGCCGTGCCGCCGAGATGGGCCGGCATCCACCAGGTGTCCTCCGGGCCCTTCGGCCGGACCGGGTAGGCGCGCTGGGCCGCCTCCAGCAGTTCCTGGACCCGCTCGCGCAGCTGACGGGTGATCGCACCGGCGTACTTGTCGCGGGAGGCCTCCAACGCCTCGCCGACCCGGATGGTGATCGGGGTGTGACTGCGCTTGAAGTTGCGCGGGTGTCCCTTGGTCCACAGCCGCTGGGTGCCCCACACCGCCATCGGGACCAGTGGGACGCCCGCCTCCTGCGCGAGCCGTGCCGCACCGGACTTGAAGGTCTTCAGCGTGAACGACTGCGAGATGGTGGCCTCCGGGAAGACGCCGACGATCTCGCCGGATCTCAGCGAGTCCAGGGCGTGGGCGTAGGCCGCCTCGCCCTGCCCGCGGTCCACCGGGATGTGCTTCATGCCCCGCATGAGCGGGCCGGAGATCCGGTGCCGGAAGACCGACTCCTTGGCCATGAAGCGCACCAGCCGCTTCTGCGGCAGCGCCGCCAGGCCGTTGAAGATGAAGTCCAGGTAGCTGATGTGGTTGCTCACCAGTACGGCGCCGCCCGAGCGCGGAATGTTCTCCGAACCGCGGCAGTCGATCTTGAGATCCCACACCTTGAACATCGTGCGGGCGAGACCGATGACCGGGCGGTAGACGAGTTCTGCCATGGGCGGGACGTGCCCTTCCTGCTCTGCCGGGGGAGGGTCTCCCCGTGGAAGTTACGCAGCCGTAGGTTTTCGGCTTGTCGCAGATCGTGCCCCAAGAACGGCCGGTGAACCAGCCCTGGCGCCCCCCGGCGGCGAGATTCTCATCACGTCACTCCTGCGCCCGGCCCCGGGAATGCCCCGGCCCGCCGCAACGCTGCCACTGCGAGAAGACCGTCCGGCACGGTGCCGGACACGGCCCGCGGCGGCGGGCGGCGGACGAAACGGAGCCGCGACGGCGGCGGAGCGGAGCAGGCACGTGCGCGGGGTGGACGACGGCCGGCGGCTCGGACCCCGGGACCTGGGCGGGGACCTCGGCGAGCGCGCCACCCTCGTGCAGTTCTCCAGTGCCTTCTGCGCCCCCTGCCGGGCCACCCGCAGGGTGCTCGGCGACGTGGCCGGCCTGGTCCCGGGCGTCGCCCACGTCGAGATCGACGCCGAGGCCCGGCTGGAGCTGGTCCGCGCGCTGGAGATCGTCCGGACGCCCACCGTGCTGGTCCTCGACGCCGACGGCCGCGTCGTGCGCAGAGCCGCCGGCCAGCCGCGCAAGGCCGACGTGATCGCGGCCCTGGGGGAGGCGCTGTGACCACCGCCACTGCCGCCACGAGAGCTCTTCCACATACCGAGCAGTCACTTGACTGCGTCTTCCGACGATCGACAGCCTGGCTGCATGCCCTCCGGCCCTCCCTTCGTCCCGGCCGGGGGCACGGCTCAGAAGGACACCCCGTATGACGGCCCCCTCCGACCTGATCGCCCCCCGGCTCACCGGCCCCGAACTCCTGCGGTCCGTCTTCCGGCGGCACGCCGCCTCGGTCGCCGTGGTCACCGCCCGTGGTGACTCCGGTCCGGTCGGCTTCACCGCCACCTCCCTGACCTCCGTCTCCGCCGAACCGCCCCTGCTCTCGTTCGGCATCGGCACCGGCTCCTCCAGCTGGCCCGCCGTCGCCGGCGCGGAGCACGTCGGCGTCCACCTGCTCGGGGAGCACCAGGAGCAGCTGGCGGCCACGTTCGCCCGCAGCGGCGCGGACCGCTTCGGGCCGGGCACCGCCTGGCGGGAGGGACCCGAGGGCGTTCCCGTCCTGGACGGCGTCCCCGCCTGGCTGGTGTGCGGGATCGTCGCGCGGGTCCCGGCGGGCGACCACCGCATCGTGCTCGCCGAGGTGCTCCACGGCGATCCCGGCGGGCCGGGCCGGCCCCTGCTCTACCACCAGGGCCGCTACAGCGGTCTGCGTGACTGACCGTCCGTCCCCCGCGCCTGCGAAGCCGTCGAGTTCCGGTTACGCTGCGTTGCAAAGGTCACAGTTCAAAGCGCTTGCTTAGCGGGAAAGAACTGGGTGTACTGACGAGTAATATTCCGGGTGGAGCGGTGCCCCGCACCGGCCCGGGATCGGCCGCTTGGGGCGCCTATGCTGCCTGCAAGCAGGCAGCACTGAAATGACGATGCAGTAGGAGAGCCGGCGTGAGCTTGAGGATCGTTGTCACTGTGAAGTACGTGCCCGACGCCACTGGCGACCGGCACTTCGCCGATGACCTGACCGTCGACCGGGACGACGTGGACGGTCTGCTCTCCGAACTGGACGAGTACGCGGTCGAGCAGGCGCTGCAGATCTCGGAGAACTCCGACGACGACGTGGAGATCACCGTTCTCACGGTGGGCCCGGAGGACGCCAAGGACGCGCTGCGCAAGGCGCTGTCCATGGGCGCCGACAAGGCGATCCACGTGGAGGACGACGACCTGCACGGCACCGACGCCATCGGCACCTCGCTGGTGCTGGCCAAGGCGATCGAGAAGGCCGGTTACGACCTGGTGATCTCCGGCATGGCCTCCACCGACGGCACCATGGGCGTCGTCCCGGCCCTGCTGGCCGAGCGCCTCGGCGTCCCGCAGGTGACGCTGCTGTCGGAGGTCTCGGTCGAGGGCGGCACGGTCAAGGGCCGCCGCGACGGCGACGCCGCCACCGAGCAGCTGGAGGCCTCCCTGCCGGCGGTCGTGTCGGTGACCGACCAGTCGGGCGAGGCGCGGTACCCGTCCTTCAAGGGCATCATGGCGGCGAAGAAGAAGCCGGTGGAGTCCTGGGACCTGTCCGACCTGGACATCGACGAGGACGAGGTCGGCCTGGAGAACGCCTGGACCGCCGTCGAGTCGGCGGCCGAGCGTCCGGCGCGCAGCGCGGGCACGATCGTCAAGGACGAGGGCGAGGGCGGCAAGCAGCTCGCTGAGTTCCTCGCGGGCCAGAAGTTCATCTGAGCCCGGATCCGCTGACCGTCCCTCATCTTTCGCAAGCAGGAGAGAAGAAGTCCCATGGCTGAAGTTCTCGTCTACGTCGACCACGTGGACGGCGCCGTCCGCAAGCCCACCCTGGAGCTGCTGACGCTCGCCCGTCGCATCGGCGAGCCGGTCGCCGTCGCCCTCGGCAGCGGCGCCGGTGACACCGCCGCCGCCCTCGCCGAGCACGGCGCCGTGAAGGTCCTGACCCACGAGGCCGCCGAGTACGCCGACTACCTGGTCGTGCCGAAGGTGGACGCCCTCCAGGCCGCCTACGAGGCCGTGTCCCCGGCCGCGGTGCTGGTGCCGTCCTCCGCCGAGGGCAAGGAGATCGCCGCCCGTCTGGCGCTGCGCATCGGCTCCGGCATCATCACCGACGCCGTCGACCTCGAGGCCGGCGACGAAGGCCCGGTGGCGACGCAGTCGGTGTTCGCCGCCGCGTACACCACCAAGTCCCGCGTGTCGAAGGGCACGCCGGTCATCACCGTCAAGCCCAACAGCGCCGCCGTCGAGCCGGCCCCGGCCGCCGGTGCCGTCGAGGCGCTGAACGTGACCTTCTCGGAGAAGGCCACGGGGACGAAGGTCACCGCGCGCACCCCGCGTGAGTCGACCGGGCGTCCGGAGCTGACCGAGGCCGCGATCGTGGTCTCCGGCGGCCGTGGCGTGAACGGCGCGGAGAACTTCGCGATCATCGAGGCCCTCGCCGACTCGCTCGGCGCGGCCGTCGGTGCCTCGCGTGCCGCGGTGGACGCCGGCTGGTACCCGCACACCAACCAGGTCGGCCAGACCGGCAAGAGCGTCTCGCCGCAGCTGTACATCGCCTCGGGCATCTCGGGTGCGATCCAGCACCGGGCGGGTATGCAGACCTCGAAGACGATCGTGGCGATCAACAAGGACCCCGAGGCGCCGATCTTCGAACTGGTCGACTACGGCGTCGTCGGCGACCTGTTCGACGTCGTCCCGCAGCTCACCGAGGAGATCAAGGCCCGCAAGGGCTGACCCCTCGCCGGCAGCGCCCGGACGGTGCGCCGCCCGAGCCGCGCCCGAGGCCCCCGCGACCGTTTCCCGGTCCGGGGGCCTCGGCCGTGTGCGGGGCCGCCGTCCCGGCCGACGCGCGAGAGGGTGTTGACCGGCGGGAAGCTCGCCGGATAACTTCGCTCTGCGGATTGTTGATTCCGTAAAGCGGAAAAGATGAACAGGAGCGTGTGGGAATGGGGCAGCAGGAGAAGGTGGCGACGAGCCTCGCGGGCGCGGTCAGCGAGGAGATCAGCGCCTCCCTCGCACCGGTCGACGCGGAGCTGGAGCGCCGCTACCCCGGAGACCCCGGCACCCGCCAGCCCGTCCACACCGTCTACGTCCCCGGTGACGTCTTCTCCGCCGACACCGTCCGCTCCTGGGGCGAGGAGGCCCTCGCTGCCCTCGACGAACACGCCCCGGACGCCGACTCCTTCGCCGCCGTCCTCGGCCTCTCCGCGGACCTGGCCGAGCCGGTCTACACGCGGGTGCGCGCCAAGCTGGAGCGGGAGCCGATCGAGGACCTGCGCGTCGACTTCGAGGACGGCTACAAGGGCCGCGACGAGGACCAGGACGCGGCCCGCGCCGCCCGCCTGATCGCCGAGGCCCGCGCTGGGGGCACCTCCCGGCCGAAGGCTGGGGGAGGCACGGCGGCGCCCTACATGGGCATCCGCATGAAGTGCATGGAGGCCGCCGTGCGCGACCGGGGCATCCGCACGCTCGACGTCTTCCTCTCCGGCCTGATGGAGGCCGGGGGCCTGCCCGACGGGCTGGTCCTCACCCTGCCGAAGGTCACCTACCCCGAGCAGGTCACCGCGATGGTGCGGCTGCTGGAGGCCTTCGAGCGGGCGCGTGGCCTGGAGCCCGGCCGGATCGGCTTCGAGATCCAGATCGAGACCAGCCAGTCCATCCTCGCCGCCGACGGCACGGCCACCGTCGCCCGCATGATCCAGGCCGCCGAGGGGCGCGCCACGGGCCTGCACTACGGCACCTTCGACTACAGCGCCTGCCTCGGAGTCTCCGCCGCCTACCAGGCCAGCGACCACCCCGCCGCCGACCACGCCAAGGCGATCATGCAGGTCGCCGCGGCCGGCACCGGCGTACGGGTCTCCGACGGCTCCACCAACGTCCTGCCCGTCGGCCCCACCGAGAAGGTCCACGACGCCTGGCGCCTGCACTACGGCCTCACCCGCCGGGCCCTGGCCCGCGCCTACTACCAGGGCTGGGACATGCACCCCGGGCACATCCCCACCCGGTACGCGGCCGTGTTCGCCTTCTACCGCGAGGGCTTCGAGCAGGCCGCCGCCCGGCTCGCCCGCTACGCCAACCACACGGGCGGCGACGTCATGGACGAGCCCGCCACCGCCAAGGCGCTCAGCGGCTATCTGCTGCGCGGCCTGGACTGCGGCGCCCTGGACATCGCCGAGGTCGCCCGGCTGACCGGCCTGACCCGTGCCGACCTGGAGGGCTTCGCCGCTCCGCGGCGCGGCGACCTGACCGCCACGGCCCGGTAGCCGCCCCGGCGGTGCCCGGTGCGGGGCGGCACCCTCACATCCGCCACCACCGGCCCGTACCGCCACGGCCGCCCCGCGGAGCAGGGCGACGACAAGGTGCCGGCGTCCTCGACGCCGGCACCGTTCTACGTCGGGGGCGGCGCGAACGACCAGCCGGTGCCCGGGCTCCCCGTCCGCTGAAGCGCCACGTACCGCTCGAGGCCGGACGCCGTCACCCGCTTCTCCCCGGCGAACAGCCGGGTGCCCCGCGCGCACAGCCCCGGATCGGTGCGCGCCCGCGCGCAGAACTCCTCGGGGGTGGCACCGAACAGCTCGCGGAGCGACGGCGAGCCGGCGAGGAGTTCACGGAGCAGCTCCCGCTGGCCCGGGTGCACGCACGGCGTGCCCGTGCCGTCGTGCAGGACCCCGTGCCGGTTGACGTAGGCATGGGCCCCGCGCAGCACGCCGCCGTCGGCCAGTTCGATCCGCACGTCGGGCGCGGGCAGCCAGGCCCGGTCGTAGTTGCCGGTCGGCAGGGGCACGCCCTCGCTGGCGTCGATCACCGCGAGCTGCTCGGCGTCGAGCCAGAGGACGAACAGCGTGCGGACGGCGTCCGGAGCGGCGACCGGCGAGGCGGACACGTAGCCCATGCGGCTCACATGCGCGGAGACGCCGATGTCGATGCCGGTGACCCGGGCCCTGACCATCGGGATCGGCGCCTCGACGCCGAACTCGGCCATCTTGTGCCGCAGCTGGCCGGGGCAGGCGTTGGAGCCGATCGCGAGCACCGGGACGCGGTCGTCGTGCACGAGCCTGTCCAGCGGCAGCATCCGGTCCCCGTCCAGCAGCCCCGAATCCGCGGGCCAGGCGCCCGGGTAGAGCAGCGGATGTTCGCGCGGCACGTCCGCCAGCCCGAGGGAGCGCAGCGAGCGGCCGGCCGGGCGCGGATCGTCCGCCTCCCGCTCCCTCCCGCCCGGTACGGGCCGGCCCGGTCCCCGGCTGTGCTCCGTCATACGACGCTCAGCCCGCCGGCGGCAGCTCGCCCGAGCCGCGGGTGATCAGCCGGGTGGGCAGCTCGATGCGCTCGGGGACCGGCAGGGCGCCGTCCAGCTGCCGGAACAGCCGCTCGGCGGCGGTGCGGCCGAGGGCCGCGGCGTCCTGGGCGACGACGGTGACGCCCGGCTGGAGGAGGTCGGCCAGCTCGATGTCGTCGAAGCCCACCAGGGCGACCGGACGGGGATGCCCGGCCAGGACCCGGATCACGGTGACCGTCACCCGGTTGTTGCCGGTGAAGACCGCGGTGACCGGGTGCGGACCGGACAGCATCTCCTCGGCCGCCCGGCGCACCCGCTCCGGGTCGGTGACGCCCAGGGACATCCAGGAGTCCTCGACCGGGATACCGGCGTCCTCCATCGCCGCCCGGTAGCCGCGCAGCCGCTCGGCGGCCGTGTGGATGCGGGGCATGTCCCCGATGAAGCCGATCCTGCGGTGCCCGTGGGCGATGAGGTGGGCGACCCCGTCGCGCGCGCCGCCGAAGTTGTCGGACAGCACCACGTCCGCGTCGATGTGGCCCGCCGGACGGTCCACGAACACCGTGGCGACGCCCGCCTTCAGCTCCGGCTCCAGGTACCGGTGGTCGTCCCCGGCCGGGATCACCACCAGCCCGTCCACGCGGCGTGCGCACAGCGCCAGCACCAGTTCCTGTTCGCGGTCCGGGTCCTCCGCGCTGGAGCCGTTGATCAGCAGGGCGCCATGGGCGCGGGCCACCTCTTCCACGGCCCGGCTCAGCGGACCGTAGAACGGGTCGGCGAGGTCCTCCAGCACCAGGCCGATGCTCGCCGTGCGGCCCTTGCGGAGCACGCGGGCGCTGTCGTTGCGCCGGAAGCCGAGCGCGGCTATGGCCTCCTGGACACGGCGCTCGGTGTCCGGGGTGACGCCCGGCTCCCCGTTCACCACCCGGGAGACGGTCTTCAGGCCGACCCCGGCCCGGGCGGCGACGTCCTTCATGGTCGGGCGGTTGCCGTAACGGTGCCCGGCGGGGCGGTCGGGGCGGCGGGGCGTTGCGGGCACGGTGCGGTGTCCTGTCCTGTCGTCCACGGAGCGCGTCGCTCCTGCTCGTCACGCGGGGGATGCGTCGGTCATGCGTTTGTATGAGGATGTGGCGTCGAGCATAGAGCCTGGACAACGTTGTCAGACGCAGGAGACACTGTCCAGCGCAATCTTCGGCCGGTGTCCCCCAGCACCTGGCACGGCGGCTGCTGTTCCTCTGTGGTTCTCGTATGTGTTCCTCATTCGTGTTGTTCATGGTTGACGGGGAGATCCGACACTGATGCACACCGACCTCGTGGCCGCGCTGGACATCGGCGGCACCAAGATCGCCGGAGCGCTGGTGGACGGCGCCGGCCGGATCCTGGTGCGGGCCCAGCGCGCCACGCCCGCACGGCAGGACGGCGAGACCGTGATGCGGGCGGTCGAGGAGGTGCTCGGTGAGCTGACCGCCTCGCCGCTGTGGGCACGGGCCAGGGCCGTCGGCATCGGCAGCGCCGGCCCGGTGGACGCGACCGCGGGCACGGTCAGCCCGGTGAACGTGCCCGGCTGGCGCGCCTACCCCCTGGTCCGGCGGGTCCGGGACGCCGCGGGCGGCCTGCCCGTCGAGCTGATCGGCGACGGCGTGGCGATCACGGCGGCCGAGCACTGGCAGGGCGCCGCCCGCGGCCACGACAACGCGCTGTGCATGGTGGTCTCCACCGGCGTCGGCGGCGGACTGGTGCTGAACGGCCGGCTGCATCCCGGCCCGACGGGCAACGCGGGCCACATCGGCCACATCAGCGTGGATCTCGACGGCGACCCCTGCCCGTGCGGGGCCCGCGGCTGCGTCGAGCGCATCGCCAGCGGACCCCACATCGCCCGCCGCGCCCTGGACGCCGGGTGGCGCCCCGGGCCGGACGGCGACACCTCGGCCGCCGCGGTGGCCGCCGCCGCCCGCGCGGGCGACCCGGTCGCCGTGGCGTCCTTCGAGCGGGCGGCGCAGGCACTGGCCGCCGGGATCGCGGCCACCGCGACCCTGGTGGAGATCGACATCGCCGTGATCGGCGGCGGGGTCGGCAAGGCGGGGGAGGTGCTGTTCGGTCCGCTGCGCGAGGCGCTCACCCGGTACGCGACCCTGTCCTTCGTACGGCACCTGACCGTGGCCCCGGCCCAGATGGGCACGGACGCCGGGCTGGTGGGCGCCGCGGCGGCCGCCCTCGCCCGGACGCCGTCGGGCGTGACCGCGGCGGGCGTCTGAGACCCCGGGAGCGGAATCGTGGCCGCGCCGTCGCCGAGCCGACGGCCGGACCGGCCATGCCGGAACGACGCCGGGTGCCGTGGCCGTCGGCGGTGGAAGCCGGGCATCCGGGTGGAAGTCGGCTCGGCGGTGGAAGCCGGGCGTCGGCGGTCGAAGTCGGCGGTAACTTCTGCCCGTCGGAGCAGTTGAACCAGGACATGAAGAAGCGCAGCATGCTCGCCATCGCCTCCCTCGCCACCGGCTTCGTCGTCGCGGCGGTCACCCCGTCCCACGCCGTGGGAGAGCTTCCCCTCGGCCTCGACGTGGAGGACACCCTCAGCTCCGTCGACGTCGCGCCGGACAGCCTGACCCCCTCGGACGACTCCGGCCGGGAGGACTGACGCGGCTCCCCGCACGGCGACAGCGCCGGCGCCCGTACCGAGGGCGTCGGCGCTGTCGCGTCCGCGCCCTCAACTGCGGCTGGTTTCCGTGACAGGGTGGAGCGGGCAAGCCACAGGGGGCCAACAGAAGAGGGGGACCTGTGACCGTCGTCTGGATCAACGGCGCGTTCGGTGCGGGGAAGACCACCGCCGCACGGGAACTGATCGAACTGATCCCGAACAGCACGCTCTTCGACCCCGAGGTCATCGGCGCGGCGCTCCCGCACCTGCTGCCGGCCAAGCATCTCTCGGAAGCCGGTGACTTCCAGGACCTTCCGATCTGGCGCCGCCTGGTGATCGACACGGCGGCGGCCATGCTCGCCGAGCTGGGCGGCACCCTGGTGGTTCCCATGACCCTGCTCCGCCAGGAGTACCGCGACGAGATCTTCGGCGGCCTCGCCGCCCGCCGGATACCGGTCCGGCACATCCTGCTCGCCCCGGCCGAAACGATCCTGCGGGAGCGCATAGCCGGCCGGGAGGTCCCCCCGGACCTCCCCGACGGCGAGATGCGGGTCCGCCAGTGGTCCTACGACCGCATCGAGCCCTACCGCGCCGCCCTCGCCTCCTGGCTGACCGCGGACGCCCACCCCGTCGACACCAGCGCCCTCACCCCGTACGAGACGGCCGTGCGCATCGCCGAGGCGGTCGGCAGCGGTGCCGTGCCCGCCTGCGACATCGTGCAGACGCCCGAGCCCACCGCCGAGACGCTCGCCGCCGGCGTCCTCCTCTTCGACGAGCGGGACCGGGTCCTGCTGGTCGACCCCACCTACAAGGCCGGCTGGGAGTTCCCCGGCGGGGTCGTGGAACCCGGCGAGGCGCCCGCACGCGCGGGCGTGCGCGAGGTCGCCGAGGAGACCGGCATCCGCCTGGACCACGCGCCGACGCTGCTGGTCGTGGACTGGGAACGGCCCGCCCCGCCCGGATTCGGTGGCCTGCGCCTGCTCTTCGACGGCGGACGGCTGGACCGCGCCGATACCGGTCGGCTGCTGCTGCCCGGGCCCGAACTGCGCGCCTGGCGCTTCGTCACCGAGGAGGAGGCCGCCGACCTGCTGCCCCCGGTGCGCTACGAGCGGCTGCGCTGGGCGCTGCGGGCCCGGGAACGGGGAGCGGCGCTCTATCTGGAGTCCGGCGTCCCGGTCGGCTGACGCCGGCCGGGCAGACATCGGCCGGGCTGACACCGACCGGGCTGACACCGCGGGCGGACATCGGCCGGCCAGACGTCGGCGGGCCATGCGTCGCCGGTGCCGGACGCCCGGTCTCGGCCGACGGTGCATTCACCGGGCGCCGCACCGACGCCGCCCGGTCACATGGCGACGGCCGGCGGTGCAACGCCGCCGGCCCGCTCGCCGCGGACGCCGGACGCGGCCCGACGGGCTCAGCTCGCCGCGTAGTTGCGCAGGAACAGCGCCTCCGCCACCGACAGCCGCTCCAGCTCCTGCGGCGACACGCTCTCGTTCACGGCGTGGATCTGCGCCTCCGGCTCGCTCAGGCCGATCAGCAGGATCTCGGCGCCCGGATAGAGCGAGGCCAGGGTGTTGCACAGCGGGATCGAGCCGCCCTGCCCGGCGTACTGCATCTCCTGGCCCGGGTACGCCACCGCCATCGCGTCCGCCATGGCCCGGTACGCCGGGCTGGTGGTGTCGGCGCGGAACGCCTGGCCCTGGCCGATCTGCTCGACGCGCACCCGCGCGCCCCACGGCGTGTGCGTCTCGACGTGCGCCTGGAGCAGCTTGGTGGCCTCGGCGGCGTCCACGCCCGGCGGCACCCGCAGGCTCACCAGCGCACGGGCGCTCGCCTGCACCGACGGCGTGGCACCCACGACCGGCGGGCAGTCGATGCCGAGGACCGTGACGGCCGGGCGTGCCCAGATGCGGTCGGCGACCGTGCCGGAGCCGATCAGCCCCACGCCGTCGAGGACCTTGGCGTCCTTGCGGAACTGCTCCTCGTCGTACTCCAGGCCCTCCCACCGGCTGTCCGTCGTCAGGCCGTCCACGGTCGTCGAACCGTCCTCGGCCCGCAGCGAGTCCAGCACCCGGATCAGGGCGGCCAGGGCGTCGGGGGCCGCGCCGCCGAACTGGCCGGAGTGCAGGTTGCCTTCGAGCGTGTCGACCTGCACCCGGACCAGGGTCATGCCGCGCAGGGTCGAGGTGACCGTCGGCAGACCCACGCGGAAGTTGCCCGCGTCGCCGATGACGACGGTGTCCGCCTCCAGCAGCTCCGGGTGCTCCTCGGCGTACCGCTCCAGACCGCCCGTGCCCTGCTCCTCGGACCCCTCGGCGATCACCTTGACGTGCACCGGCACGCCGCCGTTCGCCTTGAGCGCTCGCAACGCGAGCAGGTGCATGATCACGCCGCCCTTGCAGTCGGCGGCGCCGCGTCCGTACCAGCGCCCGTCGCGCTCGGTCAGCTCGAACGGCGGCGTGTGCCAGCCGGCCTCGTCCAGCGGGGGCTGCACGTCGTAGTGGGCGTAGAGCAGGACCGTTTTTGCGCCCTCGGGACCCGGCAGGTGGCCGTAGACGGACTGCGTGCCGTCCGGGGTGTCCAGCAGGGCCACGTCCTCGAAGCCCTCGGCGCGCAGCGCGTCGGCGATCCAGTTCGCCGCGCCCTCGCTCTCGCTCCGGGGGAACTGGTCGAAGTCCGCCACCGACTTGAACGCCACCAGTTCGGTGAGCTCCGCCCGCGCCCTGGGCATCAGCGAGGCGACGGTCTCGGCGACCGGATTCGACGACATGGGCACGCTCCTTGTGGGTGCGACGTTGTACCGGGTGCGATCCTCGCACAGGGGCCTGCGGCGCTGCCGCCGTAGGATGCGAAGGTCATCAGCGGCAGGCGGCTTGATCGGAGCAGTAGACCATCGTGAGCAGCGAGAACTCTTCGGCGGACGACGCGCGTCAGGTGTGGGACGTCGTCGTGGTGGGCGCGGGACCCGCGGGGGCCTCGGCGGCCTACGCGGCGGCGGTCGCGGGTCGGCGCGTGCTGTTGCTGGAGAAGGCGGACCTGCCCCGCTACAAGACCTGCGGCGGCGGCATCATCGGCCCCTCGCGCGACGCCCTGCCGCCCGGCTTCGAGCTGCCCCTGAAGGACCGCGTGCACGCGGTGACGTTCTCCCACAACGGGCGCTTCACCCGGACCCGCCGCTCCAAGCAGATGCTCTTCGGACTGATCGACCGGCCCGAGTTCGACCAGCAGCTCGTCGAGCACGCGCAGAAGGCGGGCGCCGAGCTGCGCACCGGCGCGACGGTGACGCGGGTCGAGCAGCACGGCTCCGCGGTCCCGGACCGGCGCACGGTCGCGGTGGTCCTCCAGGGCGGCGAGACGGTGCTGGCGCGGGCCGTCGTCGGCGCGGACGGCAGCGCCAGCCGGATAGGAGCCCACGTCGGGGTCAAGGTCGACCAGGTGGACCTGGGCCTGGAGGCGGAGATCCCGGTGCCGGAGACGGTCGCCGAGGACTGGAAGGGACGCGTCCTCATCGACTGGGGCCCGATCCCCGGCAGTTACGGCTGGGTCTTCCCCAAGGGCGACACCCTGACGGTGGGGGTCATCTCGGCCCGCGGCGAGGGCGCGGCGACCAAGCGCTACCTGGAGGACTTCGTGGGCCGGCTGGGCCTCGCCGGGTTCGAACCGGCCGTCTCCTCCGGGCATCTGACCCGTTGCCGCGCCGACGACTCGCCGCTCTCGCGCGGCCGGGTCCTGGTGTGCGGGGACGCGGCGGGGCTGCTGGAGCCCTGGACCCGGGAGGGCATCTCGTTCGCGCTGCGCTCGGGCCGGCTCGCGGGGGAGTGGGCGGTGCGGATCGCCGAGGCGCACGACGCGGTGGACACCCGCCGGCAGGCCCTGAACTACGCGTTCGCCGTCAAGGCCGGGCTCGGCGTGGAGATGAGCGTCGGCAAGCGGATGCTGGCGGTGTTCGAGCGGCGGCCGGGCGTCTTCCACGCGGCCCTGACCGGTTTCCGTCCGGCGTGGCGGGCGTTCCGGGAGATCACCCAGGGGGCGACGTCGCTGGGCGAGCTGGTGCGCGGCCACCCCATGGCCCAGCGCGCGCTGGCCGCTCTGGACCGCCGCCCCGGGGCTGCGGCGGACGGCGAGGTCAGCTCCTGACCTCGATCCGGAAGACCGGGTGGTCGGGGGCGGACGCGATGATCTCCTCGTCGGTGGACTTCGCGGTGACCCCCTGGAAGTACTGGCCGACCTCCCAGCCCCACTTCCGGAGATAGGTCCGCAGCACCGGGAGCTTCTCCTCGTCGGGCAGCTCCACCGCGGTGAACTGCCGGACCTTGCGCCCGACGCGCAGTTCCCCGCCCCCGGCGGCGCGCATGTTGCGCACCCACTGGGAGTGGCCGCGTGCCGAGACCAGGTACTGCGCGTCCCCGTGGCGGTGCGGATTGACCGGGAGGCGCTGCATCCGTCCGCTCGTGCGCCCGCGGACGGACAGCTCGGCGGTGCCGGCCAGGCTGATGCCCAGCCGGGCGAGCCGGCCGACGAGCCGGTTGAACCGGGCGGCGACCGGTCCTGCCTTGAGGTAGTACGGCGACGCGGACGACATGAGGTGCCTCCAGGGGACTTGGTCGTGGAGCACCGCTCTCTTTTGTGAGCACTGCTCTCTCGACGTCCTCAGTCTGCACGAGGCGTCCGAAAACGGCAAGAGCAGTGCTCTCGTTTGTGTGCACTGCTCTGAATCATGGGACACTGACCGTCATGAGCAGCACCGCACAGGGCGCGCGGGCACGCGCCAGGACCGAGGTCATCACCGCCATCAAGGACGAGGCGCGCCGGCAACTCGCCGCCGAGGGCGCCGCCAAGCTGTCCCTGCGGGCCGTCGCCCGCGAACTCGGCATGGTCTCCTCCGCGCTGTACCGCTACTTCCCGAGCCGCGACGACCTGCTGACCGCGCTCATCATCGACGCCTACGACGCGATCGGCGAGGCCGCCGAGGCGGCGCACGACGCCGCCGCCGGTGCCGGGCCCGCCGAGCGCTGGGTCGCGGTGTGCGAGGCCGTCCGCGCGTGGGCACTGGGGCACCCTCACGAGTACGCGCTGATCTACGGCTCGCCCGTGCCCGGGTACGCCGCCCCGCAGGACACCGTTCCCGCCGCCGCCCGGGTGGGACGGGTGCTCATCGGACTCGCCCGCCAGGCCCACCGCGACCGGACCCTGGCGGAGCCCGCGCTCCCGGCCGAGCTGCGGCCGGAGGCGCGCCGGATGGCCGACGACCTCGCCCCCGACCTGCCGCCCGGCGCCGTGGCGGCGCTGATCACGGCGTGGGCGCAGCTGTTCGGTCTGATCAGCTTCGAGGTGTTCGGGCAGTTCCACCGGGTCGTGGAGGACCGGCCGGCCCTGTTCCGGCAGGCCGCCGCCCGGCTCGCCCACGGGGTGGGGCTGGACCGCCCGGAGTAGGCCGGTGCCGCCCGGTGCCGTGCGCGCCGGGCCGGGAGGTGGCGCGATCTTCACGGGAGCCCCATGCGGCGAGGGGTGATGTTCATCCACGACGCCTGTCCGTGGTCCCAGGTCCTTGCGTAGCCTGCACCGATGTCCCCAGCCCGGCCGGACACCGCCGGGCGCCCGTGCCCCACCCGGGAGTGACCCCCCATCGCCGCCGACCCCCTCACCGTGCCCCCGTCCGTGCGCGCCCCTGAAGCCGCCACGGGGCGACCGGCCCCGCGTCCCCGCCCCGCGTACCGCCACGACGTGGACCTCGTCCGCGTCCTGGCCGCCGTCGGCGTCATCGTCTGCCACTCCGCCGCCGAACTGATGAAGGCCGTGGGCGGCGCCCCTTCGGGCGGCGGGCCCGTCTACTGGACGGCGCTGGTCGCCGACGCACTGAGCCGGTGCGCCGTGCCGCTGTTCTTCGCGATCGCCGGCTGGGTCGTGCTCGTCGGGGCACCGCCCCGGGACGGCGGGCAGATCCGCAGGCGGCTGACCCGCGTCGTCGTGCCGATGGCCGTGTGGACCGCCCTCTACCTGGCGTGGGACCTGGTGCAGGACCTCAACACCCGGCCCACGGCCCGGCTCGCCTGGGAAGCGGTGTTCGGCTCCGTCCGGCCCGCCTTCCACCTCTGGTACCTGTACGCCTACGTCCCGGTGATCCTGCTGCTGTCGGTGGCCGTGCTGATCAGGGCCGGCAAGCGCCCCTGGGGCGCCGGTGCCCTGCTGCTCGCGCTCGCCCTCGCCCCGGCCCTGCTGGACGACCTCACCGCGCTGCTCGACGTCCCGATGCCCCCGTTCGACTGGCGGTTCGACACCTACCAGCTCGTCTACGCCGTCGCCGGGGCGGTGCTGCTGTCGTTGCCCGCCCGGGTGGCCGGCGGACGCCGGCGGCGGCTGCTGTGGTTCGCGGGAGGGCTTGCGGCGTGGGCCGCGGTGGCCGCCTACGAACACCTCGTGCGGTTCCCGGGCCCCTACGCCTCACTCGTGGTGGCGCTGCTGGCGGGGACCCTGCTGATGGCCCTCGACCGGATCCGGGTGCCCGCGCGGCTGCGCCCGCTGCTGGGCCGCCTGGCCGGTGCCTCGTTCGGCGCCTACCTGGTGCATCTGCTGTTCCTGGAGGCCATCGCGCCCCATGTGGTGACGGCGGACGCGGGCGGGCCCGCCGCGGTGGGCATGCTCGCCGTCCTCACGGCCGGCACGGTCGTGCTGTCGTTCGCCGCCGCGCTGCTGTGGACCCGGCTGCGGCTGGGCCGCTGGCTCGGCTGAACCGGGCGGGCGCGCGGCGACCCCGTACGACGGGATCTTCCGCGCGCCCGGCCCGTGCCGCGGTCACGTCCTGTTGCCCCGCCGCACCGCCTTGCGCACCACCCGCTTGGCGCGCCGGACCTGGAGCCTCGCCCGGGACCGCGGCCGGCTGCCGGGAAGTGCGAGTTCGGCCAGCCGCGCTTCGGGGAAGTAGTGGCCCGGGGTCCCCGCCAGATGGGCGCGCAGCCACTGTGCGGCCGGCTCCCGCAGACTCTCGTACGTCTTGGGCTGCATGCAGAAGCCCATCGTCCGCACCAGCGGAGACAGCGACTCGGGGGCCGCGCCGACGAGCGCCGGTTCCTGCCCGCGCTCCAGGTCGGGCACCAGCCGGTCGACGAGGGCGAGCGGCACGCGGTTGCTGTTCGCGTACGGCGTCAGACGCTCCATCACCAGCCTGGTCCCCACGCGGGCCACGGGCACCCCGTAGTAGGCGGAGGCGGTCACCATCGCCGTCGAGAAGCAGCCGACGACGAGTTCGGGACGGCCGTGGTGGTACAGCGTCTCGGCCAGCAGGGGCGCGTCCAGCACGGTGAGCCGCACGCCCGCGTCCGCCGCGGCCTTGCTCAGCGCCTCCGAATAGCTGGGCGGGGCCGTCGGATGCGGCTTGAAGACCACGGACCGGTGCCCGGCCCGCGCCGCCCCCGTGAGCATGCGGAGGTGGAGGTCCTCCTCCTCCTGCGCGGTCAGGACGTCGATCGCCGCCAGGTACTGGCCCAGCAGCACGGCCGTCGGCCGCTCCCGGCGGACCGGCTCCCACAGCGGGTCGTCCGCCGCGTCCCCGGAGATCTCGTCGAGCACCGCGCGGAACGCCGCGTCCGGGACGATCTCCGGTTCCACGCCGAACTCGGACAGCAGCAGCGGCTTCAGACCGGGCACCAGGTCCAGGTGGAGCAGCCGCCGGATGCGGCACCCGATGGTCAGCGGCAGCCGGGTGCGGGTCGGGCCGTAGCTCATCAGGCCGTCGGCGTACACGTGGACCGCGCTCTCGGAGAAGATCGCCGCCAGTGCGCGGGCCGGATTGACCTGGATCGACTCCACGGCCAGCTCGACCGGTTCGCGGGCGTCGATGCCCCAGGCGAGCCGGAACGCCCGCTGCCACAGCGTGGTGTCGTTGCCGCGCGGGCCCCAGGTGCTGGGGTGGTACGGGGTGATCGCCTCGTTCCAGCTGACCACGTCGTCGAACCGGGCGGCGATGCGCGCGTAGCCGTGCATCTCGTCCAGGCGCAGCGCGGTCTCGGGCACGGTGGCGTTGTTGGAGACCAGCAGGACGCGCCGGGCGGCGTCGCGGGGCCCGAACCGGCCGGCGTCGAGCGCCGCGGCCAGGGTCGCCGCTCCGTACAGGGTCGAGACCTGGAAGATCTGGGTCTTGTGGGGCATGGATCAGGCAGCCTTCCGCCCGTCACGCAGCCGGCTCAGCAACCTGCTCCGCGGTCTGTCGATGGTCCTGAGGGTCTCCTCCAGCGCCGGCTGGGGCATCCGGCGGAGGGCCTCGCGCGCCTCACGCCGCAGCCGCTGGGCGGCGGACGCCTCGTACTCGTCCACCTTGCCGACATGGAAGGCGATCATGGCGCAGTACGTCCGTACGGCCTTGAGGAGGAAACGCCCGGCTTCCGGGTCCTGCTGCACCTCGTTGAGCAGTGTGTCGTAGGCGGGGATGAAATCCAGCTGGCGGGCGTCCTTGATCTGGGTGAGCGACGTCGCCACGCCCCGCCGGTAGAAGACGCCGTGCAGACCGACGGACGCGTAGGTTCTCGCCTTGAGGTGCAGGCGCCATATCCACAGCCGGTCCTCGGCGGTGCGCAGTTCCGTCGCGAAACGCATCGCGCCGTCCTCGAAGAGGTGCCGGCGGTAGATTCCGGCCCACACGAACGGGTAATCCACCATCGTCTCCATGGCGGCCGGCGCTATTCCGTCGCGCGGGTCCATCACCGCATTGCGCAGCCGGGCCGGGGGCCGCCGGACCACCCGCTCGGTGCCGGTGGCCTGCACATGGTCGGTACGGGCGAAGTCGCAGCCCAACTCCTCCACGGCCCGCACCAGTTCGCGCAGATGCCCCGGGCCGTACCAGTCGTCTCCGTCGAGAAAGGTGAGGAACTCGCCGCTCGCCGCGTCGATTCCGCTGTTGCGTGCCTGGGCGATTCCCCGGTTCGTCTCGTGCCGGATCACCTGCGCCTGGGGAAGCCGCTCGGCCCACCGGTCGATCACCCACGGGGTGGAATCCGTGGAGCAGTCGTCCACGAGCAGAAACTCGAAGTCGGGGTCCGCGTTCCTGACCAGACTTCTCAGCGTGCTCTCGGCGAAGGCGCCCACATTGTGCATGGGGACGACGACGGACAGTTTCGGCACACGGGCCTCTCAGTTCGAAGGGCGGGATTGGAACAGGTTATCGATGTTCCCGTGGGCGGCGGTGTCGGCGGAGGCGCGGAGAGGTGAACTCCGCCCGCAGCGGACGTGAATTCTCGGTGTCCCTCACCGGCGGGGCCTGCGGCCGGCGCCGCGCGGCGCGTGCGGAGCCGCGACGAGGAGCCGACGGCGCGGACGTACCTCCGGACGGCGGGGGACGTACGTCGGCGGGGACGTACGTCCGGACGGTGGCGACGTACGCCCGGGGGAGTACCGCCGATGACCGCGCGCGGGTGACGCCGGCCGGTACGGCCCGCGTCTAGCGTGTCCGTCATGGACGAGCAGCGCGCACGCGCAGGCGGTCCGCCGCACTGGTGGCGGCACGGACCGCCATGGTTCAACCGCTGGGGCGAGGAGGAGGGCCGCCCCCACCGGCCCTGGCGCTCCACCGTGCTGATCACCGCCTTCGTGCTGGCCGGCTCGCACTGGGCGGCCCAGGGACAGCAGGGCGAACGGGCCGGCCTGGACTCCTTCGCGCGGGTACTGCTGCTGGTGGCGGGCGGCCTGCTGCTGTGGCGCCGGCGGTACCCGGTGGCCGTCGTCTTCGGCACGGCGACCGCCGCCCTGCTCTACCTGGGCGCCGGCTACCCCTACGGCCCGGTGTTCCTGGCCGTCGCCGTGGCCTGCTTCTCCGCCGTCGTCGCCGGCCACCGGCGGGCGGCGTGGGCGGCGATGGGCACGCTGTGGGCCGGGCACGCGCTGGTGGCCCACTGGCTCTACCGGTGGCTGCCCCCGGACGGGGACGCCGCGGCCTCCTGGGGCACCGAGATCGTCGTCGCCACCTGGATGGTGGCGATCGTGGCCCTCTCCGAACTGGCCCGGGCACGACGCGAGCAGTGGGCGCGGGACCGCGCCGAACGGGCCCAGGCCGCCCGGCGGCGCGCGGACGAGGAGCGGCTGCGGATCGCCCGTGAACTCCACGACGTCCTCGCGCACAGCATCTCCGTCATCAACGTGCAGGCGGGCGTCGGCCTCGCCCTGCTGGACACCGACCCCGAACAGGCGCGCACGGCGCTGACCACCATCAAGGCCAAGAGCAAGGAGGCGCTCGGCGAGGTGCGCCAGGTCCTGGACACCCTCCGCGCCCCCGGCGACGCCCCGCGCGCCCCGGCCCCCGGACTGGACCGCCTGCCCGAACTGGTGGAGCAGGCGGCGAGCGCCGGCCTGACCGTGGACGTCGACGGCGAGCCGCCGCGCCTGCCGCCCGGTACCGACCTCGCCGCCTTCCGCATCGTCCAGGAGGCCCTCACCAACGTCGTACGGCACTCCGGTTCGCGGCACGCGCGCGTGCGGCTCCGCAGGGACGGCGGCATGCTGCGGCTGCGCGTCGACGACGATGGCCCGGCGACCGGTGCGCAGGCGGGCGGCAGCGGCAACGGGCTCGCCGGGATGCGGGAGCGGGCGGCGGCCCTCGGTGGCACCATCGAGGCGGGCCCGCGCGACGACGGCGGGTTCCGGGTGCTCGCCGTCCTGCCGCTCACCGCACAGAACGCCATGGACCCGAAGCACGCCGAGGACGCCGAGGAGGACGACCGGTGATTCGCGTACTGCTCGCCGACGACCAGTCACTGGTGCGGGCCGGCTTCCGGGCGTTGCTCGACGCCCAGCCGGACATCGAGGTCGCCGGGGAGGCGGCGGACGGCGAGGAGGCGCTGCGCGCGATCCGCGAACTGCGGCCCGACGTCGTCCTGATGGACATCCGCATGCCCGTCCTCGACGGCCTCGCCGCCACCCGCCGCCTCACCGGTGAGCCGGATCTGACGGACGTGAAGGTCGTCATGCTGACCACCTTCGAACTCGACGAGTACGTCTTCGAGGCGATCCGCTCCGGCGCCTCCGGGTTCCTGGTCAAGGACACCGAGCCGGAGGAACTGGTGCGCGCCGTACGGGCCGTGGTCGCCGGCGACGCTCTGCTCTCGCCGGGCGTGACCCGCCGCCTCATCGCCGAGTTCGCCGCCCGCTCCAAGGAACCGGCGGCCGGCGAGGCCCTGGCCGGCCTCACCGAACGGGAGCGCGAGGTGATGGCCCTGGTCGGCATCGGCCTGTCCAACGAGGAGATCGCCCGCCGCCTGGTGGTCAGCCCGCTCACCGCCAAGACCCACGTCAGCCGGACCATGGTCAAGCTCGGCGCCCGGGACCGGGCCCAACTGGTGGTCCTGGCCTACGAGTCCGGGCTCGTCCGGCCGGGCTGGCTGGGCGGCTGAGGGCCCCGGCCGAAGCGGAGCAGCACACTCACCACCCGGGCGAAGAAGACCAGGACCGCCACCGCGGCCCCCGCGCCCACCAGCACCCGCCGTATGCCCGGCGGCAGCCCGAAGACGTACGCCGGTCCGGCCACCGCCCCGAACAGCACGGCCGCGGCGAACGCGGCGCTGAACAGGGCGTACCCGATCTCGACCGTGATCGCGTCCCGCTCGGCCTGCGTACGCCGTCCCCCGTGCACCCGCCCACCGCTCATGCCGCCAAGTCTCCCACGGCCCCGCGCGGACGCCCGCCTCCGGGCCGGCGCGGGCGGCGCCGGCTCTCTGCTACGGTGCCGCGCATGGCGGGGACAGGAGCCGAACAGGCGCTCGTCGAGCGGTGGCGCGGCATCCTGGCGCTGCATGCCCGCACCCAGTGCGCACTCGACCGGGCCCTGCACCAGCACGGCCTGTGCGCCAGCGACTTCGAGGTGCTCGACGTCCTCGCCGCGCACCGCCCGTGCGCCCTGCGCGTCCAGGAGATAGCCGAGCGGGTCCATCTCAGCCAGAGCGCCCTGTCCCGGCTGATCGCCCGGCTGGAGAAGGACGGACTCGTCGAGCGCGCCGAGTGTGCGGAGGACCGGCGGGGCGTACGGGTCGTCCTCACCGGCAGGGGCCGCGCCCTGCACGGCCGGGTGCTGCCGGTGCAGCGGGCCGTCCTCACCCGGATGCTCGCGGACTGACCGGCCGCCGCTCCGTCCGGTCCGCCCGCCGGCGGGACCGGCGCGTCAGCTCCAGGTCACGGCCGAGGATTGCCGCGTCAGCTCCAGGTCACGGCCGAGGTCCGCCGCCACAGCGCGGCGAGCGAGGCGTCGCCGGTGACCTCCGGGAACGGCAGCCTGTTCCACAGCGCGAGGTACAGCCGCGCCACCGGGCCGGCCACCTCGCAGTCCGCGTCCCCCGCGGCGCCCCGTTCGGCGGCCGGGGGCCGGTCGGAGAGCCGCACCGTCCACACCGCGTCCGCGGCATCGGTCGCCCGCACCCGCAGGACCCGCGGCGTCCCGCTGCGCACCCGGCTCTTGTCGCGGGCGTGGAACCCGAGCAGCAGCTCCTCGATGCCGTCCACGGCGAAGGCGGCGTCGATGCCGGCGGGGGCGGCACCGGTGGCCGACTCCGCATCGGTCCGGTGGACGGTCGTCTCGTGCGCCTGGCGCCGGGCCCAGAACGCCAGCGGCGAGGGAGCCGGCAGGAAGTGCCAGCAGTCCACGTCCGGTGCCGCGGACATCAGGGTGGCGACGAGCGAGCGGTGGCCCTCGCGGAACCAGGCCAGCAACGCGTCGCCGTCGAGGTCCGGCAGGCCGGAATCCGGGTGGTACGAGGTGTGCCCCTCGGCGACGAACGCCGCCGCCCAGCGGTGGACCATCCCGGTGTGCCGCAGCAGGTCCCGCACCTGCCAGCCGGGGCAGTTCGGCACCTTGGCGTCGCTTCCCGCGGCCTCGGCGGCCGACGCCAGCGCCCGGCCCTCCCGGTCCAGCACGCGCACGTACGTGGCAGTCTCCATGCGGGGAGTGTGCCCGATGGAGTGCGCTCCGGGGGAGGCCGCCCACTGCCCGCCGGACCCGCGGGAGCCTCCGCCCGCCTGGCCGGGTCCTGTCCGGTCAGCCGCCCGCCGCCGCGCGCCGGGTGACGCAGGTGACGAGCACGGCCACCGCGGCCAGCACCGCCACGCTGGTGAGGGCGACGGGCAGCGAGAACCAGTCGGCCATGAAACCGATGGCGGGCGGCCCGAGGAGCATGCCGCCGTAGCCCAGCGTGGAGGCGGTGGCGACGCCGTCGGGGCCGCCGAGGGCACCGGCGCGCTCGACGGCGACCGGGAAGATGTTCGCGAGGCCCAGCCCGGTGACGGCGAAGCCGAAGAGCGCCACCCACACCGAGGGGGCCAGCGAGCCCAGCAGCATGCCGGCCGTGGCGACCGTGCCGCCGGCCACCACCGTGCGGGTCCGCCCGAGGCGTTCCAGCAGGGTCGTGCCGCTCAGCCGGCCCACGGTCATCGCCAGTGCGAAGCAGGAGTAGCCGGCCGCCGCCAGGCCCTCGGAGGCGTCGAGGTCCTGTTCGAGGTGGAGGGCGCCCCAGTCGGCCATGGCCCCTTCGCCGTAGGCGGTGCACAGGGCGATGACACCGAAGGTGATCACCAGCACGCGGGTGCGGCGGTCCGTCCGCCGGGGCGCGGGCCCCTCGGCGCGGGTGGCACGGTCCGGCGGTACGGGCGGTTCGGCGCGGGTGGCACGGTCCGGCGGAACGAGCGGTTCGCAGCGCAGCAGCAGGCGGCCCGCCACGGCCGTGACCAGCAGCCCGATCACGGTCAGCCCGAGCAGGTGCCGCGTCGGCGACAGCGAACCGGCGACCGCCCAGCCCCGCGCCGACCATGCCGCCGAGGCTGAACGCGGCGTGGAAGCTGGGCATGATGGGCCGCCGCAGCACGGCGACCAGGTCCACGGCCGCGCTGTTGAAGGCGACGTTGATGCCGCTCAACGTGTGATAAACACTAACTAGTTGAGCGTTGGAGCCCGTATGAACCTCATCGTTCCGCAACGCCCGTGCCTGTACACCCGCCTGTCCTACGCCCCCGACGGTTCCCTGGAGAAGGTCGAACGCCAGGAAGACGAGGGCCGCGCCCAAGGACAGCGTCTGCGCTGGCCGGAGTTCTGCTGCGTGTACGTCGACAACTCCCGCAGCGCCTGGCAGCGCAACCGCAAGCGGCCCGACTGGGACCGGATGCTACTCACCCTGGATCGCGACAGCAGCAAGCTCATCCCGTCGGACCCGAAAGCGGACCACCACCACGACGGGATCATGACGTACCACGGGGACCGTCTGATCCGGCAGCCGTACGACCTGGAGCTGCTCCTCAACATCGCTGACACCCGGCACATACAGCTCGCCTCCGTGTCCGGCGTGCGCGACCTGTCCAGCCCGGACGACCGGTTCATCCTCCGCATCGAAGCAGCGCAGGCATGCCGCGAATCCGACAACACCTCTCGCCGCGTCCGCCTCGGGATCAAGGCGGCCATGACCGGCAAGGGCGGCAAGGTGCCTGCCAGGTCTCGGCCGGGCGGGCGGCGTGCCTTCGGCTGGGGCCGGCCTACCGGCGAGACCCGCGTCAAGGTCAACCGCCGCACCGGAGAAGAGATTGAAGTACCGGTGCTCGACTACGACCAGACCGTGCCGGAGGAGACCGAGCTGCTGGCGGAAGTCGCTGAGAAGCTGCTCGCGGGCATGAGCCGGCGCGGGGGTGTCCGGTGGATGAACGAGCGATGTCTGACCTCCGAAGGCAACCCGTGGAGCCTGACCACTCTGACCCGGGCGCTCACCGCCTGGCGGATGGCTGGCCTGGTCGAATACGAGGGCACCCTCTACAAAGCGGCCTGGGACGAGGTCATCTCTCTCGAGCAACTGTCCGACCTGCGGGCGATGTTCGCCGAGTCCGCAGCGGAGCACGGCTACCACGGCAGCGCCCGAAAATATCTGCTGTCGGGCAACGCCGTCTGCGTAACCTGCCACGACACGAGCAAGTCCCCCAAGGAACAGCCGAGATGCGCGACCTCCTTCCGGCTGTGCAAGGGCCAGCACGTCCGGCTGTCGACGAAGCCAGTGGGCGGTAGCCGCCTGTACTACTGCCGGTCCTGCGGGAAGGGCCGCAACATGGCGTACTTCGATGCCTATGTGGACGGCCGGACCCTGCGTCTGCTGTCCGACCCGCGGCTGGCGCAGGAGCTGCACGCCGTGGCTGGTGAGGAGAACACGAGCGTCAGGCAGGAGATCGCCGACCTGGAGCGCCGCAGGGCCGCCCTGCGGCAAAAGGTTCAGCAGGCGGCGGACCATCCCGACGTCGACCCCATGCTGGCCATGCAGGCCATCGCCAGCTACGACCGGAAGCTCGATCAGCTACGCAGCCAGTTGACCACGCACCGCGAGCATCGCCGCCTCGAACGCATGCTGGGCATCACTGCCGAGGCGTGGGCCGCGGAACCCGTTGAGGTGCGCGCGACGATCGTCAGCATGCTCTGGGACGTGGTGATGTTGCCCGCGAAGCAGGGCCGCGGGTTCGACCCGTCGTCGGTGCGGCTCTGGCGCCGCAGCCTCGCGGTCGGCAGGTAGCGACCGTGTCTCCTGACGGACCGCAGCCGCAGGCGTTCGCCTGCGGCTGCGCAATGGCAGGTGGGCGGTTGTTATCGGACGCTGCTGCCCAGACAGGCGGGTGCGGGCGCCCGTCATCCGGGCAGGCAGACCTCAGTGTCGACCGACGGCCGCACCGTCACATCCACACACAGCAGCGCGTCGGCGGTCTCCTCAGCCACGGGCGGCGGCGAGGACGGCGGGGGCTCCGGGCCGGGCGGGGGCTCAGCCGGAGTCGGCGACGGCCCCGGCGGGGGAGCGTCAGCTCCTGGCGCGTCCGTGCCGTCCCCGCCCTGACGTGCATCGGAGTCGGGCGCAGGCGGGGAGGCCGCACCAGACGGCGACGGCTCCGGCTCCGGCACGTCGTTGACGGGTGCCAAGGAGACGACCGGCGGCTCGCTCACCGCCGGCGACTCGCTTCCCAGGGCGGACGGGCTGCCGCTGGCCGACGGACTCGTGCTCGGGTCCGCGTGGTCAGGCGAGTCGGGCGGATCGGCCGTGCTGCCTGGCTCGGGCGGCAGCGGGCCGGGAGGCGGAAGCACCGGTGGGGCGGTGGCTGACGGCGCCGAGGTGGGCGGCTCGAAGTCGGCGTCGTGGCTCCAGGGCTGGACGACGACCATGCTCACGGTGGCCGCGGTGACGGCGGCCCCGGTGACTGCTCCGATGAACTGTCCGCGGTGGGCGCGGGCAGCTTCGCGGGCGACTTCGCTGATCGCTGCGAGGGCGGCGACGGCCCCGCCGATGAACAGCCCCAAGTGCCGCTTCCGGCGGACGGGCTCCTGCCCCTGCGCCGGGTCGGCCTCGGCGCCATGGCCGGGCTGATGGCCGTTGACGACGGCGGCCTGTGGGGGAAGGCCCTCGTCGTCGGTGGTCTCGCCGTTGTCGGCGAGCATCTGTCTGATGAATGTCACTTGGGCTCGCTGGCGTCGAACTTGCCTGTCGATCCCTGTGATCTGTCGCCTCATCCCGGTGACCTCCGCGCGTAGAGCGGAGAGGTCACCGAGGAGACGCCGCAAGAACAGACCCCCAGTGATGATGATGACGCCGAGCGCACCCGTGACGATGACCCATGTCATGTCACGCCCCTGTGATGTGAGTAGTGCGCGTCGGTCCTCGTACACAACTCTCGTGTACGAGGAATCGATCGTGCGTCCGAACGCCTCATCTGTCAGGCATATTCACGCGGACCGTGACTGTTCTGTTATCAAGCTTTGGCCAGCGCAACCATGGGTCGTGACGTGCAGTAACTACCCTGCGTTGCGGGGTCGTTGGTGAGGTGAGCCTGCCCTTCGCTCCTTGCGGGTGCGGATCGCCTCGTAGTCGGCCGCCATCTCGCGCAGCAGCTCGGCACGGTCTGCCGGGTCCACGTCCTCGAGGGCGACCTCGATCATGCGGCGTACGTGCGGCGGAGCCGACCGCAGGACGTCCGGCATGGCCTGCGCCTGCCGCTGCTCCTGGCGCTCCATCTCGCGCAGGACCTCCGCCGCTTCGGGGTGGTGCTCTGCGAGCCGGTCGGCGGTCACTCCGACGGTGCGGGCCATTGCCGCGACCGTCGACGGTTTGCCGGGCACCGGGACTCGCTTCTCGCCGGCGCCCCGGTAGCCGGCCTCGGTGTGACGCCAGCTGCTGCCGCTGAACTTGTACGGCATGTGGCTGGCGGCGACTTCCGGGCTCCAGCCTTTCGCCTCTCGGGCGAGGCGGATGAGTTGCCCATGTCCAGGCGGGCTGTGGTCGCGGTCCACCTTGTCCTTCATGATCTCCCCCTCGTGGTCACTCGTACTTTCTCGAACTTTATTGAACGGCAGCAGGTCACGCGAGGGCGTGCACAACCCCTTCACAGGTGGTAGGAGAAATTTGGACTCCTCACTTGTGGTAACTGATACAAAGTCGTACAGTCGTCCTCATGAACGAAGACCCCCGAGAGTTCCGCCGCCGGCGGATAGCGGCGGGGCTGAGCGTCACCGAGCTGGCTGAGAGAGCGGGCGTCAGTAAGAGCCACCTCAGCAGCGTCGAGAAGGGGAACGCTGGGTTCTCCCCCAGGAACCTGAAGGCGATCGCCGACGTGCTCGGCTGCGAGGTGCACGACCTGCTGCTCCCCGAGCCGGACGACGAGCCCGCCGCCGACCGGAGCGTGGCCTGATGCGCGCCCGCATCGACGACGTGTGCCGGTGGGTGTGCAGCTGCGGCCATCGCAACCCGATCTGGCGCGCCCTGTGCCGCGTGTGCAAGGCGGCCCGCGAATTCAAGGCCGGTGCGTGATGCCGGTCTGTCGGACGCCGGAGGAGGCGTTCCGTGCCGGATACGACGCGCCGTGCGAGCACGGCGTGACCGATCCGACCGTGTGCCCGGCCTGCCGTCTGACGGACGACGAGATCGCGCGCCTGGCCGTGCTCCATCGCCCCTACCTGCCCCCGCTGGCGGAACGCCAGGCGGCCTGACAGCAAGGAGGGCCCGCCGTGCACCCGGCGAGCCCTCGGCCCAACACCCATCACCCTGAAGGAACTGAGGTGGGCCCGATGCCATCCAGCATTGCACACACGCACCCGCTTCCCCCGGGGCCGACGTTCGTTCCGCCCCTCGACATCGCCCGCGACCAGGCCTGCCGCACGCTCGCCGAGGCCAACGCGCTGGACCTGGAGATCGCCGACTCCTTCGTGATCGCCCGCGAGTTCGGCGGCGTATGCGAGGCGCTCCGCCAGGTCCTCGCCGCGCTGGACGCCGAGGACGGCCGCCATGCCTGAGCCGATATCCCCGGAGTACCTGCGCGAGACACAGCGCATCGTCGCGGCCGTGCCGAACGGGCCCTGGGAGCCGATCCCGAACGACTACGGGATGCCGGACGCCGTCGGCCCGATCTCCTTCCTGGAGACCGCCTCCGACGAGTACCAGGTGCCCGTCATCCAGTTCATCGCCCACGCCCGCGAGGCCCTCCCGCGCTACGTCGGCGAGGTCTCCCGGCAGGCCGACGACATCCGGCGCCTGACGAAGCGCATCGAGCAGCTGGAGCGCGCGGACGGCGGTGAGCACCGTGGCCGGTGAACCGCTCAGCTTCCGCATGCTCGCCAACATCCGCTCCGGACTCTCCCGGACGCCGAACGCCCCCGGGGCCCGGACGATCCGGCTGCTCCTGGACGAGATCGACCGGCTTCACTCCGATCCCGTGCGGCGGGACTGGCAGCCGCCCTTGGACTGCCCGCTCACCCGCCGCCAACTACAGGTCCTCATCGCCACGGCCAACGGCCAGAACGCCCGCGAGATCGCGGAGGACCTAGGGCTGACACACGGCGCCGTACGCAAGCACCGAGAGGCAGCCGTCGGACGGCTCGGGGCTCGCTCACCCGAACAGGCCGTCGTCGTCTGCTTCGCCGCCGGCTGGTTCCCCGGTGCGTCGTTGCAGCTGCCGGACGTGCCGCGGCTGCTCAGCAACGGCGAGAGCCGCAGGGCCTACCAGGAGTGCGCGGAGCGGCTCCGGAAGGCCCCCGGTGAGTGGGGCACCGTCCTGGTCTGCGGCAGCGGCCCCACGGCCCGGCAGACGGCCTGGCGACTCCGTTCGGGAGGCGTGGCGGCCTTCCGTCCGGCAGAGGACTGGGAGGCGGAGGCCTTCGCTGGCAACGGCGGCTACGGCGTCCGCGCCCGCTACATCGGCACCCCCACCCACCGTGAAGAGAGGGCAGCGTCATGACCGCCCGCACGCTCGACTACCGAGGCGCCGTCGTCGACGCGACCGCGCTGTGGGGCGCGACCCACCAGCAGCTGAAGGAACTGGCCGACCAGTTCCCGGTCGGGGCCCGCGTCACCCACGTCTGCGGCCGGGGCGGAACTGTCGCCCTGGACCAGCCGGTTCACGTCCCCGGTCTCTTCGACGGCCGTCCTACCGCCGTGTGCATCGCCGGTCGCTGGCACGACACCCCGATGGTCTTCGCCCACTGGGACAACGAGGCCGACATCAGGTGGGGCGTGTGGGTGCCCGTCGCCAAGATCCGCACCGGCCGCACCCCGGCCGTCAACCGGCCCGGAAACCGGGCGCGGACGGGAGGCCGGCGATGAAGTGGGCGGTCATCGATAGCGACGGGCAGCTCACCCACCACGACAGCGACCTGGACTGGGACGCGGTCATCGGGGCGGAGGGCCGGGCGCGTGTGAACCTGCCCGACGTCCGGGCCGCCGGGTGGGTTAACGACGTCGGCCTGCTGCACCCGGGCCGGTATGCGCGGAACGTCGTCGGCTCCTGCACGCTGATCGCGTTGGGCGCCCGTATCCAGCCGTACGCCGGGCCCGTGGTGTTCACCGGCTGGAACTCCGGCAACACCGCGCGCGGACTCTTGGAGATCGAGTCCCTGCCGCACCCTACGGACTTCCTCGACACGGTGCACGGCGACGTCCTCAAGGCCCTGGCCGGGCAGACGCCCCGCCACCTGTCCCCGTCATGGGCGGAGTCCATGCGGGAGATCGCCGAGCACGTCCGCTCCGGCCCCACGCCCGGCATCACCGTGCAGGCGGTGAGGCTGCCGTGAAGACCACCCGTCCGGCGTCAACGCCGTCCGCCGCCGCTGTCACGGGCGCGCCGGCGGAAGCCAAGGCAGGGGAGGGGCTGGACCGTTCCGCTGCTCCCGAGATCCTGCCTGCGCCGGGCGGGCCCCAGGCCGCTCGCCCGGAGTCAACGTCATCCGCCGCAGGTTCGACAGTGCCGCCTGCATCGGGAGCGAAGGCGGAAGAGGGCTCTCGGGGCCCGCAGACTCCGCCTGCTGCGGGCGAGCCCCTAACCACCCGTACGGCGTCAACGTCACCCTCCGCCGGTCCGCGCACGGCCGCTGAGGGAGCGAAGGCCGGGGAGGAGCCTGTACGGCAGACCCCCGCTCCGCAGACCCGGCCTGCGCCGTACGGGACCCGTGCCACCCGCCGCACGTCAACGCCGCCCTCGCCTGGAATCTGGCCGGGCGCGGGAGCGAAGGCCGGGGAGGAGCCGCCTTGTGCTACGGCTCCGCAGAACTGGCCTGCGTGCGGCGGGCCTCCCATCACCCCCACCGCCCGTCTGCTGCTGCCCGCCGGCGCCCCGGCGGACGTCTGGAGCGAGGCCCGGCGGCAAGGCGTCGGCGGCTCCGACGTCGCCGCGATCCTGGGCATGGACAGCTACGGCGGGGCGCTGCGGGTGTGGCTGGAGAAGACCGGGCAGGCCAGGCCGCAGCGCGACCCTCGTCTGGAGCGGTCCGCGCGGCGCGGTCACCGGCTCGAAGGCCTCGCTGCCGAGTTCTTCGCTGAAGAGTCCGGGCTGACCGTCCTCGACGCGCCGGGCACCCTTCAGCACGTCGACCGCCCGTACTGGATAGCCAACCCCGACCGTCTCGTCGTCGACGAGGACCCGGACGACGTCGCGGTGCTGGAGTGCAAGTCCCGCACCTGGCGGTCCGCGCGTGCGGAGAACTGGCGGGGCGAGCAGGCCCCCGACGGGCCCGCGATCCAGGCCCACTGGTACCTGACCGTCAGCGGCTACCGAGCCGCTTATGTCGCCGGGCTCATCGATGACGACCTGACCTGGTTCCGGCTGGAGCGGGACGACGAACTGTGCGCGATGCTCGCCGACGCCGTCGACCGGTTCTGGCACGACCACGTCCTCGCCGGCATCCCGCCGGAGCCCGACGGCAGCGAGGCCGCCACCGAACTGCTCGCGCGTCTGTGGGACGCCCGCGAGGAAGCGACGGTGGAGGTCGACCCGGTGGAAGCCGCGCTGCTGACGCAGCGCCGCCGGGAGCTGCGCGAGCAGATCGGCGCGCTCGGTGACGAGCTGACCGCCACCGAGAACCGGATGCGTGCCCTGCTGGGGGACGCCGAAGTGGCCAAGGTCGGCAGCAAGCCGGTCATCACCTGGCGGCAGAACGGCCAGTTCGCGCCCGCCCGGTTCCGGCAGGAGCAGCCCCAGCTGGCAGCCGAGTACACCCGCCTGGTCCCGGCCGTCGACACCGCGCGGCTCGCCGAAGACCACCCCGAGATCTACCGCAAGTACCGGGCCCGCGTGCTGCGCGTGCCCTCGGAAGGATGACCATGTCCGACCTCAAGGACCGTGTCCGGCAGGCCACCAGCGGCGACGACAAGCCGCAGCAGCCGGTCACCGACCTCGCCGTCACCGACTCCGCCCGCCAGTGGCTCCAACGCCGCGAGACGTACTTCGTGGACGCCCTCCCCAGGCACGTCGACCGGGCCCACTTCATGGCCGTCGCCCACGCCCGGATGGAGGACCTGAAGAACTGCACGCCGGCGTCCATCCATCAGGCGCTGCTGGCCTGCGCACGCTTCGGCCTGGAGCCCGACGGCAAGCACGCCGCGATCATCCCGTACGGGGAGGTCGCGACGTTCCAGCCGATGTACGAGGGCTACATCGACCTGATGTACCGGCACCCGCGCGTCGACTCGGTGCACTTCAACTGGATCCGGGAGAAGGACCAGTGGGACTACACGCCCACCGAGCCCAGCCCCCGGGACTTCTTCCACAAGCCGCGCATCGACCTGTCCGACGAAGAGCGCGGTGAAGTGATCCTGGCGTACGCGTTCGCGTGGATCGACGGCCGCCGCTCCCAGGTGATCATCCTGAACCGGTCGCAGGCGGAGAAGATCCGCGACAAGTACTCGAAGGCGTACAAGAAGGCCGAACGGCAGAAGAAGTTCGACTCGCCCTGGCACACCGACTTCGACGCCATGTGGGCCAAGAGCGCCGTTCTCCGCCTCCGCAAGGTCGTGCCCACCAGCACCGAACTCACGGAGCTGATGCAGGCCGACACCGACTTCGACGACGACCAGGCCACGCCGCCCGTCATCCGCGGCACCGTCATCTCCCGCGACGACCAGGACGACGAGCAGCCGCCGGCCGCCTGGCCGAAGACCGCTCAGCCCGGCAGCGGCAGCGAGGCCGGTGAGCAGGAGTGAACCGGGAAGAGGCTGAAGAAGCCGTCGTCCGAGCCTTCAACGCCCGTGGCATGCGTGCCGTGACCAGCGCTCAGTACACCCGTCAGGTCGCCCTTGACGTGGTGCGCGAGAACCGGCGTCGCTACGCCGACCACCCGCGCATGAAGAGCCTGGAGGAGTTCGCCTCCGATCTGGCCGACCGGCTCGCCGCGCATACCGACGTGGCACCGAAGGACATCGCCACCGTCCTGCTCGCGGCCGGAGCCACGGCCGGCGCCCTCGCGTTCATGCACGACCTGTCGGGCCCTGCGGTCACAGAGATCCTTCAGATCGCCGCCGACGACCTGGACCGGCGGACGGACGGCGGTGAGACGCCGTGACCGCTCCCGCCCTGATGCTCACCGTGTACGGCACGCCAGCCCCGCAGGGCTCGAAGACCCGCAACCGGGCGGGCGCCATGTACGAGTCGTCCGCGAAGGTCAAGCCGTGGCGGGAGGCCGTGAAGACGGCCGCCCTCGATGCGCTGCACCACGACGACGGCTGGACGGCCCTGGCCTGCCCGGTGCTCCTGGACATCACCTTCAGCCTGCGCCGCCCGAAGAGCCACTACGGCACCGGCAAGAACGCCGGGCAGCTAAAGCCGACCGCCCCGCTCTACCCGACGAGCAAGCCCGATCTCGACAAGCTCGTGCGCTGCACGCAGGACGCCTTGAAGGACGCCGGGGTGCTCGCCGACGACAGCTGTGTCACCGACGTCCACACCGCCAAGCGGTTCGTGGTCGCGGGCGCAGACACCCTCCGCACTCCCGGCGCCGTCATCCGGGTCTGGCGCCTGACCGACCCCAGCAAGGAGTCCCCGTGCCCGTCCTGAAGTTCGACCCGAAGGTGTCGGCGTCCGCGCAGGAGGCGCTGGAGCCGCACGTCCGGCCGCTGTACGACCAGCCCGGCGGGCGCCGCATGGCGATCATCGAGTTCGCGCACATCGAGCGGACCGAGCCCGCCCCGAACACCGACGGCAAGCCGTCCGTCAAGGTCCGCATCACCGGGCTGGAGGTCCCCAACCGCGACCAGGAGGGCGCCGTCCGCGAGGCACAGCGCTTCCTCCACCTCCAGCGCACCGCCCGCGGCACCTTCGACGACGACGGCCAGCTGGAGCTGACCGAGTCCACCCTGCGGCTGACCGCCGGCCTGCTCGCCAACATCGAGGTCGCCCGGCTCCGGGCCGGCCTGGAGCACTGGCGGGAGTACGCGCAGCGCCTGATCCACGGACCCGACCTGACGGTCACCGAGGTGCGGCACGAGATGCAGACCCTCGCCGAAGGCCTCACCGCCGTGCTCGACACGGCCCGCGACCACAGCAGCGAGGACTGAGCCATGCCCCTGTTCCTTGCTGGCCTGCTGATGGGTGGCGGCTCCGGAGGCATCACCTACGCCCTGTCCCACGACGGGCAGCTGGCCGTGATCGCCGGCCTCATCGCGGCCGTCCTCACCTGGCTCGGCGTCGCCTCGATGATCTTCCTCAACGACTGACCCGCCAACCCACCGAGCCCTGAAGGGAGGTGACCCCCATGCCTCAGCGAGTCCGCGTGCCGCTCCGCGTCATCATCGGCTCCTACTCTGACGCCACCGTCAGCGTGTACGTGAAGGTGGCCGCGCTGGACCGGCGCGACACCGGCTGTGAGGCGGGGGTCGCCTACCTCTCCGGGCTGCTCGGGCTGGCGCGCTCCACTGTCGAGCGGGCCCTGACGCAGCTGATGCGCCCGGACCCGGCCGACGACGTGGTGGAGCTGTTCAGCCACCGGCGCACCCACGCGGGCGGCACCGGGCAGACAGCCGTACGCCGAATACGCGCCACCACCCCCCGCGAACACGGGGCCTGGGTGCCGTCGCGCGCCGCCGAATCCCTCTCCCCGCGCCAGCTGCGCGCCTACGCGGCACTGGCGTACGCCACGGCGATCGGCCAGCACATCACCCTCGCCGAACTGGCGCGCGTCCTGCGCCACCGGTCCGGGAAGAACGCCGGCCAGGCGCTCGACACCCGCAGCGTGCGACGCATCCTGCGGGACTTGGAGCGGCTCGGCTGGATCACGGTGGAGCGCCGCGCCGGATACCGCGGCCGTCACCTCTACACCGTCCACGACGAACCCCTCCAGAGCGCACTGACTGCGGACACTGAAGAGGGATCGGGTGGGGATCTTGGAGACGGGTCCCTCGCGTACAAGGAACACCACCCGACTGACTCACAGGAGGAAGCACCGGCCGGTGGTTCCATCCGCCGTAGGCGAACTGCGGGTAGTGGCGGGCGCGAGGACCTGACTCCGCTCCCGCCGACGTTCCGCCGCCCGTACGCGGGCCCGCCGCTCACGCTCGCTCCGCGGATCTGGCGAGTCCTGGAACCCGTGAAGCCGCTGCTGCCCGGCCTGTCGCCGTACGTGGTGCGGGAGGTGGCGCGGGAGATCGGCCGCCAGCTCGACCAGGGCGCCAACGGCGAAGCACTGCGCGCCCGGCTGGAGTTCCGGTTCGCGTCCACCGAGGACATCCGCGACCCGGGCCGCTGGCTGCTCGGTGCCGCGCTGAAGCCCCCTGCCCGGCACCCGGAGCCGCCCGCCCGGCTGCACGAGTGCGAGGCCTGCCGCGCCCCGTCCCGGCAGCCGTTCCCCGACGGCGTGTGCCGCGCCTGCCGCCCGCCCGACCCCGCCGAGCTGGCACGGAGGTGGAGCAGATGACGGACGTGCCGCAGCCCGCCACCCCGCAGCTGCTCGCCCTCGCCGCCGCCACCCGGCCCGACTGGTCCCCGAGCGACCTCGCCGACGCCGTGGCCCGGGCCCGCACCGAAGGCATGACCTTCGCCCGGCTCCTGGTCCTCGTCGCGCAGATGATCGCCGACCCCGATGCCCAGCCCAAGCACCTGCTGGACGCCCTCCCGGACCCGTGGCGCCACCGCCGGCGCCCGCCCGCCCCCGACACCGCAACCCGCGGGGCCGCCGCCGTCCGCGCGGCCCTGCACCACACCAACCACACCGACTGACCGAAGGGACGTGATGGCGATGACCGCAACGACGCAGCACATCGGCCGTCGCACCACCCCGCACCACCCGCTCGCCGGGCTGCGCGCCCGCTGGGACGCCTTCGCCCTGCGGCACTTCCGGCGCGTCCAGGATGCCGAGTTCCGCCGGCTGCACGACGCGCTGCCGCTGCCCGCCCCGGAGCGGCACGACATGGAGGCCCCCGCCATGGAGGCCGCGTTCATGCGGCTGGCTGTCGACCACCCCGAGGCGGTCACCCCCGCCGACGGCGGCGCCCTGGCGCGCGACGCCGAACGCGAGCAGCTGCTGATCGCTGCCTGCGATCGCTGGTTCCGCGAGGCCCACCCCGGGCCCGAGCATCGCTGGCACCCCATGACCGTCGCCTCCTACCACCGGCTGATGAACGGCGTCCGCGACTGCTTCCACCCCGGCGGTGCGTCATGACCCGCCACACCGCCGACGCCGCCACCCGGGACCGGCTGCGCACGGCGCTGCGCGGCATGACCGGCCGGGCCGTCGCTGAAGTCCGCGTTACCCGTGTCCGCTGGCCGGAGGGGGAGCGCTGGGTCGTCATGCTCCTGGTCGCCGACGGCCGGGCCGCCTCGGGGCGCCGCGAGGTTCCCGTGCCCGAGGGCGCGCAGCACCGGAAGATCGCACTGCTGATCCGGGGCGCCTTCCCGGACGCCCGATGGGACGTCGCGCAGGACTACGACGTCACCACCGGCACGCTGCGCCAGCACGTCACCTCCGTGCCCGCCGCCTTGGCGGGAGGTGACGAGCTGTGAGCCCCGACGACTACGACCGGCTCTACGCCGAGTCCCGGGACCGGCCGGCCTTCTCCAACGGAGACGAGGGCTACGGGTGGATGGCCGCGAACTGCGACCGCTGCGTCCACGACAAGCCCACCCGCCAGGGCCGCGAAGCCGATGGCTGCCCGCTCATCCTGATCACGCTCATGGGCCGCACCCCGGCACAGTTCCTGGACGGGCCCCGTGACGAGCAGGGCCGGTACGGGATCGCCGACCAGTACCGGTGCACCGAGTTCCGAGGCGAGGACGACCCCGACCCGAACCCGCGGCCGGTGCCGACGCCGCCGGGACAGGGCGAGCTGCTGCCCCGCGGGCCCTTCGAAGGGCACCGCATGCTGAGCCCGCTCGCCCCGCCGGAACTCGCGCGCCAGGGCGGTGAGGACCGGTGAGCGGCGTCAAGGGCCGCTTCCGGGCCGACCACCAGCACGCCGCGCAGCAGGCCCGGCAGATGCCGGGGCAGTGGGTGCTCGCGGCCACGTACGGCAGCCGCGCCAGCGCAGTATCGGCCGCGCACCAGGTCCGCACGGGAGACCGGCTCCCCGCCTACCGGCCCGCCGGCTCCTTCGAAGCCCGCCACGAACTCACCCAGGACGGCGCGGACCTGTGGGTCCGCTACGTCGGCGCCGCACACGACTTCACCGCCTCGATGGCCGCCGGCCACACCGAGGACCTGGACGCCTTCTCCCGCCGCATGGACGCGGCCCGCACCCGCAAGGACGCCTGATGATGCACGACACCCGACACCCACTCGCCGGGCAGACCGTAGCCGTCACCGCCGACCTCCACGGCGCCGGACCCGGCGAGCACCAGTTCACCATCGAGGACTGGAACGACCGCATCTTCGGCCGGTCGTGGATGTTCATGGAGGGGAATCCGGCGTCCCTCGTGTACGCCGTGCGGTCCGCGCTGGCCGGCCTGCCGACGGACAACGAGGTCGTGTACGGCAAGGTCGGCGGGCTCGGGCACCTGGTCCACGTCAGCGAGCTTCCCGGTGGTGCAGCATGACCGCCCCCTCGTTCATACGCCGCTGGCGGGCCCGCCTGAACGACGCACAGACGACCCGGCTGCGCGCGCAACTGGCAATCGCCCGGACTGTCAACCGGACGCTGGAGCAGCGACTCGCCGACCTCCAGCACGCCAACGAGGCCGCCTACCACGAACTGTCCATCGAACGGGGCGCCGCCTGCGTGAAGACGAACTGCCCGTGGTGCCCGGCCCCGGCCAAGGACGGTGCCGCGTGATCGCGTACGTCTTCCTGTCCGCCGGCGTCGTCGGCACCGCCGCGGCCGTGTACTTCGCGGCCCCGGCCGGGCACGGCCTGCACCGGTACGTCGTCCCCCGCAAGCAGCTGCGCGCGGACATCGCCCGGCTGGAGCGCGAGGCCGACGACCTGGTGTGCCAGGTGATTCGCCTCATGACGGCGAACACCGTGGCGCACAAGGAGCGGGACCAGGCGCGCGAGGACCTCGCCGCCGCCCGCGAGGAGAACGCCGGCCTGCGGGAGGAACTGCGGGCCTTCGACTCGCTGTGCGCCGAGAACACCGAGCTGCGCGCCGCGCTCGACAACGCCCTCGCGATACGGCCGCTGCCGGTCGACGACGACGCGCCCACCGTGCCACAGGGCATCCCGGTCATCCCACTGCCTCAGGCTCCGATCGCGGCTCAGCCGTCGGAAGGCGCAGAGTGATGACCGAGTACTACCGCGACGATCAGGTCACGTTGCTGTTGGGCGACGCCCTGGAGGTGCTGCGCAGGCTGCCGCGTGCTTCGGTCGACTGCATCACTACCTCGCCGCCGTACTACAAGCAGCGTGACTACGGCACGCCCGGCCAGTACGGGCTGGAGGAGACGCCCGCTCAGTACGCCGACGTGATGCGCGCTGTCTTCCACGAGGCGAGGCGAGTGCTCGCCGACGACGGCACCTGCTGGATCAACCTCGGAGACTCGTACGTCTACCCGCCCGGCAGCGCGGGACGGCAAGGCAGAGGGCAGCGGTCCGGGCGCCGATTCACGGCCGAAGGGCTGTCCGGGACACGGGGCCTGGCGAACAAGAACCTCATGGGTGTGCCGTGGCGCGTCGCCCTGGCGCTCCAGGACGACGGATGGATCCTCCGTAACGAGATCATCTGGCACAAGACGTCGGCGATGCCCGAGCGCGTCGACGACCGGCTCTCCAGCAAGCACGAGCACGTCTTCCTCTTGGTCAAGCAGCGCCGGTACTTCTTCAGCCTCGATGCCATCCGGGAGAAGGCTCCCAGCGTGGGCGCCTCTTGGAGGGACCGCAAGGCCAACGGCGCCGACTTCCCCCGCCATGGGCTTGCAGGAGCAGCCGCTGTTGAAACGGTGCCCTCGCTCGCGTCCAGCCCGAAGGGCCCCAATCCCGGCGACGTATGGAGCATCGCGCCGGGCTCCTACCCCGAAGCCCACTTCGCCGTCATGCCACTGGAGTTGGCGCGGCGTTGCATCAAGGCCGGCTGTCGGCCCGGCGGAACCGTTCTCGACCCGTTCAGCGGGTCCGGCACGACCGGGGCCGCCGCTCGTCAGCTGGGCCGCCGCTACGTCGGCATCGACAACAAGGCCGCCTACCACGAACTGGCCAAGCAGAGGTTCCAGCAAGGCGTCCTCGCCTTCGACTCCGCCTGAGCCCCGAGACCCCGCCCGCCGCCGGGTGACCACCGGCCCCGGTGGCGGGCGGCACCACCACAGAAGAGAGCACCCATGTTCAACCGCAAGCAGACCCCCGCGGCCCCGGCCGCCCCGCACACCCCGGCGATCAGCCTGGAGAAGGTACCCGCCGGCCTCGTGTCGCTGGCGAAGACGGCTACGGTGTCGCTGGAGAAGAACGGCCTGTCCGGGCTGCGCGCCGCCGTGTACCTGGTCGCGGACCGGTCCGCGTCCATGCACCGCTACTACGCGGACGGCTCCGTCCAGCACCTCGCCGACCAGGCGCTCGGGCTGTCCGTGACCGTCGACGACGACGGCATCGTGCCGCTGGTCATGTTCGACTCCCAGCCCTACCCCGTGGTCGACGTCCACCTGGACCGCTACCAGGGCGCGGTCGCGCAGCAGCACCAGCTGCACGGCGGCGCCGCAACGATGGGCGGCACCCACTACACGATCGCGATGCGCACCGTCATCGATCACTACCTGAGCAGCCGGTCCAGCGACCCGGCGCTGGTCATTTTCCAGACCGACGGTGCCCCGCAGGACCCCGAGGACACCCGCCTTCAGCTCGTGCAGACGTCCAAGCTGCCGATCTTCTGGAGCTTCGTCGGGTTCGGCCCGGGCCGCGTTCGTTTCCTCACCGAGCTGGACACCATGCGCGGCCGTCTCCTGGACAACGCCTCCTACTTCCACGCGGGCCGCGACCCGATGAGCGTCCCGGACGCCGACCTGTACGACGGTCTCACCCGCGAGTTCGGGCAGTGGGTGCCGCAGGCCCGCGCGAAGGGACTGCTGCCGTGAGCGACGTCTGCCCCCGCTGCAAGCGGTACTACCCGTGCATCTGCCCGCCCCGCGCCGTCGCCGCGGTCGTCGCGACCGTGGCCGCTGTCGCTCTGCTGGCTGGCTGCGGCGGATCGGCCGGCCCGCACGGCACGGTCACCGGCAAGGAGCACGAGGACGCCCGTACGACGTGGCGCACCGTTCCGAAGACGAAGCAGCAGTGCACCACGAAGACCCGCCGTATCGGCAAGTCGACATCGACGTATCAGGACTGCCGCACCGTCCCGGACGGCACCCGCCGCGTCCACGAATTCCACCCCGAGTGCTGGGAGCTGGACCTCGACAGCGGTGACGAGGTGTGCGTCAGCGAAGACGTGTGGCGCGCCACCGCCGTCGGCGACGAGTACCCCGCGAGGTGAGCCGTGGCCTACACCGGAGCCGTCCCCGACACCGCGGCCCGCCCGCTCGACTGGCAGCGGCGGGCCCTGTGCCTCGGCATGGACACCGACGACTTCTTCGACGCGCAGAACGAAGCCGAGGCGAAGAAGACGTGCTTCGCCTGCCCTGTGCTCTACGACTGCCAGGCCTGGGTCATGAACCAGGAGAGGGGCAAAGGCCTCGCCCACCGGTTCGGCGTGGTCGCCGGGCTCACCGCCGCGGAGCGGTACGCCCTGGACCCGAAGGCTCCGAAGACGGAGCCGGACGGCAGCAAGCCGAAGGCGCAGCGGAAGGGGCCCAAGCACGGCACCCGGAGCTGCTACAAGGCCGGGTGCCGCCGCGAGGAGTGCGTGGCCGCCAACCGCGAGTACAACGAGCAGCTGAAGCGCCGCAAGGCACAGGGCGAGGCGCCGGCCAAGCCGGAGCGGCCCGACTGCGGTACCGGCGCCGGCTATCGCTGGCACCAGCGGCACGGCGAGCCCATCGACGAGGCCTGCCGCAAGGCGTACGCGCAGCAGCGGGCCGCCCGCAGGGCCCGGCAGCGGGCGCCGCACGTGTACCAGCTGTGGTCCAAGGGCTTGTCCGACCGGGAGATCGCCGACCAGCTCGGCGCCCGCGTCGGGACCATCAGCGCCATCCGTGACCGGCTCGGGCTCATCCCCAACCTGCACGTCCACCAGCGGCTGTGACCGGCCCCGCCTGGCGCTGCCCGTACGGCGGCTGCGACGCCTACGGCTACTGCCCCTGCGCAGAGGCCGCCGGGGATGGCGAGCCGCCGAAGACCCGCATCGACACCGTCCCGATCTCCATCGACGACTACGAACCCCAGGAAGACACCACCCCATGTCCCCGCTCAACCTGATCGGCATAGCGGTCGCCCTGCTGGCCCTCCTGCTGCTCTGCTTCAACCTGCCCGACAGCTGGTTCTTCGGCCTGCTGTGCCTGGCCTGCCTGTTCGGCTCCATGGGCGAGGCCTACCGGACGAACAACCCCGGCGCCATCGCCTTCATGGCCGCCGCCGCCCTGTTCGCCGCCGGCTCCCTGCGGGCAGCTTGGGCCGACCACCGCGCCCGGAAGGACAGTCGCTGATGGCCGTCCTCACCACCTGGGAGATCTTCACCATCGGCTTCCTCGGAGGCCTCGCCGCCATCGTCGGCCTGGTCCTCTTCGTGCTCCTGGCGCTCGCCATCTACGCCGCGATCGCCCGCCTGTACGAGGCCCTCGCCGACCGCCGCGAACGGCGCCGCGCGCTGAAGGACGGCCGCCGCCGGCTCGCCGCCATCACCACCCCCGACGACCTGAAGGACCAGCCGTGAACCCTGCGATACCCCGCCTGTTCGTGCTCCGCCGGGACCAGGACGTCACGGGCGTCTCCGGCCCCGGTGACGTCGCCGACGGCGTGCAGTGGCCGGACGGCACGGTCGTCCTGCGCTGGCGCGAGCGCCCGTCGACCTCCGTGTGGGACAGCCTGGAGTTGATGCTGTCCGTCCACGGCCACGACGGTGCCACCCGCGCCGTCTGGCTGGACGAGGACACCATCCCGGTGGCTAGCCACCTCGAGGCCGCCAACCGGGCGCAGCAGGAGATCGAGCGCCTGCGCGGCGTCGCCGGCCGGGCGTACCTGCTCGCCGACCGCTGGCAGGCCGCGCATGGTACGTCGATGTTCCTCGTGCGGGCGGCCGGCGCCGAACTCCGAGACGAGCTGGACGGCCCGGACGAGTGCGACCACCGGCTGATGCCGGTGCTGTCCGGCATCGTTCCCGGCGGTCCGTGTGTCGTGCGCGGACCGCACACCGAGCACAAGACGGCTGACGGCACTGCCTTCACCGCCATCGAGCCGGAGCCGACTGGTATCCGTGGCCTGCTGGAGCACGTCGGCATCGACACCCGCGGCCGGGACGTCAGCGTCGTCGGGCGCCTGGTCGACGCGGCAGCCGAGCCGTGCACGAAGCACCGCGGTGCGGAGCGGCAGCTGTACGGCTGCAACGGACCCGACCCCGCCGACAAGGAGGTCTGACCGTGGCCGTCACCGATCCCCGCGAGTCCCCGCACTGCTGGTCCTCCGCGGAGGTCTGCACGCCAGACGGTGTGGTCCGCACCGTTGCGTGCGGCCGTGGACGGCACCGCTGGGGGAAGCACCGGAACCGGCACGTCCGGTGGTCCTGCCCGCCCCGCTGCGCCTGCGTCCGTCACGCCCGCAGCCGAACCCAGCAGCCCAACACGGAGGCGTGACCCATGACCCGCATCGTCCGTCGCATCGGCAGCACTCCACAGCAGCGGGGCTCCGCCACTGGCGCCACCTGCCCTGACGTCCTCGAACTCGACTCCGGGGACTTCATCGTCATCGGCAAGCTGCCCGGCATCGGCACCGTCGTCACGGAGGCGTTCGCCGAACATGGCGCCAGCATCGGCTCCGACGAACGCGCCGTCATCGTCCCCCGGCAGTGCCTCGTCGACGCCGCCCGGCAGCTCGCCCGGGAGGACGCGTGATCTGCCGCCCGTGCCGTGACGCAGCTGACGGCGTGCCCGGCGCCCGCCACTGCGGCACGCCCGACCAGCCGTCCCCGCACTGCACGTGTGGACATCGGCCGCCCATCCGAAAGGAGGCCTGACGTGGCCAACCCCGACCGGCCGTGCCCGCACGAGAACTTCGCCGCCTGCGTCGCGGTCAACCGGCTCACCAAGAGTGACGACGATCCGACCGTGGTCGGCTACTCCGCCGACATCAAGGTCAACTGCCGAGACTGCGGTGAGCCGTTCCGGTGGACCGGCGCCCCCGCCGGGTCCTCGCCCCGACAACCGATGTGCAGCGTCGACGAGACCGAGCTGCGCGCACCGCTCCGCCCCGCCTCCGCCGACCCCGACTTCGGCATGGGCCTGCCCGGGTTCTCCGTCCGTTACAGGGAGGCCTGACGTGGCGCAACGCATCAGGGCCGCCGCAGTGGAGGACTTCCTTCGCGACCAAGGCCACGAGTTCAGCGTGTTCGAGGACGGCGACTGGGACCCCGGCGTCCGCGTCGCTCAGGCCGGCCGCCGTGCCGTGCACGTCTTCTGGGACGGGCCCGGCGAGGCCGACCAGCTCGACACCATCACCGGCGAGCTGCGGGCCGGCGGCTACCACGTCGTCGCCACGCAGCAGGACCGCGGCGGCCGTGGCCGCCTGGAGGTGACCCGCCCATGAGCGAGCGTCTCGTCATCGACTGCCACCAGCTCTATGAGAAGGAGTTCCGCAAGCCGGACGGCATGCGCGGCGTACAGGCGTGGCTGCGCGTCAACGGCATCGACCCGAACGCCGTGCCCGTCTGGTCCGAGCTGGTCATCGAGGACAGCGCCTTCGGCGTGGTCATCCGCTACGAGGCGTACCAGTGGAACGCGGACGGCCGCCCCTTCGCCGACCCCGATAACCCGGACCTGGTGGCCACCGAGGACCGCACCGCGCTCCTGGTGCTCCCGCCGCCGCGCGACTGGGTGACCGTGGTCGGGGGTGAGCAGCGATGACCGCGCTCGCACCCGAGCCGGCCGCCGCCACGCCGGACACGGATGACGAACTCACGCATGCCGTCTGCCTGTGCGACGAGGACCTTGCCCTGTGCGGCGCGGTGGTCGCCGGGAAGCAGTGGGCGAGCGAGAACGAAGACCTCGACTGCATCGTCTGCATCGACCTGGCCTACTTGCCCTGCGGGCGGTGCGGCCAGTGACCGCCCACCCGATCTCGGAGAACGCCGGGCACTGGTGGTTGGTGTGCGGGAAATGGCGGCGCCTGCACGCCGTGCCGGGCCCGGCCGTCGGCCCGCAGCAGATGCGAGACGCCATCGATGACAACCGGCCCCTGCCCGCCCGCGCTGCCTGCGGCATGCGCCGCCGCTGGTGGATGCCCGGCCTGTTCTCCCGCCTCGGACGACGCCGCTGCGTCCCGTGCTGCCGGGCCCTGAGCATTGAGCCCGGCTACGGCACCCCCGTGAACGAGATCTACCGCAAGGAGCACACCGATGGACGCTGAGCGCCGCGTCATCACGGTCTACCGACACGAGTGGGTGCTGAAGTCCCCCGCCCACCACACCGAGGTGGAGAAGGCCGTCCAGTCGGCCGACGCCGAACGAGCCCGGAAGGGCCGCAACCACCAGGTGAGCGACATCCAGATCACCGCGGCCGACAGCGAGGTGATCGTCTCCTACGAGGCGGAGCGGCCGAAGAGCCCGAAGCGGGGCGGCGTCGCCTTCCCCGAGCTGGAGGAAGCCGATGCAGACGCTTGACGGCCTGGTCGCCGACCTCGTCGACCGCTACCGCGGCGACGACCAGCACCCCGGCGACGGCGGGCCCGGCCTGATCCACCGTCTCGACACGCTCGGGCTGCGCACCCGGCAGCCGGCCGCAGGCGGTCACGCCCCGCCCGGGTCCCGGCCGCCGACGTCGCTGGAGGCGGTGTCGTGGTCGCAGCGGATTAAGAAGGAAGCGATCGTCCTGGACATGCAGCTGCGGCAGTCGGCGCGCACGCAGCGCTGGGACCGGGCGCTGAAGGCGGTCCCGCCGGGGGCGGAGGCCGCGGGCCGGGTGGGGGAGGTCGCGCGGATCGTGGGCCGGTGGCACGGCACGGTGCTGACGGTGCTGGGGTTGCGCGGCCCCAGCGTGCACTTCCGGCATGCGCTGTGTCTGGCGTGCGAGCAGCGGACGGTGTACGGCCGCGCGGACGATGACCGGCCGCGGGCGTGGTGCATCAACGACGCCTGCGAGGACGGGGACACGGGGGCGCCGGCGCGGTACGAGGGGCAGCGGCTGTACCTGTTGACGACGAACAGCACGGGGGCGCGGCGGGTGTCGTAGCGGGGGCCGGGCCGGGCGGCGGACGTGGCCTGTAGTGTCAAAGAAAGTACGACTAGGTGTTGTACTGTCTCGTACTTCCTCGTACAATGTTCTACATGGGGTCGGGAGAACGGCCCCGGTAGGAACCGTCCAGGGGGGTGCCATGAACCGCAGGATCACCGTCGCTGAGTACCTGGTCCGGCGCGGCCTCCCCGCCGACTGGCCGTACGGCTCCCCGCTCGGGCGCGTCGCCGCCCGGCTCTACCGGCAGACCTACGGCCGCGAGCCAGGCCGCGCCTGGCGGTTCATTAACGGCCGGTTCCGGCAGGTCATGACCTACGGGCCCGCCGAACAGCACATCCTCGCCCGCGCGTGGGAGCTGTACGGCTGCACCGCCGGACGCTACGTGCCCCGCCCGGCCGCCACCCGGCGCACCGGCCCGGTCTGGCACGGCAGCGGCGACGCCATGCGGTGGACGCCCACCCCGGGCCCGCTCCGCGCCCACCCGTAACCGCCCAACCATCCGAAGGGGGAGCCATGTCGGACACGCTGCTCAAGGCCCTGGACCTGATCGAACCGGGCGACCTCGTGCTCTACCACGGCAGCATCACCGAGCTGCACGGCCTGTACCTGGCCATCCCGTGCCCGTGCGAGATCTGCCGGGCCATGGACCGGCTCGGTGTCGCCGACGCCCGCTTCGCGCTGGTCGACCCGTGGCGGGAGCAGTCCGGCCCGTACCACGCCCGCCGCGAATCCATCACCCGCTCCGCCGCCTGCGGCTGAGCACACCGGCGGCCGGGCTCCCCACCCCCCGGCCCGGCCGCCCCCAGGGCCTGTAGCTCAGCGGTGAGAGCAGGGGTCTTAAACACCCCGGTCGTCGGTTCGACTCCGACCGGGCCCACCACCCACCACCCACCACCCAACCGATCCGAGGGGAAGCCGTGACCATCACCGACGTCAACACCGCCTTCGCGCAGGAGAAGACCGACCAGCTCAACGCCGCCCGCGAGCGGGAGCGCGCGTTCCAGGCCCGCATCGACCGGGGCGAGATCCGCATGGTCGGCGTCGACCGGTACGAGGTGCTTACCGGCTGGGACCGGGGCGAGGTCTTCACCGTGTCCCGGAACGCTCAGGGCCAGATCTCCGAGATCATCGCGCAGCACGGGCTCGACACCCGCGCGGACGGCACCATCGCTCTCTACGCGTCCTCGCCCGCCTGGCACGGCCTCGGGCAGATCATCCCCGGCGGCACCACGGACATCGACACCGTGCTGGAGCTGTCCGGCCTCGACTTCGACGTGGTCACCGTCCCCGCCCTGTACCGGTGGGGAGAGGAACTGCGCGAGCACGCCGACCAGCGGCACACCGTCCGCACCGACACCGGCGCCGCCCTCGGGGCCGTCGGGGCCCGCTACACCCCCATCCAGAACCGGCAGGGCTTCGAGTTCCTTCAGGAACTCGTGGGCCGCTACGACGTGGTGTGGGAGTCGGCCGGGCTGCTGCGCGGCGGGAAGCGGGTGTTCATCTCCATCCGGCTGCCCGAGGCGGTCCGGGTCGACGCCGACGGCATCAACGACGTGATCGTGCCCTACGTCGCCGTGATGAACGACCACTCAGGGAACGGCCAGTTCCAATGCGTCGTCACCCCGTGGCGGCCGGTCTGCGCCAACACCGAGCGCTTCGCGGTCCGGGACGCCGTCACCCGGTGGGCGGTCCGGCACACGGCCGGGGCCACCTCCCAGATCAAGGAAGCCCGCCGCACCCTCGGGCTCACCGTCCGCTACTTCGAGCGGTTCCAGGACGAAGAGACCGCGCTCGCCCGCACGGACATCGCCGTCGCCGACTTCCACCAGGTGATCTCCGACCTGTGGCCGCTGGACGACGACGCGACCGCCCGCACCCGCACCAACCACGCCCACCGGGTGGACGCCCTCACCGAACGGTTCGCCGTCGAAACCGGGCGCGTCGGACGCACCGCCTACGCGGCAGAGCGCGCCATCACCGGCTACCTGGACCACGTCGCCCCGAGGCGGCCCGGCAAGACCATGACGGAGGAGATCGCCCGCGCGACCGCCGTCATCGAGGGCGCCGACGACGACATCAAGTCCAGGGCCCACAAGCGGCTGCTGCTCCTGCGCACCGCCTGAGACCGGCGGCCGGGCACTCCCTCCCCCTCGGTCCGGCCGCCCTCCCAGGGCCGCGCCCCGCCCCTCCCCCCCACCGGGGCGCGGCCCGCACAACTCAAGATCGACGCAGCGTAGCTCAGTTGGCAGAGCGCGGATCTTATAAGTCCTGGGTCGCGGGTTCGAGTCCCGCCGCTGCGACGGACCGTAGACCGCCCGGCGGCCGGACATGCGACCCGCGCCACGGCGCACCGACTCGCTTCCCGCCGCCGGGCCCCCACCCACCCGGAGCACACCATGACGCACCCCGACCGGATCGCCGCGCTCGCCGCCGAGATGATCCGCCAGTTCAACCACGGCACGATCACTTTCACCGACGACTGGCGATACCCCGGCGACGCCTACAACGCGATCGGCCAGCTCGCCCACCTCGCCCGCATGCTCCCGCAGGCCATCCAGCAGACCGCCGGCCCCGTCACCCGCGCCCACCAGGACAGCCGGCTCACGGTCGCCGGGGGCGGCGACCCGGAGCGCACCACCGCGCACCTGACCGCCGCCCTGGAGACGGCCTCCAGCATCGCCGGCCTGCTCGCCGAGGCGCTGGACCACGCACACGCCGTCGCCGCCTCCATGGACTTGGACACCAGCGGCCTGCCCGAGTTCCAGGAGTGACCGTGGCCGACTGCCACCACGTGATCGCCCACTGGACCACCGAGGAAGAGCGGCAGCAGATCACCGACGCCATCGCCTACGCCCGGCAGGTCGGGGACGTGCAGGCGCTGCCGCTGCTGCTCGCCCGCCTCACCCAGCCGTGCGACGCCCGCACCGCGCCGGCGCGCGCCACCCACGACACCGAGGGGGATGGGCAGTGAGCCAGCCGCCCGCCATGACCGTCGCCACCCGCCGGGCACTCGTGCGCCAGCTGCTCGCCAAGGCCCCTGACCTGAGCGCCAGGAAGATCGCAGCTCAGGTAGGGGTCAGCAAGGACACCGTGCTGCGGGATCTTGAGGCGATCCGCCACGAGGACGCCGCCGCTGCGCCAGAACCGGCCGCCCCCGCGCCGGAACCGGCCACCGCCGCGCCAGAGGATGACCGCCTGGTCCTCATCCTCGACGAGCCGCTGCGCCAGGCCCTCGCGATCCTGCGCGCCACCCGCGCCAAGCCCGACACGCCTGGCGAGAACGCCGCCGCGGCCCGGGGCGCCATCCGCGTCATGGCCGACACCGTCCTCGAAGCCCAGCGACACCAGGAAGGCCCCACGCCGTGAACTACCGCCCGTCCCCTGACGTCGCTGCCGGGGAGCGGCAGGACGGGGCGCAGCCGTGACCGCGCCGCTCCAGATACGGCCCGCTACCTTCCCGCCGGCCGGGTTCAGCACGGCACCCCCGGTGCGCGCGTGGGCGGCCTGGTGCGGGCCGTGCGGACACGGTGGGCACTCGCTGCTCATCGGCCGTTCCGCCCGCCTGGACAGGGCAGGATGGGACGCCTGCATGGCCGCCGCGCACGCCCACGCAGCCCAGCACACGAACGGAGGACGGCTGTGACCCTGGTCCTGGAGTGGCTCCGGCCCTGGCGCTGCCGGGCCTGCGGCGCACGGCACACGGCGGTCTGGCCGGCCTGCGAGTTCACCAACCTGCCCAGGGACCTGCGATGAGCGATGACCTGGTGGCGTTCCTGAGCGCCCGGCTCGACGAGGATGAGCGAATCGCGCGGGCAGCGACACCCGGCCCGTGGGAGTGGAGGCACGAGTACGGCGAGCCATGGCAACCGGTGGCAGATGGCTGGCTCGACTACTCCGGCGAGCACATCACCGCCCCCGGTGACCGGGCCACGCTGTTCGGCCCTGGCATGACGCCGCACACAGATGCGGTCCACATCGCCCGCCACGATCCGGCGCGGGTGCTGCGCGAGATCGACGCCAAGCGGGAGCTGCTCGCCAAGTACGCCGAGGCCGCGCCCAACGACGTCGACGAGATGGAGTACGCGAATGGGTACGCCAACGCGCTCGGGGAAGCTGTGCGCCTGCTCGCGCTGCCCTACGCGGACCACCCGGACTACCGCGAGGTGTGGCGGCCGTGACCGATGACGATCTGGTACGCCTGTACCGCGACGACGACCACACCCGGATCCGGATCGTCGGAGGCCCCTGCGACGGCCGCACTCTGACCTGGTCCACGAGCGAGCCGCCGCCGATGATCCGGCTCCCTGTCGAGCCAGGCCCCGCGGACGCTGTTCTCGGAGTCGCGCTCACCATCGCCGAATACGACCAGGCCCTTGACGCGCTCGGCTGCCCGCAGCGCGACGACGACGGCACCCTCGTCTACACGTACAGAGGCATGGAGGAGCGGCCGTGAGCGGCCCGGGCACCGACGTCGCCGACTGGCGCACCCGCACGGTGCGCCAGTGCGCCGACCTGTGCGACACCTGCATCTACCGGCCCGGCAACCTGGCGCACCTGGAACCCGGCCGCGTCCAGGAGATGACCCGCGCCGCCATCGCCGCTGAAGGGCACGTCGTCTGCCACGCCACCATCGGGACGCCAGCGCCCGCCATCTGCGCCGGGTTCGCCCGCCACCCCGTCGGCGCCGTCCGCTCGCTGGCGCTACGCCTCGTACAGGCCGGCGCGGCGACCCTGGACCTCATCACACCGCCGTCCAAGGGCGGGGTGATGCCGTGAGCGCCCCTGACGACCCCCGCTTCGAGTGGGTGCAGACCTTCGAGGTCTCCGGCCGCACCGAGTGGATCCGGGGCGCCTGCAACCATCTGGAGCCCGAGGAAGTGCGCAGCGTCGTCGACGGCGAGCTGCTCGCCTACCTGTGCACCGACTGTGACACCCAACTACCCGCCAACCAGAAGGGAACCCCGTCGTGAGCGAGCGTGTGACCGTCCGTGTGCTGCTGCTGTTCGGCGACCAGGCCGAGATCGTCGCCGACGTCCCGCCGGAGGAGCGCGCCGAACCCGAGCGCTACCCGGCCGCGGACATCGCCGCGGCGGTCGGCGTGCCGGTGAGTGACCTGCCCGGCCGGCGGCTCACCGCGGTGGTCGGTCCGGGGGACCGGCTGTCGGCCTGGCAGCTGGCCTGATCGTCAACGGCCCTGATTCCTCCCGGAGTCGGGGCCTCTTTCTTCCCCAGAAGTGTTGCAAAGCGATGCACGAACGTCCATAATGGAGACAGAAGGGATGAGGGGCCGCAAACCCCCAGACCTTCACCAACCACCACAACTCCAGATAGGACGGACATCATGTCTGACGAGTTCGAGCGGGAGACTCAGAACCTGGGCAACGCGCTTCTCGCGGTCTACGAGACGATCACCCTGGTCTGCGGAGTCCTCCCCATCCCGATCACCCTCCCCGACTTCGAGGAGGAGATCCTTCGCGGCACGGACATGATCGAGGGAGTCACTCGGATCATCGACCTCATCGAGGACGAACCGCTCGGTGAAGACCTCCAGGCAGCCATCTGGGGAGGCTGCCTCCACTGGCTCTCCGCAGCCCACCTCTACGGCAGGTGGATGGAGCACCGCGAGCGCCTCGTGAGTCTGGAGGTCCGGATCAACCTCGTGACCGCCGCCGACGCGCTCCACCTCGCGGCCCACGAGCTGACCGACCCCCAGGAGTGACCACAAGGGCCCCCGGCAGCCAGCCGGGGGCCCTCCCGCGAGACCGGGAAGACCGGCAGAGGCCGGGCCGAAGCCCACGGCACCCGAAGGCGCCGCCGCAAAACCCCTGCCGGTCACCAACCATCCACGAAGGGACGGACACCCCCATGGTAGACACCCCCCGAGGCGAGACGTACGAAGAGATCGCCACCCGCCACGGCCGCGCCTACGACACGGTCCGCAACCACTGGGCACGCCACCCGCAGTGGCCGAAGCCGATCGGCAAGCGCGGCAAGCAGCTCCTCTTCGACTCGGCCGCCGTCGACCAGGCCGTCAGCGAGCGCATCGAGCGCCCCGTGCCCCAGCTGGAGCCCACCCGCCTGTACACGACGAAGGAGATCGAAGCACTGACCGGCATCACGGCCGCCACCATCCGCGCAGAACGCTCGAAGGGGCGCTGGCCCGCCCCGGACGACACCGAGGGTCGCGCGCACCGCTGGAAGGGCTCCACCGTCACGAGGGCGCTCAAGGGGCGTCGCACGTACAGGCGGGACGCGGACCCCTTCTCCCGGGTTGGAGAGTGAACGTTTTCAGTGAACAAGTGTGAACCCAATTAGTTCCGCGATTAGTGAACCACTAATTTTGCGGACTGGGTCACGTATCAACACCCGGGGCGCTAACCTCGTGTCAGACGCGTAATGCATTAAGTAGTGCATTGCGCGGGGTCGGTGTCGGTCCAGTTCCCCGACGGCCGGCCCATCTGGAAGGTGAAAAGCAGGTGGGGGCTTCTGCCCGGTAAGCGTCAGCCCCCAACTACTTGGAAGGTTGCTACAGGCCGTGCATGAGCCAGTCCCATACGTCATCGGCGATGGCCGCTACCATCAGGCCCGTGACGTACACGGCGACACGCTTTGCACGGCCGTAGCTCTTGCTGCCGCGCATACGTGAAGCCCGTGCCCTGACTCGCTTGGCACGCTCCTTCCACCACGCCGCGAAGTCGCGCCGTGTTCCACGCATTTCGTACTTCCCTCATCCCTCGAGCCCGTCCCGACCCCCGAGCGGGGGTCGACGTGAGCCTGGGCTCGGCTCAACAGCTCACGGGACAAGGGAAGTCCGATCAGCGTCTCTTGAGATCTAAGCGGACGGATCGGCCGCGTGTGGTCGGTTTGCCGAAAATCCTCGCGGCCAAGAGGCGCTCAACTTCTCAGGTGCGCCCCGCGCGTACCCTGTGAGCCGGGACGGAGCACCAGCCGGCCGTACACCGACAGGTCCCCGGAGGCCCGCGCGAACGTCGTGCTCCCGGCCGGGGTCGAACCCCGGGCCTCCGCCAGACCCTCCTATGTCACATCCCCACCTGCCTGGAGATGACTGCGCTCGCCACGTCCACGAACACGTTCCGGGCGACATCGCCCGCCGAACTCGCAAGCTCCCGCAGCCGGGAGCGCCGCTCGGGATCGGGCTCGTCATCGGCAGCGGCATTCAGGCGCTGGACCAGCTGGTCGACGAACTGCTCAGGAGTCGGCCACTGGCCCACTAGCCGACGGGCCTCCCCGGAAACCTTGCGGACGTACCAGCCGCCCGGCTCGCCGTGCGTCATCTGGAGGTCGATCAGGCCATCGCTCTGGAGAGCCACAGCCGCTCTGCCGACGTCGGTCACGTCAATGCCGGAGACCTCGGCAATGTCGCTCAGCTCAGGGAGCGAAGTCCCGTACGAGTCGTCCAGGTGCTTCACGATGGCTTCGAGTACCGGCAGGTCGCGTCCTGCCCAAGTGTTCTCCATGCCGGGCAAGGTACGCCCAAGCCCGGCACCTCAGCGCCGCGCCGACAGCTGACGTACGTCACAAACCCGTCACGCCCCCTGCACGCGGGCTCCGCGCGGCGCCACAATGCGCACACGCCAGCGCAGGGGGAAGCATGCAGCAGCCCAGCTACAGCGACGTCCAGAAGGCCGTCAGAGTCGAGAAGTTCCGCATCTGGTTCGCCTGGGTCACCGGCGGCATCATCATGTTCATCGTCGCCGCCACCACCCGGAACGTCGCCGTCGTCAGCGTCATCACCCAGGCCCTGTTCCTCATCGGCGGCATCGCCTTCTCCGTCACCGCGGTACGCATGACCAGCGCCCTCAACCGCAAGGCGGAGGCCGCCCGCCGTGAGGTCCTCGGAGACCTGTAGGCCAGCCCACCGCCAGCACCAGGAGAACGGAACCCATGGCCGTCTACATCACCGCCCGAGGCGACCGGCACCACGCCGCACCCGACTGCGGGCAGATCACCGGGCCGCAGAACACGGCACGCACGATGGGCTGGACCGTGCACCCCGTCGAAGAGGTCAGCCTCTCCGAAGCCCAGCAGCGCGGCAAGGACAAGCCGTGCCCCGCCTGCGGACCCGCCGGCACCTGACCGCGCCTGGGCACACTGGGAGGCGTGAGCACCACACGCACCGGCCGTGACGGCCGCCCCCTCGTCACCACCACCCAGGCCGCCTACTCCCTCGGCATGACGCCCGCACAGTTCCGCTCCTGGGCACGCCGCCGGCACATCACCCCCGCCGGCTCCACGCCCAACCCGCACCGCGGCCAGGCCCTCGCCCTGTGGGACCTCGCCGACATCACCGACGCCCTCCAGCAGCAAGCCGCATGACCCCCGCCTGTCAAGAGCCCTGACCTGCGACTACTTGACAGGAGATCACCGCGCACTCATTCTGTGAGACGGTGGCAGCGCTGTCGGGGTAGGTCTCAACGCCCCACAGCCACCCGCACAGCATCCCCGGGCCCGGCCTCAACAGCCGGGCCCCACCGCATTCACGGGGGGGGCGTCAGCATGAACACCCTGGCCGCCTTCGACCCCCGCGCCTCCCTCGCCGAACTGCACAGGCTCAGACTCCAAGCCCGCGTGTTCGCAGAGGAGACCCACTGCTGGATCTGCCAGCGCTGGGCAGACCCCGCCCTGGACAACACCCCCCACCCCTGGTCCCGGACCGTGGACCACGACCAACCCCTCTGGCACGGCGGAAACCCTCACGACCGCAGCAACGCCCACCTCGCCCACCGCACCTGCCGGGACACCCGGCACGCCCGACTCCGGGCAACCGGGTAGCCCCCCCCACCCCAGGCAGCCCCCACCCCACGCCCTGCCCACCCCTGCATGCCCAGTGCATAGCAGTGCATAGTGGATCACCCCTGCATAGACCCACTGCATAGCCATGCAACGCATACTCATGCATCACTATGCAGTCGACTCGACCGATCACCGCGAGAAGACGGCGAAACGGACATAACGGGGTGTCGATGCCCAGGGGGAGGGGGGCACCACCCCCGCGAGAACGCCGGCACCCCCGACGACCCCGCTCCGCTGCCCAGGGAGATCCAGTACGGGTCTGGAGCCTCGCTAATCCGCACGAACTCGGTTCGACCGTTTTTTCTCGCCCAAGATCACTGCATACTCATGCACTGCATATCCATGCATCGCTATTCACTGCGAACCGAGTTGGGGCCTCCTAACGACCTCCGGAGCGAGGGCGGTGATCATGCGTCCGCCGTCGATCTGCCCTGGCTGCCGACTGCCCGTCCGAGGCCAGTGCCCGCGCTGTGGCTCCGGTGATCGGCGCCGGGTCGTAGCGGGCCCGCGGGCCCGGCAGGGGTACACCCGGCGGGAGCGGCTCCGCCGCGCGGACGCGGTCCGGGCTCATGTCGAGCAGCACGGGTGGGTGTGCCCCGGGTGGCAGCGCGACCCGCACCCGGCGGAGAACCTGACCGCGGACCACGTCGTCGCGGTCGGCGCGGGCGGCCGTGAGGACGGGGAATTGCGGGTGCTGTGCCGGTCATGCAACAGCTCTCGCGGCGCGTCGATGGCGGACACCCGGGCGCCGGGCCTGTCGGTGGTGCTGGTGGCCGGTCCGCCGTGCGCCGGCAAGAACCGGTACATCAGCGAGCACGCCGATCCCGACGACCTGATCCTGGACCTGGACGCCCTGTCGGAGGCCATGAGCCTGGCGGGGACGTACGAGTTCATCCCCTCGCACCTGCCGATCGTCACGGAGGCCCGGGACGCCGCCCTGGAGCGGCTGCTGCTCGGCGGGCACCAGGTGCGCCGCTGCTGGGTTATCTCCACCGCTCCGGAGCGGAAGCGGCGGGCGTACTACCGGGAGCGGTACGGGGCCCGGTCGGTGGTCCTGTGGTGGCCGGAAGAGACGTGCCTGCTGCGGGCGATGAAGGAACGGCCGCCGCAGTGGCAGGAGTACGTACGCCGCTGGTTCGACCGGTACGAGCCGGACCCGGCCGACGAGGTACTGCGCAGCTGGCGGGCGGGAGGTGGTCCTGTTGGCGGGGAGGGGACCAGCCCGGAAGGACCCGGAGAAACGGCAGCGCCGTAACACGGCGAAGGACCTGGCGGTCGTCTCCGAGACCACCACAGGGGTCCCGGAGCCGCCGGCCCCGCCCACGGGCCTGCTGAAGGTGACGCGGGACCGGTGGGCAGACTACTGGGCTTCTCCGGTGTCGAAGCTGGCCGACCCGGTGTCGGATCTGACCGCGCTGGAGCGGCTGTTCCGGCTGTACGACGACCTCGAGCGCAGCAACCGCACGGTGCGGGAGCAGGGGCACATGGTGCGGGGCTCGAAGGGCCAGATGGTGCTGCACCCGCTGCTGAGGCACACGCAGGTCACGCAGGCGGAGATCAGGCAGCTGGAGGACCGGTTCGGGCTGTCGCCGCGGGCCCGGCTCTCCCTGAACGTCACGCTCGGTGAAGCCGCGAAGTCGCTCGCCGACCTCAACTCCGAGTTCATGGCGGGGGGCGAGGACGATGACGACCCCCGCTTCGACGTCATCGCAGGTCAGGACGTCATCGATGGCGAGACCGCTTAGCGCGCCCCGTTCGCTGGGCTGGCCGACGCACGGGCCGATCGTCTGCCGGTGGATCGAGAAGCACTGCGTGTACGGGGAGGGCGACTACTTCGGGCAACCCGTACGGCTGCTCCGCTTCCAGCGGCAGTTCCTGTACTGGCTGTACGAGTACAACCCGGCCACGGGCGAGCGCCGGTTCCGTGAGGCGATGCTCGAAGTCCCCAAGGGCAACGGCAAGACCCCGCTGTCCGCGTGGGTGATGCTCTTCGAGCTGCTGGGGCCGCCGCTGTTCGGGCCGAAGGGCTCGCCGGTCATCCCGGTCGGCGCCGCCTCGTTCGAGCAGGCCGACCTGCTGTTCGGCGACATGAAGAACTGCTGCACCGAGTCGCCGACCCTGCGGCACCACGTCGACGTGTTCGACACCGAGATCCTGGTGCGGAACGGGCCGGGCCGGGCCTACCGGATCGCGGCGGCAGCCGGCACGAACGACGGGCCCCGCCCGAGCATGTTCGCCGCGGACGAGATCCACGAGTGGGTCGGCGGCAAGGAGCGCGTGCACCTGGTCATCGCGAACGGCCTGGTCAAGCGCGCCAACAGCCTCGTGCTGAACACGACGACGCCGGGCGCGGACCTGGACAGCCTCGCCGGGCGGAAGCACCTGTACGGCTACCGCGTCAACACCGGGGACGTCGACGACCCGCGGTTCCTGTTCGTGCACTACGGCATCCAGGACGGCCAGTACGACCTTCAGGACGAGGAACAGCTGCGCGCCGCGGTGCTGGCCGCGAACCCGGCCGCCGGCGCCTTCGTGCGGGTCGACGACACCGTGGCCCGCTACTACCAGGTCCCGGAGTTCGAGTTCCGGCGGTACAACCTCGGGCAGTGGACCCGCGCGGACGAGTCGTGGCTGCCGCCGGGCGCCTGGGAGGCCTGTGCCGGGCCTGTGGACCTGGACACGGACGCGCCGGCCTACGCCGCGGTCGACATGGCTTACAAGCACGACTCGGTGGCCGTGGTCGTCGCGCAGCTCGGAGACGACGGCAAGGTCCGCGTGCAGGCGAAGGTGTGGACGCCGAAGAAGGGCGTATCCACGATCGACGTGGCCGCTGTCGAGAACCACCTGCGGCAGCAGCACCGGAAGCTGAACCTGGTCACGATCGCCTACGACCCGGCGTACTTCCAGCGGTCGGCAGAGGTCCTCCTCGACGAGGGCCTGCCGATGGCGGAGATGCCGCAGTCCGCCGGGCACATGGTGCCGGCCTGCCAGGACACCTACCGGGCCATCACCGACGGCACTCTCGTGCACGGCGACGATCCCGTGCTCACCGATCACGTCCTGGCCGCCGCGACCCGCGAGACCGACCGCGGCTGGCGGCTGTCCAAGGGCAAGTCCAAGCGCCACATCGACGCCTGCATCGCCATGGTCATGGCCGTCTTCCTCGCGCTGCCGCGCATCGAGCCGGAGGAGGTCGAACCGTGGGTCGCCTACGCCTGAACCGCCGGCCGCGACCGAAGCGCCGTCGTCCCAGGCTCAGCCGTCTCGCCCGCAGCCGCATCGGCACATGGACCGGCGGCGGCCTCATCACCGCCGGCACCGGCCTCGGCTGGGGCCTGCCCGTCGCCCTGGTCGTCGCCGGCGTGCTGCTGGCCGCCTACTGCCTGCTGGTCGCCGACATCGCCGGCCCCGCCGGCCCTGGCACGGATGACGGGAGGTCCGGCACGTGGTGAGCCTGTGGCGGGCGGCCCGCCGATCCATCACGACGATCGACGACTACGTGCAGGCCGTCCAGTACGCGGGCAACACGTACACGTACCCGCAGCTCGGCATCCAGCAGACGATGCCCGGCCAGGCGCGGGAGAAGGCGCCGGCCGACTTCACCGGCTACGCCGTCCAGGCTGCCACCAACGGCGTCCTGTTCGCCTGCCTCGCGGTCCGCCAGGACGTGTTCAGCGCGGCCCGGTTCCAGTGGCAGCGCCTCAACAACGGCCGCCCGAGCGAGATGTTCGGCAACACCGACCTGCGGCCCCTGGAAGAGCCGTGGGTGGGCGGCACCACGCAGGACCTGCTCGTGCGGATGATCCAGGACGCCGACCTGGTGGGCAACAGCTACTGGACGGGCATCGACGGCGACCTGGTGCGGCTCCGCCCGGACTGGGTGGACATCGTTCTGGAGCCGCGCAGGGTCCGCGGGGGAGTCCTCGGCTGGCGGAAGCTGGGCTACCTGTACACCGAGCCCGGCAGCGACCCGGTACCGCTGCTGCCCGACGAGGTGTGCCACTTCGCGCCGCGCGCTGACCCGCTCGCCACGTTCCGCGGCATGTCGTGGATGACCCCGCTGGTCCGCGACATCCGCAACGACAACCTGATGTCGGCGCACAAGGAAGCCCACTTCGAGAACCGGGCCACCCCGAACGTCATCGTCGCCTTCGACCGCGAGATCAAGCCCGACGCGCTCGCGAAGTTCCAGGCCCGCATGGACTCGGAGCACAAGGGCCCCCGCAACGCCGGCAAGACGATGTACGTCGGCGGTGGCGCGGACGTCACCGTCGTCGGCTCCAACCTGCAAGAGCTGGACTTCGCGCGGGTGCAGGGCGCGGGGGAGACCCGCATCGCCGCGGCGGCCGGTGTGCCGCCGGTCATCGTGGGCCTGTCCGAGGGCCTCGCAGCGGCGACGTACTCGAACTACTCGCAGGCGCGGCGCCGCTTCGCTGACGGAACGATTCACCCCCTGTGGCAGAACGCGGCCGGGTCGCTCGCCCGCCTGGTGCGTTCCCAGTCCACGTCCGGCGCGGTGCGGCTCTGGTACGACGCCCGCGACGTGCCCTTCCTGCGGGAGGACCGCAAGGACGCCGCCGAGATCGCGTTCCGGCAGGCGCAGACGATCCGGACCCTCGTGGACGCCGGATTCACCCCCGAGTCCGTGCAGAAGGCCGTCGACGCCGAGGACTGGTCGCTCCTCAGCCACACCGGCCTCTTCAGCGTCCAGCTTCAGCCGCCCGGCACGAAGGCCGCCCCCGCCCTCCCCGCCCCCGACGCGAGCAGCGATCAGGAGTAGTGATGTCCGCTGTCACCATGCAGGCCGCGCCGCGCGAAGGGCTGCTGCGCACCGCCCCCTTCACCTTTCTGCGCGCCGACGGCGACGCGGACGGTGAGGGAGACGGCCGCACCCTGGAGGGCTACGGCGCCGTCTTCGACACCCCCACCGAGATCGACTCCTGGGAAGGCACCTTCAGCGAGAAGATCCGCAAGGGCGCCTTTCGGAAGACGATCCGCGAGAACACCCCAGTCCTCCAGTTCGACCACGGCCGGCACCCGCTCATCGGGTCCATCCCCATCGGGGCGATCGAGCAGCTGGCTGAGGACGACCAGGGCCTGTTCGTCCGGGCGCGGCTGTCCGACAACTGGCTGATCGAGCCGGTCCGGCAGGCCATCGCCGAGCGGTCCATCACGGGCATGTCGTTCCGGTTCACCGTCATCCGTGACGAGTGGCGGGACAGGGACGGCAAGCTCGTCAAGCCCGACGAGCTGGGTCACCTGCTGTGGGACCCGGGCGACCGCGGCCCGTTGGAGCGGACCCTGATCGAGGTCCGCATGCCGGAACTCGGGCCGGTCGTGTTCCCTGCCTACCCGCAGACCACGGTCGACGTCCGGAGCCGCGAGCAGGTCGAAGACCTCCTTCAGGACAGTGAGCTGTGCCGCGAGGTACGGCGCAGCCTCGCCCTGGGGGCCCCGCCGCCGGCGGAGCTGGAGGACCCCGAGCTGCGCCGCGCGCTCGCCATGAGCCTGTTCTGGGACGCTGCCCCGGCCCCCGCCGGCCCGCGTAGCCGCGCGGTCACGCTGGAACGGCTCCTGGAGGGCGGAGCCACCGCAGCGGACATCGACCGCCTCATCGCGGCCATCCGCGACCGAGCCACGGACACGCCGCCCGGCGACGGGCACCTGTCCACCCGCACTGCAACACCTGGCGCGCCGGCCACCGAGAGCCACCCGCCGACCGTTCCCGACGCGCCGCTCGACTCAGAGCACCCGTCACCGTCTGCGCGCACCACTCGCCTGAAGGACCAGATCCGAGAGATCGCCGGCCTGATGGACGAGAAGCTCGCGCGCATCACCGTCAAGGACGACTGATGGAGCTGAGCCACTCTCAGGCGGTCATCCGCCTGAAGGACATCAAGGAAGAGCTGGAGCGGCTCGGGGACAAGCCCGAGCTGACCGCCGAGGACGAGCAGGCCTTCGACGAGCTGACCCGCGAGTTCGCCGAGGTCGACAACCACCGTCGCCAGCTGGAGCGCAAGGCCGCCCTGGAGCGGGTCCGTAGCGCGACCAAGTCCACCGAGCGCGGCCCGGCCGCGACGAAGGTGGAGGGCGGCACCCCGGTCAACGCCCGCGACTCCTACGACCTGGACCCGATCCTCCACCCGGACTCCGTGGAGGACGCCCGGTTCCGCAACCCGTGGGACCTCAGCGAGGTGCGCACGTTCGGCCGGTCCAAGGAGGACATCGGTACCGAGCTGCGGGCCCGCGCCCTGTCCGCGATCGAGAAGATGCGGGGCTGCAACGACCGCATCCGCTCCACCGCGACGGACATCCTCGAGCGGTGGGACGACGAGGACGGCACCATCGCCCGTATGTGCCTGGCGACGTCCTCGCCGGAGTACCTGCGCGCCTGGTCGAAGATGGCCCGCGGCCACGGCCACCTGATCACCCCGGATGAGCAGCGGGCCCTGGAGCGGGCCATGTCGCTCACCGACACCCAGGGCGGCTACCTGGTGCCGTTCCAGCTGGACCCGACGATCATCCTCACGAGCGACGGGTCCAAGAGCGACATCCGCATGGCCGCCCGGAAGGTCGTCGCCACCGGCGACGTCTGGAACGGCGTGTCCGCGGGCGCCGTGTCGTGGCGCTGGTCGGCTGAGGGCTCGGAGGCCGGGGACAACTCCCCGGCGTTCGACCAGCCCACCGTGCCGGTCCACAAGGCTGACGGGTTCGTTCCGATCAGCATCGAGGCGCTTATGGACGAGGCCAACGTGACCACCGAGGTCGGCAGGCTCCTGGCGGAGGGCAAGGACATCCTGGAGGCGGAGGCCTTCGCCACCGGCACGGGCTCCGGCCAGCCCACCGGCCTAGTCACTGCCCTGGCCGGCACCCCGTCGGAGATCTCCCCGGTCACGCCGGAGACGTTCGCGTCGGCGGACATCTACGGCATGGAGGAGTCCCTTCCGGCCCGCTACCGGCGCAACGCGTCCTGGGTGGCGAACAAGCGGATCTACAACCTGGTACGTCAGTTCGACACGCAGGGCGGCGCGGACCTGTGGGAGCGGATCGGCAACGGGCAGCCCAACGAGCTGCTCGGCTACCCGGCGCTGGAGTCCGAGGACATGGACGCCACCTGGGACACGGCGGTCACCGCGGACAACTACGTCCTGGTGTTCGGTGACCTGTCCAACTACGTCATCGCCGACCGGATCGGCATGACCGTCGAGTTCATCCCGCACCTGGTCGGCTCCAACCGGCGTCCGACCGGGCAGCGCGGTTGGTACGCGTACTACCGCGTCGGCGCCGACTCGGTGAACGACGCCGGTATGCGCCTGCTCAACCTGGCCACCAGCGTCTGATCCGACGACCCCTAGCGAGGCCCGGACACGCGCTGTCCGGGCCTCGCGCTCCAGAAAGGAGAAGCGCTGTGGTCAAGCGCTGCAAGGCGTCGTTCGCGGCGTCGGTGCGCGGTGTGCCGCGCGTGATGAAGTCGGGGGCGCTCGTACGGGACGACGACCCCATCCTGAAGGGCCGCGAGCACCTCTTCGAGGACGTGGAGACGGCGGTGCGGGACGTGCCGGTGGAGGACGCCTCCGCGGCGCCCGGGCGCCGCCGCTCGCTGACCCGGGCCGCGGTCAAGCGGACCCCGGCCAAGGCCAAGCCCGCGAAGAAGGCCACGCCGAAGGCGGAGCCCAAGCAGCAGGCCAAGCAGGAGCAGGAGACCGAGCAGGCCGCCCCGCAGGACGCGGACGGCAAGCAGGAGGGGACCGCGTCATGAGGCACAGCCTGTACAACGTGGCCCTGGCCAGGCCGACGATCGCCCCGGCCGCCGCGCGTACCGCGTCCGTGACCGGGACGGCCGTGGACAGGATGACCGACGAGGGCGGGTTCCGGTCGGCGCTGGTCGTCGTCAACGTCGGCACCGTCACCGACGGCACCCACACCGTCGTCGTGGAGGACTCCCCTGACGGCTCCACCTGGTCGCCGGTCGCCGACGAGTTCCTCCAAGGCGCCGAACCGGCGATCACGTCGGCCAACGACGAGCGCGTCCACGAGATCGGCTACGTCGGGCACCAGCGGTACCTGCGGGCGGTCGTCAACGTCACCGGCGCCCCGGTCACGGGCGGCCTGTACGACGCGGTGATCCTGCTGGGCTGGCCGCGGCGTATGCCGCCGGCGCGGGCCTGACGGACAAGGGGTTGAGCCGTGATCGACCTCGGTGACGCGGTCCGCCTCACCGCCACCTGCACAGACCCGGGCGGCAGCCCGGTGAACGCCGACTCGGTCACGCTCACCATCACCCTGCCCGACGGCACCACCACCAGCCCCGCGGTCACCAACCCGCCCGCGGCCACCGGGAAGTACAGCGCCGACTACATCCCCGAGCAGCCCGGCCGGCACATCGTGCACTGGCAGTTCACCGGCCCGGCATCGGCCTACGCCGACGTCCTCGATGTCCGGCCGGCCGACCCTGGGTTCCTGTTCTCCCTCGCGGACGCCAGGCGGCACCTGAACCAGCCCGCCGACAGCACGGGCGACGACGAGGAGATCCGCGACTGGTCTGCGGCGACCACGATGATCGTGGAGCACTTCGTCGGCCCGGTCGCCCGCCGCACCGTGACCGAGCGGCACAGCTTCGGCGTGGCCGCGACGCGGGTGCTGCGGCACGTGCCGGCGCTCGCCATCACCTCCGCAGCCCCGGTCCTCGACTCCGGGACCGCGTACGACCCGGCCGACCTCGACCTGGACGGCGACACCGGCATCGTGCAACGGCGGGACGGCGGCCTGCTGTCCGGGCCGCTCCGCTTCACCTACACCGTCGGCCGTGAACAGGTCCGGCCGAACATCGCCGCCGCCGGGCGGATCATCCTTCAGCACCTGTGGCGCACGCAGCGTGGCAGCGCCCGCGGCCCGGTCATCGCCGGAGGCGACGACTACGCCGTCACCGAGCCCATCGCCGGCATCGGCTACGCCATCCCCAACCGGGCGCTGGAACTGCTCGAACCCGACCGACTTCCCCCCGGAGTGGCGTAGATGAACGACGTCGACGTGCCTGAGCTGATCGACGCCCTTGTGGCCCGGTTCTCCACCGAGGAAGGCCTGAGCGGTGCTGGCGTCACCGACGGGCCCGAACTGACCGGCAGCGACCGGGACGACTGGGTGCTGGTCGGCTTCGATGGCGACCAGGGCGGCGAGTTCCAGGCCGCGACCACCGAAGAGGACTGGGCCGGACTGGGGTCGTCCCGCGAGGCGACCTCCCGCATCACCGTGACGCTGCTCGCCCGTCGCGGCGACGGCAAGGTCAAGGCCGCCCGCGACCGCGTGTACGCGATGAAGAAGGTCATCGTCGGCGTGCTCCGAGCCGACCCGAGCGTGGGCCTGCCCGGTGCCCAGTGCGCCATCGGCGCCACCGCGCTCTACCAGCCCCAGACCGACGCCGGCTGTCAGGCGCGGCTGGTCCTCACCCTCGCCTGCCGGACCATCTGAAGGGACTCCCATGGCCGCCCTCACGACCCACGTGGTTCCCCTGACGGGGCTGCGCTTCGACGACAAGCTCGTCGCCGCCGCATCGGGCGGTGACGACTGTGCCACCGGGCCCGGCGTGCTGCTCGTGGTGCAGAACACCGACGCGTCCAGCAAGGACGTCACGCTGGCCACTCCGGAAGTCATCGACGGGGACCTGCCCGTCGGTGACCGCACGGTCACCGTGGCCGCGACGACCGGCCTCACGACGATCCCCGTCACCGACCGCTACCGGGACCCCGCCACGGGACGCGCCTCCATCACCTACCCCGGCGGCGTCACCGGCGTGAACGTCTGCGTCGTGAGGACGGCCACGGCATGAGCGACTACGTGAGCATGCGCCACCCGAACCTGCCCGAGGACCAGACCATCACGGTCGCCGCGAGCGCGGTCCCGCACCACCGCGCCGCCGGGTGGGTGCCCGTCGACAGCCCCCAGCCCGAGCCCGGCCCGGGCCCTGAGCAGGAGCCCGCCCCCGAGGCGGAGCCCGCCCCCGAACCCCCCGCACCGCAGCCCGCCCGCAAGCGCCGGCGCACCACCGAAGGAGAGTGACCCATGCCCGCGACTCCGATCGCGTCGGCTGTCCGGTACTACCGGCGCGGCCTGACCAAGGTCAGCTGGGTGCCGACGATCGCGAACAAGCAGTCCCCGACCCGCGCCGAACTGGACGCGGGCACCGAGCTGTCCGTCGAGGTCGGCGCCGTCGAGGGCTGGATGATCCAGTCCGGTGTCGTCGAGACACCGACCCTCGGCTCCCGCTTCGACGCGAAGATCGACGGCCCGATCTCGGCTGACGACAGCGCGCTCACCCTGTACGCGTCGAAGACCGGCACCGACGTGCGTGACCTGCTCCAGCGCGGCTCCGACGGCTACATCGTGTGGATGGACGAGGGCGACACCCCCGGCCGCACCATGGACGTGTTCCCCGTCCGTGTCCTGGCTCAGGGCAAGCAGCGGAACCTCGAGGACGCCGCGCAGGTCCAGGTCCAGTTCGCGGTCACGTCCGAACCCTCCGAGAACGTCGTCATCCCGGCCTGAGCCATGGCGCAGCGGGACTTCTGGATCACGAACACGTCCCAGCTGTCCGAGCTGCAACGCAAGCTGACGCAGGCCGGGCGCGGCGACCTGCGGAACAGCCTCAACCGGCGCATCCGGCACGCGGCGACCCCCGTGCACCGCGACCTTCAGAGCGCGGCACGCAACCTGCGGATCTGGGGGCCGGGCAGCCGCAGCGGCCGGAACCGGCCCCGCATCCGGTACGGGCCGCCGCTGCGCGCCACGATCGCCGCGTCCATCCGGCTGTCCGTCACCACCGGCGGCGGCACGAAGATCTGGGCAGACAAGTCCAGGCTGCCGCCGGGCTGGCAGACCATGCCGAAGAACACCAACGAGGGCCACTGGCGACACCCCACCTTCGGCAACAAGAGCCGCGGCGGCTGGGTGGACCAGTACGCCACGCCCAACTGGTGGTGGGACACCATCCGGCCCCGCATGCCCCGCCTCAACGCCGAAGTCGCCCGCGTCATGGACGACGTCCGGCGCCGCCTTTCCGGGTGAAAGAGAGACCCCGCACGTGATCATCATCTACCGGCCGGAGAACGGCGAACAGCAGCGCTGGGACCTGGCCGACGTCAAGGCCACCTTCGCTGAGGCCCGCGCCGCGGAGAAGGCCGGCGGCTTCAAGTGGGTGCAGCTCCAGCAGGAACTGGCTGAGGGCAACATCGACGCCCTCCAGGCCGCCCTGTGGGTGCTGCGCAAACGCCTCGAGCCCACCCTCACCTTCGCCGACCTCAACGACCTGCCGGTCGACGCGATCGATGTGGAGTTCGCCCCGGCGGAGAAGGCGCTCATGCGGGCGCAGCTGGAGGGCGACCCGACCATGTCCGAAGAGGCCCGGCAGATGGCCCTGGAGATGCTCGGCGTCGACGACGCTCCCGAGCCGGCGGACGACGCCGCAGCTGAGGCCGCGGACCCAAAAGACACGGAGTAGTCCCGGGAGGTCTGGAAGACCTCCAGGCCCGCTACTGCGGCCTTTTCACCTACCACCTCGGGATCCGCCCCTGGGAGTGGGACCTGCTGACCGTTGACCAGGCCGTGGACCTGGTCCAGTTCATCGAGCAGCTGGAGAAGAACAGCTGACGCGCTGAGGGGAGGTTCCCCTTGGCCGACAGCCGGCTCGTCTTCACCCTCGTCGGCAGAGACCGCCTCTCCCACGTCTTCCGGCAGGCCGGTGTCTCCGCCGGGCGGCTGCGGAAGGACCTCACGCTCCTTGGCGCGGCCGGCGCCGTCCCGGTCGGCGCCGCCGCCGTCACCTCCACCCTGGCGCTCGCCGGGGCCTTGGGGACCGCCGTCGGAGCCGTCGGCGCGTTCGGTGCCGCGCTCGGCCCGCAGGTCTCCAAGGTGGCGGAGGCCTCCAAGGCGCACACGAAGTACCGGCAGGCCGTCAAGGAGTCGGGCGCCACCTCCAAGGAGGCCGCCACTGCGCAGCTGGCCTACCAGCGGTCCCTGGACGGGATGCCCCCGGCGACCCGGGAAGCCACCGTCGCCTTCCTCGGGCTGAAGGACGCCTACAAGGAGTGGTCCGACGGCCTGGCCGGCGACACCATGCCGGCGGTCACGAAGTCGTTCGCGGTCTTCGGGGCGCTGCTGCCGAAGCTGTCCCCGATGGTGCGGGTCACCGGCCAGGAGCTGGACCGGCTGATGACCATCGTCGGCGGGGCCGTGTCCGGCGGGGCCATGGACCGGATGATGACGCAGTGGACGGAGTTCACGCAGAGCGTGCTGCGGGGCGCCGTCAACGGCGTCGTCCACCTCGGGCGGGAGTTGCAGGACTTCGACCCCAACGCCGGCGGGCTGGGTGAGTTCCTGGCATTCGGCCGCGAGCACGGCCCGCTGGTCGTCGACACGCTGAAGAGCATCGCGCAGGCCGCGGGCAACGTCCTCACCGCGGGCAGCGAAGTCGGCGTCGTGGCGCTAACCATCGCGAACGCCTTCGCGAAGATGGTCAACGCACTCCCTCCCGGGTTCATCGCGGCTGTGCTCCAGCTGTATGCCGCGTACCGGCTGCTGTCGACCGTCGCTGCCGGCGTCGCCGCCCTCGCCGTGGTCTCCCGCACCTTCGGCCGGACCCTGCTCGGCATGTCGATCGCGGCCAGTGGCGCGACCGGCACACTGGCCGCCCTGCGGGCCGCGTTCATGTCCCTCAACACCGCGGCCCGGATCTCGGTCGTCATCGCCGCTGTCGCGGCGCTCGCCGTCGGCTTCAGCAAGCTGACCTCGATCGGCCGCGACGCCCCGCCGAACGTGGACCGGCTGACCACCGCCCTCGGGAAGCTGGGCAGCGCCGGCAAGGTGACCGGCGAACTGGCGAAAGCTTTCGGCAGAGACCTCGAGGACCTCCACGAGAAGGTGGCGGCTCTGACCGACCCGTCCACCGCCGAGGACATCCAGCAGTGGATCGTGACCCTGGGAGGCCTCGGAGACTGGGACTCCACCCCGGTCAAGCAGGCCAGGGAGCAAATCGACTCCATCGACAAGGCGCTCGCCAACCTGGTCAAGAACGGGCGGGCCGACCTCGCCGCGGCGGCACTGAAACGGCTCACGGCGGAGTACGGCAAGGGCGGCCGGGACACCAAGGCCTTCACCAAGGAACTCGGCGACTACCAGTCCGCGCTGGAGGACGCCAAGTTCGAAGCCGAACTCGTGGCGCAGAGCATGGGCCTGTTCGGGCAGCAGGCGCAGGAGACCTCCCGCAAGCTCGCCGAGCAGAAGGCCAGCGCCGACGGACTGAGGCAGGCCATCCAGGCCCTCAACGACGTGCAGCGCGCAGGCCTCGGCGGGATGATCGCGTTCGAGGCGAGCATCGACGCCGCCGCGAAGGCCGCGAAGGAGAACGCCGGCGCACTCCGCATGGTCGGCGGCGAGCTGGACCTCAACAGCCCGAAGGCGCAGGCCGCGGCGACCGCCCTTCAGGACCTGGCGACGAAGACCGACGAAGCCGCCGGCTCGGCGCGGGAGTCCGGCCGGTCCTGGTCGTACGTCAACGGCATCTACGAGCGGGGCCGCCAGAAACTGATCGAGAACGCCGTGCAGATGGGCCTCACACGGGCCGAGGCGGAGAAGCTGGCCAGCCAGATCCTGAAGACGCCGGACAAGACGGCGATGCTGAAGGCGGACATCACCGACTGGAAGACGAAGATCTCCGAGGCCGAGAAGCAGCTGAAGACCGCCAAGGGCGACAAGAAGGCCAAGCTCACCGCCGACATCCTCGACTGGAAGGTCAAGGTCGCGGAGGCCGAACGGCAGCTGAAGACCGCCAAGGGTGACAAGAAGGCCAAGCTCACCGCGGACATCGCGGTGTGGCGGGCGAAGGTCGCACAGGCCGAACACCAGCTGAAGACCGCCAAGGGCGAGAAGCAGGCCAAGCTCCGCGCGGACATCAGCAACTGGCGTAGCAACATCGCTTCGGCCCAGCAGCAGATCAACTCCCTGCCGGCCAGCAAGACGACGACCCTGCGCCTGCGCACCATCAAAGAGATCATCACGCACTCGAAGACCTACCGCAGCGTGCACGACATCGTCGGTGCGACAGGCGGCTACTACACGGGCAAGGGCTTCCGCACGCACTACTCCACCGGTGGCCCGGTCGTGGGCCCGGGCACCGGCACCTCCGACGACGTGCCGTGGCCGTGGCTGTCCAACGGGGAGTTCGTCATCCGCGCGGCGGCCGTCAGGAAGTACGGCCAGGCCCTCTTCCATGAGCTGAACTCCATGCGGGCACCCAAGATGATCACCGCGAAGAAGACCACCGCTGCCGCCGCGACCGCGGCAGGGGCGGCGACCGGGCTGCCCGATGACGGCGGCGGGCAGTTCACCGGGAACCTCTACCTCGACTCCGGGGAGTTCCTCGGGGCGGTGCGTGGCGTCGTGCGGCCAATGATCCGGGACGCGCAGGACGAGGCCGCCTACCGACAGAAAGTCGGGCGCCGCTGATGGGTATCTCCTACTCCGGGTCCGGCGCGCTGAGTTCCGGCGCCGACAGCGCGTCCCCCACCTACCCGGCGACGCCGGCAGCAGATCAGCTGCTGGTGCTGCACGTCGTCTCCGGGCACCCGGACGACCCGGTGCCGTCCACGCCGTCGGGGTGGACGCGTGCAGCGACGCGTTCCGGCGGAGGCGGCACCTTCGGGCCGGGCACGGGGCCGCGCCGCATGACCTGGTTCGTGCGGGTCGCCGCCGGCGGGGACGCCGCGCCCACTGTGACGATCCCCTCGGGCGCCTCGGGCTCTGTGATCGTGGCCCGCGTCCACGTCCTCGCTCGCAGCGTCGGCACGGGCTGGCTGTGGTCGGCGGCCGTCGGCGAGGACACCAGCAGCGGCACCGGGTTCTCTGCCAGCAGCAGCGATCCTGTGACGTTCCGGCCTGGCGACTTCGTCATTCTCGGGTACGGCACCAACAACGGGTCGGCGACGTCCAGTGGCGAGAACGTCACCGCGGCCGGTGTCACGTTCGGGCCCGTGACCGCGCGCACCGACAACTCCGCCGTCACCGGCAACGGCGCGCACCTGGTGGCGTCGACGTGCAGCGTGACCGCGGGCGCCAGCAGCACGGCCCCGACCGTCACCGCGACGCTGTCCGCCGCCGCGACCGGCGTCGGCGGGGTGCTGCGGCTGCGGGAGGACGTCCCGAAGGGCGTCCTCTCCGTCACCGAGCAGTCCGTGTTCCCCCCAAGGAACTTGATCACGGTCACGGAGATGCTCGCCGGGGACGTCGTCTCCGCCACCCTGTACCGCACCGTCGGCGCCGACCAGGTGGAGCTGCGCGGCTCCTCCGGCATCGACGTCACCGGGCAGGACGCGCTGATCCGCGTGGACGGGGAGCAGCCGTTCGGGGTGCCCGTCACCTACACCGCCCGCTTGATCGACAGCCTCGGTGACGAGTCCCTGATCACGTCCGAGCCGGTCACCTCCGTCGTCGACAGCGACGTCATCTCCGACGCCGTCCGCGGTGTCGGAGCGCCGGTGACCCTCCAGGCCTACCCCGAGAAGCAGCGCAACCGCGACGCATCGGTGTTCAACGTCGGTGGGCGCATGGTCGTCGTCTCCCGCCGCCGGTCGAAGGAGACCGGGCAGCTGGCGCTGCGCACCCTCACCGAAGAGGCCGCGGACGCCCTCAACGCGGTCCTGGACGACGCCACCGAGGGCATCGTCCTCATCCGCCGGGCCACCGCGACGCCGCGCCTGGACGGCCACTACGCAGTCCCCGCCGACGTCGAATCGCCGCGCTGGTTCGACGCCATCGAGTTCTGGTCCCTGGACGTCGTGAAGGTGGAGGCCTGGCCGGACGTACTGGAGGCCGCGGGTTTCACGCTGGAGGACCTGGCCGACAACTTCTCCACCCTCCAGGACCTCGCGGACTTCTTCACGCCCGGCACCCTGCTGGACATCGCGATCTACGACTTCGGCGGCTGACGTGCTCGACATGTCTGCGGAGGCCCTCGCGATCCTCCAGCGGTCCTTCGCCATGGAGGTCCGCGTCTCCGCCTGGCGGGACGGACAGCTCCTGGCCGACGACGTGCCCGTCGCCGACGGTTCCGAGACCCGGGACCGGTCCCTCGCCGTCCCCGAGCGCGTCACCCTCAGGGTGCCCCGCCGCGACCGCGGTACGGACTGGGACCCCGGCAGCGACCCCGATCACCCGCTGGCCGCCTACGGGCAGCAGCTGCACATCGCCTACGGCATCGACATCGGCAAGGGCGACATGGAGTGGCTCGACCGGGGCTGGTTCCTCATCACCGAGAGCGCAGCCGACGGCGACGACGTCAACGTCACCGCGCAGGGCCTGCTCACCCTCATCGACGAGGCGAAGTTCGTCGCCCCCTACCAGCCCGCCGCCGGCGACACCCTCGTCTCCACCGTCCGGGGCCTGGTCGAACCCGCGCTCACCGTCGTCGTCGACGAGGCCCTGGCCGACCGGGACGTCCCGCTCGGCATGCAGTGGGACGACGACCGGCTCAGGGCCCTCACCGAGGTTCTGGACGCGTGGCCGGCCGACGCCCGCGTCCACGAGGACGGCTACCTGCTCGTGGAGCCCGTCACCGACCTCGGCACCCCGGTGCTGTCCCTGACGGACCGGCAGGGCGGCACGGTGATGCGCTGGCAGGGCGCGAGCACCCGCGACGGCGCGTTCAACGCCGTCGTCGCACAGGGCGAGGACGGCGACGGCAACCAGCTGCACGGCGTCGCCTACGACCTCACCAGCCCGTACCGGATCGGCGGCAGCTTCAGCCCGCTGCCGGTGCCGCACTTCTTCTCATCGCCGCTGCTGAAGACCGTCGACCAGTGCCGCAAGGCCGCGCAGACCAGGCTGACCCGGCTGCGCCGCACAGCAGACCGGCGGATGGAGGTGACCATGGTGCCCCACCCTGGGCTCCAGGCCGGCGACACCGTCTCCGTCACCGGCAAGTCCCTGCGGGACGCTCTCGGCACGGTGGAGGCGTTCACCCTGCCGTACACGCCCCGGGACATGACCGCGACGGTGCGGGTGCCGCTCTGATGGCGAACTGGGCAGACAACCGCGTCAGCACCAGCGGCATGGGCTCCGTCGTCGGTGTCGCCCGCACCGCGGCGTCCGGCGGGGCGTGCCTCGCGGACATCGCCGGTATCCGGGTCACCGCCCGCGTCATCGCCGGGCTCACCGTCGCCGAGGGCAACGCCCTGCTGATCACCCGCGTGGGCAGCCAGTACTTCGTGCAGGCCGTCATCCAGGCCGGGCCGGCCGTGCCGCCGACTCCCGCGCCGCCCGCGCCAGACGAGCCGGCCCCGCCGCCGGACTCCGGCGACCCCCCTCCAGCGCCGAAGCCGGTCGTCACGACGGGCACGCTGGTGTGCACGCCGGTGGCGACGTCCACCTGGCGCGACGGCCGCTGGCGGACGGACATCGGGTCGTCCACGTCGGCCGACACCTACCAGGGCCGCTACGGCGGCAGCTCCTTCGGCCGCAACCACGGCTTCGCGTTCTACGGCTCCAAGCCCCGCTCCATCAAGGGCGCGACCGTCACCAAGGCCACCCTCAAGCTGCGCCGCCTGCGCGCGGGCGACTTCGCCGGGCGCACGCCGACGCTGCGCCTGGTCACCCAGTCCACCCGGCCCGGCGGCTTCCCCACGCTGAACGAGACCACGGCCGGGCCCCGCCTCGCGGTCGACACGACCACCACCAGCTTCGCGATCCCCAAGTCGTGGGCTCAGGCCATGGTCGACGGCACCCGCGGCGGCATCGGCATCTCGATCAGCTCCGACACCCCGTACATCCGGCTCGCCGGGAAGGCCAGCTGGTCGGCGGCCTGGACGCTGACGATCTCGTGGAGGAGAACCAGTTGAGCGAGACGACGTCGAACGGGATCGTCTTCCCGTCCAGCGGCGACAACGTCCGGCTGTGGGAGCACTTCGCGGCCATGGCGGGTTCCATCAACCCGCAGCTGAACATGCCCCAGCGGGAGATCTTCACCGCGTCCGGCACCTGGACGAAGCCGGACAACGCCAAGTGGCTGCTGGTGCAGGTCCTCGGGGGAGGGGGCGGCGGAGGCGGCGTGCCCGGCACCACCGCGTCCACCGCCGCGGCCGGGGCGGGCGGCGGCGGTGGCGGCTACGCCGAGAGCATCATCCCGGCCGCGTCCGTCGGAGACTCCGTCGCCGTCACTGTCGGAGCCGGCGGAGCGGGCGGCGCCGCCCTCAACGGCACCGGCAGCGGCAACCGGGCCGGCACCGGCGGGACCGGCGGCACGTCCAGCTTCGGGTCGCTCGTGGTCGCCACCGGAGGCGACGGCGGCCTCGGTGGCCTGGAGAGCAGCTCGAACCAGGCCACCGCCGGCGGCTTCGGGGGCGTCGGCACCGCAGGCGATTTCCTCTCCCACGGCGGCGACGGCATGAACACCATCTGCTTCGGCGGGTCCCCGGTGATGGTCGGGCACGGCGGCACCGCGTGGCCCGGGACGGGCCTGCGCCCGGCCGGCATCACCGGCTCCCTCAGCAGTGGCTTCGACGCCACCGACAACCGGTGGGGTGGTGGCGGAAGCGGTGCGATCAACGGGGCCGCCGCGAACAGCAACGGCGCCGCCGGCGGCAAAGGCGGCAGCGGACTCGTGATCGTGACCACGTACTTCTGAGAGGTGTGCAGTGACCGTCTTCATCTCCGGCACGGCCCGGTCCGCCGCAACTGACGCGATCACCGCGCTGGTCAACGCAGGCGCGGCCGGCGGCAAGCTCCAGATCCGTTCCGGCACCCAGCCCGCAGGCCCCGACTCGGCAGCGACCGGCACCCTGCTCGCCGAACTCACCCTGGCCGACCCGGCCTTCGCCGCCGCGTCCGCCGGGGCCGCGGCGCTCCTGGGGGTGCCACTGTCGGTGACCGCCGTCGCCGACGGCACCGCGACCTGGTTCCGGATCCTCGACTCCAACAACGTGGCCGTCCTGGACGGCTCGGTCGGCGTATCCAGTGCGGACCTGCTCGTCAACACCACCACCGTCAGCACAGGCCTGGCGGTGGAGATCACCGACGGCACGCTCACGATGCCCGCCTCCGGCTGAGGTGAGCCGTGGCCAAGCTCTCCACCATCTACGACCCGTTCGACGGTGACGGGCTCGACACCGCCCTGTGGAACGACTCCGTGGGCGTCACACAGACCCTCGGGGACGGGTACGCGGCCGTCGCCCCGTCCGCCGCCTACACCAACTTCCTCGGCTTCACCCCACCGTCCCGGGACTTCACCGAGGACGTATTCACCTGGGAGTGGACCTACACCGGAGCGGCCGTCTCTGGGGTGGAGCAGTACTGCACCATCGGCAGCGGCACCGCCGGGCAGGAGATCCACTACGGCCGGTTCTCCACCAGCCTGGGCTACTTCATGGGCGCCGAAGACGGCTTCGTGCCCTGGTCCGACACCGACCACCGCTGGTGCCGGATCACCACCACCGCCACCCAGGTTCTGTTCGAGACCAGTCCGGACGGCCTCACCTGGGTCAACCCCTTCGCCGGCGGCGGTGGAGGCGTCGAAGCACTGCCTGGCTGGGACCTGTCCCTCGTTCAGGTCCATTTCGTCAACGGCTACTTCAGCGGCTCCGGCGGCGGGGATCAGCGCATCCACACCGTCGGTGTCGCCTCCGACACCCTGTCCGGCAGTCTCCACGCCACCGTCGGGGGACTCGGAGCCCAGCTCAACGGCGTTCTCACCTCCCCGGCCTCCGCCGCGCTCAGTCTCGGGGGACTGCAAGGCGCCGGCGCCGGCCGGGTCGTGCACCGCGGCTCCCTTGCCGGTGTGCTCGGAGCGCCCGGTCTCGCGGTGCAGGGGCAGTTCGAGTCCTCAGCGGAGGACGTCACCGTCGCCGTCGGCCCCACCCGCGTTGCGGCCCTGGGGGTCGGAGCGACGCGGCTGTCCCCGGCCGTGGCCGACACGATCGTCGAAAGGGAGCCCTGACATGGCGGTGGAGATCTACAGCACGGCCACCGAATACACCTCGAACGCGCTGACGTTCACGCGGGGCGGGCCGGTCCAGGTCACCGCCGTCGGCGTCTACCACACGACGGTCGTCGACTACGTGCCGCAGGTGTCGGACTTCACCACGGTGCAGCTCGTCGACGGCGTCACCGAGCCGGACGGCCCGCTCGCGCAGGACGGCGTGATCGACGTCGTCGCCCTGGTCGGCCCGGAGGTCGGCGCCGACGTCGCCCTGGCGCCCGGCACCTACTACCGCTGGATCCTCGTGCAGACCCAGCCGGTCGGCTCCCGGCCCGGCGAGAACATCATCCGCAAGGCCCCCGACACGATCACCGTCCTGTAGGAGCACTCGTGGACTTCCCCCTGTGGCTGTGGGCCGTTCCCCTCGTCACCTTCGGCGTGCTGGAGGGCGTGGCCATCGTCAACCGGCGCCGCGGAGACACCGCGTCCGAACTGCTGCGCGTGGCCGCCGGCATCAAGCCCGCCCGCCCCTGGCGGCCGGCCGGCGTCGCCATCGTGGCCGGGTTCTGCGCCTGGCTCGCCGACCACCTGATCGGAGGCTGACCATGTCCGTCCCCACCCCCGGCCGGATCGTGATGTACCGGCTCACGGACGAAGAGGCCCGGCACATCACCCACCAGCGCGTCCAGACCGGCATCAGCGGCAACTACGTTCGCGAGGGCGACCGCTACCCGGCGATCGTCGTGAAGACGTTCCCCGCGAACCCGGCCGACGCCGTTAACCTGCGCGTGCTCCTGGACGGGCAGGACCCGCCCCTGTGGGCGACCTCCCGCCACATGGGCACCGAGCCCGGCACCTGGTCCTGGCCGGAGCGTGTGTGATGGCTTGGTACCCCGGCGCCGTCAAGATGGAGCTGCAACCGGAATCCGACGCGCAGCCCGCTATCCGGCCGACGCAGTTCATCGTCCACTCGATCGTCGCCCCGTGGACGGCCCGCCGCACCTACGAGTACTGGCGCGACAGCACCAACCTGGAAAGCCACTTCGGCATCGACTACCACGGCACCATCGGCCAGTACATCGGCACCGAGACACGAGCCGACGCCAACGCAGGTGCCAACCGGCGGTCCGACGGCACGGGCGCCGTCTCCGCCGAGACCGCGTCGAACCTCTCGGCGACAGACCCGTGGAACGACAAGCAGATCGAAGACCTCATCGCGGTGGGCGCCTGGCTGCACCAGCGACACGGCATCCCGCTACGGATCTGCCGCAGCCACTCCGATCCGGGGTTCGGCTACCACTCGATGTTCCCGCAGTGGTCGACGTCCGGCACCGCGTGCCCGGGCAGGGCCCGCATCAAGCAGTTCCGCGAGGTGGTGTTCCCCGGGATCGTCGCCCGCGCCGCCAACCCCCAGGAGGACGACATGCCCAGCAAGGAAGAGCTGTACGACGGGGTGATGCGCTACGACGGCAAGATGAAGTCGCCGTGGGGCACCGCCGACAACCCCACGTGGATGGCGGAGTCCGTCATCGAGCGCACCGCGCAGGGCGTGCACACCCTGGAACAGGCCCTGCCCAAGCTGGTCAGCCAGGTCGCCGCCCTGGCCGGCCAGGGCGGCGTGCAACTCACTGACGAGCAGGTCGCGCGGATCGCCGACCGCCTCGCCGCCGACACTGCGCTCACCGAGGCCCTCGCCGAGACCCTGGCCGACAAGCTCGCTGCCCGCCTCAGCTCCTGAGCCCGGAGGACACCGTGAAGATCTCCAAGATGTGGAAGGCCGTCGTCGCCGGCGTGGCCGCCGGGTCCGCCTCGCTGGGAACGGCCATGCAGGACGGCACCCTCACGTCCGGTGAGGCCACCGCCGCGGTCCTGTCCGTGCTCGGTGTGCTGGGGCTCACCTGGGTCGTGCCGAACCGGGAGCCGAAGGACTCGGCATGACCGCGCCCCCGCCCGCCCCGGACCCGACCACGAACGTCGCGGTCGCCCTGTCGGATCTCAGAGGGGAGTTGCGTACGGCGCTCGCCGACATCCAGGGCAGCCTCCGGCTGCTGCTCGATCGCAGCGCCCGTACGGACGCCGACGTCCGCCAGCTGCGCGCCGACATGGAAGCCGAGGTTCAGAAGATCCGCGACGAAGAGGTCAAGCCGCTGCGCGCCCGCGTTGAGGCCCTCGAAGGCCGCCGCTTCCCGCTGCCGGTGGTCAGCGCCCTGGCCGCGGTCGGCGGCGTCATCGCCGCGGCGGCTGGCGTCCTGGTCGCTGTGTTCGTCGCCTGACCGTCTGAAGGCCACCGTGCTTGCCTCGCCCGGGCACCGGTTCATCGTGTAATCCCGTGGCGGATTCCGAAGGGGAGGGCACGATGACCGACGCTCCGCTGACGCATAAGCAGGCACTCGCGGCCGTGATTCAGGCACTGGGCGGCGAGTGGGACACGCGACGTGCGGTACTGGCTCTGCGAGTGGCAGGCTACGACCCAGCTGATGACACGGCTGCTCAGAAGGAAGCCCGCAGCAAGCTTCGACAGCTGGCTGACGAGGGACTGCTGACGAGGGATGACCCAGGCGAGGCCGTCTACCGCCTGGCCTGATCACGGCACCGCTGGCCCCGCCGCCTCTAGGCGGCGGGGCCTGTTCGTATCTCCAGTACGACCATTCCACTCACACGGAGGGCGCAGTCACGATCCGCCTCCCGCGCCCCCCATGGCAGTCGCTATCAACAGCACATGCGAACCGCTCTGTTGCGCGTCCTGCCCGCCGCGCTTCTCACCGCCCTGTCCTTCACCGCCTCACCCGCTCAGGCCGCAGAGACCCTGCCCCTCTCGGAGGCCGTCGCCAGCCTGCCGCTGGGTACCGAGTCCCGCGACGGCTACACCCGCGACGCCTTCCGTCACTGGAACCGCGGCGACGACCCCGACGACGGCTGCTCAACCCGGAACGAAGTGCTGATCGCCGAGGCCGTGGAACCGCCGACCATCGGCCCCCGCTGCCGTATCACCGGCGGCACCTGGTGGTCGTACTATGACGCGACCTCGGTGACGTCCGCCTCCGGCCTGGACATCGACCACATGGTGCCGCTCGCAGAGGCCTGGGACAGCGGTGCATCGGCGTGGACAGCCCAACGCCGCGAGGCGTACGCCAACGACCAGGGAGCGCCGGCGTCGTTGGTCGCGGTCACCGCCCGCTCGAACCGGAGCAAGGCCGACCAGGACCCGGCAGAGTGGCTGCCTCCGGCCGCTGACGTGCACTGCCGGTACGCCGCTGAGTGGGTCGCCACCAAGCTGCGCTGGGAGCTGGCCGCCGACGAAACCGAAGTGGCCGCCCTACGAGGTGTGGCGGACGGCTGCCCCGACCAAACGGTGACGTACGAGCCGGCTACGTAGCTCGCCCCACGCCTGCCCCGCCGCCACTCCGGGCGGCGGGGATTTTCGTCATGTCCGAACCCTTGTGCCTTCCGGCCACGGTGGCGCATTGTGGTCGCTCACCGCCTCACCGGAGCCCTCCCGATCCGGCGCCTCCCGGGGGCGGTGTCCTGCCCCCGCTGCGCACCCCTCAGCGGGGGCTCAGTGCGTCCAGGCCTCGGGGCCACCGCCCCGCCACTCGATCAGGTCCGATGCGCCGACGTCCGTGCCCGATCGGCTGGGCTCAGGCTTCTGTACAGGCCAGCGCCTGCCCAAGGCGCGACCGGCAGGACCTTAGGCGAGATCCAAGACTCGGGGCGTGAACCATCCGCACGGTAGTAGGTTCCCGTCCATACGCGCTGTGATCACCAGGGGGATACATGAAGTGGGCCATGAGTGACGACTACGCCGCCCTCATCACGACCGTCATCCTGGCTGTTCTGCTGATCGGAACGGTTCAGGCATACACCCTTTTCAAGGCGTGGGGAGACAGTGTCCTTGAGCGGACCCAAGGTATCCGTACGTCCATCGACAACATCGTCCAGGCAGGAAGAACTGGCGTGGAACCCCCCGCGGAGGACTTGGCAAAGATCGACGAAGCTGACTCAAACGACCTCGTACGCCAGAAGATCACTGCCTTAGTGGCGTCGTTGGTATGGCTGGTGATCTGCGTGATCCTGGTGACGGTGCAGGTCGCAGTGCTGAAGTGGTCCGCCACCCATAGCCCCGATGACGAGGACCCCGGTCTGGCAAAGGCCGCCTTCATCGCATGTTCTGTCTCCATCTTCATACTCGTCACTGAAGGCGTGGTGCGGGTTATGACAAAGACCGCAGTCGGCATGAAGCAGCAGATTGCGGAGCTGCGTCAGTACACGACCGAGGACAAGAGTCGCTACAAGGAAGCCCTGCGTAAGTATCGAGAGGCTCAGCAGACCGCGTCCACCGACCCGGCCGACGACGCTATCGAACCAACCTCTTGACCAGCTACGCCACCTACCGCTCGAACTGGTGGCGCGAACTCGCAGCCGTCAAGGTTCGAGGGCGCCCGGTCAAAGCTCGGTGACACGGGACGCTCGCCGCAGGACGCACCTGCCCTGCTGCGGCTTGCGTACGAAATCGGCAGCTGGGGACGGCCCGGCGCCCGGATCACCCTCACCGACGAACAGACCGGCAAGATCTTGACGGAGTGGCCCGCCGTCGGCCGGTCGTCTGCCACTCTGCCGGGATGAAGATCCGTCCCTACCCGGCCGTCGCCCGCGCCTGGCGGCAGGTCATGCGCCGCTACCGCTACGAACGCCCCGCCCACCTGCCGGCCGCTCCACCGCAGGGAGCCGTCGGCGAGTACCGGCTGTCGACCCGCGATGCGGAGTGGCGGATGCAGGTTCCTGGGTGAGCGGGGACGGGCCGTAGGCTTCCGGTCGTGCTTGAGACCATCGTTTTCGACGTCGGCGAGACGATCACCCGGGACGACCGCTACTGGGGATCGTGGGCCGACTGGCTGGACGTTCCCCGTCACACTCTGTCCGCCCTTGTCGGCGCGGTTGTAGCGCAGGGTAAGGACAATGCCGAAGCCCTGCGCCTGGCACGGCCGGGCATCGACGTCGCGGCCGAATACGTCGCCCGAGAAGCCGCCGGCCACGGTGAAGCTCTCGCCGAGGCTGACCTCTACGACGACGTTCGTCCAGCCCTGACTGCACTCCGCGAACTGGGGTTGCGCGTAGTCGTCGCGGGCAACCAGACATCTCGCGCTGGGGAGCTGCTGCGTGACCTGGATCTTCCAGCAGACCTGGTCGTCACCTCGGGGGAGTGGGGCGTCGCGAAGCCTCAGGCGGAGTTCTTCCGCCGCGTTATCGACGTATCCGGGGCGGCGCCGGACGCGACCCTGTATGTGGGCGATCACCCGGCCAACGACGTGTTCCCCGCGAAGGCGGCAGGACTGCGTGCGGCGCACCTTCGCCGTGGCCCGTGGGGGCACTTGTGGGCGGACGCCGACGACGTCATCGCGGCAGCCGACTGGCGGATCGACAGCCTCACCCAGCTCGTCGGAATCGTCAGCTCAGGACGGCCATGAAATGGCACCACCAGCCGAATGGTTGGTGGCGCCATTCCTGTACACGCCGCGTACAGACACGGGTACCGTTCGGAGTGGGACGCACCGAACTGGAGCCAGCATGCCCGTACTTGCGGACGGCGGTGTAGGTCGTCGGATCGCCTACTACCGCAGCGTCGTACGCCCGAAGATGACGCAGCAGCAGCTCGCCGACGCAGCCTGTGTCGCGCTCGGCACAATCCGCAAGATCGAGCGCGGTGAGCGCGGCGTCACCGACGCCACCTTGGAAGCAATCGCCGACGCCCTCGGTATCGACCCCGGGCGGCTGCGCGCCGACCGCGGCGCAGTACACACCCGCGTGCACGCCGCGCTTCCCGCGCTCTCCGCCGCGATCGCCGCCTACGACATCCCTGACGACGGCCCGACCCGCCCGCTGCCAGACCTGCGCACGGCGGTCGCGGATGCCGCCAAGTGGCGGGTCGCAGCCCAGTACACGCGCATTTCCCGCGAACTCCCTGACCTGCTGGCCGAACTCGCCCGCGCCTACCACGCAGCCCAGGGGGAGGACCGGGTCCAACTCGCTAAGCTCCTGGTTAGTGCCTACCGCTCCGCCGACGCTGTCGCATACAAGTTCGGCGCCGGCGACCTGTCCGCACGCCTGATCGAGCTGATGCGATGGGCCGTTCCCGCGGCCGATGATCCGGTCTTGTCCGCGTCCGTCGCTTACGTGCGCACAGAGACGTTCTTTGCCGCCCGCGCCCACACGGCAGGCCTTCGCGCTCTTGAGGGGGCGCTGGACGCGGCACCGGCCCCTACGGGCGCACCGGCGATCGCAGCCCGCGGCGCGCTCCACATGCGGGCTGCGGTCATCGCCGGCCGTGCCAACGATGCCCCCGAGGCGGAGCAGCACCTGACTGAGGCTCGCACACTGGCGGACCAGGTCCCCGAGGCCGTGTACTGCGGTACTGCCTTCGGCCCGGACTCCGTGCGCATCCATGAAGTGTCTGTCGCCGTCAGCCTCGGAGACGACCACGTTGGCCGCGCCCTGGATGTCGCAGGCGAGTGGAAGCCACCCAAGGAGCTGCCCGCAGAGCGGCGCTCCGGGTTCTACATCGAACTCGCCCGCGCTCAGCTGTGGACCGGCCTGGTCGACGACGCCTTCGAGTCACTGAAGGTCGCCCGGCATATCGCTCCCCAGCACACCCGTGAACACCCCTGGGTCCGCGAGGACGCGGCCACGCTGCGTCGCCTGAAGCGCGCCGACTCCGAGTCGCTCACCAACTTCGCTGAGTGGTGCGCCGCCACCTGAGCGGACTGCGGCCGGTACCCCCTGCTGGGGTACTTGTGCCCCTCGTGAGCCCCCACCATCTGTTGCACGCAGGACGCCAGCAGATGGGAGCAGGGGATGCCAGCCGCACTCCCGACCGCGCCCACGGTCATCGACGGGCGAGTGAGCATCGTCCGACTGCATGGTGAGGCGTGCTTCGATTGCGGAGCGGTCAACCGGAGCCTGCGTACGGCTGGACACGTCATGGTCCGTGGCAGCAACCGCGTGTGGGAGGTCTTCACATGCGGGTGCCGCAGCGTGGCCAACGTTCGGACAACTCGTAGACCCCGGCGACCGCTCGCAACGGTCCCGGGGCGCGGCCAACGCTTCGAGGGAGCGTCGACACCATGAAAGCTACAGCCCGCAGAAAGCGCGGCGCCAGGATGACCATCCACGTGTACCGGGTCGACCCCGTCGGCAAGGTCACCGAGGACCAGGGCACCGTCTGCGTGACGGACCACAAGGGACCGGTGCCGCCCAACAACTTCCCGCCCTGCAAGTGCCCGATCCACCGGGCCGGTAAGGCGGTGACGAGGTGAACACGACCCGTCCCGAGACGGCCCCGCCGGCCACCACCACGATGCGGGCCTCCGCAGCCTGGTTCGTCGCGCAGGTCACACTGCCGCGCCACGGCGTCGTGAAGTCCTTCGACCAGGACCTCCGCGACCACCTGGGGGAGCTGATTCCGAGCATCGAGCAGTTGGCCGTTGACCGGGACAGCGACGACGTGCAGGCCAAGGTGGCGCTCGCCGGGGTCGAGGAGGCCCGGCGGCGGCTTTCCCTGCCGGAGGCCGCGGGCCTGCTCGGTGAGGTCGACCGGGTGAAGCGGCTCGCCCGCTCCGTGGTGGCCCTGTGCGACCACTACGACGCGCTGACCGGCGTCCGGATGTGCCTGGCCTGCGACCAGGTGATCAAGCCCAGCGACGACTGGGTGGAATACGACCAGATCAGCCCGTCCGGTGGCGCGACCCGCTCCGGCCACGTCCACGCTCGCTGCGTCAACGCCCGGCGCCCGCGCCGCTGACACCTCGCCCTGCCCCGGCGCACAAGGGGCCCCACGGCGACCGCAGGGTCAGGGTCGCACCCGAGACGCCCCTCTCGTCGCAGTCCGCAAGCTGCGGCGGGAGGGGTCCCCCTTCTCGCCCCGCCGGCTGACCGTCGGCGGGGACGGATTCCTCGTACATCAAGCCCTCACAGAATGGGGCAAGCTCATGGAAGCTGTGCTCGTTACCGGCGGTGCAGGATTCATCGGCTCTCACTTCGTCAAGCGTCTGCTGCGGGCGCAGGACATCGGCCGGGTCACCGTGCTGGACGCGCTCACCTACGCCGGACACGTCGCGAACCTCGGTGAGGCGTTCCTCGACCCCCGGCTGAACTTCGTCCGGGGCGACATCCTGGACGCGTCACTCGTCGACTCGCTCGTCGCGCAGCACCCGGTCGTCGTCCACTTCGCTGCTGAGTCCCACGTCGACCGGTCGCTGCTGGCCGGAGAACCGTTCGTGCAGACCAACGTGCTCGGCACACAGGTGCTGGCGGACGCGGCAGCCCGGCACGGGGCCCGCAAGTTCGTTCACGTCTCCACCGACGAGGTGTACGGCCCGCTCCCGGAAGGCTCCGCCACGGAGGATGACCCGCTGCGTCCCAGCGTCCCCTACGCCGCGTCCAAGGCGGCCAGCGACCTGATCGCGCTCAGCTACTTCCGCACCTACGGCCTGCCCGTGTGCGTCACCCGGTCCTCCAACAACTACGGGCCCTGCCAGCACCCGGAAAAGATCATCCCCTTGTTCGTGACCAAGCTGGTCAAGGGGGAGAAGGTCACCCTGCACGGCCAGGGACAGCACGTCAGGAACTGGCTGCACGTGGAGGACAACTGCCAGGGCATCGAACTGGTCATGCGGACCGGTGTGCCGGGCGAGGTCTACAACATCGGCGGCGGAACGGACCTCACCAACCAGGAGCTGACCAGGCTGCTGCTGCACGTATGCGGCGCCGACTGGGACGCCGTCACCTACATCCCGGACCGGCAGGCCAACGACATCCGCTACTCCATGGTGTGGTCGAAGATCGCCGACAGTCTCGGCTACCGGCCCACCCACGACTTCGAAGAGGAACTGGCGCGCACCGCGGACTGGTACCGGCGCCACCCCGAGCGCTGGGCACCCCTGATGCGTGTCCCTGAGCCCCGAGCCGTCACGCGTCCGTGCATCAGTCTCGACACCGCCCTGGAGCCGCAGCATGTCTGACCAGTTGCCACAGAACGCGCTGCTTGTGCTCGGCGCGTCGGAGGAGCACATCCCGCTGTATCAGGAGGCGCGGCGTCGCGGTCTGCCGACCATAGCGGTGGACATGCGGGCGGAGGCTCCGGCGTTCTCGTTCGCTGACGCGGCTCTCCAGGTCTCCACCCGTGACGCCGACGCCATCGCCGATGCGTTGGGCGACACACGGCCCGCGGGGATCGTGGTCGGCGCGACCGATGCTGCGCTGGCCAGCTGGCGCACCCTCGGCCTGCGCTACGGCACCCCCTACATCTACCCCGAGAGGGCGCTCAAGGGGCTCGACAAGGCCGCATTCCACAAGGTCGTCGCGTCCTGCGGCATCGCCGGATACGGATGGACGGCGTCGGACGACCCCGAAGAGGTCGCGGCGAAGGCCGCGGGGCTGCGCTTCCCGCTCATGGTCAAGCCCGTGGACGGGTCGGGCAGCAAGGGCGTCACCCGCGTCACCCGCCCCGACGACGTGCCTGCCGCCGTCGCCTACGCCCGCGCTTACTCCGCCTCCCAGACCGTGATCGCCGAGGAGTTCGTCCAGGGGCGGCAGTTGACCATCGACCTCTTCCTGCGGAACGGCAAGTCGCTGATGACCTGCGTCAAGGATCAGGAGCTGGTCGCTGGAGGCTTCGTCGTCACGCGGATCAGCACAGCGCAGCTGTCGCCGGCCGAGCACGGCCACCTTGAGGCGACTGCCGAGCGGCTCTGCCGTGCGCTCGGCATCGTGAACGGGCCGGCGAACTTCGATCTCGTGCTCGGCTCGGACGGGGTACGCGTCATCGAGTCCAACCCCCGGCTCAGCGGTGACAGCATCCCGCGGCTGCACGCCGCCGCCCGTGGGGTGAACGTCGTGGGCGCGCTGATCGCGCTCGCGCTCGGTGAGCCCTTCGAGGACCACCTTGCACCGACATGCAACGCGCATGCGGCAGTGGAGCTGATCGGATCACCGCTCGCCACCGACGGCGAACTGCTCCGGTGGGAGGGCGTCAACGAAGCCCGTAACACGGCCGGCATCATCGAGGTCGAGCTGTACGCCGAGCCGGGTGACCGCGTCCGGCCGCACAACCAGTCCGGCCACAAGATCGGCATGCTCGTCGCTTCCGGGCCGTCGGCCGAGGACGTGTCCTCCGCCCTGAAAGCGGCCAGCGCGCTGATCCGACCCGTCATCCGACCGATCACGGGAGTGCGCGAAGGGGCGTGGCGATGACCACTGCGATCAACGCGGCCTTCGCCCACAACGCACACCCGTTCCTGTACGGGCCGGAAGAGGCCGCGGTCTGTGAAGCCCTGCGCAGCGGCTACTACAACCACTCCGCCATCACCGACCGGTTCGAAGCGGAAGTCGCCCGCTTCCTCGGAGTGGAGGACACCGTGGCCGTCGCCTCGGGCACGGCCGCCCTCCACCTGGCGCTCCTGTCCGCTGGCGTAGGGCCGGGACACGAGGTGATCGTGCCCTCCTTCACCTTCTGCGCGACCGTGCAGGCCGTCCTCGCCACCGGGGCGTCGCCGCGGTTCGCCGACATCGACCCGCGCACACTGTGCACGGAAAGCCCCCAGGTCCTGGAGGCCCTGACACCTTCCACGCGGGCGGTGGTGCCGGTGCTGTACGGGGGCCGCGCCGTCGACCTGGCGGAGGCGCGCCCGCTGCTGTCCGAGCGGGGCATCGTGGTCGTGGAGGACGCAGCCCATGCCTTCGGCTCCTACAGCGGCCGGGCCCGGGTGGGCGCCACCGGGGAAGTGACGTGCTTCTCCTTCGGCCCCATCAAGAACCTCACCTGCGGGCAGGGCGGCATGATCGTGCCTCGCAACGGGGCAGAGGCCGCCACCTGCCGCCGGCTACGGAGCCTCGGCATCACCGCACCAGCCACCGCCCGAGCCGACCTCACCAGCTACGACGTCGACGGCTTCGGCCTCCGGGTGCAGATGCCATCGCTCAACGCCGCCATCGGCCTCGCCCAACTCGCGCACTTCGCCGAGACGGAAGCCGCACGCAAGGCCCTCTGGCGCCGCTACGCGACCGCACTGAACGGCACCGAGGCCGTCGCCCTGGTCGACGTCGACATCGACCGGACGGTGCCGCACCTGTGCGCCGTGCGGGTCCTTGGACGCGACCGGGTGTTCCGTGCCCTGCGCGAGCGGGGCATCGGCGTCGGCGCGCACTATCCCCCCAACCACCTGCAACCCGCCTTCGCCCCATGGAGGAGGCCCCTTCCGGTGACGGAGCAGGTGGGCCGGCAGATCATGACGCTGCCGTTCCACCAGCACATGACCGACGCAGACGTCGACTACGTGGTGGAGGAGCTGCGCAGGACCGTACGGGCGGAGGGCTGGCGGTAGAGCCCTCGCCCGGTCAGCCGGACGCGGCGGACAGGATCACGTCCACGAGCCTGTCGGCAGCGTCCGGCTTTCCGTGTGCCCGGGCCTGCTGCGCGATCGCTGCTCGGCGCGCCGGGTCCGTGAGGAGCGGGCCAACGGCTTCCTGGAGCGTCGCCGCGGTGACCTCGCCGAGCAGCGCCACGGCCGCGCCGGCGTCGTGCAGATGGCGGGCGTTGTGGGCCTGTTCGTTGCCCGCCGAGGTGGCCAGGGGGATGAACACGGCAGCCTTGCCGAGCGCGGTCAGCTCCGCGAGAGTGCCCGCCCCGCTGCGAGAGATGACCACGTCCGCCAAGGCGAGCACGTCCGGCAGCTCCGGCCCGACGAATCCCGTCAGGTGGTACCGCTCCGCCAGGCCGGCCGGCAGCCGCGCGGCGTGCGCGCGCAGGTCATCGACGTTGGCGGTGCCGCACTGGTGCACGACGTTGGCGTGTTCCAGCAGCCACGGCAGGACATCTCGCACGACCTCGTTAATCTGCTGTGACCCTTGTGCGCCCCCGGTGACGTAGACGGTGGGCAACCGGCGGTCGAAGCCCCGCAGCCCGAGCGTCTCGATGGCCTTGTCGGCGTGCCCGGACAGCACCTCTGGCCGCACCGGGTTGCCGGTGACCACGGCGATGCTGCGTGCTTCCTCGGAGAGCAGGGGAAGCGTGGACTCGGAGGAGACGGCGATGCGGGTGGCCGATCCGGCGAGCTTGCGGTTGGCGAGTCCGAGGCGGACGGTCTGCTCGTGAAGCACCAGCGGCCGGCGGCACAGGCGGGCCGCCAGTCCGGCCGGCACGGCGACGTACCCGCCGGTGGCGAGGACGACGTCCGGCGCGAACTCGGCGATGGCCTTCCGGGCCTGAGCCACCCCGAGCGGCACGCGCGCCATGTCCTTCACGTTCGCTGGCGAGACCATCTTCAGCGGGTTGCTGGAGCGGCGGATCTTGCCGGTGGCGACCGGGGTGAAGGGGATTCCCTCGGCTGGCGCGACGCGCGCCTCCAGCCCGTCCTGTGTGCCGATCCACAGCACGTCCAGCGTCCGCCCGGAGGCCGCCAGGCGGGCCTGGAGGGTGCGGATGGCGGTGAGGGCCGGGTAGGTGTGGCCGCCGGTGCCGCCGCCGGTCACCGCGAGGCGGAAGCTGGGGGACGGTCCGGAGGAGTGCGCACTGTTCACAAGGAGTTCCCGTCTGGGCCGTGAGGGTCGCTCGTACCGTAGCGGATGGCTGGGGACGGGGCGTGCGGACGGGGCGGGCTCGCTGGGATCAGTCGCTCACGAGGACGGAGAGCCGCATGTCGAGGACGGCGGCGATCCGCAACAGTTCGCTGTAGCGGGGATCGCCCTGGCCGGCCTCGATGCGCTGGAGGGTGCTGCGGCTCAGCCCGGTGGCTTCGCAGAAGGACTCTTGGGTGTGGTGCGCGGCCGTGCGTAGGTCGGCGATGCGTTCGCCCAGTTCCCGGCGTCGTTCGATGATCCAGTCCGGGTGATCGCTAGGCACTCGACAAAACTGGAACGCACGTGTTCAGATGTCAGCACCAGCAGTGATGCTTTTCCTGACAGGCCGTCAGATGTGGCGTCCGGCTGTTGAGTGCCTGCCCCGCCGGAGGTCCGCAAGCCTCCGACGGGGCAGGTTTGTCGCTGGTGGTTCGCCCGGTTCCCTGGTCTCTCAGCTTCTTAGTGAAATCCGCACGTTGATCCCGCCGTAGGCACTGCCGAACACCAGCAGGACGGCGCCCAGGGCGAGCGCGGAGTGGGTGAGCGGCGGCAGGGCGACGCTCAGCGAGAGCAGCACGGCACAGACCACGGTGACCGGATGGCTGCCGTAGCGGCGGCACAGACGTCCGGTGAGCGTCATCGTGACGACCGCGCCCGCCGAGACTCCGAGCAGGGCGAGCCCCAGCTCACTGGCCGAGGCGCCGGTCTGTTCCTTGATCGCGGGGATGCGGACGACCCAGCCGGCGAAGACGAAGCCGTCGAGGGCGAAGAAGACGGTCAGGACGGCTCTCAGGCGCGACAGCCCGGCCCGGTGGCCCGGCACGGCGCTGTGCGAACGGGCTTTGTTTATTAGCGGCACAAAGTCAGGCTAGGCGGGAGCCGAGGAGCGGGGCAAGGGCGGACCCCGCACGCAGGGACGCCGGCCCCAGGACGGCACCACGTACCTGACGGCAGGCGTCCTCGCGCGTGGACGCGCCTGCCGGGGTCGGCGCCGGGTTCCGTGCACGCGCGCGTGGGTGCCGACCAGCCGGCCGGCAGCAGGGGCGGGCCCGGGGCGTTCCATGCACGCGCGCGTGGTGCCGGGCGCGCCATCTCGGCATGCTCTGGGTGAAGCGCTTCGATACTCGCTGGTCCAGCCCTCTCCGTCCCTTTGTCCTGCCGCTGACCTGCCCTGCGGCCGGTCGCGGCGGACCCTGTGCCCGCGTCGTGGTGCGCGCGCCCGCGCGCCGGTCGGGGAGGTGAAGCACCGTCGTGAGCCGCCGAATCGCCCCAGTTCAAGGACCTGTTGTTGCGTTCACGCCCCTGTCGTCGGCGCTTGCTGTGTGTACGATCGGGGCACTGCTGCCGCCTTCCCGAGGAAGATCATGAAGTTCACCGACGGCTTCTGGCTCACCCGTGAGGGTGTGCGTCTCTCCTATGCGACCCAGGTGCGCCATCTGGACCTCGAATCGAAGCGCTTCACCGCCCATGCGGCCGTGACGCGGGTGGCCCACCGGGGCGACACCCTCAACGGCCCCCTCCTCACGGTCACCTGCTTCTCGCCCGCCGAGGGCGTCATCGGCGTCCGGGTCACCCATCACGCCGGCAAGCGGCGGCGGGGCCCCGACTTCGCGCTCGCCGGTGCCCCGGACGGGGCCGGCGCGGTGCGCCGGGACGGCGGCGTCACGGAACTGACCAGCGGCCCGCTGACCCTGCGGCTGGACCGCGACGGCCCCTGGGCCCTCGCCTTCCTGGACGCGGACGGGCGGGAGCTGACCCGGGCGAACGCCAAGGGCACCGGGTACGCCACCACCGGCGACGGCACCCACCACATGCTCGCCAGGCTCGCGCTCGGCGTCGGCGAGCACATCTACGGCCTCGGCGAGCGCTTCACCCCGTTCGTCAAGAACGGCCAGGTCGTGGACATCTGGCAGGCCGACGGCGGCACCAGCAGCGAACAGGCCTACAAGAACGTCCCCTTCTACCTCTCCTCACGCGGCTACGGCGTCTTCGTCAACCACCCCGGCGCCGTCTCCTTCGAGGTCGGCTCGGAGTCCGTGGGGCAGGTGCAGTTCAGCGTCGCGGACCAGACGCTGGAGTACTACGTCGTCGCCGGGCCCACCCCCAAGGACGTCCTCACCCGCTACACGGGCCTCACCGGCCGGCCGGCCCTGCCGCCCGCCTGGTCGTTCGGCCTGTGGCTGAGCACCTCGTTCACCACCTCCTACGACGAGAAGACGGTGATGTCGTTCGTCGACGGCATGGCCGAGCGCGGCATCCCGCTCTCCGTCTTCCACTTCGACTGCTTCTGGATGCGCGAGTACCAGTGGTGCGACTTCGCGTGGGACCCCGAGGTCTTCCCCGACCCGGACGGCATGCTCGCCCGCCTGAAGGCCAAGGGACTGAAGGTCAGCCTCTGGATCAACCCCTACATCGCCCAGAAGTCCCCGCTGTTCGAGGAGGCCGCCGCCCTCGGCCACCTGGTGCGCCGCCCGGACGGCGACGTGTGGCAGTGGGACCTGTGGCAGGCCGGCATGGGCCTGGTGGACTTCACCAGCCCCGACGCCCGCGCCTGGTACGTCGCCAAGCTCCGGCCGCTGCTCGACCAGGGCGTGGACTGCTTCAAGACCGACTTCGGCGAACGCGTCCCCACCGACGTGGTGTGGCACGACGGCTCCGACCCGGAGCGGATGCACAACTACTACACCCACCTGTACAACCGCACGGTCTTCGAGCTGCTGGAGAAGGAGCGGGGGCAGGGGGAGGCCGTGCTGTTCGCGCGGTCCGCGACCGCGGGCGGCCAGCAGTATCCCGTGCACTGGGGCGGCGACTGCTGGGCCTCCTTCGAGGCCATGGCCGAGTCGCTGCGCGGCGGACTGTCGCTGTCGCTGAGCGGCTTCGGCTTCTGGAGCCACGACATCGGGGGCTTCGAGGGCACGCCCGATCCCGCGGTCTTCACCCGCTGGCTGGCCTTCGGCCTGCTCTCCTCGCACAGCCGGCTGCACGGCTCGGCGTCGTACCGGGTGCCGTGGGAGTTCGGCGAGGAGGCCGTCGACGTGGCCCGGCGGTTCACCCTGCTCAAGCACCGGCTCATGCCGTACCTGTACGGCGCCGCCGCCGAGGCCCACCGCACCGGTGTGCCGGTGATGCGGCCCATGGTGCTGGAGTTCCCGCGCGACCCCGCCTGCCGCCCGCTGGACCGCCAGTACATGCTCGGCCCCGATCTGCTGGTCGCCCCGGTCTTCAGCGAGGACGGCGAGGTGGAGGTCTACCTGCCCGAGGGCACCTGGACCCAGCTCCTCAGCGGCGAGCGGGTCACCGGCCCGGCGTGGCGCACCGAGCGGCACGGCTACGACAGCCTGCCGCTGTACGTCCGCGAGGGCGCCGTCCTGCCGCTGGCCGGCGACGACCGGCGCCCCGACGGCGACTGGCTGGACCGTCCGACGCTGCTCGTCCACCCGTCCGCCGCGCCCGACTGGACCGCCGAGGTGACCGTGCCGGACCCGACGGGCGCCCCGGCCGCGAGGTTCCGGGCCCGGCGCGAGGGCGGTCTGCTCCGGGTGACCGCCGAGGGCACCGACCGCCCGTTCACCGTGCGGGTGCCGGGCGGCGCGAGCGCCGAGGGGGCGGGGGAGGTGACGGTGCCGCTGGGGTGACGGGGGCCGGGCGGCGGCCTTGCGTGCCGGGTGCCGGGTGTCACGAGTCAGGCATCCGGCGGACGTCGGGCGATGCTGCCGGGTGCCGGGTGCCGGGTGCCGGGTGCCGGGTGCCGGGTCAGCGGTCGAGGGCGTCCAGTGCCGTCAGCAGCCGGTCGACGTCGTCGGCGGCGCTGTACGGGGCGAGCCCGACCCGTACGCCGCCGTCGTCGCCCAGACCGAGCCGGCGGGAGGCCTCCACGGCGTAGAACGCCCCGGCCGGAGCGTCGACGGCGTGCCCGGCCAGGTGCCGGGAGACCTCGGCCGGCCGCCGGCCCGCCACCGTGAACAGCAGCGTCGGCGTGCGCCGCGCCGCCCGCGAGTACACCGTGATGCCGCCCAGTTCCGCCAGGCCCCGCTCGATCCGCGTGCGCAGCGCCTCCTCGTGCGCCTCCAGCGCGTCGAACGCCGCGACGAGCCGTGCCCGCCGGTCGCCGTCCGCGCCCGCTGCCGGGCCGGCGGGGCCGGGCGCCAGGCCGGCGAGGAAGTCCACGGCGGCCCGGGCGCCGGCGAGCAGTTCGTAGGGCAGCGTGCCCAGTTCGAAGCGCTCGGGCACGCTGTCGGGGGAGGGCAGCAGCTTGTCCGGACGCAGCGTCTCCAGGAAGTCCGGCCGGGCCGCGAGCACGCCCAGGTGCGGGCCGAGGAACTTGTACGGCGAGCACACCAGCGTGTCGGCGCCGAGCGCGGCCAGGTCGACGGCGGCGTGCGAGGCGTAGTGCACCGCGTCGACGTGCAGCAGCGCGCCGGCGTCGTGCGCCAACCGGGCCAGGGCCGTGACGTCGGGGCGGGTGCCGATCAGATTGGACGCGGCGGTGACCGCGACCAGCCGGGTGCGCGGGGAGAGCACGGATTCGACGTGCTCGGGGAGCAACTCGCCGGTGGCGGGGTCGAAGTCCGCCCACCGCACGGTCGCGCCGGCCGCCTCGGCAGCCTGGACCCAGGGCCGGATGTTGGCATCGTGGTCGAGGCGGGTGACGACCACCTCGTCGCCCGGTCGCCACTCCTTGGCGAGCGTGCGGGACAGGTCGTACGTGAGCTGGGTGGCACTGCGGCCGAAGACGACGTCCCGCGGGTCGGCGGCGAGCAGGTCGGCCAGCGCCCTTCGCGCCCCGGTGACGATGTCGTCGGCGTTGCGCTCGCCCTGGGTGGTGCGTCCGCGGTTGGCCAGCGGGCCGGTCAGCGCCTGGGCGATGGCGTCCACGACCGGCTGCGGGGTCTGGGTGCCGCCCGGCGCGTCGAACCGGGCGGAGCCGGACTTCAGGGCGGGTATGCGGGCGCGGACGGCGTCGATGTCGAGGGCACTGTGAGCCATGTGAACTCCCACCTGGGCGCCGGCGTTCGGCCGGACGAGGACTGCGGCGACTGCGGCACGGCCGGCGACCGCGGGAACCACGGCACGCCGGCACCGCCGGTCACATGATCGCAGTGCCCGTCCCGGGCGCCGGGGTCATGCACCGGCGTGCGCCGGGCGCTTCTCCCGGCCGCCCGGATGCCGGTGCCGCCAGATCCAGAACACCGCGCACGACACCAGGGCCCAGCCGGCCAGCACCAGAAAGGGCTCCGGGTGCTGGTGGTCCGGGAAGTACACCGCCGTGTGCTGGGCGTTGACCGACGCGCCCGGCGGCAGCCACCGGCCGATCTCGCCCAGCGGGGACGGCAGCAGCGCCCAGGAGACCGCACCGCCGGACGAGGGGTTGCCCAGCAGCACCATCAGCCCCCACGTCGGCAGCATCGCCCAGCGGCCGACCAGGGTGTTGAACATGGTGAACACCATGCCGCCGGCGAACATGGTCAGCGCCAGGATCAGCCACGACTCGGCGAAGGGCAGATCGAGCGCGCCCAGCAGCCAGTCCACCGCCGCCGCGATGGCGAAGCCGCCGAGCAGCGCGTACGCCGCCGTGAACGCGATGCGCTCCGGCGGCGTCAGGGCACGGGCGTGCACGCTCAGCTGGATCGCGCCGACGAAGCCGATGATGACGGCGGCCAGCGAGATGTAGAAGATCGCCAGCCCCCGCGGGTCGCCCTCCTGGAGCGGATTGATGTCCCGCACCGTGACCGCCACGCCCGTCCGCCGCCCGACCTCCGGCGCCGCTTCGGCCAGCACCTCGGCCACCGAGGCGCCGGACGCGCTCGACAGGTCCAGCAGCGCCCTGCGCCCGCCGTCGCGCAGCTCGAAGATCGCGAAGACGTCCTGCTCCTCGACGGCCTCCCGGGCGGCGGCCGCGCTGTCGTAGGGGTGCACCTTCACCGAGGCGTTCAGCGCCTTCTCCAGCCCGGCCAGATAGGCCCGGCCCCGGCCCTCCTCGTAGGAGCCGACCACCGCCGTGGGGATCGAACGCGGCGTCGGATCGGCCATGGAGTAGGTGTAGGACCAGGCGAACAGCCCGGCCGCCGCGGCGAGGATCAGCACCAGGACGGTGGCGGGCCACAGCGGCGACTCCCGGAACGCCGCCCACCGCTCCCCGGGCGCCGGCGGCCTCCCGCGCGCACCGCGCGCCGGATCGTGCGCACCGTGCGCCGGGCCGTCCTCGGTGCCGTCCGGTCGGCGGCGCGTATCGCGCGGTTCGCCCCGTGACCCGTCGTGGGGAGCGTCGGCCATGTCGTCCGGTCCGCCCGGCGCGGTCAGACGCGCACCAGCGGCGTGTCGACCAGGTGCTCGGCCACGAACCAGGCCTGGAGCTCGTTGGTGCGGATGACGTCCGAGACCAGGATGTCGTTGGTCCCGTCGTCCCCCTGCTCCTGGGCGCGGGCGGCGGCGTCGTGGCACTCGGTGAGGATCAGCTCGTGCGCCTCCAACAGCCGCGACAGCATCGCCGGCACCTCCTCCACACCGTCCGGCGGGCGCCGTACCGTGGTGATCTCCGCGACGTGCCGGGGGTCGCCGACGGCGACGCCGCCCAGCGTCTGCACCCGCTCGGCCATGGTGTCGATCAGCTCCAGCTGCTCGCCCGCGTGCTTGTCCATCAGCAGATGCAGCTGGTAGAACGTCGCCCCGCGCATGAGCCAGTGGTACTTCTTGTACAGGTCGTGCAGGATGCGCGTGTCCGACAGGACCTTGTTGAGCCGCTGGCAGGAGTAGAGGCGGGCGTCCATGGACAGCGCCACGGGGAACTGCTTGACGGTGCCGAACTCCTGGATGACCCGGCCCTGCTGGTGCAGCCACGGCTGGCTGCCGTCCGGCTGGTGCGCCGCGGCCGTCGGCTTCGGATCGCTGGTCACGCCTGAACTCCTTCCGGGGAGCGACGGGGGAGGGTGCCGGTGCGCCGAGCGATGGGCCACCGCCCCCCTGTGACAGTCGATCAGCCGGGACGGGCACCCGCAAACGCTGCGGCCCGAGCGAGGCACGTGAGCCATGGCCCGCGAACCGACCGGGGCCGTACGGGGGGTTGTCCAGACAATCACTCCCCTCTAGGGTCATCTGAGGGCAAGCGCTTTCTACACCCTTCTGCCGCTACTGCGGGTGGCTTCCGCCCGCAGCAGCGGCAGCGCCCGCAGCGCCCGCAGCAGCCGTGGCACCCGTGTGCCGCCCACCCGCGCCGGAGGAGACCGCATGGCCCCGTCCCCCGCCCGCCGCCGCGTCGCCGTCGTCGGCACCGGCGCCATCGTCACCGGCGGCCACCTGCCCGCGCTGCGCGCGCACGCCGACCGGGTGGAGCTGGCCGCCGCCGTGGACGTGGACCCCGGCCGGCTCGACGCCTTCCGGGCCGCGGCGGGCGGCGCGGTCGCCGGGTACACGTCGGTCGGCGCGATGCTCGACGCCGTCCGCCCCGACCTGGTCCTCGTCGGCACCCCGCCGTCACTGCACCGGGAGCAGACGGTGGCGGCGCTCAAGGCGGGTGCCTGGGTGCTGTGCGAGAAGCCGCTGTGCCTGTCGCTCGCCGAGTACGACGACATCGCGGCGGCCGAGGAGGCCTCCGGCGCCCACGCCTGCGTCGTCTTCCAGCACCGGTACGGCTCCGGCGCCGAGCACGCCCGCCGGCTGATCGCGAGCGGTGAGCTGGGCGCCCCGCTCGTCGCGCACTGCCAGACCACCTGGCACCGCGACGCCGACTACTACAAGGCGCCCTGGCGCGGGCGCTGGGCCACCGAGGGCGGCGGCCCGACCATGGGGCACGGCATCCACCAGTACGACCTGCTGCTGCACCTGCTCGGTCCCTGGGCGGAGATCCGGGCCATGGCCTCCCGCCTGGTCCACGCGACCGAGAGCGAGGACGTCTCCACCGCCCTCGTCCGCTTCGAGAGCGGCGCCCTCGCCACCGTCGTCAACAGCGTCCTGTCACCGGACGAGGTGAGCCGCGTCCGTGTCGACTGCGCCGACGCGACGGTGGAGCTGACCCACCTCTACGGCCACCGCAACGACGACTGGACCTACACCCCGGCCCGCCACGTGGACCCCGCCCGGGCCGCCGCCTGGCGCACACCCCCGGCCGACGTGCCCAGCTCCCACACGGCGCAGCTCGGCGCCCTGCTGGACGCCTGGGACGCGGGCACCAGACCACCGGGCAGCGGGCAGGAGGCCCGCGCCACCCTCGAGTTCGCCGCCGCCCTGTACAAGGCGGCGTTCACCGGGCGGCCGGTGCGCGCAGGGGAGATCGGGCCCGGCGATCCCTTCCACGCGGCGATGCACGGCGACCACCCCGACTGGGCCCCGAAGGAGCACGCATGAGCGTCGGCGGCAAAGCCGTCCGCGTCGTACACGCGCACGGCGAGCACCTCGCGGTGACCGCGGCGAACGGCACCGAGATCCTGCGCTACGTCTACCGGCCGGACCCCGACCCGTTCGAGTCCCGCAAGCCCTACGCCCACCCGCTGCGCACCCTCGCCGGTCACACGGTGACCGGGTACCGGCCGAACGACCACCGCTGGCACAAGGGCGTGCAGATGACGGCCAGCCATCTGTCCGGGCAGAACTTCTGGGGCGGCAACTCCTATGTGCACGGCCGGGGCTACCTGCCGCTGCGCGACCGCGTCGGCTCCATGCGGCACGACGGCTTCGCGGACCTCACGGTCGAGGCCGACCGGCTCGCCGTCACCGAGCACCTCACCTGGATCGAGAACGGTGGCGCCGCCTGGGCGCGCGAGGAGCGGGGGCTGACCGTCCACGCGGTCGACGAGGAGGCCGGGGCCTGGGCGCTGGACTGGTCGATCAGCCTCACCAACATCCGTGACGCCCCGCTCGTCTTCGGCTCCCCGACCACCGCCGGCCGTGAGATGGCCGGGTACACCGGCCTCCACTGGCGCGGCCCCCGCGACTTCACCGGCGGCACGGTCTTCGCCGCCGACGGCGGCTCCGGCGCGGAGCGTCTGATGGGCAGCCGGAGTCCGTGGCTGGCGTTCACCGCCGAGCACGACGAGAGGGACGCGCACTCCACGCTCGTCTTCGCGCACGCCCCCGAGAACCTCGACGAGAAGGCCGCGATCCACCCCTCGCACTGGTTCGTGCGCTCGGAGCCGACCCCCACGGTGGCGTTCTCCTGGGCGTTCTTCGAGGAGTTCGCGCTGCCGCCGGGGGAGTCGTTCGCCTACCGCTACCGGCTGCTGGTCGCCGACGGCGCCTGGGACCGCGACCGGGTCGCCGCACGTCTGGACCGTCTTCCGTGGTGAGCGGCCCGGAGCCGGCGCTGCCCACCCGCTGCCCGGAGCCTGCGCTGCCGCACCCGCTGCCCGGTGCCGTGGGGCTGTCCCACCTGCGCGCCTACGACTGGGCCGCCGCCGACGGGGTGTGCGGCGGCAGTCCGCACCTGCACCTGGTGTGCACCGAGGCCTACGTCGTCACCGGCGGCCGGGGCGCCGTGCAGACCCTCGGCCCCGACGGCTACCGCGAGATCGAGCTGGAGCCCGGCTGCGTCGCCTGGTTCACGCCGGGCACCGTGCACCGCATGGTGCAGGGGGGCGACCTGCGCGTCACCGTGCTGATGCAGAACAGCGGCCTGCCCGAAGCGGGCGACGCCGTCTTCACCTTCCCGTCCGAGGTGCTGGCCGATCCTGGCTTTATCGAGCAGTTGTGACGTCGCTTGTCGATGGGTTTGGGAGGCGCCCCGTGCCACGGATGGGTGATGTCGACGAGTTCGGGAGGCAC
>NZ_JBVIGC010000024.1:0-105542 GCF_055571015.1 Streptomyces sp. NPDC031049
GGACCCGCTGCCCGGCGAGACCCTCCAGACCGCGCTCGGCGAGATGATCGAGCACCACGGGGGGCTGCCCTGCTGCCTGGCCTGACCCCGGGCGGGGCGCACGACGACGCCCGGGGCGGCGGACCCGTGACCTCACGGGCCGCCGCCCCGGGCGGTGTGCGTGCGGGGAGCCGGGCCCGCGTCAGACCAGGTGGTCCTGGCGGACCACCCGGAACTTCGTCAGCACCTCGCCGTCCCCCCGGACGTCCAGCAGGTCGGTGACGAAGCAGCTCGGGCCGACCTGCGGCTCCGGCGTGCCGGGCCGGGTGTGCAGCACCAGCGCGTAGTACTCCGTGCGCACGGTGCCGTCGGTCTGCGGGAAGACCTGGAGCATGTTGAACCAGTGCCGGCGCTGCACCGGGTCGGCGGCGTGCTTGGACCGCTGGTAGTCGCGCACCGCCGCGGCGATCGCCTGCCGGCCCACCAGCGGGTCGGTGCCCGGACGGTGGTCGAAGACGCCGTCCTCGGTGAAGGAGGCGGCGAACTCCTCGGCCCGGAAGGCGTCCAGGTGGCGTACCTGACCGGCGTAGAACTGCTGGATCCGAGGGTAGAGCTCGGTGAGGCCGAGCGTCGCGGCGCTCACCTCGGCGGTGCTGGTCACGGGTCCTCCCGGGGGTCATGGCTGGCGTCTACAGCGCCCGACTCTGCCCGGCCCGGGTGGAAACGGGGTCGAGCCCGGCTGGGCCCGGGCGGGGCCCGGCGGGTCAGGCGCGGGCCCGCCAGGTCCGCTCGGCCTTCACGTACAGCAGTTCCGCCGCGATGCCCGCCGCCCGGCAGCGTTCCTCCAGCAGGCCGGTCTGGCGGATCTGCTCGGAGTCCGGGTCGTAGGACGAACCCGTCAGATGCCTGACCCACGGTTCCAGGCCCAGCGCGTACATGAACACCTCCGTCGCGCCGAACCGGCGCACCAGCCGCTCGGCCATCTCGGCGTCGCAGCCCTTCAGCCGCCGCGCCTGGTCGTGCTCGCGCTCGGTGGGGCGCTCCAGGAGCGGGCCGTACAGCCACGACATGGGCGCGCCCACGCACTCCAGGCCGATGAACACGGTGTCGACCGGCCCGGTCGTCTCGCGCACCCTGCGGTACACCTCGGGCTCGGTGTCGACGGCGTCCGTGGCGAACAGCACCCGCCGCCCGCCGATCTCGACCAGCGGCACCGCCTTCGCCCGGATGTCCAGGTCACCGTGCTCACCGAGGAACGGCAGCAGCGTGACGGCGGCGCCCTCCCCGACGTCGGCGGACTCCAGCTCGCCCAGCTCGACCACCCGCCGGAAGCCGAGCGCCCGCAGCAGCAGCTTCGGGCTGGGGTCCTCCAGCGAACCGCCGCCGGCCCGCGGCACGACCACCGTGTCCACCCGGTGGCGCAGCTGGAGCAGCGCCTCCACCGAGACGTGGTCGCAGTGCAGGTGGCTGAGGACCACCGCGTCGAGCCGCTCCGGCAGATCGGCGAAGGTGAAGTGGTCGTGGCCGTCGTCCGCGTAGTGCGGCAGCGGATCGAGCAGCACGGACGCCGCCGGCGACTCGAGGAGCACCGTGGCGTGGCCGAAGTACCGCATCCGTACGGTGCCCTCGGCGACGGGGGAGTGCGGGGCGGGCGCCCGGTCGGTGAACAGCGACGCGAACGTCTCGGCGGCGCCCTCGGCCGGGTCCGGGCCGAGCAGCCGCTCGGCCAGCTCCACCGGGTCGGCGGGCACCCGCGCGGCGGCGTACAGGTCGTCCAGCCGAGGGTCGGCGAACGGCACCGGCAGATCCACCCGGGACGGGTGCGCGAGGACCGGGCTGCCGAACGTGAACGGCTGCTCCGCATCGGGCCGCGGCAGCAGGCACACCGACTGCCCGGCCTGCCAGGCCTCCGCGGCCCGGTAGCCCAGCGCCTCGAAGAACCGCAGGCGGGGCCGGTCGGCGGTGTCGTACACCAGCTCCACCAGTCCGCGCAGCCCCTCGGGCACCCGGGCGTACAGGGACTCCATGGGGCGGCCGTCCGCCTCCTCGGTGAGCAGCAGCTGCGCGGCGCGGATGTCCTCGGCGAGGCGCAGCAGGCCGGTGGCGTCCCGCTCGGTGGCGGCCAGCAGCTCCCGCACGTCCTCGGGCGTGCCGCCGTACGGCGAGAGGAAGGGGCCGCCGTAGCGCGCCGGGTTGGCCAGCGCGGACGCGTGCACCTGCGGGGCCCGCAGATAGCTGCGCAGCATCGGCAGATAGCGGTAGTTCAGGTTGAGCGCCGCGGTCTGCGGCGGGACCAGATGGCACCAGGCGTACCAGCGGTGCAGCAGCGGCTGCGGCACCACGGACGGGCTCAGATAGCGCTTCACCACCCCGGCCGTGCCGCTCGTGCCGCTCCTGCCGTGCGTGCTGTGCGGGTTGTCCGTCGTGCTCATGGCGTGGCTCCCAGCTCCTTCTCGGCGCCCGGCTCCTTCTCGGCGGCGGACGGCTTCTCGGCGGCGGACGGCGGTGCGGACCCGGTGCCGCCCGGAGCCGGCCCGGCCGCGGGCGTCGCGGACCGCGCCGCCAGCACGCCCGGCGCGCACACCGCGAGGGTCAGGAAGATGCCGGCTCCGGCGACGATGAAGGCCAGCCGGGGATGGGTGTCGGGGCTGAGGAAGCCACCGCCCAGATACCCCAGCGTGCTGCCGAGGAACGCGGCCGACGACAGGGTGCCGCCCACCCGGCCCAGCACCTCCACGGGGACCGCCTTCTGCAACAGGGTCTCCTCGCCCACGTTGGCGACACCGTTGCCCAGACCGGCGATCACCTGCATCGCCACGGCCGCGTACAGCACCGGGGCCGCCGCCGTCAGCAGCAGGCCGAGCCCGGTGAAGAACCAGCCGAACAGGAACACCCAGGACGGTGAGCGGTGTTCCGCGGCGCGCACCAGCCACAGCGAGGAGGCCACCATCGCCACGCCGAACGACGCCGACAGCACACCGAAACCGAACTCACCGGTGTCCAGGGCGCGTTCGGCGAGGAAGACCAGCGCCAGGTTGTCCAGCGAGCCGAAGAACAGGCCGAGCAGGAGCAGCAGCACGATGGCCCGCGCCACGCGGTTGTTCCGTACGTGCCGCAGCCCCTCGGCGGTGTCGGAGAACAGCCCCTTCATCCCGGCCTGCTCACCCGAGCGCAGCGCCGGCAGCGCCGGGATGCGGGTCAGCAGCAGCGCGGACACCACGAAGGTCGCCGTGTTCAGCAGCAGTGCTCCGCGTGGCCCGGCCCAGGCGCACAGCAGACCGCCGAGCACCGGCCCGACCGCGGCCTGGAGGTTGAAGGCCGTCCCCAGCCAGGCGTTGGCCGGCATCAGGTCCGGCTCGTCGACCAGCCGCGGTACGACGGTGCGCCCGGCGGCGGAGAACACGGTCGACGCGGACGCCGCCACCACCACCAGGGCCACCAGCGCCACCAGTCCCGGCCGGGCCAGGATGATCACGCCGAAGACCACGGCCTGGACCACTTCCGTGACGATCAGCAGCCGGCGCACGCCGACCCGGTCGGCGAGGGCGCCCGCCAGCGGCCCGAAGAACCGCGGCACGGACTCGGCGAGCAGGATCAGCGACACCGCGGTCCCCGCGTTGTTCTCCCGGCTGACCAGCAGCACCAGGGCGATCATCGCCGCGCCGTCGCCGACCAGGGACACGGCGCGGGCCAGCCAGAACCGGCGGAAGGCGGCATGCCGCCGGATCAGATTGGGTTCAGTTGCCAAGGCCAGGGATCCTTTCGGGAACCGGGGTGGGGGGTGTCAGGACAGGTCCGGCCCCGTCGGGGGCATCAGACGACGGCACGGCCGTGCCGGCCGGTGCGCCGGCCCGCGCTGCGCCGCAGATCGGCGGTGAGGTTGAGGCGCTTGAGCCAGCGGTCCGTCCCGTCGTAGCGGGGCGTGAAGGGCCGGCGGCCGTGCACGGCACGCTTGTTGTCCAGCACGAACAGGTCGCCCGGTCCGATGCGGACGTCGGTCAGCTGCTCCTGGACGGCCGCCAGCAGCGCCCGGAGGGCGTCGGCCGCCTCCGGGTCGCCGTCCTGCGCCCGCATGAACGGCGGGTCGACCCGCAGCCACGGGGAGCGGGGGTCGCCCTCCAGCAGCGCCACCGGCTCCGGGCGGGTGGCCATCGTGCCGATCCGCGCGAACCGCCCCGCGTCGTCGGCGCCGTCGGCACCGGTGGCCTGGTTGAAGGCCTGGGTGTGCGACTCGTCGGGCAGGATGTGGAACCGCTTCTCGAACAGCACCCGGCGGACCGCCGGCGCGAGGCGCAGGTCGTCCAGCGCCGCGAACGTCGTGGCCACCCGGTCGTGGTTGCGCAGGCCGAGCAGCATCATCCAGTCCGCGCGCAGCGGGTGGAAGGCGTCCTCGGTGTGCCAGTCCAGCGCGGTGTGCGAGCCCGAGCCGAGCTGCTGGTTCTCGTGCCCGGCCACCGGGAACAGGTCGAGCACCAGCCGGCCGTCCTGCTGGCTGCGGAAGGCGAACGGCTCGCCGAGCAGCGAGCCCACCAGCATCAGCACCGCCTCGGCGCGGTGCAGTTCGGGCCGGTCGGGGCGCTCCTGGTACCTGGTCGGGGTCGGGCCGAGCGCGGCCTCGTCGACCGGCAGCCCGGTGATCACGAAACCGGCGTGCGGCCGGCCGGTGAGCCGGTAGTCGACGAGGGCGCGGCGCAGCGGCCGGGGCAGCTCGTGGGCCATCAGCGCGGCCAGCCTGAGCGCCCGGTCGGCGCTCAGCGAGCTGCCGGCCCGGACGTACTCACGGGCCAGCGCGGCCACGGCCCGGGCGTCGCCGGGCAGCAGTTCGATACGGGGGAGCGTCGCGGCGAGAGGTCTGCCGGCGGACGCTTCGGTGGGCTGTGGTGGTGCCAACGTCTGCATGGACGCTCCTGGCGGTGACGGGTGGGGAGGCGTCGGGACACGCCTGGCGGTCCACCTTGGCACGCACCCGCTCAAGGCCCGCTCAAGAACGTGTGGGGGCCATCGCTTCCCGGCCACTGCCACCCCGCTCGACCGGGACTTCCCGTCCGCTCGAGGGCCGCTCCACCCGGACTGCACGGCGCCACGCTGACATGGACGCATTCATTCGGCACCGCTCCCGGCACGTTTGGGGGTCCGACTCACACGGTGGTGAGCATGACGGCGACGACGACCCGGCTGAAGCGCCGCATCTACATGTCGGTCTTCAGCCGCTCCGCGTACCTCCCGGTCGTCTGGGGCGCGCTGCGCGCCTACGCCGAGACCCAGCAGGACATCGCCGCGGCCTACTCCTTCGAGGAGCCGTTCTTCCTGCCCGAGCACGCGGCCGACCCGGCGGACCGCATGACGGACCCGGCGGTCTTCGCCATGTCCTGCTACCTGTGGAACTTCAACAAGAACATGGCGGCCTGCCGTGCGGTGAAGGAGCGCTTCCCCGAGGTGGTCACCGTCGTCGGCGGCCCGCACGTCCCCGACGACGCCACCGCCTTCCTCGCCGAACACCCCTACGTCGACTTCGCCGTCCACAAGGAGGGCGAGGTCCCGTTCGCCGAACTGCTGCGGGCGCTGCTCGCCGAGGAACCCGACTTCGCCGCCGTGCCCTCGCTGAGCTGGCGCGCGCCCGACGGCACCGTGCGGCGCAACCCGCTCGGCGGCCAGCTGCCCCGTGACATCGACGTGCCGAGCCCCTGGCTGAGCGGCCTGATGGACGCCTCGTTCGACGCCGCCCGGGCCGCCGGCCACCTGCCGACCGTGCTGTGGGAGACCAACCGCGGCTGCCCCTACAGCTGCACCTTCTGCGACTGGGGCTCCAACACCCTGTCGAAGGTGCGCAAGTTCGACGAGGAACGGCTGCACGCCGAGATCGACTACTTCACCCGCCAGGAGGTCGCGGCCGTGCTGTGCTGCGACGCCAACTTCGGCATTTTGCCGCGGGACGTGGCCCTCGCCGAGCACCTCGTACGCAACCACGAACAGAGCGGGTTCCCCGGCAAGTTCGTCACCAGCTACGCCAAGAACGCCAGCGACCGGATCGTCCAGATCAGCTCCAAGTTCGTGAAGGCCGGCATGTCCAACGGCGCCATCCTCGCCATGCAGACCGGCACCCCCGGCGTGCTGGAGCAGATCAAACGCTCCAACATGCCCGCCAAGAACTACGAGAAGCTCGCCGCCCGCTTCAAGGAGGAGGGCGTCGAGGCCTACACCGAGGTCATCCTCGGACTGCCGCACGAGACACCCGAGTCCTTCGCCCGCGGCCTGTGCCGCATCCTGGAGATGGGCGTCCAGGACGACATCATGATCTACGAGTGCTGTCTGCTGCCCAACTCCGAGATGGGCAGCGCCGAGCACCGGGAGAAGTACGCCCTGGGGACCATCGTCCGCACCTATCTGCCCGACGACGTCGAACAGGTCGAGGTCGTCGTCGAGCACAGCACGATGACCCGCCAGGACTGGGTGGACATGTACCTGTTCGGTGCGGTGCTCCAGTCGATGCACAACCGCGGCCTGACCCGGCAGCTGGCGGTCTACCTGCACACCGAGGGCCTGCTGAGCTACGAGGACTTCTACCGCTCGCTCGCCGACGCGGCGATGCGCGACTCCTCCACCGTCCTCGGCGAGGCCGTCGACCGGGCCCGCGCCCTGCTGTGGGACTACCTGCGGTCCCCGGCGATCCCCAACGAGGGCAAGGTCGCCTCCCAGCCGGACATGATGGAACGCCTGGAGTCCTGGGTGCCGGGCAAGGAGTCCTGGCTGATCTACGAATGGTGCTGGGCGTACGTCCAGAACGAGATCGACCGCTTCTACCGCGAACTGCGCGCCCACCTGGAGGCCGTGGGCGTCAAGGCCGACGACCGCCTCGCGGAACTGCTCCGCTACCAGCAGGCCCAGGTCTTCACCGTCGCCGACACCGACACCCGCGTCGAGCTGTTCGGCCACGACTGGACGGCGTACTTCGACGACCCGTCCGCCGGTCTGAAGCCGGGGGTGCACATCGCCCGGTTCGAGGCGCCCGCGGCGAGGATGCGGTGACCGCGGCCCGGCGGCTGCTGGAGCGTGCCGCCGCCCACCCCGGGCGCACCGCGGTGGCACCGGCCGACGCCCGTCAGCCCGCTCTCAGCTACGGCCGCCTCGCCGCCGAGGCCCGCGACCTGGCCGCCCGGCTCGCCCGGCGCGGCGCCCGACCCGGCGACACCGTGGCCCTGATCGCCTCCAGCACCCCCGGATTCGTCACCGCCCTGCTGGCCCTGCAAGCCGCCGGACTGGTCTGCTCCCCCCTGGACGACGCCCAGCCCCCCGCCCGGGTACGGCGCGCCATGCGGGTGGCCGGTGCCCGCCTGGCCGTGGTGGTGTCACCGCGGCGGGCGGACCACTGGGCCCGCGAGCTGGGCGCGGCGGCGGTGGTCGCGGCCGGCCCGGACGCCCCGGCCGCCGACACCCGCGACCCGGACGACGCGCCGCCCCCCGGCCCGCCGTACCCGGCGGTCGCGGTGGCCGACGACGACCCCGCCTACGTACTGTTCACCTCCGGCTCCACCGGAACGCCCAAGGGCGTGCAGATCGCGCACGGCGCCTTCGCCCGGCACTGCGAGGCCGCCCGCGCGGCCTACGGGCTGGACGAGACGTCCGTGGTGCTTCAGTTCGCCTCCCCCGGGTTCGACGTGGCACTGGAGGAGATCTGGCCGACCCTGCTCGCCGGCGGCCGGGTGGTGCTGCGCGGCGACGGACTGTGGTCGCTGCGCGACCTGCTGGCGGTCACCCGCCGGCACGGCGTCACCATGTGGCAGCTGCCCACCGCCTACTGGACCCTGCTCACCGCCGAGGCCGAGACCGAGGCGGAGACCCCGCAGGGCCTGCTCCCGCCGCCCTCGCTGCGCTGCGTGCTGACCGGCGGCGAGGCGGCGGCCCCGGCCACCGCCCGGCGCTGGCTCGCCTCGCCGCTCGGCGCGGTGCGGCTGCTCAACGCCTACGGCCCCACCGAGGGCGTCGTCACCTCCACCCTGTACGAGGTGCCCCGGGAGGCCGGCCGGCTGCCCGGCGGCGAGGCACTGCCCATCGGCCGCGCCCTCGCCGGACGCCGCGCCCTGGTCGTCGACGAGCGGCTGCGCCCGCTGCCGCCGGGGCGGAGAGGCGAACTGCTCGTCACCGGCCCCTGCCTCGCGGACGGCTACCGGGGCGACCCGGAGGGCACCGGACGGGCCTTCGTCGAACTGCCCGACGGCACCCGGGCGTTCCGCACCGGCGACCTGGTCACCGAGGGCGCCGACGGGCTGCTCGTCTACCACGGGCGGTCCGACCGCCAGGTCAAGATCTCCGGGGTCCGCGTCGAACCCGGCGAGGTGGAGGCCGCGCTCGCCGAGTGCGCGGGCGTCACCGCCGCCGCGGTCACCGTGCACGGCGAGGGGACCCGCTCCCGGCTGGTGGCCCACGTGGTGCTGCGGTCCCCGCCCGCGGACCCGGCCGGCCGCTCCGGCGCCCTCCGCGCCGAGCTCGGCACCCGGCTCCCCGCGGCGCTGGTGCCCGCGCGGGTGGAGTTCCACGAGCGGCTGCCCCGCACCGCCAACGACAAGATCGATCTTTCCGCCCTGGCCGGAACCGTACGGACGGGCACCGCACCGACGGTGAGGAGCGACGCGTGACCCCGATGACCCCGACACCGACGACGACACGGACGAGCCCGGCGGCACCGGACACCGCGACGGCCACCCCGGCCGGCGCGGACGCCCGTCCGGACCCGCGGACGGACGCCGTGCGCGAGTTCGCCCACGCCCTGGCCGAGTCCGGGCACACCGCCGCGGCCGACGGGCTCACCGCCTTCGCGGACGCCCTCGCCGCCGCCACGGCCGACCCGCTGCACCCCACCGCCGTCCCCGGCTGGATCGTCGTCGAACGCGACACCGACGACGCCGATGCCACCGACGAGGCCGATGACGCCGACGGCGCCGACGGCGACGACGTCACCGTGGCCCTCGATCCGGCCGGACTGCTGCCGCTGTACGAGGAGCTGTGCCGCGTCCCCGACGCCGAACGGCTGCGCGCGGCCGTGGTCCTGCTGCTCAACGTCAGTGTGCGGCTCCAGCAGGTCTCCGGCGGCGCGACGGCGTCCGCCCAGCTGATGCAGACCGCCGCCCAGCTCTCGCCCGTGCTGGAAGCCGTCACCGGCGGCGCCCCGCCGCTCGTCGGCCGGGCCGCGCTCCAGCTCACCGAGGACGGGGACCGGCTGGTGCTGACGGAACCGCACAGCCGGTGGCTCGCCGCCGAGCTGGACCGGCTGCCCGAAGAGCGGCGCCGCCGCTCCGCACGGGGCCTCGCCGCCCTCGCCGAACACCTGGGGGAGCAACCGCGGACCCGGGACGCCGGGCGGGCCGTCCTGGCCGTCGCCCTGGCCGCCGTCGAACGCCCCGCCGACCCGGAGGGAGACCACACGTGATCACCAGCCAGACCCTGGGCACCACCCTGTTCCCCGTCAGTCTGGGGGGCCGGCTGGTCGAGACCGCCGTGGAGATCGCCCGCGGGGCCGCCGCCCGCCTCGCGGCCGGCCCCGACCCGGAGAGGCTGAGCGCGCTGGGCGGCGACCCGGCCGCGCTGCGCCGCCTGACCGCACCGGCACCCGCGGCCCCGGCGGGACAGTGACCCTTCCCCCGCGCGAGCCGGCACCGCCGCCTCCGCGCACCCCGAGACCCCGGCGCCGTCCCTGACGGACGCCGGCGCACCACCCGGTCCCGCCGCAGGTGGGAGCGGTACTCAACCCCGAGACGACCAGGAGTCGAGATGACCCGGAAGACCATGGACGTGCAGGCCGCCCAGCAGCCCGTCGAGGCCGCCCAGGCCACCAAGCCGGCCGCGCCCAAGCCGTCGATCAGCTCGCGCATCAGCAAGTACGGCAAGTACGACCGGCTCCAGGGCTGAGCCGATCTCTCCGGGGTGCGGGCGGTGACCGTTCCGCCCGCACCCCGGCACGTCGTCGTCGAAGAGAGGTTCCGCGATGTCCGCACAGCGCGTCATGATCGATCCCGAGCAGTTCCGCAAGGTGTTCGGCGGTGACCTCGGGGACGTGTTCCTCCTCGTCACCTCGCCCGGCGTGCGCGCGGGGCTCCAGGTCGCCACCGGCACCACCGTGCCCGTCCAGGAGTTCGCGTGGACCGGCCCGGACTCCCGCCAGGGGCTCATCGCCGAGATGGCCGCGCTGCGTGCCGCGGGCAAGCGGGGCTCGGTGCTGTGGATCGCGGACGACGAGTTCGTCCACTTCGACGACGAGGACCTGCGCGGCATGCGGCTCGGCGCGTTCTCCAGCTTCTCCGCGCCGTTCTCCGAGGAGACCCTGGCCGGCAGCGTCCGCATCGTCTCCGAGGTCGACTACGAGCGCGAACTGGAGATCGAGGAAACCTTCCTCACGCTGCTCGACCGGGCCGACGACATGCTCTTCCTCGGCCACGAGTTCGGCACCGAGGCGGTCTTCCGCCACCAGTACTCCGAGCACTGGTTCTCGCTGCACGGGCCGCTCCAGCCCGGCCAGCAGGTCGTGCTGCCCACCGGCGAACTCAGCTCCCTCGTCAACGCCTCCGGCGAGTTCGAGGACCACACCCACTTCAGCCTCGACGGCGACATCACCCTCCAGGGCGCGCCCATCGTGCACCGCGGCGGTCACGAGACGAGCCTCGCCGAGACCGAGCGCGTCTACCAGGACCTGGCGGCGATGGCCGACGAGCCCGCCGTCATCACCGTCACCGACGGCCGGATCACCGCCGTACGCCCGGCCCGCCCCGGCGCCACCCGGTTCGCCGAGGGGCTCGAGCGCCTGCTCGCCCACGACGACCGCTACGCCAAGCTCCACGAGATCGGCTTCGGCACCAACGCCGCCTGCACGCCGCTGCTGCCCGGCAACTACTTCGCCAACGAACGGCACCCCGGCGTCCACCTCGGCCTGGGCCTGGGCACCTTCACCCAGTTCCACGTCGACCTGATGAGCACGGCCATCGACGTCGTCATGCGCGGCGTCGACGGCCGCGACGTCGAACTGTTCCCGGCGCTCGGCCTGACCGCGGGCCACGCGCTGTCACCGGCCGCCGCCTGACCCACGCCACGAGGAGGAAGCGCAGGTGCTGCACGACGGTGGAACCCCCTGGCCGGCCCGGCTGACCCACGCGGACACCGAGCCGCTGCTCACCCCGGCCACGGGCCCCGGCCCCGCCCCGCACGACGCCGGGGCCGCCACCGCACCGGCGCCCGCGCCGGGGGCACCGGCCCCGGACGGCGCCCCCTGGGCACGCGTGCCCGCCGGAGCCGCCCGTGCCCTGCACGCCATGACCGGCGGGGCCCCCGAAGGGCTGCTGCTGCTGGTCGTGGCCGCCGCCCGGATCGTGGTGGCCGGGCTCGGCGGGTCGAACCGGGTGCCCGTGGTGTGCCCGGCCTTCGGGGAACGGGCCGCCGACGGCGCCGAGTTCGCGCTGCTCGCCCCGCTCGACCCGGACGCCCCCGCCACCGCCTTCGTTCAGGCCCTGCACACCGAACTGGCCACCGCCGCGGCCGACCCCTGGCCCCGGCGCGCCGCACTCGCCGACCGGCTGACGGCCACCGGCGCCGCCGACCCCGCCGTCCTGGAGCAACTCGCCGTCGTCTGCCCGGCCCTGCACCAAGGCCGCCGGCCCGCCGGCCCGGCCGGGGCCCTGCTGACCGCCGTACAGGACGGGCCCGACGAGCTGCGGCTGACCGCCGAGGGCTCCTCCGGTCTGGCCCGCGCGCTGCCGCGCTGCGTCGCCGCCGTGCTGGCGGCCCTCGCCGCCGACCCGCACCAGGCGGTACGGGACATCGACGTCCTCGGCGCCGACCAGCGGGCCGAACTGACCCTCCTCGCCGAACTGCCCGCCCCGGCCTCCTTCGCCCCGGCCACCCTCACCGGCCTCGTGGCCGAACAGGCCCGCCGGACCCCGGACGCCCTCGCCGTCACCGGCGAGGGCCGCACCCTGACCTACCGCGCGCTGGCCGACGAGGCCGAGCGGGTGGCGGGCGCGCTCGCCGGGCGGCACGGCATCGGGCCCGGCGACCGCGTCGCCGTGCTCGCCGACCGCGGGGCCTCACTCGTCGTGGCGTTCCTCGCCGTCCTGCGCACCGGCGCCGCCTACGTGCCGCTCGACCCCGGCCACCCCGCCGCCCGCCTCGCCCTGCTCACCCGGGTCAGCGGCAGCCGCGCCGTGCTGTGCGCCACCGCCGGGCACCCCGGCGCGGACGCCCTGGGCGCCCCCGTGCTCGACCTCGGCGAACTGCGCCGCGCCCCCGGCACGGTGTGCCCCGCCGCCCCCGGACCGGCCGACGACGCCACCGTCCTGTTCACCTCCGGCTCCACCGGAACGCCCCGCCCGGTCGCGCTGCGCCACGACCAGCTCGCCCACAAGGTGCGCACCGGCGCGGAGGAACTGGGCATCGACGCCGCGACCCGCACCGCGCTGCTCTCCGCGATCACCTCCGACGCCACCACCTTCCAGATCTTCGCCACCCTGCTCTCCGGCGGCACCCTCGTCGCCGTCGGCGCCCCCGACCGCATCGACCCGGCCGGCCTGTGGCAGCGCGTCCGCGACGGCGAGGTCACCCTCGTCAACTGCGTCCCCGGCCTGCTCTCCGCCCTGCTGCGCGGACTGCCCGACGGCGCCGCACTCCCGCTGCGCCACCTGCTGCTCGGCGGCGACACGATCCCGCGCGGACTGCTGCCGCGCACGGCGGGCCGGCTCAGCGTCGGCACCTTCGCCAACCTGTACGGGCCGAGCGAGGCCACCATCGACGCCACCATGTTCATCCGGCCCGGAGAGACGGCCCAGCGCCTGGACCGGGTGCCCATCGGCCGCCCCTCGCCCGGCTACGGCGTCCTCGTCGTCACCCCCACCGGAGAACTCGCCCCGGCCGGCGTCACCGGCGAGATCCTCGTCGCCGGACCCGGCGTCGCGGCCGGCTACGACCGCGACCCGGAGGCCACCGCGGCCCGCTTCACCACCTGCCCGCACACCGGCGACGCCCCCGTCTTCCGCACCGGCGACCTCGGCCGCTGGGGCCCCGACGGCGAACTGGAGTTCCTCGGCCGCGGCGACGGCCAGGTCCAGATCTTCGGCAACCGCGTCGAGACCGGAGAGGTCGAGCAGACCCTCGTACGCCACCACGGGGTCACCGAGGCGGTCGTCGTCCCCCGCACGGACGACGGGCAGACCACCCTGCACGCCTGGTACACCGGCACCACCACGCCCGAGGACCTCGCCGCCGCTCTGCGCGCCGACCTGCCCGCGCACATGCGTCCGGCCACCCTGCACCGCCTGGACTCCCTCCCCCTGACCCCGCACGGCAAGATCGACCGGCGTGCCCTGCTCGCCCTGCCGGCCGCGCACGACGGCCCCCGCTGGCAGCCGGCCGACCCGCTCGGCGCGCTCGTCGCCGCCGCCTGGAGCGAGGTGTTCGGACAGCCGCCACGCACCGGCGACGACGACTTCTTCGCCACCGACGGGCACAGCCTCGGCGCGGTCCAGCTGGTCGGCACCGTCTGCGAGGCGACCGGCCGGCCGGACGCGCTCACCGTCCACGACGTCCTCGACCGGCGCACCCCGGCCGCCCTCACCGCCGTCCTGCGCGAGCGCGGCGCCCGGCCCCGCGACCGGGCCCCCGCACCCCTGGCCGAGCCCGCCGCGCACCGCGCCGGACCGCTGCCCGCCACCAACGCCCAGCGCCGCATGTGGCTGCTGGACCGCCTCGACGACTCCCCGCTGCCGCCGTACACCATGGTCGAGGCCTACCGCATCGACGGCCCCGTCGACACCGGCCTGCTCGCCGCCCGCGTCGACGACCTGGTGGCCCGGCACGAGGCGCTGCGCACCGTGCTGCGCGAGGGCCCGCACGGGCTGGAGCAGATCGTGCTGCCCGCCCCCTCCGGGGTGCTGACCGTGGAGCCGGTCCCCGCCGGCACCGACCCCGACGACGCCCTGCGGGCCGCCTACACCCGCGAGTGCGCCTGGCGCTTCGACCTGGCCCACGGCCCGCTCACCCGCATGCACTGGCTGCCCGACCGGGACGGCGGCACCCTGCTGTGCACCATCCACCACGTGGTGTGCGACGGCTGGTCCTACGCGGTGCTGCTGCGCGACCTCGCCGACTCGCTGCGCCCCGACGCCCCCGTGCCGCCGCCCGCCCCCCAGTACGCCGAGCACACCCACGCGCTCGCCGAGCGCCTGGCCGGGCCGCGCGGCCAGGCGCACCGCGCCTACTGGACCCGGCAGCTCGCCGACCCGCCCGAGCCCCTGGAACTGCCCACCGACCGGCGCCGGTCCGCCACGCGCAGCTCCGCGGGCGGCAAGGTCCGGCTGACGCTGCCCACCGACCTCACCGACGCGCTCGCCGCGCTGTGCCGGGACGCCGCCGCCACTCCGTTCATGGGCGTCGTCGCCGCCGTCCGGGTGCTGCTGCTGCGGCTGTGCGGCGAGCGCGACGCCCTGCTCGGCACCATCGACGCCGGCCGCCACGACCGCCGCGCCGCCGAGACCGTCGGGCTGTTCGCCAACACGGTCGTGCTGCGCACCCCGGTCGACGCCGAACGCTCCTTCCGCGAGCTGCTGGCCGCCGTACGCACCACCGCCCAGGAGGCCCTGGCCCACGCCGAGTACCCCTTCGAGCGGCTAGTCGAGGACCTGGGGCTGCCCCGCGAGGCCGGCCGCAACCCGGTGTTCGACGTCCTGGTGGAGACCGCCCTGTCCGGCACCACCGTCACCGGGGACAGCGCCGGGCCCGCCGTGCGGCACATCGAACTCGACCCGCCCGTCAGCGACTTCGACCTCGCCTTCAGCTTCCTGGAGCCCACCGGCCAGCGCCCCGGCGAACTGTGGATCGGCTACACCGACGACCTCTTCGACCGCGCCACCGCCGCCCGCATCGGCGAACGGCTGCGCACCCTGCTGACCGGGCTGCTCGCCGACCCCGACGCCCCCGTGCGCCGCGCCCCGGTGCTGCCCGCCGACGAGCGCCGGGAACTGCTGCACGACGTCAACGACACCGCGGCCCCCTTCCCCGAGGACGCCACCCTGCTCGACCTCGTCGAGCGGCAGACCGCCCGGACCCCCGACCGGCCCGCCGTCGTGCACGGCGCCACCACCCTCACCTTCGCCGAACTCGACGCCCTGGCCGAGCAGGTGGCCGCACGGCTGCGCACCGCCGCCGACCCGGCGCCCGGGCGGCTCGTCGCCGTGGTGACGGAGCGCACCGAGTGGATGGTCGTCGCCGCGCTCGCCGTGCTGAAGACCGGCGCGGCGTTCCTGCCGCTCGACCCCGAGCAGCCCGCCGACCGCCTCGCCTACGCCCTCGCCGACAGCGGCGCCGTCGCCGTCCTCGCCGACGGCGCCCACCACGCCCGCGCCACCGCCGCGGCCCGCGTCCCCGTCCTCGACCCGCGCACCGGGCACCCCACGCCGCCCACCGCACCGGCCGCCGCCCGCCGCGCCGGGCCCCGCGACCTCGCCTACATCATCTACACCTCCGGCTCCACCGGCCGCCCCAAGGGCGTCATGGTGGAACACCGCGGCATCGTCAACACCGTCCACTACCGGGCCGGCTACTACGGCTTCGACGAGGGCGCGGCCGTCCTCCAGGTGCCGCCGCTGCACTCCGACAGCGGCGTCAACGACGTCTTCTCCGCCCTGATCGCGGGCACCCGCGTCGTCGTCCTGGCCAAGGACCGGCTGCTGGACGTCGCCCATGTCGCGGAGGAGATCCACCGCAACGCCGTCACGCACATCATGATGGTGCCGAGCCTGTACCAGCTGCTGCTCGAACGCTGCGCCGACCGGCTCCGCTCCGTCCGCCAGATCGTGCTGGTCGGCGAGCGGCTGCCCGAGGAACTCGCCGCCCGCCACGCCCGCCTGCTCCCCTCCACCGTGCTCTACAACGAGTACGGCCCCACGGAGGACAGCGTCTGGACCACCGTCCACCGCATCACCGATCCCGGCGCCGACGTGCTCATCGGCCACCCCATCGCCAACAAGACCGTCGACGTCCTCGACCCCTACGGCGACCTCGCCCCGTTCGGCGTCCCCGGCGAACTGTGCGTCTCCGGCGCCGGCCTGGCCCGCGGCTACCTCAACAACCCCGCCCTCACCGCCACCCGCTTCGTGCCCAACCCCGTCCGCCCCGGCCGGCGCATGTACCGCACCGGCGACCTGGCCGTGCGCCGGCCCGACGGCAACCTAGCCTTCCTCGGCCGCATCGACGACCAGGTCAAGATCCGCGGACAGCGCGTCGAACCCGGGGAGGTGGCCGTCGTCCTCGCCGAACACCCCGACGTGCGCCGCTGCGCCGTCGCCGCCCGGCCGGGCCCGGCCGGCGAACCCGCGCTCGTCGCCTACGTGGTGGGCCGCTGCGATCCGCCCGCCCTGCGCGCCTTCCTGGCCGAGCGGCTGCCCGCCGCGATGGTCCCCGACCGCTACCTCCCGATCGCCGAGCTGCCGCTCGGGCCGAACGGCAAGCTCGACCGGCGCGCCCTGCCCGACCCCGGCCCGGCCGGTCCCGGCGAGCGGGACGGCAGCGGTGCCGCCGGTCTCGGCCCGCGGGAGCGGCGGGTCGCCCGCGTGTGGGAGGAGGCGCTCGGCCGGCCGGTCACCGACCCCGACGCCGACCTGTTCGCCCTGGGCGGCCACAGCCTGACCGCGGCCCGGATCGCGGTCGGCCTCCAGGACGAGTTCGGCGTCCGGGTCCCGCTGCGCGCCGTCTTCCGGCACCAGACCGTCCGGGCGATGGCCGCCCACCTGGCCACCGCCGCGCCCGGCGCCGCCGGACCCGCCGCCGACGCCGCCCCGCTCGACGGCCCGGTGCTGCCGCTGTCGCGGGCCCAGCGCCGGATCTGGTCCGCGGCCCGCTCCAGCACCGTGCCGACCGCCCTCAACATCAGCGACGCCCTGCGCACCGGCCGCACCCTCCACCCGGAGGCGCTGCGCGGGGCCGTCGCCGCGCTCGCCGACCGCCACGAGGTGCTGCGCAGCCGGGTCGCCGTCGTCGACGGCAGCGCGCGGCAGATCGTCCTGGACCGGCTGCCCGGCGGCCCGCCGCTGCGCGTCGTCGACCTGGACCCCCGGCACGGCGCCGACGCCCTCACCGCCGAGGTGCGCGCCGCCCAGCAGACCGTCTTCGACCTCGCCGGCGGCCCCCTGTTCGAGGTGCGGCTGCTGCGCGGCGCCCCGGGCGGCGACGTCCTCGTCGTCACCGCCCACCACATCGTGTACGACGGCGACAGCGTCGACCTCGTCGTCGCCGACCTGCTGCACGCCCACGACGAACTGGCCGCGGGCCGCACCCCCTGGCAGGACGCCCCGCCCGCACCCCAGTACCGGGAGTGGACCGCGCAGGAGGCCGCCTGGCTCACCGGTCCCGAGGCCGCCGCGGACCGCGCGTACTGGCGGCGCACGCTGGCCGGGCCGCTGCCCCGTCTCGACCTGCGCTGCGCCGCACCCCGCCCGCCCGCGCCCGCGCGCGGCGACGGCGGACTGGTCGCCCGCACGGTCGGCACCGGCCTGGTCGACGCCGCCGCGCGCACCGTGCCCGGCGCCACCCCGTTCATGGCGCTGCTCGCGGCCTGGGCACGGGTGCTGCACCGGCACAGCGGCCAGGACGAGATCGTGATCGGCAGCCCCGCCGCCCCCCGCGACCGCACCCAACTCGCCGGCGTGGTCGGCTGCTTCGTCAACGCACTGCCGCTGCGGCTCGCACCCGGCGCCGCCGCCGGCCCCGGCGCGCTCCTCGCCCAGGTCCGCGACCGGCTCCTGGAGGCCTACGAGCACGCGCGGTTCCCGTACGACATCACGGTCACCGAGCTGGTCGACCGCCCGCCGCGGGGCCGGCGCCCCGTGTACGACGCCGGGCTCAGCTGGGAGGCCTCGCAGCGGACCACCGACGGCTGGGAGTTCCTCGACATCCCGCCCGCCCGGCCGCCGCTCACCGACGACCTGCGGATCTACGCCACCGCCCGCGACGGTCGACTGCGTCTCGAACTCGTCCACGACCCGGCGCTGTTCACCCCGGACACCGCCGCCGCCCTGCTCGACGACGTCGTGGACGCCCTCGCCGAGCACGCCCGGTGGCACCCCACCAGCCACGCCGGAACAGCAGGGAGCGTACGGCCATGACCGCCCAGCCCGTGACCCCGCCCACGACCGCCGCGCCACGAGCCGCCGTGCACGCGGCGGTCACCGGACTCCGGCCCCGCCTGACCACGCCCCGCAGCCCCGGGCGGGCCGGGCGGAGCCTGCCGCTGACCGGACCGGCCCGCTCGGCCCTGGCCGCGGCGGACCGGGCGGAGCCCGCGGGCGGTGCGGACCGGCTCGCGCTGCTGGGTGCCGCGGTGGCGCTGGCCGCCGGCGCGGCCGAGGACGCCGGGCGGACCGCCGTCGTCCTCGACGGCCCCGGCGGGCCCGCCGCCGTACGCCCCGGCCCGGCCGCCGCGCACACCGTCGGCGGCCTCCTCGCCGACCTCGCCGCCGCCGTCCGGGACGCGCCCGGCGCGGGCCCCGCCGACGCGGCGGACGGCGGCGTCCGACTGCGGATCGCGCTCGACGCCGACGCCGGCCTGCTGCGGGCCGAGTTCGACACCGACAGCATCGAACCCTGGTTCGCCGAAAGCTTCCTGCGGACCGTGGACCACCTTCTGGCCCAGCTGGCCGAACCGGGCCGCCCCCTCGCGGACCTGACCCTGCTGTCGGCCGCCGACCGGAACACCGTCCACGCCTTCGGGCACGGCGGCTTCCACCCGCCGGCCACCCCCGGCACCCTCGTCGAGCGGCTGGAGCGCGGCGCCCGCGCGGGCGGCACCGGCACCGCCGTCGTCACCGCCGACGGCACCGCCCTCGGCCACGACGAGCTGCGGGCCGAGTCCCTGCGCACCGCCCGCCGACTGCACCTGGAGCACGGGGCGGGCCCCGGCACCCGCGTGGCACTGCTGACCGGCAAGGGCCGGCACGCGCTCAGCGCCCTGCTCGGCACGGTCCGCTCCGGCGCCGCCTACGTCCCGCTGGACCCGGCCCAGCCCGCGCGGCGCCTCGCCGGCATCCTCACCGACGTCGGGGCGACGGCCCTGATCGCCGAGCCCGCCCACCTCCCGCTCGCCCGTGACCTGGCGGACGCCACCGGCACCCCGCTGCTGTCCGCCGCCGAACTGGCCGCGCCCGGCGGGCCCGAGGGACCCGACCCGGCCCCGCCCCGGCCCGGGGACCCGGCGTACGTCATCCACACCTCCGGCTCCACCGGCCGGCCCAAGGGCGTCGTCGTACGGCACTCGGCCATCTGCGGCTACCTGGCCTGGAAGGGCGAGTACCACGCGCTGTCCCCGGCCACCTGCCTGCTCCAGATCCCCGCGCTGTCCTTCGACAGCTCCGTCTCCGACGTGTTCTCGGTGCTCGGCGCGGGCGGGCGGCTGGTGCTGGTCGACGGCCACCGGCGGCTGGACGGAGCCCATCTGCGCACGCTCGCCGAGCGCCACGGCGCCACCCACGTCACCCTCGTGCCGAGCCTGTACCGGAGCGTCGCCGACGCGCTCGCCGCGGCCGGCACCCTGCGCGTGGTCACCGTCGCGGGCGAGGCCATGCCGGCCGGGCTCGTCGCCCGGCACCGCCGGCTGATGCCCGGCGTACGGCTCGTCAACGAGTACGGCCCCACCGAGAACTCCGTGGGCGCCACCGCCTTCGACTACCCCGAGCACCCCCTGTACGGCACCCCCGTGGGCCGGCCCCTGAGCAACACGGCGGTGTCCGTGCTCGATGCGGCGGGGCGTCCCGTGCCGCCCGGCTTCCCCGGCGAGATCCAGCTCGCCGGTCCCGGCCTCGCCGACGGCTACCTCGGCCGGCCCGAGGCCACCGCGGCCGCCTTCGTGACCGACCCCGCCGCACCGGGCGGGCGCCGCTACCGCACCGGTGACCGCGCCTGGTGGCAGGGCGACGGCACGCTTCAGTACCTGGGACGCGCCGACGACCAGGTCAAGATCCGCGGCAACCGGGTCGAACTCGGCGACGTGGAGGCCCATCTGGCACGCGTCGAGGGCGTCACCGGCGCCGTCGCCGTGGTCGTCGGCGGGCCCGACGGGCAGCCCTCGCTCGTCGCCTGGGTCACCGGACCGGCCGCCGCCGACCCGGCGCGCGTCCGGGCCGCCGCCGCGGACACCCTGCCCGCGCCCCTGGTGCCGGACCGCATCCTGCCGCTGGACACCGTTCCGCTCACCACCAACGGCAAGGCCGACCGCCGCGCACTGGCCGACCGCGCAGCCGCGGCGGTTTCCCGGCCCGGGGCCGATTCCCGGCCCGACGCCGTTTCCCGGCCTGCGGTCGGTCCGCAGGCCGGGGCCGGTCCGCAGGTCGGGGCCGGTGCGGGGCTTGCGGTCGACTCCCCGTCCGCCGCCGACTCCGCAGCCGAGGCCGGATTCCCGCCTGCGGCCGCTTCCCGGCCCGGGGCTGATTCCCGGCCCGCGGCCGGCTCCCCGTCCGGTGCGGATCACGGTCCCTTCGCCGGTTCCTCGCCCGCGGCCGGCTCCCCGTCCGGGGCCGGCTCTTCGGCCTTCGTCGGTTCGCGGCCCGGGGCCGGGGCCGGCGCGGCGGGGCGGCAGGCGGAGGGGGAGCGGGCGCAGCAGGCGGACGGCGGTCCGGGGCCGGTGTTGGAGGAGACCGTCTCCGGGCTGTTCCGGGAGATCCTCGGAGTGGACCGGGTCGGCCCCGACGACAGCTTCTTCGGGCTCGGCGGGCACAGCCTGCTCGCCGTCGACCTGGTCGGCGCCCTCCAGGAGCGACACGGCCTGCTCCTGGAGATCGACGAACTCTTCGACGGCCCCACGGTCGCCGAGGTCTGCGCCGCGCTGCACCGCCGCGGCGCCGCCGCCGACGCCACGGCCACGGCGGACGGCTCCCCCGGCGAGGACGCCGGCGCGCCCGCCGACCACCCGCTGTCCGCCGCCCAGCGCCGGCTGTGGACCCTCGCCCGGCTCGGCGGCCCCGGCGCCACGGTCCACCACCTCACCGACGTCCTGCGCGTGGACGGCGCCCTGCACCCCGACGAGGTCGCCCGGGCCCTGGCCGACGAGGCCGCCGGCCACGAACTGCTGCGCGCCCGCTTCCTCGTGCGCGACGGCGAGCCGCGCCAGCGCTTCGTGCCCGGCGACCGGCCACCGCTGACCGTCGTACCCCTGGAGCACGACCCGAGCCCGGAGCGCGTCGCCGACACCGTGCGCAGGCTCGCCGGGCGCCACTTCGACCTGGAGCACGAGCCGCCCCTGCGGGCGGCCCTGCTGACGCTCTCGCCGACCAGCTCCGTCCTCGTCCTGACCGTCCACCACATCGTCTGCGACGGCACCTCCGCCGCCGCCCTCGTACGCCGCCTCCTGACCCGGGTCCGCGCACACCGCGAGGGCACGCCCCCGCCCCCGCCCGCCGCCGGCCGCTACACCGACCACATCGCGCGCGAGGCGGCCCGTACGGCCTCGCCCGAGGGCGCGGCGGACCGCGCGTACTGGCACGAGCGGCTGGCCGCCCCGCTGCCGTACCCCCTGCTCCCCGCCGACGGCGAGCGCGGCGCACCCGCGGGACCCGGCGGCGTGCACACCGTGCGGCTGCCCGCCGAGGCGGGGAGCCGGGTGCGCGCCCTCGCCCGGGAACTGGGCACCAGCGTCTTCACCGTGGGCCTGGCATCGCTCGGCTGGCTGCTCCAGCGGTTCACCGGAGAGCCCCGCCTGCTCGTCGGCACGCCGGTCACCGGCCGCGACCACCCGGGCGACGCCGACGTGCTGGGGCCCTACCTCAACACCGTCGTCCTCACCGCCGAGCTGCCGCCCGAGGCCGCGTTCACCGAGGCCGCGCGGCGGGTGCGGTCCGCCGTCGCCGGTGCCCTGGCGCACCGCGGGCATCCCTTCGACCGGCTCGTCGAGGAGCTGCCCGGCGCCCGCGACGGCGGGCGGACCCCGCTGTTCACCGTGATGTTCACGGTGGACGAGCCGGGCGCGGCGGGCACCGGCGAGGAGTTCGACGCGGGGCCCGGGCTCACCGTGCGGCGCGAGCCGTTCAGCGACGACGCCAGCGAGTTCGAGCTCAGCTTCCACCTGGACAACTCGGGCGACCGGCTGGCCCTCGTCGCCGAGTACGACACCGTGCTGTTCAGCGCGTCCCGCGTGCGGCGCCTGCTCGACCACTGGGCCGATCTGCTCGTCCGGGCCGCGCAGGACCCGTCCCGCAGCCTGGCCGACACCCCGCTGCCCGCCGCCGAGACGGCCGAACTGGCCCGCCTGGAGGCCGCCTCCCCGCCCCCCGGGGCCGGTACCCCGGCCCCCGGCCCCGGCCGGCTGCTGGACGCCGCCGGGCGCCCGGTCCCCGTCGGTGTGCCCGGCGAACTGCACACCGCCGAGGGGCCCACCGGGCTCGCGGCGGTGCGCCGGGAGGACGGCGGCCTCGTCCCGCGCGGCCCGGCCGGCCGCCCGGCCGCCTGGGCCGACACCGAACTGCGGCTGTGCGAACACCCCGACGTCGCCACGGCCGAGACCACCGCCCCCGGCCGGGTGCGGGTCGGGCTCCGCGCCGGCCGGTCCGTGTCCGCCGCGGCCCTGCGCGCGTTCGTACGACGGGCGCTGCCGGCCGCATGGGTCCCGGACGCCATCGAGATTGCCACGGGCACGGAGACGGGCACCGGCACCGGGACGGGCACCGCCACCGACGCGGGTACCGCCGCCGGCACGGGCGCCCTCGCCGGGACGGGCACCCCCGCGGGCACGGGCACTGCCCCCGGTGCGGGCACCGCCACCGGTGCGGGCACCGCCGCCCCGGACACCAGCAGCGGCACCGCCACCGGCCCGTACGGCGGCCCCGCGGCCGGAGGCGGACCGCGGGACGCCGCCGGCACCGTCGCGGCCGTCGGGCGGGCCGTCGCCGAGTGTCTGGGGCTGCCGGAGGCCGCCGGGCCCGACGACGACTTCTTCGAGCTGGGCGGTGCCTCCCTCGACGCCATCGCGGTCGCCGGGCGGCTGCGCGCCGCCCTGGGCACCGAGGTGTCGCCCCGGCTCGTCTTCGACCTGCGCACGCCCGCCGCCATCGCCGAGGCGCTCACCCGCGCCGCCCCGGACCCCGCCGGCCCCGGCGCCCCCCTCGGCGCCGAGGGCGACACCGGGCCGGTCGCGGGCCCGGCGGCCACCGGTCCGGTTTCCGGCCCGGACGCCGGACCGGCCCCGCTGACCGACGAGCAGCGGCAGATCTGGCGGGCGCTGCGGGACGGCGCCCCCCAGGCCGCGTTCGCCGTGCTGGAGGCGCTGCGCACCGGACCCGTCGACCCCCACGCGCTGCGCGAGGCCGTCGAGCACACGGCCGCCCGGCACGACGCGCTCAGCGGCCGCCTGGTGACCGACGGCCCGGAGCCCCGCTGGCATCCGCTGCCCGTCCCGCGGATCGCCTGGCAGGAGGAGGACCTGAGCACCCTGGCGGAGGCCGACCGGGCCACGGCGCTGCGCGACCTCGCCCAGCGGCACGCCGGCGAACCCTTCGACCTGGCGGCCGGCCTGCTCCTGCGGTGCCGTCTGGTGCGGCTCGCCGACGACGCGCACGTGCTGCTGCTGGCGGTCCACCACATCGCCGTCGACGGTCGTTCCATGGAACTGCTGGTCGGCCAGGTGGAGGAGGCCTACACCGCGTTCGCCGCCGGCCGGCGCCCCGCAGACGAGACCCCCGGCAGGCTGCGGCTGGCCGACGTGGCCCGCTGGGAGCGGACCCGGACCCCCGACGCCGCCACCCTCGACGAGTGGCGGCGGGCCCTCGCGGCCGGCCCGCCCGAGCTGCGGCTGCCGTACGACCGGCCCCGGCTGGTGCGCACCGCGCTGATCCCGGCCGAGCTGCCGTTCACGCTGCCCGCCCCCGGGGCGGCGGCCTTCGCCCGCGCCGCGGGCCTCACCCCGTTCGCCGCCGCGCTGTCCGCCCTGACCGCCGCGCTCGGGCAGGACACCGGGGGCCGGGACGAGGTGTGGCTCGCCACCGTGCTCAGCACCCGCGACCGGCCCGGGCTCGCCGACGTCGTCGGCCCGCTCACCACCACCGGCCTGCTGCGCGTCGACACCGCCGGCGCCCCCAGCCACCGGGCGCTCGCCGGACGCGTCGCCGGTGCGCTGCTGACCGCGCACACCCGGCCCGAGGCCCATCTCGCCGCCCTCGGCGATCTCGCCGAACGGGAGTACGGCATCGACCGGGCCCGGCTCGGCCAGGTCCTCGTCGTCGCCCAGGACGCGGCGCCCGCCCGGCCAGGCGGCCTGTTCACGCCCGACGGCGAGGCGGCGGCGCAGCGCCCGACCGCCACCGCCTTCGACCTCGTCTGGTCGCTGCGGGCCGGCCCCGACGACGTCGAGGGCGTCCTCACCTACAAGGCCGAACTCTTCGACCCCCGGACCGCCGCCGCCCTCGTCGACCGCTTCGGCCGCGCCCTGAACGACCTCCTGCACACCCCGGACGCCCCCTGGCGCCCGGCACCGCAGCCGGGGGAGGGAGCGTGAACGCCGACTGGTCCGAGGTGCTGCGACAACTCAACGACACCGCGGCGAAGGTGCCCGAGGGAAACCTCGCCGACCTGCTGCGCGCACGGTCGGCCCGCTGGACGGAACACCCGGCCGTGATCGGCCGCGACCGCACCCTCACCCACGCCGCCCTGCACCGCGCGGCCGACGCGCTCGCCGGGCGGCTGGCCGCGCACGGGGCGGCCCCCGGCGGCGTGGTCCGGGTCTGCCTGCCCCGCTCGGCCGAACTGGTCGTCGCGCTGCTGGCCGTACTGCGCTGCGGCGCCGCCTATCTGCCGCTCGACCCGGGCTACCCGCCGGCCCGGCTCGCCCAGATCGCCGAGGACGTCCCCGGCGAACTGACCGTCACCACCCGGGACCTGGCGGGACGGGTCCCGGCCGGCCGGAACGTCCTGCTGGACCTCGACGAACTCCTCGCGGCGCGGCCCCAGTCACCGCCGGACCGCGGCCCCGCCACCGCCCGCGACCTGGCCTACGTCATCCACACCTCCGGTTCCACCGGCCGCCCCAAGGGCGTGGGCATCGAACACCACGGCCTGGTCAACCTCCTCGCGGCGACGGCCGAACCGTTCGGGCTCGGGCCGGGGCGCCGTGTCCTGCAGTTCTCCGGCCCGGGCTTCGACGTGTCGGTGTGGGAGATCTTCGCCGCCCTGTGGGCGGGCGCCGCCGTCGTCCCCTTCGACGCGCCGGTCGCCTCCGCCGAGGCACTGGCCGGCCTGGTCCGCGACCGCGAGGCGGACACCGTCTTCCTGCTCGCCGCGCTCCTCGCCCAGCTGGACCCCGCCGACTTCCCCGGCGTGCGCACCGTGGTGACCGGCGGTGAGGCGTTCTGCCAGGCACTCGTGGACCGCTGGGCCGTGACCGGCACCCGCGAGCTGTACTACGTGTACGGGCCGACCGAGGCCACCGTCTTCCAGTCCTGGCACCGCTGCCCGCCCGGCACCCCGGGCGAACCGCCCACCGTGGGGCGGCCCATGGCCAACCTGCGGTACCACGTGCGCGACGACCAGGGCCGGCCCGTGGGACCCGGCGTGGTGGGCGAGCTGTACATCGGCGGCGCGGGCGTCGGCCGCGGCTACGTGGGCCGGCCGGAGCTGGACGCGGAGCGCTTCGTCGCCGACCCCGGCGACCCGCGCCCCGGCGCCCGCCTCTACCGCACCGGCGACCTCGTCAGCCACCGTCCCGACGGCACGCTCGACTTCCGCGGCCGGGCCGACCGGCAGGTCAAGATCCGCGGCTTCCGCATCGAACCGGGGGAGGTGGAGGCCGCCCTGGCCGCGCTGCCGGGGATCGCCGCCGCGGCCGTCGTGGTACCGGACGGCACCCCCGAACCGCTGCTGGTGGCCCACGTCGTGACCCGCGGCGCGGGCCTGCCCGGCGACTGGCGCGACCGGCTGGCCCAGCGGCTGCCGTACTACATGGTGCCCGCGGCCGTCGCCGTCTGCGACCGGTTGCCCGAGACGCCCAACGGCAAGATCGACCGTCGGGAACTGGCCCGCCGCGGCCTGGCCGGGGCACCCCCGGCCACGGCCGGGGCGGCGGCCGAAGCGGCGGCCGGCGCGGCCCTGAGGCCGGCGCTGCGCGAGCTGTTCGGCGTGGCGCTCGGCCGCGGCGCCACCGACACCGACGACTTCTTCCAGCTCGGCGGCACCAGCCTCCGGGCGGCCTCGCTGGCCCAGGCCGCCACCGCCCGCCTCGGCGTCCCCGTCACCGTGCGCGACCTCTTCGAGGCGCCCACGCCCGCCGCCCTCGCCGCCCGCCTCTCCACCCGGCCCGCCGCCGAGCCGCCCACCGCGTCGCCGGCCGAGCCCGCCGCCTCCCCGGTGCAGCGGCGGCTGTGGCTCGAACAGCAGCTGCGCGGGGAGCACGACACCGCCTACCACGTGCCGCTGCTGCTGCGCTGCACCGGAACCCTCCAACCGCAGGCGCTGGCCCGGGCGGTGACCGCCCTCCAGAACCGGCACCCCGCGGTGCGCACCACGTTCGGCGAGCGGCGCGGCGAACCGGTGCCCCGGCTGCGTACCGGACCCGTCCCGCTCGCCGTCGAGACCGCCGCCGACGCCGCCGCCCGGGACGCGCTCGTGGAACGCCTGAGCCACGAGCCGTTCGACCTCGCGCGCGGCCCGCTGCTGCGCGTGACCCTGATCCGCACCCCCGGCGACTGCCATCTGCTGCTGGTCTTCCACCACACCGTCGCCGACCAGCTGTCCCTGGAGATCGCCGCCCGCGACCTGGTCGCCTGCCACGACGCCCTGGCCCAGGGCCGCCCGCTGCCCCCGCCGCCCGCCGGCGACACCCCCGACCCCCGTCCGAGCGGCCGGGAACTCGCCTACTGGGCGGGTGAGCTGATGCCGTTCCCGGAGCCGGTGCCGCTGCCCGTGGACCACCCGCGCACACCCGGACCCGGCCGCCGCACCGCCGTCCACCGCGAACGCCTGGGGACGCACACCACCGAGGCCCTCGAGGAGCTGGCACGGTCCCGGCGCACCTCCCTGTTCACCCCGCTCGCCGGCGCCGTCGCCCTCGCCCTGCACACCGCCACCGGCGCGGCGGACGTCTGCCTGGGCACCGCCGTCAGCCACCGCACCGGCGGCACCATCGGCTGCCGCGTCAACACCGTCGCCCTGCGCACCCCGGTCCGCCCCGGACTGACCTGCGGGCAGCTGCTGGACGGCCTCGCCGACCGGGTCGTCGGCGCCCTCGAACACGCCGCGCTGCCCTTCGACGAGGTCGTGCGCGCCCTGGACCCGCCGCGCAGGCCCGGCCGCGGACCGTTCTTCGACGTCTGGGTCACCCTCTGGGACGAGATCGACGTCACCGGTGGGCTCCGGCTGACCGGCGGCCCCGTGCCGCTGCGCGACGGACTGTTCGACCTGTCCTTCCAGTTCGCCCGGGACCGGCACGGCACGTGCCTGACCCTCCAGTACGACCGGGACCTGTACGAGCCCGCCACCGCGGCCGAGCTGTCCCGCAGGGTGCTGCGGCACGCCGCCGCGCTCGCCCGTACCCGCCCCGGCGAACCGCTTCCCCTCGGCTCCGTCCCCCCGCACGCCCCCGCCCGGCCCGCTCCGCCCGTCCTCGCGGGCTTCACCGGCTTCGACTGGAGCGTCGCCACCGACCGCGAAGGCTCGTGAGATGCCCACCAACAACGAACTGACCATGCTGTTCTTCCTCCAGCTGGCCGCCGTCCTCGCCGTGTGCCGGATCGCCGGACTGCTGCTGCGCCGCCTGGGCCAGCCCCAGGTCGTCGCCGACATGGTGGCGGGCTTCCTGCTCGGACCCACCCTGCTCGGGCACGTCTTCCCCGCCCTCTTCGACGACCTCTTCCCGCGGGTGCTGACCGTGCCCGGCACCGGCACCGACATCCAGCACCCCGCGCTCGCCACGCTCTTCGTCGCGGGCCAGCTCGGACTGGTCCTCTACATGTTCGTGGTCGGCCTGAAGTTCGACCACTCCATCCTGGCCGGGCACGTCCGCCAGTCCGCCGTCGCCTCCGCGGCCGGTGTGCTCGCGCCGATCGCGGCCGGCGGAGCGCTCGGCTGGTACCTGGCCGGCGGCGAGCTGTGGTTCGCCGACGGCGTAGCCGCCTGGCAGGCCGCCCTGTTCGTCGGCGCGGCCTGCGGCATCACCGCGTTCCCGATGCTGGCCCGCATCATCCACGAGCGCGGCATGACCCGCACCACGGTGGGCACGGTGGCCCTGGCCTGCGCCGCCGTCGACGACGCCGCCGCCTGGATCCTGCTCGCCGTGGTGGTCGCCGCCGCCCAGGGCGACCCGGTCGTCGCCCTGCTCGCCCTGGGCGGCAGCGCCGCGTACGTCGTCGTGCTGCTCGCCGTCAAGCGGTTGGCCGGGGACCGTCTGGCCCGCTGGAGCACGGGCCCGGGCGGGGCGCGGCCCGAGGCGCTCGGCGCGGTCGTCGTGGTGCTGCTGGTGTGCGCGACCTTCACCGAATGGGTGGGCGTCTACTCGGTGTTCGGCGCCTTCGTGCTCGGTGCCGCCATGCCGCGCGGCGCGTTCGCCGACTCCGTCGCCGGCCGCCTGGAACCCGTCACGGCCTGTGTGCTGCTGCCGCTGTTCTTCGTGTACTCCGGCCTCAACACCCGGCTGGACGTCGTCTTCGACCCGGCGGTCCTCACCACCCTGCTGCTCGTCCTCGTGGTGGCCGTCGCGGTCAAGGGCGGCGCGTGCACCCTCGCCTGGCGGGCCACCGGCAGCAGCTGGCGCGACGCCGCCTCGCTGGGCTCGCTGATGAACGCCCGGGGCCTGATGGAGCTGATCCTGCTGAACATCGGACGCGACGCGGGCCTGATCACCGTCGAGCTGTACACGGTGCTCGCGCTGATGACGATCATCACCACGCTCGCCGCGACCCCGCTGTACGAGTGGATCCAGCGCCGGGGCACCGAGGGCCCGGACGCGCCCGCACCGGCGCCCCTCCCGGAGCCGGCACCCGTGCGGGCACCGGCGTCCGGACCGGCTCCGGCGTCCGGGCGGGCGCCGGAGCCGGCGCCCGCGCCGGTGGCGGCGGCCGTGGCTCAGGCCACGCGCCGGTAGCTGGTGAGCAGCATGTCCCGGTGACCCTCGGGCCCGTCCGCCGCCGGGTCCAGCCGCACCGGCTCGGTGCCGTGCAGGATCCGGCGGTCGTCGGCGTACAGCGAGTCCATCGGGTCCGCCAGCAGCGGCTCCTCCAGGGGTGTGCCGTCGGCCGCGCAGATGATGCTGCGCCCGCCCAGCACCCGGCGCCGGTCCATCAGATGCAGCGAGATGAACTCGAAGCCGTCGCGGTGCACCCCCTCCGGTGAGGGCAGGCCGGCCTCGTCGGCCAGCGCCCGGATCCGCACCAGGTGGACGTCCACCTCCCAGTCGCACGGACCGAGCCCCCGTCCGAACTCCCGCAGGCTGCGCAGCAGCAGGGCGTGCAGGAACGGGTTGTCCCGCACCTCGGGCGGGGCCGGGGCGAAGTACCGCGGCACCCCGCCCGCGAACGGATTGACCTCGGCGCTCTGCACGTACGGACCCGGCGGCTCGGCCAGCAGCGCCCGGCGGCCCGCCGGGCGGCGGTAGCGGACATGGCGGCGGAACCGGTACGCGCCGCCGTCGGCGAGATACGCGTCCGGCTCCAGCTCCTCGTACGCGGCCCGCAGCCGGGCCAGGTCCGCCGCCCAGGCGCCGGTGTGGAAGGCGCTGCCGGGCACCGTCAGGTAGCCCCGGCGGCGCACCTCACCGGCGATGTCGGCATCCACGCCCAGGTCCGCGGACCGGCCTTGGTCGATCACAGGCTGCACGGTGTTCCCCTTCTCCCGGCGCCCGGCCCGTCAGCGCAGGCGCTCCAGCATGCGGCCGACCGCCTCCCGGGCCGGCTTGAGGTACATCTCCTTGTCCCACTCGTTCTCCAGGTCCTCCGGGATGTGGTGGGTGTCGAGCAGTTCGCCGCCGCGGTACAGGCGCAGGACGGGGTGGATGAACTGGCTGGTCGAACCGTCCGCCGGGTCGCGCTCCACGTCGAAGGGGTCCGCGCCGGGCGGCAGCTTGCCGTACTCCAGCGTCATGACCAGCAGCGGGCGGTCCGCCGCCCAGGGCGCCTCCAGGGCGAACTCCACGGGCACGTCCGTCCGCGCCGACGCGGTGCCGTCCGGCCCGTCCAGCGCGTAGACGTCACCGAGGAAGCCCGGCAGCTGGAAGACCGACGAGGCGTCCACGGCGCGCCGGGCGATGCGCTCCACCAGGGCCTCCGGAGTGCGCTCCAGCGCCTGCCAGGGTGCCGGCTCGCCGTGGTAGCGCTCGGCGAAGTAGTCGGCGAGAAAGCGGATGTTGTAGCGGAACCCGTGGATGAAACCCGAGAAGGACCGCTTGTAGTCGCGGGCCTGCATCAGCGTCCCGGAGAAAAACAGATCGGGCACGTTGACCGATTCCCAGGCGCTGGTCAGGGCCGGAAAACGACCCTCGCGCACGGTCTGCGGAACGGCCCCCTCGCCGAATATGGAGAAGTCCGGACGGAACCCGGTGCACAGCACCACCCGGTCGACGTCGAGCGTCCACTGCTGCCCGCGTGCGTGGCTGTAGCGGAAATCGACCCGGAGCTTGCCGTCCGCCAGTTTCTCGATGGATTCCAGCGCCCCGTCGAGAATGGTGTTCTGCATCTTCAGCTGGTAGGAGTCCAGCGTGTTGTTGTAGACCGCACGGAGGTCGCTCACATGGTGCGTGGTCCAGGCCAGACGCACCGGGTGAGGACTGAGCATATGGGTCGACGCGGTGTGCTGGAAGATGTTCTCCGCGGTCTCGAACCCGGAATTGCCCTTGCCCACCACCAGCACCCGCTGACCGGCGTAGTCCGCGGGATCGGTGGAGATCTCGGTGTACTTCTCGGCGTGCTCGATGCCCGGGACGCCGGGCGGGACGAACGGCACGTGGAAGCCGGTGGCTACCACCACCCGGCGCGCCCGCCACGTGCGCCCCGCCTCGTCCCGGAGCGTGAACAGGCTCGCGCCGGACGGCTCCTGGGCGCGCGTGATCCGCTCGACGCGCGCCCCGGTGGTGACGGCGAGCCCGTGCCGCTCCCGGAAGTCGCGCAGATAGCGCACGAGGTCGTCGGCCTTCGGGAAGTAGTCCTGCGAATAACGCGTGAACACCAGTTCCGGGTCGTCGCTCAGCAGGGAGTTCCAGTCCCAGCGCAGCCGCTTGTCCGGGTCGTCGAAACCGGTGTGCACCTTGTTGTTGGAAATCAGCCGGCGGTGCCGCGGATACCGCGTGAAGAACGTGCCGACATCGTCGCCCGCCTCCAGCAGCCGGTACGAACGGCCCTGCCGGTGCAGAAAGTAGGCGAGTTGCAGACCGGCCGGTCCGCCACCCACCACCACATAGTCGAGAACGTCCTGGGACGACGACGTCGTTGCTGCCGCATCACCCATGTGAAAACCCTCCGAGTTCGTCGAGGAGAATCACGGAGAAGGGCAGGGGGAGTTCCGGGAGCGGTGTCTCGAAAGACCGTGCGACTCCGCTCCAGCGATACTCCGTCGAGGCTCTTGCCGGACTCGATCCTCTTTCCACACACTGGCGTGGTGACTTTGTACAGCGCGGTACTCGAAGCGGAGTCGAGCCCGGCGGACCGCTGCGCGGTGCCCTCGGTCGGGCTCCCCGTCTGGGGCCGCGAGCGACCGGCGCTGTGCGCGGTGCGCGGCAATGCGAGCGGCACCGCGCAGTTCTATGTGTGGGACCTCCCCACCGGCGCCTTCCGCCAGCTCACCGACGCGCCCCACGGTGTGGAACTCGGCCTGGTCGACCCCCGCGGCCGGCGGCTGTGGTGGTACCGGGACGACGACGGGGCCGAGCGCGGCCACTGGGTCCGCTCCCCGCTGCGCGGCGGCCCCGCCGTCCCCGCGCTGCCCGGCATGCCGGGCGGCACCCCCGAAGGACTCGCCCTCGGCCGGTCCGGGCTCGCCGTGGCCGGCGTCGGCGAACCCGCCGGCGGATACGGCCTGTACGCGATGCGGCCCGGCGCCACCGCGGCCGAACCGCTGCGGCTGAGCAGCCGCCCGCTGTACGTCGGCGGCATCAGCGACGACGAGACGCTCGTGCTGTACGTGCACGCCGAGCGCGGCGACCCGCAGCGGCCCGCCCTGCGGGTGACCACCCTCGACGGCACGACCGTCGCCGACCTCGGCGACTGGCCCACGAGCGGCATCGAGGTCGCGCCCTTCGGCAGCCCCTTCCGGCCCGGCGGCCACGAGATCCTCGCCACTCACGAACGCCACGGTGTCCGCGCGCCGCTGCTGTGGGACCCGCGCACCGGCGAGGTCCGGGAGATCGCCACCGGCCTGACGGGCGAGGTGCGCGCACAGTTCTACCCGGACGGCCGCGCGCTGCTGCTCCACCACCGCCACCAGGGCCGCAGCCGGCTGCTGCGGCACACCCTCGCCGACGGCCGCACCACCCTCCTGCCCACCCCGCCCGGCACCGTCCACGAGGTCGCCGCCCGCCCCGACGGCGGCCACTGGTACACGTTCTCCGCCGCGGCCACCCCGCCCGTCCTGTACGACGACAGCGGCGCCGAACTCCTGTCCGTACCCCGCGCGGTGCGCCCCGCCCCGCCGGTGCGCGCCCTGTACGCCGACGGCCCCGGCGGGGCGGTGCCCGCCTACGTCAGCGCCCCCACCGGACAGGGCGAGCGGCGGCCCGACGGCACCGCCCACCCCGCGGTGTTCCTGCTGCACGGCGGCCCGCACGCCGCCGACGGCGACGCCTACCTGCCCGAGGCCGCCGCCTGGAACGACGCCGGCTACACCGTCGTACGCGTCAACTACCGCGGCTCCGGCGACCACGGCCGTGCCTGGCGGCTCGCCCACCGCGCCGCCGTCGGCCACACCGAACTCGCCGACGTCGCCGCCGTCCGCGCCCGCCTCGTCGCCGACGGACTGGTCGACCCGGGGCGCTGCGTCCTGGCCGGTGGCTCCTGGGGCGGCTACCTCGTCCTGCTCGGCCTCGGCACCCAGCCGGCGCTGTGGGCCTGCGGAGTCGCCGAGAACCCGGTCGGCGACTACGCCGCCGCCTACGAGGAGGAGTTCGAGGGGCTGCGCTGGGTCGACCGCGCCATGTTCGGCGGCAGCCCCGCCGAAGTCCCCGGCAAGTACGCCGCCGCGTCCCCGCTCACCTACGCGGACGCGGTGCGCGCACCGCTGCTGGTCCTGGCCGCCGAACACGACCCGCGCTGCCCGCCCCGGCAGGTGGAGAACTACGTCGCCGCGCTGCGCCGCCGGGGCGCCGACGTCGAGGTCCACTACCGCGCGATGGGGCACCGCAGCGCGCACACCGGTCGCGGCGCCGAGTCGATCACCACGCAGATCACCTTCGTCCGCAGCCGGGTCGGCACCCGGCCGCCCGACAGGAAAGCGGGAGCATGAGCGAGAACACGCAGAGCGCGGAGAGTGCCCGGGGCGCCCAGGGCGCACAGGGCGCGCCGAGTCCTCAGGGCGCCCCGCGCCGCCGGTTCACGGTGCAGCGGGGAGGCTGCGGCTGCGAGGGCAGGCCCGCGCCGGGCACGGACCCCGCCCGGCGCACCCCGGCCACCGGCCGGGAGGCCGAGGCGAAGGCCGGGGCCGGGTCCGGGGCCGACGCGAAGGCCCAGGCCCGGTCCGAGCCGGCCGCCGAGGCCGACGCCGTCCCCGCCGCCGTCACCGTCCCCGCCGCCGGGGCCGTCCCCGTCGCCACCGCCGAGCAGGAGAACGCCCGTTGACCCTCACCGACTTCACCGACCTCGAACCGCTGGGCTGGCGGCCGGAGCTGGCCGAGGCCTGGGCCGACGGCGGCTACGAGGACGCCTTCCCCGGCGCCCGGCCGGGCCGCGTCGGCCAGGTCGACCGCGGCGCCTGCACCGTGCTCCTCGCCGACGGCACCGTACGCGCCACCCCGGCGCCGCGCGTGTTCCGGCCCGAGACGGACCGCCGCGGCGGCCCCGGACTCGCCACCGGCGACTGGGTCGCCGTCGTGGACGACCGGGTCGAGGACATCCTGCCCCGCCACTCCGCGTTCGTCCGCGGCACGGCCGGCGCCCGGACCGAGGCGCAGATCGTCGCCGCCAACGTCGACACCGTCTTCGTCGTCGTCGCGCTCACCGGGGACCAGCGGCTGCGCCGCGTCGAGCGCTATCTCGCCGTGGCCTGGCAGAGCGGTGCCCAGCCCGTCGTCGTGCTCAGCAAGGCCGACCTGCACCCCGACCCCGAGGCCGCCGCCGACGAGGTGCGCGGCATCGCCCCCGGCACGCCGGTGCACACCATCTCCTCGCACACCGGCGACGGCCTCGGCGACCTCGCCCCCTACGCCGGTCCCGGCCGCACCGTCGCCCTGGTCGGCCTCTCCGGCGTCGGCAAGTCCACCCTGGTCAACCGGCTCAGCGGCGACGAAAAGCTGTCCACGCAGGAGGTGCGCGGCGACTTCAAGGGCCGCCACACCACCACCCACCGGGAACTGGTCCGGCTGCCCGACGGCGGGCTGCTCATCGACACCCCCGGAATGCGCGGGCTCGCCGTGTGGGACGCCGACGAGGGCATCGACCGCGCCTTCAGCGACATCGAGGAACTCACCGGCGAGTGCCGCTTCCGGGACTGCACGCACGGCGCCGAGCCGGGCTGCGCGGTGCGCGCCGCCGTCGGCGACGGCGCCCTGGACGAGGGCCGCCTCGGCAACTGGCACAAGCTCCGCCGCGAGCAGCGCATGCTCGAACTCCGCCAGGACGCGCAGGCCCGGGCGCAGGACAAGCAGCGCGTCCGCGCCAGGGCCCGGGCCCTGAAGAAGCGCCCCCACCGCTGACGGTCCCGCCCGCGGACACACGAGGCTCCCCCCGGCCCCTGGGCACCGGGGGGAGCCTCGCACGGTCTCAGTAGTTGCCGAGGCCGCCGCACACGTTCAGCGCCTGCGCGGTCACGGCCTGCGCGTCGTCGCCGACCAGGTACTCGACCATCGCCGCGACCTCACGGACGGTCACGTAGCGGCCCATCGGCACCCGGGTGGTGATCCGGTCGAAGGCCTCCTGCTCCGTGACCCCCCACGCGGCGGCGTACCCCTCGCGCACCCGCTGCGCCATCGGCGTCTCCACGAAGCCCGGGCAGACGGCGTTGACGGTGATGCCGGTCTTCGCCAGCTCCAGGCCGAGCGCCTTGGAGAAGCCCACCACGCCGTGCTTGGACGCCGAGTACGGCGCGGCGAGCACCACGCCCTGCTTGCCGCCCGTGGAGGCGATGTTGATGATCCGCCCGTACCCGGCCTCGCGCATGCCGCCCGCCGTGAGCACCTCCTTGGTCACACGGAAGACACTGGTCAGGTTGGTCTCGATGACGTCCGTCCACAGCTCGTCGTCCAGCTCGGCGGTGACGCCGCCGCCGTTGCGGCCGGCGTTGTTCACCAGGATCCGCACCGGGCCGTGCTCGTCGACCACCGTGCGCACCAGCTCCCGGATCTGCTCGGGGTCGCGGACGTCGCACACCGAGCCGGTGACCGGCAGGCCCTCGTCGGCCAGCTCCTTCACCGTGCCGTTCACGGTCTCCTCCTGGCGCCCGCACAGGTGCACCGGCGTCCCCGCGCCGGCCAGCCGCCGCACGATCTCCAGACCGATGCCGCTGGTGCCGCCCGTCACGAGCGCGATCCGCTGGTTGCCGTCCCTCTCGGTCATGCCCTCTCCTCACATCGTGACCACGCGCACGCGGCGGGGAGTCTCCTGGCCCGCCGAGAGGTGACTGTGCCACCCCGGCCGCCGCCGGGGGCCGCACGTGGAGCGGACCTGTACGGCACGTCCGCCCCGGCGCGATCGGGTCCCCAGCCGGATTTGAGCGCGGCTGCCTACCGTTCGGACCATGAAGGCACTGGTCCTGTCCGGAGGTGCCGGCACCCGCCTGCGCCCCTTCACCCACACCTCGCCCAAGCAGCTGGTGCCGGTGGCGAACAAACCCGTCCTCTACTACGTCCTGGAAGCCATCGCCGAAGCCAAGATCACCGAGGTCGGCGTGGTGGTGGGGGACACCGCCGACGAGATCCGCGCCGCCGTCGGCGACGGCTCCCGCTTCGGCCTCGACGTGACCTACCTGCCGCAGCACGCGCCCCTCGGGCTCTCCCACGCGGTGCTCATCGCCCGGGACTTCCTCGGCGACGACGACTTCGTGATGTACCTCGGCGACAACTTCCTGGTCGGCGGCATCGCCCCGCTGGTGGAGGAGTTCACCGCCGAGCGGCCCGACGCGCAGATCCTGCTCACCCGGGTGTCGGACCCGACCGCCTTCGGGGTCGCCGAACTCGACACCGCCGGACGCGTGGTGGGGCTGGAGGAGAAGCCGGCCAAGCCCAAGAGCGACCTCGCGCTCGTCGGCGTCTACCTGTTCACGGCCGCCGTGCACGAGGCCGTACGGGCCATCCGCCCCTCCGCCCGCGGCGAGCTGGAGATCACCGACGCCATCCAGTGGCTCATCGACACCCGGCACGACGTCCGCTCGACCACCGTCAGCGGCTACTGGAAGGACACCGGGAACGTCGCCGACATGCTGGAGGCCAACCGCTCGGTGCTGGACGGCATCGGGGCGGGCGTCGAGGGCACCGTCGACGCCGGCAGCGAACTCGTCGGCCGGGTCCGCATCGAGGCCGGCGCGGAGGTGCGCGGCTCACGCATCGTCGGCCCCGCCGTGATCGGCGCCGGCAGCGTGATCAGCGGCTCCTACGTGGGGCCGTACACCTCCATCGCGGAGAACTGCCGGATCGAGGACAGCGAGATCGAGTTCTCCATCGTGCTCCAGGACTCCCGGCTCGACGGCGTGCGCCGCGTGCAGGCCTCCCTCATCGGCCGCAACGTCACGGTGACCCCCGCGCCGCACACCCCCAGGGCCCACCGGCTGATCCTCGGCGACCACAGCAAGGTGCAGATCTTCTCCTGACCGACCCCCGGAGGTTCCCGATGAAGAAGCCGACGTCCCTGCCGGGCACGCCGATCCCGCGGACGTTCTCCACGCCCACCGCGACGGTACGGGAGCTGGCGGTCGCCGGCGCCTACGTGTTCACCCCGCGGGTCCACCGCGACCGGCGCGGCGTGTTCGTCTCCCCGCTCCAGGAGGAGGCGTTCACGGCGGCCGTGGGCCACGGCCCGACGGTGGTGCAGACGAACCACACCCGCTCCGCCCGGGGCGTGCTGCGCGGGGTGCACTTCACCACCACCCCGCCCGGCCAGGCCAAGTTCGTGCACTGTGCGCACGGCCGGGCCCGGGACGTGGTGGTGGACCTCAGGCTCGGCTCGCCCACGTTCGGCCGGTGGGACACCGTGGAGCTGGACACGGAGTCGTTCCGCTCGGTGTACCTGCCCGACGGGGTGGGGCACGCCTTCCTCGCCCTGGAGGACGACACCGTGATGTCGTACCTGGTGTCGACGCCGTACCGGGCCGAGCTGGAGCAGGCGCTGCATCCGCTCGACCCCGTGCTGGGGCTGCCGTGGCCGTCCGGCGCCGACTTCACCCTCTCGGACCGGGACGCCGCCGCCCCCACGCTCGCGGAGGCGCGGACGGCCGGGCTCCTGCCGCGCTACGAGGACTGCGCCGGCCTCGCCGCGGCGGTCCACGCCTGATCCGGCCGGCCGGCCCCGGCGACCCGCCCGGACCGGCCGGCCCCCGCCGGGCGGTTCCCGTCGGGCGGCCCCGGCTCAGACGGCCGACGCCGAGAGCGGGGTGCGCGCGGCGGCCGGGCGGGACGGCAGGAAGCCCAGCAGGGTCAGCAGGCTGCGGGCCTCCACGTTCAGCTGGCTGCCGTGCCGGACGAAGTCGATGAGCTGACGCAGCGTCATCCACGTGTAGTCCGGCGGGACGTCCAGCGGGAAGTCCTCGCCCACCTCGACGATCATGTAGCGGCTGCTGGCGTGGTGGAAGCGCCCGCCCTCCTCGGACTGCAACGCGTCGTAGCGGATCCGCTCCGGGGCCGCGCCCAGCACCTCGTCCAGGAACGGCGGCCGGGGGCCGGGCAGCGGCGCGCCGAGCACACCCGCGGTGTAGTCGGCGGGCTGGCACTGCACGGTGGGCGCCATCTCGATCCGGTCCAGCGCCCCGGTCTCGATGCGGGCCTGCACCAGCAGGTGCAGCACACCCTCCACCCGGCGGGCCAGGAACGCGATCACCCCCCGGCTGCTGGGCGCGAACATCGGCTGCGACCAGCCGGTGACCTCCCGGTTGGACGCCTCCACCCGCACGCCGAGCACGGTGAAGTGCCGCCCGTCGTCATGGGCGATCACCCCGTCGCGCAGCGACCAGCGCTCGGTGGCGGCCAGCGGGATCAGCCGCCGCTCCAGGGTGCAGCGGTCCTTGGCCTCGGTGAACCAGCTCAGCAGCGCGGCCGTGTCGTTCAACGCCCGGCCGCCGGGCCGCCAGGACGCGGCGAGCGCCGCCGCGAAGGGGTCACCGTCCGGTGCGGGCGGGCGGCGCAGCCCCGCCGCACCGGACAGCACGGTCCGGGTGTCCATGTTCACCAGGTCGTCGCTCTGGAGCAGCTCCGCGATCTGGTCGAAGGTCAGCCAGCAGAAGTCCTCGTGGACGGGCACCTCCTCGTCGGTCTGCACGATCATGTTGCGGTTGCGCTTGGCGAGGAACCAGGACGCCTGTTCCGACTGGAGGGCGTCGAACAGCACCCGCCCGCCGCGCGGCGCGACGAAGTGCTCCAGATACGGCACCGGCCGCCCGCCGTGCACCCGCATGTAGTTGCTCTTGGTGGCCTGCACGGTCGGCGAGAGCTGCACCAGGTTGACGTTGCCCGGCTCCATCTTGGCCTGGAGCAGGCAGTGCGGGACGCCGTCGAACTCCTTGACCAGGATGCCGAGGACCCCGTGCTCGGGCTGCACGATGATGGGCTGCTGCCAGCCGTCCACCCCCCGGCCCGACCCGCGGACGTCGAGGCCCCGCACGGAGAAGAACCGCCCGCTGCGGTGCACCAGATCACCCGTCCCCTCCTCCAGCGACCAGCCGTCCAGCCGGTCGAGGGGGGTCCTGGTGACCTTGTACGCGTGTGCCTGGCACCGCTGGGCGAACCACCGGTGGAACTCCGTCGTGTCGGAGAACATGGCTCCAACTCCTGCCGGTCGGGGCGTGAGCGAGGGGGGAAACGGCGCGCCGGCCCGGGGGCACGGTCACGCACCCGGCAATCTCGCCGAGCCCTCTCGATCCCTCCTCGACTGGGGGTCGATCCTCCCCGACCAGGCTCAAAGCCCCGCGCAAGAGACTGGAGGCGCCATGCGTGTGCGACACACCGCGGTACGGGCCGTGGGCCCCGCGTCCGGGAGGCACCGGTGACCGCCGGGCGACCGCTCAGGTTCGGGGTGCTCGGCTGCGCCGGCATCGCCCGCCGGCGGGTGCTGCCCGCCCTGGCCGCCGCCGACGGCGTCGAACTCACCGCCGTCGCCTCCCGGTCGGCCGCCCGGGCCGCCGACACCGCCGCCCGCCACGGCGCCCGCCCCGTCACCGGCTACGCCGCGCTGCTGCGCGACCCGGCCGTGGACGCCGTGTACGTCCCGCTGCCCGCCGCGCTGCACGCCGAGTGGGTGGCCGCCGCCCTCGCCGCCGGCAAGCACGTACTGGCCGAGAAGCCGCTGACCTGCGACCCGGCCCAGACCCGCGCCCTGCTCGCCGGGGCCCGCCGCCGGGGCCTGGTGCTCCGCGAGAACGTGATGTTCGTCCACCACGGGCAGCACGCCGTCGTCCGCAGACTGATCGCCGAGGGCGAGATCGGCGAACCGCGCACCCTGCACGCCCAGTTCACCGTCCCGGCACCGGCCGGCGACGACATCCGCTACGACCCGGCGCTCGGCGGCGGCGCCCTGGCCGACATCGGCCTGTACCCGGTGCGGGCCGCCGTCCACCTGCTGGGCACCGGCCTGTCCGTGGCCGGCGCGGTGCTGTCCACGGGCGCGGGACACCGCGTGGAGACCGCGGGCGCCGCGCTGCTGCGCCGCGCCGACGGCGTCACCGCACAGCTCGCCTTCGGCATGGACCACGCCTACCGTTCGCGCTACGAGGTGTGGGGCAGCCGGGGCCGGATCACCGTCGACCGGGCCTTCACCCCGCCCGCCGACCACCGCCCCACGCTCGTCGTCGAGGGGGAGCGGGGCAGCCGTACGCTGCGGCTGCCCGCCGAGGACCAGGTGACGGCCGTGCTGAAAGCCTTCGCCGCGGCGGTGCGCTCGGGGGAGACCACCGCCGGTGACGAGGCCGAAGTACTCGCGCAGGCCGATCTGCTGCATGCGATCCGCGCGGCGGCGGACGGCCCGGCCCCCTCGCGCGGCACCGCTCAGGCCGCGGCCGGCAACACGGCCGACGGCTCCCACCAGCGGCGGTTGTCCCGGTACCAGGCCACGGTCTCGGCCAGCCCCGCCGCGAAGTCCTTGCGCGGCCGGTAGCCCAGCTGCTCGGTGATCTTGCGGCAGTCGACCGAGTAGCGCCGGTCGTGGCCCTTGCGGTCGGCGACGTGGTCCACGCGCGACCAGTCGGCGCCGCAGGCCTCCAGCAGCAGGCCGGTCAGCTCCCGGTTGGTCAGCTCGGTGCCGCCGCCGATGTTGTAGACCTCGCCGGGCGTGCCCTGGGTGCGGACCAGCTCGATGCCGCGCACGTGGTCGTCGACGTGCAGCCAGTCGCGGACGTTGCCGCCGTCGCCGTACAGCGGCACCCGGCCCCCGTCCAGCAGCCGGGTGACGAACAGCGGGATGATCTTCTCCGGGAACTGGTAGGGCCCGTAGTTGTTCGAGCAGCGGGTCACCCGCACGTCCAGGCCGTGGGTGCGGTGGTGGGCGAGCGCGATCAGGTCACTGGCCGCCTTGGCCGCCGAGTACGGGGAGTTCGGCGCGAGCGGGTGGGTCTCGGGCCAGGAACCCGAGGCGATCGAGCCGTAGACCTCGTCGGTGGAGATGTGCACGAACGTCGTCGGCGCGTGCCGTACGGCCGCGTCCAGCAGCGTCTGGGTGCCGCCGACGTTGGTGCGCACGAAGTCCCCGGCCCGGTGGATGGAGCGGTCCACGTGCGACTCGGCGGCGAAGTGCACGATCTGGTCGTGCCGCGCCACCAGCCGGTCGACCAGCGCGGCGTCGCAGATGTCCCCGTGCACGAACGTGAACCGGGCGTCGGGGCGCACCGGGTCGAGGTTGGCGGGATTGCCCGCGTACGTCAGCTTGTCCAGGACCGTGACGGTCACGTCCGGATCGCCGTCGGGGCCGAGCAGGGTGCGCACGTAGTGGGAGCCGATGAAGCCGGCGCCGCCGGTCACCAGGATGCGGGTGGTCGTCATCTCATCTCCAGGCAGGGGCGTCGGGATGTCCCGGGGCGGGGGAGCCGGGTCCGGAGCCGGGTCGCCGCTCCGGCAGGCGTGCCGGAGACGGGGCGGGCTGCCGCGGTAGGCCGGGACGGGCGGGCTGCCGCGGTAGGCCGGGACGGGCGGGCTGCCGCGGCAGGCGAGATTGTGCTGAAAGCGGCTCGAGGAACGGTCGACGGCGCGGCGCCCGGCGCACGTCTTCGAGCCGTCCTCGAGCGGCAGTCCGGCGCCCCGTGCCCGGCATGGGGGATCATCGGCGGGGGTGTATCCGCATCCGCCGGTGCCGCCCGACGTGCGGCGGCGGGCCGGGACCAGGGGAGAGAGAGTCGGGACGCATGGAGTGGATGACGCCGGAGCAGGCGGCGCCGCTGGCGCGGTGCGCGGCCGTGTTCGAACCGGGTGACCCGGCCCGCACGGGTCGGATCGCCTTCTGGGACCCGTCCGGTGACCCACCGCCGCGGGTGCCGGGCGGCGAGCCCGGCGAGGCGGACCTGGTGGTCCCGGACGGCGACGGCGTGACGGTGCGGACCCTGCCCGTCCTGCGCCTGCCGCTGCCCCACGCCCTGCCCGTCCTGCTCCTGGCCCGCCGCACGTCCCCGACCGCTGCCGCTGCCACCGCCGGCACCGCAGCGACCGTTGCCGCCGGCGCGGTCATCGCCGACGCCGACGGTGACGGCGGGCGCGGCGGCCTGCGGGGCGCGGGCGACGGTGACGGCACGGGCGGCACCGGCGGCGCCGGCGGCACGCGTGGCGCCCTGCCCAGCACCGGTGACGGTGACGCCGGCCCGCACGGAGACGGCCGCGGCGGCCCGCCGCACCGCGCCGCCGCCTACTGGGGCGCCGTGCTCGCCCTCGGACTCCAGGTGATCGCCCGGGAGCGGCTGCTGCCCGGCGTCTCCCCGGGCGGCTACGACACCTGGCGGGCCGGGCCGTTCGACGCCGACGACATCGCCCGGATGCGAGACCTGGCCGACGTCGCGCCCGGCGAGGCGATCGCCGTGCCCGGCGCCGACCCCGCCGCGCTGGTGCGGGCCTTCCTCGACGCGGTCGCCGACACCCTGCCGCGCACCCCCGCCGCCGAACGCGCCACGGGGCGGGCGGCGTTCGCCGCGGCCGAACCCCAGCACGTGCCCCAACTGCGCGCCTGGGCCGAGGAGATCTCCGCCGGGCTGGACTCCGGCGTCCGGATGTCCCTGCGCGTCGAACTCGCCGCCGCCCAGGCCGGCGCGGAGCCCCAGGACGGCGCCGGCGCCGGGCAGGACGCCCCGCCCGTGCCGCGCCTGGTGCCCCGCGCCCACAGCCTGGCCGACCCCACCCTCGCCCTCGACGCCGACGAGCTGTTCGCCCGCGCCGACCACGCCCTCGGGCCGCGTGCCCAGGCCGACATGGTGCTCGCCGTGCGCCGCGCGTCCGGCGTCTGGGAGCCCCTCGACCGGCTGCTGCCCGTGCCCGGCGCCCTCGACCTCACCGACCAGGAGCTGCGCGAGCTGCTCGGCGGGGCGGCGGGCCGGCTGGCCGGGCACGGCATCGACGTCACCTGGCCCGAGGCGGCCGGCGGGGCGCTCACGGCCCGTGCCGTGGCCGGCGCCGACCGGGTGCCGCCCGCCGACCTGCGCTCCTTCTTCGGCGGCGACGGCACCGTCGACCTGCGCTGGCGCATCGAACTCGACGGCGAGCCGCTCACCGACGAGGAGGCGGCGGCCGTCGCCGAGGGCCGGGCCGTGGTCCGGCTGCGGGACCGCTGGGTCCTGGTCGGCGCCGACATCGCCCGCAAGGCCCGCGAACGCGAACTGCCGCCGCTCACCGCGATCGAGGCACTCGCCGTCGCCCTCACCGGCCACACCGAGATCGGCGGGGAACGGGTGCGGGTGGCGCCCAGCGAGTGGCTGCTCGCCCTGCGCCGCGCCCTCGCCGACCCCGACGGCGGCACCGAGCCGGTGGCGCAGCCCGCCGCGCTGACCGCCACCCTGCGCGACTACCAGCTGCGCGGCCTGCGCTGGATGGACCGCATGACCGCACTCGGCCTCGGCGGCTGCCTCGCCGACGACATGGGCCTGGGCAAGACGATCCAGCTGATCTCCCTGCACCTGCTGCGCCAGGAGCGGGCGGAGGACCGCGGACCCACCCTGGTGGTGTGCCCGGCCTCGCTGCTCGGCAACTGGGAACGCGAGGTGGGCCGTTTCGCGCCGGGCACCCCCGTCTACCGCTACCACGGCCCGGGCCGAACCCTCGACGGCGCCGACGAGGGCTTCGTGCTCACCACGTACGGCACCATGCGGCTGGACGCCGAACGGCTCGGCGCCCACCCCTGGGGCCTGGTCGTGGCCGACGAGGCCCAGCACGTGAAGAACCCGCACTCCTCCACCGCGAAGGCGCTGCGGCTGATCGGCGCCCGTGCCCGCATCGCGCTGACCGGCACCCCGGTGGAGAACAACCTCTCCGAGCTGTGGGCGGTCCTCGACTGGACCACGCCCGGACTGCTCGGCACCCACGGCCGGTTCCGCAAGCGCTGGATCGCGCCCATCGAGGCCGAACGGACCCTGGCCGCGGAGGGGGACGGGGAGCAGCACACCGCCCGGCTCCTCGCCGACCTCGTCCGGCCGTTCCTGCTGCGCCGCCGCAAGACCGACCCGGGCATCGCGCCCGAGCTGCCGCCCAAGACCGAGACGGACCGGCCGGTCGCGCTCACCGGCGAGCAGGAGTCCCTGTACCGCAAGCAGGTCGAGGCGGTGATGGCCGAGATCCGCGCCAGCGACGGCGGCATCGCCCGCAGCGGCCTGGTGCTGAAGCTGCTCACCGGCCTGAAGCAGATCTGCAACCACCCCGCGCAGTTCCTCAAGGAGGACGACGCCCCGCTCAGGGGCCGCTCCGGGAAACTGGACCTGCTCGACGAACTCCTCGGCACCATCACCGCCGAGGGCGGCGCGGCCCTGGTGTTCACCCAGTACGTCGCGATGGCCCGGCTCCTCGAACGCCACCTGCGCGAACGCGGCACCCCCGCCCTGCTGCTGCACGGCGGCACGCCGGTGGCCAAGCGGGAGGAGATGGTGCGGCGCTTCCAGGACGGCGAGTTCCCGGTCTTCCTGCTGTCGCTGAAGGCGGCCGGCACCGGCCTGAACCTCACCCGCGCCGACCACGTCGTCCACTACGACCGCTGGTGGAACCCGGCGGTGGAGGCCCAGGCCACCGACCGCGCCTACCGCATCGGCCAGACCAAGCCCGTGCAGGTGCACCGGATGATCGCCGAGGGCACCATCGAGGACCGTATCGCGGCGCTGCTGGAGGCGAAGAAGGAACTGGCCGACGCGGTCCTCGGCTCCGGCGAGCAGGCCCTGACCGAGCTGACCAACGACGAGCTGGCCAACCTGGTGGAACTGAGGAGCATGGCATGAGCGGGGCACAGGACAGCGGCGCGCGGGGCTTCCCCGCCTTCGCGGCGCGCCGGGGCGGCCGGGCCCGTGGCCAGTCCTTCTGGGCCAGGGCGTGGGTGGCGGCCGTGGAGGACGTCTGGCCGGAGGAGGAGCCGCTGAAGAAGGGACGGACCTTCGCCCGCAGCGGCCGGATCGGCCCGATCACGGTCAGCCCCGGGCGGGTCGCCGCGGAGGTGTACGGCGGTGAGGAGACGTACACCACGCAGCTGACGCTGACGGAGCTGGACGCCGACGAGTGGGACCTGCTCTGGGAGAAGACCGCCGACCGGCCCGCCGAGACCGAGGCGGTGCTCGCCGGGGAGCTGCCCGAGGACCTGCTGGAGGCCGTCGAGGACGCCCGGGTGCGGATGCTGCCCGGCTACGGCGACCTCGACGCGGACTGCGACTGCGACGCCCTCGACCACCCCTGCCCGCACGCCACCGCGCTGAGCTACCAGCTGTCCTGGCTGCTCGACGAGGACCCGTGGCTGCTGCCGCTGATCCGCGGCCGGAGCACCGGTGAGGCGGCGGAGGAACTGAAGTCGGTCCTGCTGCTGCGGGCGATGGCCGGCGACGACGAGGACGAGGACGAGTACGAGGAAGACGAGGGGGAGTACGACGAGGAGGCCGAGGCGGACGACGGCGGCGACGGTGCGGACGGGGCCCCCGACGCCCTGGACACCCCCGACGCCCACGCCCACCAGCGCGCCGCCTACGCCCGCCCCGCCGCCGCGCTGCCCGCCCTGCCGCCGCTGCCCGAGCCGCCCGCCGTGCCCGACGAGCCGCTCACCGGCATCGAGGCCGACCCGCTGGACCGGCTCGCCGCCGACGCCGCCCTGCGCGCCCGCGAACTCCTGGCCCATCTGCACGGGTTCGGCGCCGCGCCGCCCGCGCCGCTCGACGCGTGGCAGGACACCGTGCGCCTGGCGGCCACCCACCCCGACCCGCGCGTCGCGGACCGGCTGCGCGCCGGCTGCGAGCGGCCCGCGGAGCTGGACCGGGCCGCCGCGGCGTGGCGCACCGGCGGCCGGGCCGCGCTGGAGGTCCTGGAGCGGTCCTGGACCCCGTCCGAGCAGCAGACCGCGCAGGCCCGCACGGCGCTGGCCGCGGGCTGGGAGGACGAGGAGCTGCCCCCCGTCGCCGTCGACGGCAACCACTGGACGCTGACCGGCCGCGGCCTCCAGCTGCGCCTGGGCCGCGACGGCCGCTGGTACCCCTACCGGGAGCGGGACGCCGCCTGGTGGCCCGCCGGCACCCCCACCACCGACCCCGCCGAGGCCCTCGCCGACCTCACCACCACCGACCCCGCCGACGACGAGCCGAACCCCGCCTGACACCCCGGGCCACCGCCCGATCCCGACCCGGCCCCCGCGCCCGGTTCCGGCCCCCGCGCCCGGTTCCGGCCCCCGCGCCCGGTTCCGGCCCCCGCGCCCGGTTCCGGCCCGCGGGGCCGGGCTCCCGTACCGGCCCCCTCGGCCCGCACCGCGCCCGGCCTTTGGTCCGCACCGCGCCCGGCCTTTGGTCCGCACCGCGCCCGGCCTTTGGTCCGCACCGCGCCCGGCCCTTGGCCCGCACCGCGCCCGGCCCTTGGTCCGCACCGCGCCCGGCCTCCGTCCGCACCGCGCCCGGCCCCGTCCTTGCCCGAGTCGGGGTCGGGGCCGGCTCTGCCTGCCGGGCGCCGGGCGAGTCGGGGTCGGGGTCGGCCCCTGCCGGCCGGGCGCCGGGCGGGGCCGGCTCTGCCCGCCCGTGCCGGACCCGGCGCCGCCGTGCCGGCGTCAGGGCCCCTGCCCCCCTGCCCCCTGCGCCCCCGGCCCCCTTCGCCTGCGCCCCCTGCCCCCGCCCGGTGCCGCGCCGGTGGCGGCGGGTGGGGGCACGAGGGTGGGTGCAGCGGGGCTCGAACCGGGCTCCAGCCCCGGCGTCCAGCATCGAAGGCCAGGAGGGCGTGGGCTGGAGCCGTCCGTCCACAGGCGCGGCTGCCGGGTCCGGCCGCCGGCGCCGGGACCCGCGGCGCACGCGCGAAGGAGCGCACGGCCGTCGCCCTCACGCCGGCCGCCCGGCCGCGACCGTGGCGTGCACGACCGCCTCACCAAGGAGAACCGACATGCCCAACGCCCAGGCCATCAAGGCGTTCCTCGTCGAGGAGTTCCTGCCGGACGTGCCCGCGGCGCAGCTCGACGACCACTACGACCTGCTGGAGAGCGGAGTCATCGACAGCCTCGGGCTGCTGAAGGTGATCGCCTGGCTGGAGGACCGGTACGGCATCAACACCGACGAAGTCGACCTGGCGCCCGAGTCGTTCCGTTCGGTCGCCGCCATCGAGGAGTTCGTCGCCGCCGCGTCCGGCGCCGCCGCCGAGGCCGCGTAACCATGCACGGCGCCGTCACCGCGCTGATCGCCCGCGACCGGCCCGTGGAGCGCGAGGAGTTCCGTTCCCTGTGGGACGACCTCCACGACGGCCGGCTGCGCCGGGGCGAGAGCGCGGCACTGCTCGCGTCGCTGTCCACCCTCACGCCCGACCGCGTCACCCTGGCCGCCCTGCTGGACTCGCTCGCCGAGCGGCGGCCGGGGGGCGCGCGGTTCACCGGCGCCGTGAACATCGTCGGCACCGGCGGCGGCCCGCCCACCCTCAACCTCTCCACCGCCGCCGCGTTCGTCGCCGCGGCGGCGGGCACCCCGGTCGTCAAGAGCGGCTCGCGCGCCTACACCTCCCGACTGGGCTCCGTCGACCTGCTGCACCGCCTCGGCATCCCGCTGACCTCCTCCCACGAGGAGACCCACGACACGCTCGAGCGCTGCGGTCTGGCGTTCACCGGCCCCTACGTCTACCCCGCCGAGATCGCGCTGCTCGCCCGCGGTGTGCTGCCGCTGGACTTCCGGCCGCTGGGCCGGTTCGTCAACGCCTTCGGCCCGTTCCTCGCCGACGTGCCGGCCGACGCCCAGCTCACCGGCGTCTCCGACGCCCGGCTGGTCACCGGGGCGCGCCAGGCCGCCCAACACACCTCCCGCCGCACCGGCCGCACGGTGTGGCTGTGCACCAACGACGCCGGCGCCGACGAACTGCTCGGCTTCACCCCCAACCTCGTGCGCACCTACGAGGACGGCACCGAGGACGACTTCCTCCTCGCCCCGGCCGTCTTCGGGCTGCGCCGCGGAACCCTCGCCGACCTCGCCCCCGGCACCGACCCCGTCGCCGGCTTCCGGGCGCTGCTGGCGGGCGAGGGACACCCCGCCGCCGAGGACACCGTGTGCCTCAACGCCGCCGCCCTGGCCGTCGCCGCCCGGGTCACCGGCGACTGGCACGAGGCCGTCCGTGCGGCCCGCGCCGCCCTCGGCGACGGCTCCGCCCTGGCCCTGGTGGACCGGCTGCGCACCCGCGCCGCGGTCGCCGCCTGAGCCCACGCCCCGCCCCACGCGCCCGTGCGCCGGCAACACCGTATGGAAGGAGACGAAGCATGATCGTCCGCAAGCTGGAAGACGTCACCTGTGTCGAGTGGGGCAACGGCCTCAGCCGCCGTTTCCTCACCGAGGCCGACGGCGTCGGCTACACCGTCACGGACACCATCGTGCGCGCGGGCACCAAGTCCCGCCTGGAGTACCGCAACCACCTGGAGAGCTGCTACTGCATCGAGGGCAGCGGCGAGGTCGTCGACGGCGACGGCGTCTCGCACCCCATCACGCCCGGCACGCTGTACGCCCTCGACCAGCACGACGCCCACTGGCTGGTGGCGTCCCCGCACGAGGACCTGCGCCTGGTGTGCATGTTCACCCCGGCACTGCGCGGCGACGAGACCCACGACCTCGACTCCGCCGAGTACTCGCACTACTGACCGGACGCATCCGCCGGAGGGCACACCGTCCAGCGGCTCTCCACGTGCCCTCCAGCGGGCGCCCACAGCCTGGCAAGCACTCGAGCGACTTCGAAACCCCCCTCGGCGACCGGCCGGGAATCCGACACAGGTGGAGCAGGCATGACAGTTCTCGTGACAGGAGCGACCGGAGCGGTCGGCCGCCACGTGGTCGACGGACTCGTGGCCGCCGGCGCCCAGGTGCGGGCGCTGACCCGCAACCCGGCGACCGCCGGACTCCCGGCGGGCGTCGAGGTGTTCGAGGGCGACCTGGAGCAGCCGCGGACGCTGACGGCGGCCCTCGAAGGAGTGGAGAAGCTGTACCTCTTCCCGGTGCCCGACACGGCCCGCGAGGTCGTCGCGCTGGCGAAGGAGGCCGGCGTGCGCCGCATCGTCGTGCTCTCCTCCTCGTCCGTGCTGGACACCTCCGGCGACAACCACAGCGGCGAACACCACCGCACCGTGGAGCAGGCCGTGGCGGAGTCCGGCATCGACCACACGTTCGTCCGCCCGGACGAGTTCGCCACCAACATCCTGTGGAAGTGGGGGCACTCGATCCGCACCGAGGGGGTCGTCCGCACCCCCTACGGCAACGCCCCGCGGGTGCTGATCCACGAGGCGGACGTCGCCGCCGTGGCCGTGACCGCGCTCGTCGAGGACGGGCACGCCGGGCAGGCGTACGTCCTGACCGGACCGGAGGCCGTCACCCAGGCCGACCAGGTGCGGCAGATCGCCGAGGCCGTCGGCAGCCCGATCGCCTTCGAGGAGATCACCCCCGACCAGGCCCGCGAGCAGATGGGCCGGTTCATGCCGCCGCCGGTCGTCGAGATGGTCCTGGGCTACCTCGCCGACGCGATCGACAACCCGCCAGTCCCGGTCGACACCGTGGAGAGGGTCACCGGCCGCCCCGCGCGCACCTTCGCGCAGTGGGCCGCCGACCACGCCGCGGACTTCGCCCGCACCACCGAGGCTGTGGCTGCCGTATGACCGTCCACTCCGCAGTCTCCCTCGCCAACACGCGGGTCACCATGACCGGCAGCGGCGAGCCCGAGAAGCACGTCGCCACCGCCCGGGACACCCGGCCCACGGCCCGGCCCGGCAAGGTCGTGGTCCGCGTGGAGGCCGCCGGCGTCTCCTTCGCCGAGGTGCAGATGCTCCAGCACCTGCACCCCTTCCCGCCCAAGTTCCCGTTCGTGCCCGGCTACGACCTCGTCGGGCGCGTCGTCGAGACCGGCCCCGGCGTCACCGGCCTGCGCCCCGGCGACCGGGTCGCCGCCATGCCCCGCCAGGGCGCCTGGCAGGAGTACGTCGAACTGCCCGCGAAGCACCTCGCCGAGGCCCCCGAGCACCTCGACGCGGCCATCGCCGTCTCCCTGATCACCAACGGCGTCACCGCCTACCAGATGCTGCACCGCCTGGCCTCCCTGGAGCCCGGCGACACCGTTCTGGTGCACGGCGCCAGCGGCGGCGTGGGCACCCTGCTCACCCAGCTCGCCGTCCACCACGGGCTGCGGGTCATCGGCACCGCCTCGCCCGCCAAGCACCAGGCGGTACGGGCGCTGGGCGCCGAGCCCGTCGACTACCGGCTGCCCGACTTCGCGGGCGCGGTGCGCGAGCTGGCCCCGCAGGGCGTGCAGGCCGTCTTCGACCACATCGGCGGGCGCGGCCTCGACGTCGGCTGGGACCTGCTCGCCGACGGCGGCACACTCGTCTCCTACGACTCCTCCGTCGCCGGCTACCAGCCCGGACAGTGGTTCCGCCCGCACGTGCCCGCGCTGCGCCGCACGGTCGCCCGCTGGTTCGCCCGCAAGCTCGGGCTCACCCGGGGCCGCCGGCAGACCATGTACTACGTCAAGCCCGGCGAGAACTTCACGGCCGACCTGGCCGCCCTGTACCGGCTGGCCGACGAGGGCGTGCTGCGACCGGAGATCGCGGGCCGGCACCGCCTGGACGAGGCGCCGGCCGCCCTGCGCGCCCTGCTGGACGGCACCACCGTCGGCAAGCACGTCCTGATCCCCTCGCACCGGTAAGGAAGAGACCCCCGACATGACCGCAACGCTCAACGACACCACCGTGCAGGAGCGCAACAAGCAGATCGCCCTCGACTGCGCCGCCGCCTGGAACCGCTGGGACGTGGACGGCGTCATCGCGCACTGGTCCCCGGACATCCGGCACTTCTCCGAGGACCGCGAGGTCGACACCGAGCAGATGATCGGCGCGATGCGCGGCGGCCTCGCCGCCTTCCCCGACCTCCACCTGGACGTCAAGAGCGCCGTGTCCGAGGGCGACCGGGTCATCCTGCGCATCTCCGTGACGGCCACGCACCTGGGCGACTTCTTCGGCAAGGCCCCGACCGGCAAGAAGGTCCGCTGGTTCATGCTCGAGGAACTGCGCTTCGACGACGACGGCCGGATCATCGAGCACTACGACGTGTTCAACTACCTGCCGATGCTCAAGGAACTGGGCTTCGTCGACCAGAGCGTGCTCGGCGGCTGACCGCCGCCGGGCCGGCACGCGAGGAGGGCCGGGACCGCCACCGCGGTCCCGGCCCTCCTCCGTCTCTCCGCGCCGGGCGTCAGACCTCGATGCCCTTCAGGTACGTCGCGAACGACTGGAGCCCCGGGTGTTCCCGGCGGAGCGCCTCGATGTCGGCCTGGTAGCCGTGGTCCTGGAACCACTCGAACATCAGGGCGATCTCGGGGGCGTTGGGGATGTACGGGTTGCCCGCGACCATGTCCAGCGGCAGTTCCTCGAACCGCGCCGGCAGCCCCGTGCGCTCCGCGAACGCCGCCGCCACCTCCGTCGCCGTCAGCTCGTCGCCGGCCAGCTCCAGGGCCCGGCCGAGGTACTCCCCGGGCCGGTCGAAGGCCTGGGCCGCGAAGAAGCCGATGTCGTCCACGGCGATGAACTGCACGCGGGTGTCCGGCTTCAGGCCCAGCTGCACCACCAGCGTCCCGTCGACGTTCTGCGGGCCGTGCGCGGCGAAGTTGTCCATGAAGAACGTCGGGCGCAGCACCGTGTTCGGCACGCCCAGCTCGTCCAGATACCGCTCGATGTGCCGCTTGGAGTCGAAGTGCGGCACACCGCTGTTCCGTTCGGCGCCGCCCACCGAGCTGTAGACCACGTGGGCCACGCCGGTGGCCTTCGCCGCCCGGGCGACCGCCCGGCCCTGGCGCACCTCGCCGCCCAGGCCCTTGGGCGTCATGAAGTTCTGCACGGAGAACACCCCGTGCACACCCTCCATCGCCGCCCGCAGCGACGCCTCGTCGTCCATGTCGCCGCGGACCAGGCGCACGCCCAGCTCCGCGAGCGCACGGGCCTTCTCCGACTCCGGGTCGCGCACCAGGGCCGCCGTGGGCCGGCCCCGCCGCACCAGCTCGCGGGCGGTGGCGCCGCCCTGCTGGCCGGTCGCGCCGAGCACCAGGACGGTGCCGTCGGCGGCGCCGTTCGTGTGCGTGTCGTTCGTCATCTCCTGCGCCTCCCGGGGCTCAGCCGAACAGGGCCGCGTTGGCGACGGCCCACTGACGGTACGGGCGCGGGTCGCGGCCCGTGAGGTCCCGGACGGCGGGCGTGGGACGCGCCCACGGCACCTCGGGGCTGTGCAGGGCGGCCACGTTGGTGACCGCGGCCGGACGGTCACCGGTGATGCCGGCGAAGACCTCCACGACCTCCTCCTGCGGGGCCACGGAGAACTCCAGCTCCCGCCCGAGCACCTCACCGAGGATGCGGGCCTGCTCCTCGGAGGTGAGCACCTCCGGCCCGGTGAGCACGTAGGCCTTGCCGCGGTGCCCGTCCCCGGTGAGCGCGGCCACCGCCGAGGAGGCGATGTCGTACTCGTCGACCGGGGCGCCCGGGTTGTTGCCGATCCAGTCGCGGACCGCGGAGTTCTCCCGGACCGTCTTGATCCACCACGAGGTGTTGGCGTGGAACGGGCCCGGGCGCAGGAACGTGGTGGCCACCCCCGAAGCGGTGATCGCCTCCTCCGCGGCCCGGTGCTCCTCCTTGATGCCGTGCGGCAGCGGGTGCAGCACGCTCGCCGACGACAGGAACACGATGTGCTCCACGTCCGCGTCCGCGGCGGCCTTCGCCACGTTGCGGGCCTCGCCGGCCACATCGCCGGACAGCACGACCAGCGCTTGGGCGACGCCCTCGAAGGCGGCGGCCAGCGAGGCGGGGTCGGCGGGGCTGCCCGCGACGACCTCCACGCCCTCGGGCAGACCGGCCTCCTCGGGCCTGCGGCTGAGCGCCCGCACCTCGCGGCCGAGGGCCACCAGCTGCTCCACGGCCTCCCGGCCCACCTTGCCGGTCGCTCCGGTGACGAGGATCATCGTCAGTCCCTCCAGCCGTTCGGCTCCGGCCACGGGGAGCCGAGCTGGCGGTAGGTGCTCTGGTACTCGGGCCAGTCGCGGTGGTCGCGGATCTTGCCGTCGACGAACCGGATCAGGTGGATCTGCTCACCGGAGAAGCGGCGGCCGGTCGGCGCCATCCCGACGAGGTTCCCGACGTGACGGCCGTACAGAACGAGGTAGGCGCGCACCCAGTCGCCGCGCTCCTCGATCTTCACCTCCTCCAGGTGCGCCTCCTCGGAGAACGTCATCCGCAGCCACTTCACGGCCATCGCGAAGGAATCCGGACCGCGCAGGTCCATGTGCTCCAGCGTCGCCGGGTTGAGGTATTCCGGATGGATGTACTCGGCCACGTCCTCGGTGTTTCCGGTGTTGTACGCCTGCACCATGCGGCGTACCGCGTCTATCTGACTGCTCATCGAATTCCCCTCCACGGATGTCGGTCCAGGACGCCGGGACACTGGCCGTCAGTCTGCGGTGGCGAAAAACGGCGGGCAAGCGGCCGATATCGGTGGTCGAGGCCGCCTCTACGCGGCTTTTAGCGGTTCCCGAAAGCACCGCCGGATCATGGCGGGTGCACCTCGCGTTTTCCCGCACCACCCCGACGAGGACCCGGAGCTGACCGTGGACACCGCCACCGACACCGACACCGCCACCGACATCTACAAGACGAAAGTCACCGCCGCCTTCAACGGGGCGGCGGCGACGTACGACCGGCTGGGGGTGGAGTTCTTCACCCCGATGGGCCGGCGCCTCGTGGAGCGGGCCGCGCCGCGCCCCGGACAGCGCCTGCTCGACGTCGGCTGCGGCCTCGGCGCCACGCTGCTGCCGGCCGCCCGCCTGCTCGGCCCGGACGGCTCCGCCCTCGGCATCGACATCGCCGAGGCGATGATCGAGCAGGCCGGGCGCGAGGTCGAACGCCAGGGCATCGGCAACGTCGACCTGCGCGTCATGGACGGCGAGCACCCCGACCTGCCCGAGCGCTCCTTCGACCTCGTCGTGGGCAGCTACAGCGTCATCTTCCTGCCGGACGCCCGCGGCGCGCTCGCCCGCTACGCCCGGCTGCTGCGCGACGGCGGCCGGATCGCCTTCACCAGCCCGGTGTTCACCCGCCACACCTTCCCGTTCCTGCCGCCGCTGTTCACCCGCTGGATCCCGCTGTCGCTGCTGGAGCACCTGCCGGCCGCCTGGCACCCGGAGCGGCTGCGGGAGCAGCTGCACTCCTGGCTGGAGGACCCCGCCGACCTCACCGCGGCCCTGCACACGGCCGGGTTCCGGGACGTGGAGATCACCGACGAGAGCGTGGACATGACCGCCGTGTCGGGCGCCGACTGGGTCACCTGGTCGCACACCCAGGGCATGCGCCTGCTGTGGCAGCACCTGCCCGAGGACGAGGCCGCGGCCCTGCGCACCCGCCTGACCGAGGGGCTGGACGCGCTGCGCGGCGACGACGGCGTCATCCACATCGACGTCCCCGTCCGCTACGTCACCGCGACCGTCGCCCGCTGAACACCGCCCCGGCCTCGACGGCGCCGGGGAACGGGCACCGCGAAAGGCCCCCGGGCACCGTCGCCCGGGGGCCTTTCCCATGTGCCGCCCGGCCCTCACGTCACGGACAGAGCACCGTCCACCGCCAGGACCGTGCCGTTGGCGTACGCGGCCTCGGGCCGCGTCAGCTGCACGATCCACCAGGCGATGTCCTCCGGCCGGCCGACCCTGCCGGCCGGAATCCGCTGCGCCATCTCGGCGAGGAACGCCTCGTATGCCTCCGGCGGCATGCCCGCGCGCACCCCGACACCGGTGTCGACGACACCGGGGGCGATGCCGACCGAGCGGATGCCGCGCGGCGCCAGCTCCACGGCCCAGGTGCGGGTCAGGAAGTCCAGCGCCACCTTGGCCATGCCGTAGACGGAGTTCTCCGGCCAGGCCCGGCGGCCCAGCGAACCGGCCGAGGAGACGTTGACGACCACGCCCTTCGTGGCCTCCAGCGCGTCCAGCGCACGCTGGGTGAGGAAGACCGGGGCGAGCAGGTTCGTGCCGAGCTGGGCCCGCACCGACTCCCGCTCCAGGGCGTCCAGCGTGGCGAACCCGGTGACGGCCGCGTTGTTGACCAGGACGTCGATCCGGCCGAATTCCGCGAGCGCCTTCTTCACGATGGCGTCGGGCGCGTCGTGATCGTGAATGTCGGCCGCCAGGAACCGGATCCGGTCGTTCCCCTCGGCGGTTTCCTTCAGCGTCGCCTCGCTGCGCCCGACAATGAGGACGTGGGCGCCGTCGTCGGCGAACGCGCGGGCCGTCGCGGCGCCGATTCCGGTGCCGCCGCCGGTCACCACCACCGCTTTCCGTACGGAATCCGGAGTCGCATCCTGCGCCGAATTCCTCACCGTGTCGGTCATGAATTCTTCCTCAGGAGCACAGCGCGGTGTTGACGCCGCGGATGACGGCCTGCTCGGCCTCCGGGCCGAAGTCCTTGTCACCGATGGTGAACGACAGCTGCACGCGGGCGCTCAGATCGCGGGTGGTGGCCGCGAAGGTGGCGTAGCCGGGGATGCCGGCGCCGTGCCCCCACAGGTCCAGGTCCTTGTCGTTCTCCAGCTTCATGATGCCCAGGCCGTAGCCGATGCCCATCGGCAGGTTCTCGATCATCTCCGGCGGCAGCGGGGTGGTCATCTCCGTGAACTCCGGCTCGTTCAGCAGCTTGCCGTCGAACAGCGCGGTGAAGAACGTGTCGAGATCCTTCGTGGTGGAGATGATCTCGCCGGCGCAGCCCGCCTCGGAGGGGTTCATCAGCGTCACGTCGACCGGCTCGCCGCCGATCTCCATGTAGCCGCGGGCGTGCGGGCCCGGGATGTTCGGGTCGTCGCCGGGCAGGACGGTCTCGGTCAGCTCCAGCGGCTGGAGGACCCGCTCGGTGATCTCCTCGCGGTAGCCGCGGCCGGTGACCTTCTTGATGAGCAGGCCGATGATGAAGTAGTTCGTGTTGCAGTAGGCGAACTTGCTGCCCGGCTCGAACTCCAGCGGCTTGGCCGCCGCGATGGCGATCAGGTCCTCCGGCTCGTAGTGCTTGTAGCGGTCGCGCAGGAAGCGGTCGCCCGGCTTCTGGAACGAGTCCATGTAGTTGTACAGGCCGCTGGTGTGCTGCATCAGATTGCGGATGGTGATCTTGTCGCCGTAGGGGAGCAGGCCCGGCAGGTAGCTCTCCACCGTGCGGTCCAGGTCGATCTTCCCCTCGGCGACCAGCTGGAGGACGACCACGGCGACGAACGGCTTGGTGATGCAGGAGATGCGGAAGCGGCCGTCGGCCGGGACCGGGCGGTCGGTGCCCAGCTCGGCGACACCGGAGGTCACCACGAACGAGTCGCCGTCGCGGGTCACCCGGAACTGCACGCCCGCGGCGCCGGCCTCGACGAGCCGGTCAGCGGCTTTCTGCACGGCCTGCTGGAGGGCCGAGACCTCCGGCCGGTCGATCGTCGTCTGCGTCATGTCGGGGGGCTCCCATCGTCCCGGTTCACTACCTTCCGCCAGCACGCTGGCGCGCCGCGATCGAGCCCCACCCGCGCGCCACTGGAGCGCACCCCCGCCGAGGCGACGTCTTTCGCCCCCGCCGCCCCTACCCATTCCCGTCCCCCGGGGGCTCCGCCCCCGGACCCCCGCTCCTCAAACTCCCCCGGAGGGGGGCACCCCCAGAGGGGCTGACTTACCAGCCCGTCCGGCGTTTGAGGACGAGGCCGTTCAGGCCCGAAAAGGGGGGTCTGGGGGCGCAGCCCCCAGGGACGGGACGGGTAGGGGCGGCGGGGGCGAGGAAACGGGCGTCGGGTCGAGGGGACGCGCGGGCGGGCTCGAGTTGGTCTCGACGGGGTTTCGAGCGTGCGTGCGGAGCGTGAGGGGTGTTCGCCGATCCCGACGGAGGGGACGGTCGGTTCCGAGGAGGAGGACGCCGTGCCGGGCTTCACGTATCCGGAACTGCCCCTGGACGGACTGCTGCGCGCCGCCGCCGCCCGCGACCCCGACGGCCACGCCGTCACCACAGCCGGCCCTGCCGCCGCCGGCACCGTCACCGCCGCCACCGCAGCCGGCACCGTGACCGCCGCAGCCGCCGGCACCGCCGCAGCCACCGCCACCGCCACCCCCACGCGCACCGTCACCTTCGCCGGACTCGACGCCGACGCCGACCGCATCGCCCACCACCTGCGGCGCACCGTGGGACGCGGTGCCACCGTCGCCGTGGCCGGCGCCCTCGACGCCGTCTTCCCGGCCGCCTACTACGGCACCGCCCGGGCCGGCTGCACCGTCGCCCTGGTCAACCCCCTGCTGTCCGAGGCCGCGCTGCACCACGTGTTCACCGCCGCCCGCGTCGAGGCCGCCCTGGTGCCCACCGCGCTCGCCGAGCGCCTGACGAAGCTGAGCGACCGGCTGCCGGCCCTGCGCACCGTCGTCGTCACCGACGCCGACGACGGCGTGGTCCCCGCCGACGCCGTGCCGCTCGGCGCCGCACTGCGGTCGGTGCCCGAGGAGCCGTTCGGGCTCGGCGACGGACCCGCCGACGTCGACGCCGTGGTCTGCCTCCAGTTCACCACCGGTACCACCGGCCGGCCCAAGGGCGTCCGCCTCACCCACCGCAACCTCGTCGCCAACGCCGCCCAGATCGCCCACGCGCACCGGCTCGGCCCCGACGCCGTCACCCTCAACCACCTGCCGCTGTTCCACACCATGCACCTCAACTCGGCGGTGTACGCCGGAGCCCACCAGGTGCTCTGCCAGGACCCCGACCCGGCGGCCTCGCTGGAGTCGGCCGCCCGCGCCGGCGCCACCCACTACTACGGGCTGCCCGCCCGGCTGCACCGCCTCGCCGCCGACCCCCGCCTCGACGCCGCCGCCGGGCCCCTGCGCGGCGGGCCGCTCACCGTCGTGATGTCCGGCGGCAGCGCGCTCGCGCCGAGCGCCGCCCACCGGCTGCGCGACGCCCTCGGCGTGCCCGTGATCCAGGGCTACGGCATGACCGAGCTGTCCCCGCTCGCCCACAACCAGCGCCCCGGCGACCCGGTCGGCCACGGCGCCGTCGGCCGGGCCCTGCCCGGCACCGAGAGCCGGATCGTCGACCTGGACAGCCGGGCGCCGGTCCCCGCCGGCACCACCGGCGAGGTGCAGGTGCGCGGCCCCCAGGTCATGGCCGGCTACCTGCACGACGACGAACCCCGCCGGATCGACGCCGAGGGCTGGTTCTCCACCGGCGACGTGGGCCGGCTCGACACCGACGGCGTCCTGTACCTCGTCGACCGCCTCGACGACGTCTTCAAGCACGACAACGAACTCGTCTCGCCCGCCGCGGTCGAACGGGTCCTCGCCGAGGACCCGCGGGTCGCCGAGTGCGTCGTCGCCGACTGGCCCGACGCCGTGCACGGCGGCGTCGTGTGGGCGGGCATCGTGCTGCGCGCACCGGCCGCCCCGCCCGGCGGGCCCGCGCACGCCGTCCTCGACGTCCTGGACTCCGTCGCCGAACGCGCCAACGAACGCCTCGCCCCCTTCGAACGGATCCGGCGCCTGGAAGCCGTCGACGCCGTTCCCCGCACACCCACCGGCAAGCCCGCCCGGCGCGAGGTCCGGCGGCGGCTGCACCAGCGCGCCGCCGCGGAGAACGCCGCCTGACCGGACCCGACACACCGAGGAGACAACCATGGTGACCTTCGTCAACAAGCTGACCGTGCACGGCGACCGGGACGCGTTCCTCGCCGTACGCGCCCGCCTCACCGCGTACATGGCGGCCCAGCCCGGCTACGTCAGCCACCGCAGCCTGCGCCACGCCGGCGACGCGGCCGTCCACCTGGAGATCGCCGAGTGGGAGAGCGCCGCCGCGCACCGGGCCGCCGTCACCAGCGAGGGCTTCCAGCGCCTGGTCGCCGACCTCAAGCCGCTCGTCACCGCCGAGCCCGCGCTGTACGAGGAGGAGGACGCCCGCGTCCCGGAGGCCTCCGGTGTCCGCTGAGCCGCCCGCCGACGTCCTCGTCGTCGGCGCCGGACCCGTCGGCCTGACCGCCGCCCACGAACTGGCCCGCCGCGGCCTGCGCGTCCGCCTGGTCGACGCCGCCGCCGCACCCGCCCGCACCAGCCGCGCGGTCGCCGTCCACCCGCGCACCCTGGAGACCCTCGACCAGATGGGCACGGCCGGCCCGCTGCTGCGCGAGGGCCGCGAGAACCGGGCCTTCACCATGTACGCCGGCGGAAGCCGGCTGGTCCGCCTCGAGGCGGACTACGCCACGATGCCCACCCGCTACCCGTACACCCTCGTCGTCGAGCAGACCCGCACCGAGGCCGTGCTGCGCGCGGCCGTCGCCCGGCTCGGCGTGGACGTCGAATGGGGCGTGGCCCTGACCGGCTTCGAGCAGGACGCGACCGGCGTACAGGCCACCCTCCGCCACGGCGACGGCCGCGAGGAGGAGTTCGCCGCCGCCTGGCTGGTCGGCTGCGACGGCGGCCACAGCACCGTCCGCAAACGGCTCGGCCTGCCCCTCCTGGGCGACAGCCGCGACACCTGGATGCTCGCCGACGCCCCGGTCGACACCGACCTGCCGCAGGACAGCATCTACTGGGTCCACACCGGCGGCCAGGCCCTGATGATGGTGCCCTACGCCCGTAAGGGCCACTGGCGGCTGCTGGACACCGCGCCGGGAGCCGACGGCGCGGACGGCGCCCGCGAGCGGCTCTCCGCCCGGCTGTCGGCCGGCCTCGGCCGTCCGGTCCGGGTCGGCGAACCCGAGTGGACGTCGGTGTTCACCTTCCAGCAGCGCATGGTGCCCCGGATGCGCGAGGGCCGGGTGTTCGTCGCCGGCGACGCCGCCCACGTGCACAGCCCCGCCTCCGGGCAGGGCATGAACACCGGCATCCAGGAGGCGTACAACCTCGCCTGGAAACTCGCCCTGGTGCACCGCGGCCACGCCGCGCCCGCCCTCCTCGACACCTACGGCGAGGAACGCGTCCCCGTCGGCCGGGCCCTGCTGGGCTCCACCCGGACCGCGACGTTCCTGGTGCAGCTGAAGAACGCGCTGGCCGCCGTCGCGCTGCCCGTCGTCTTCGGCGTCGTACGCAACGTGCCGCCGCTGCGCCGCGCCATCCAGCGCAAGGTCCTCGGCGGCATCTCCGGGCTCCGGCTGCACTACGCGCGCAGCTCCCTGACCACCGGCGGCGGCCCCGAGCCGGTACCGATGGCCGCGCCCGTCGACGCCCCCGTCATGGTGCCCCGCCGGCCGGGCGTTCCCGCCCCCGGCGAACGCGCCGCCATGGCGGCCGCCGCCGCGCCCGCGCTCGCCGCCGAACTGCGCGACGTGCGCTGCACCCTGCTGTTCGTCCCCGGCGGCCACGGCCCCGACGCCGGCTGCGTGCGCACCGCCGCCGACGCCGCCGCCCGGCACGGCGCCTGGCTGTCGGTGCGCACCGTCGGCCCCGGCCCCGGCCCCGCCCCCCTCGACGACCCCGGCGGCGCCCTGCGCTCCGCCCTCCGGCTCGGCGCGGGCGGCTGGGCGCTGATCCGGCCCGACGGCTATCTCGCCGCGCGCGGCGACCTGCTGAGCCCGGCCGCCCTCGACCAGGCGCTGCGCGCCCTGCACATGCGCACGGCGACCGGTCCTGCGGCGGTCCTCGAGCGGGACTCGTCCACACGTCGAGCGGAGCGCGACACGGTCGGAGCATCGGTCGGCGTTCCCCTCGCCACGACCCACCGGAAACCACCGACATCGGAAACGAGGATGTAGAGATGTCCGCTGAGCGAGTGCACCGCACGACGCACGACGTGACCGTGGCCGCGCCCGCGGGCGTGGTCTACGGCCTGATCTCCGATGCCGTCCAGTGGCCGCTGTACTTCCCGCCCAACGTGCACGTCGAGCAGCTGGAGTTCGACGGCGCCCGCGAGCGGCTGCGCATGTGGGCCACCGCCAACGGCGAGATCAAGTCCTGGACCTCCCGCCGGTCCCTGGACCCCGTGGCCCGCCGCGTGGAGTTCCGCCAGGAGCTTCCCGCCCAGCCCGTGCAGTCCATGGGCGGCACCTGGATCATCGAGCCGCTCGGCGCCGACCGGTCCAAGCTGACCCTGCTGCACGACTTCACCGTCGCCGGCGACGACGCCGAGGCCGTCGCCTGGGTGGAGCGGGCCACCGACACCAACAGCCGGGCCGAGCTGGCCAACCTCAAGGCGCTGGCCGAACGCTGGGCGAAGCTGGACGAGCTGGTCCTCACCTTCGAGGACACCGTCCGCGTCGACGGCCCGGCCGAGCTGGTCTACGACTTCCTCTACCGGGTCGCCGACTGGCCCGAACTGGTGCCGCACGTCTCCCGCCTCGACGTCGTCGAGGACGAACCGGGCGTGCAGATCATGTCCATGGACACGCTGACCGCCGACGGCTCCTCGCACACCACCGAGTCCGTGCGGGTCTGCTTCCCGGACGCCGGACGCATCGTCTACAAGCAGACGGCGACGCCGCTGCTGATGTCGGCGCACACCGGCGAGTGGACCGTCGAGCAGGACGAGACCGGCGCGACCGTCGTCTCCCGGCACAGCGTCGTCCTGCGCGAGGAGAACATCGAGCGGGTGCTCGGCGAGGGCGCCACGGTGGCCGCCGCGCGCCGCTACGTGCGCGAGGCGCTGGGCCGCAACAGCACGGCCACCATGAACCTCGCCAAGAGCCACGCGGAGAACGCGGTCACGGTCCTGTGACCACGGGCACGCTCCCCGCGCCCGCCCGCGGCACCCCCGCCCCGGCGGGGGACGCGCCGCCGGGCGGCGCCGACCGGGCCGCCTACTACGAGCGGCTGCTCGGCGACCCCGACGACGCCCGCAACCCGCACGGCAACGCCGCCCTGCTGGCCGCCGACGACCGCCGCGAGGCCCCGGCGGCCACCGAGGCCCTGCTCGCCCGGGCCGGGCTGGCCGCCGAGTTCGTCCCCCGCGACCTCGGCGGCCGGCTCGCCCGCCCCGACGTGCTGGCGCGGGTGCTGCGCCCGCTGTTCCGGCGGGACGTGGCCCTCGGCTTCGGGTTCGGGATCACCGCGCTGTTCGGCGCCTCCGCCGTGTGGGCGGCCGGCGACGAACGGCAGCGGGCCCAGGTCGCCGGGCGGCTGCTGGCCGGGGGTGCCGGCCGGGTGACGATCCTCCACCACGAACTGGCCCACGCCAACGCCATCCTGCGCGACGAGTTCAGCGCCCGCTCCGCCCCCGGCGGGGGCTTCGTGGTGGACGGACGCAAGGACGTGGTGATCAACGCCGACCGGGCGGACACCTTCGTCATGTACGCCCGCACCGCCACCGCCGCCGGCCCGCGCAGCCACTCCGTGCTGCTGCTCGACGCCGGCGAACTGCCCGCCGGCCGGCTGCGCCGGCTGCCGCGCGCGGCCACCACCGGGATGCGCGGCAGCCGCTTCTCGGGCCTGGCCTTCGACGGCTGCCCGGCGCCCGCCGACGCGCTGGTCGGGGAGACCGGCGACGGCGTGGCGCTCGCCCTGCGCACCTACCAGGTCAACCGCTGCCTCATCCCGGGCACCGTGGTGGCCGGCGTCGACAGCGTGCTGCGGTTCGCGGTGCGCGCGGCGACCACCGGCCGGGACGGCGGCCTCCCGGCGCGCCGCTGGCACACCGCGCTGGCCGGGGTGTTCGCGGACCTGCTGGCCTGCGACAGCATGGCGGTCACCGGGCTGCGCGCGCTGAGCCTGCTGCCCGACGACGCCCATCTGATCGCCGCCGCGGCCAAACTGACCGTGCCGGACCTGCTGCGCGAGGACCTGGAGGAGCTGTCCACCGTGCTCGGCGCCCACGGCTACGACCGGGGACCGCGGTACGGGGGCTACGAGAAACTCGTCCGCGACCTGCCGGTGGCCGGTCTCGGGCACGCGGGCACGGCGGCCTGCCTCGCCGTGCTCGTCCCCCAACTGCGCACCCTCGCCCGGCAGTCGTGGCTGCGCACCGACGAGCCTCCCGGCCGGCTGTTCCTGCCCGAGGCCCCCCTGCCGGCCTTCGACTACCGCAGGCTCAGCGTCCTGGGCGGCGACGACGTGCTGGTCGCGTCCCTGGTGGGCAGCGCCGAGCGGGTCGGTGCCCTGCGCTCGGCCGGGCCCGCCTGGGCGGCGCTCGCCGATCTCGCGGAGGCGTTCGTCACCGAGGTCCGCGCCCTGCGCGCGCAGTGCGCCGCGCTGCCCGAGGCGGGCCGCTCGGCGCTCGTCGACCCGCGCGCCTGCATGCTCGCCGAGCGCCACGGCCTCGTCCTCGCGGCGGCGGCCTGCCTCGGCGTGTGGCTGGGCCAGGACGGCACCGGCTCCTTCCTGGACGACCCGGCCTGGGCGGTGCTCGCCCTGAGCCGGATCGGGCGCCGGCTGGGCGTCCCCGTCCCCGAACTGCCCGACGGCGTCACCGCGACGGTGCTCGGCGAGCTGCTCACCCGCTTCCGCGAGGGCCGCAGCCTCGACCTGTACGCCGCACAGCTCGCCGGATAGCACGGCCCGCCGGACAGCACGGCTCGCCGGACAGCAGAAGGGAGAGGGCAATGGACCTGGATCTCACGGACGGAACGGGCGTCGCCGTCCCGGTCCATGTGCCGCGCGCCACCGGGCCGTGGCAGCGGGTGCACGACGATCTGGCGCGGCGGGGACACGCCGTCGTCCACACCACGTGGGGCGAGTGGCTGCCGGCGGCCCTGACCCGGCCCCGGCTGCGCCGGCTGCTGGGCCGGGACTGGACGCGCTACCGGCGCACCCCCGACCCCACGGTCCGCTACCGCTTCCTCGCCTCCCGGCTGCTGATCAAGTACACGGCTGCGGCGGCGCTGCGCGTCCCGCCCGAGGCGCTGGACCTCGCCTACCGCCTGGGCGGCCGGCCCTATCTGCGCGGCTTCGACCAGGTCGACGTCAGCCTCACCCACACCGGGGACCTGCTCGCCGTGGGCCTCAGCCGCCTCGGCCGGATCGGCATCGACGCCGAACCCGCCGACCGGCGCATGCGGTTCGACCTGCTCAGGACGCAGATGTGCACCCCGGCGGAGGCCGCCGAGCTGGCTCCGCTGCCGGAGGGACGCCAGACTGCTGAAACGCTTCGCCTGTGGACGTTGAAGGAGGCGTACACCAAGGCGCTCGGGCAGGGCATGCGGCTCGGCTTCACCGAGTTCGGCTTCTCCCTGCGCACCGGACGGCTCCAGGCCCCCGACGGCTCGCCCGCCTCGCGCGGCGAGTGGTCCTTCGCCACGCACCCGGTGCAGGGCCGCTACCTGCTGAGCGTGGCCCGGCACGACGCGGGTCTGGACCCGGCCCACGACACGTCGGCGCGCACGATGCTGGACCCGGGCTTCCTGTCCCTGATGGCCTCGCGCTCAGGGAAAGGGTGACTCGAGTTCTGGCGTGATCTTCAGCCTGTGCAGGGAGGGAGGGGCAACCTCCGGTTCCGCCTTGCCCGCCCCCTCGCCGAAAGCCTCCGCCGCCCCTGGGAACGCCGCACCGGTGGCGGCACTGGGAGCAGGGGAGCCCCTTGATTTCGGGGGTTTGCTCGATCGTGGTCTCCTCGTGGACCCCCTGGGACCTCGCCGGCCCCGAGGCAGCACGCAAGCCTGAGTGCGACGAGATTCGTCGAAGTAGACTTAGACAGAATCGGTCGTAGTGGATGTGTAGGAGGCCTCATGGTGAAGGAGATGCCGACCAAGCCGGGCGACGTGGTCGACCGGGACCGGGAGTGGGGTCTGCTTGCGGAGTTCCTGGTTGATCCGGATCCGGCGATGCGGCTGGGCATCGTGTCGGGGCGGCGGCGGCATGGGAAGTCGTACCTTCTGCAGGCGCTGTCCGAGCAGGTGGGTGGCCTGTATGTCACGGCGGTCCGGGAGGAGGGGCGGCTGCCTGCGATTCAGCGGTTCAGCGACGCGGTCGCCGCTCACGCGGGTCTGCGGGCCGGGAGTCTGCGTCTGACGGACTGGCGTGACGTACTGTCCAACGCCCTTGATGTGACGGCCCGTTCGCCGCATCCGCTTCTCGTGATCGATGAGCTGCCGTACCTGTTGCAGCACTCGCCCGAGATTCCCGGCCTGCTCCAGCAGCTTTACGACGAGCGTCAGCGCGGTGCCCGGCCGGGTGCCGGGCCGGGGCCGCGGCTGGTCCTGTGCGGGTCCGCGATGAGTGTCATGCATGAGTTGATGTCGGGGACGAAGCCGCTGCGGGGCCGGGCCGTGGTCGATCTGCGGCTGGGGCCTTTCGACTACCGAGACAGCCGGGCCTTCTGGCAGATCACCGATCCGCTGACCGCGCTGAAGGTGCACGCGGTCCTCGGCGGTGCTCCCGGGTATCGGCCCGTAGCAGGCCGTCCCCATCCGGAGGACGGCTTCGACGACTGGCTTGCCCGGACGCTACTCGATCCGGGACGGGCGGTGTACTCGCGCACGGAGACCGAGTATCTGCTGCGAGAGGACCCACGGATCACGCACCACACGCTGTACTACGACATCCTCACCGCCATCGCCCAGGGCGCGACCACTGCGAGCAAGATCGGTGCTGCGCTGGAGCGTCCACGCAACGCTGTCGCTCATCCGCTGGGAGTGCTGGAGTCGACCGGGTACATCCGGCGTGAGCAGGACCTGTTGCGCGCCCGGCATCCGGTCATCACGCTTGCCGACCCGGTGATCCGTTTCAATCAGCTGATCACCTTGCCGCAGGCGGCTGCGGTGGAGCAGGGCTTTGCCGAGCAGGTGTGGCAGCAGGCCGCCCCGACGTTCAACTCCAAGATCCTCGGCCCGCACTTCGAGGACCTGGCCCGTACGTTCACCCGCCGCTACGCTCACGCACTACTGCCCGGCGGGTTGCCGGGCCCGGTCGGCACCACCGAGATCGCCGACCCGCAGGCACGTACCAAGCACGAGGTCGACGTCATCGCCTTGGCCGCCGGCGAACGCCCCCAGTCCCCGCGCGCGAGAATCGCCCTCATCGGCGAGGCCAAGGCGACCGCCGCCCGCCGTGGTACCGGCGACCTGCAACGTCTGGACCACATCCGCTCCCTGCTGGCCGCTCAGGGCTACGACACCACCGGCACCACGCTGGCTCTGTACTCACTGCACGGCTTCTACCCGGACCTGGCCGAGCTGGCCGACCGGCGTGATGACATTCTCCTGGTCGACTTGCCCACTCTCTACGGGGCTACGACATCATGAGACACCAGCGTCAGTGTCCATCGGCGTAAGTCGTGCGGCCTCACGTTCCGCTCGCCCCCGCCTCGAGGCCCGCTGGACGCGGCGCGCCGGGCGGGGGCGGCCCGGTTACCTTCGTGAGCGTCCACGAGTACGTGAGGGGGCGTCTGATGACGGAACCGACCACCGGGTTCGCGCGGACCTCCGTGCTGCGGGCGCTGCCGGGTGCGGCCACCGCCGGGCGCGGGGTGCGGTTGTTCCTCGTCGGCCCCGACGCCCTCGCGCGGGCCGGGATCAGGTCCCTGCTCGAGGGGCGCGGCGACATCACCGTGGTCGGCGAGGACGAGCCCGGACCCAGGGCTCTCGCCGCCGTCCGGGCGCACGAGCCCGACGTGCTGCTCGCGCACGGGCTGCGTGACGAGGAGGAGACCGACGCGCTGCTGCGGGCGGTCGGACCCGACGGTGCCGTCCTCACCGTCGGGGGCGCCGAACCGCCGGCGCGTCCGGCTCCCGCCCTGCGCGGGCACCTGCCCGTGACGACCAGCGCCGACCAGCTCGCCGCGGCCGTGTCGCTGGCCGCCGCCGGCTACTCGCTGAGCCGCGGTCCGCTGGCCCCGGCAGCCGCGCCGGCCGGGCACGCCTCCCGCACCGGTGCCGGTACCTCGTCCGTCTCCACGGTGCCGCCCGACCGGCTCACCGACCGCGAGTGCCAGATCCTCGACCTCGTCTCGCGCGGGCTGTCCAACACCGAGATAGCGCGTTCGCTGACGTTGTCCGAGCACACCGTCAAGACGCACGTGCAGAACCTGCTCCAGAAGCTGCGGCTGCGCAACCGGGTGCACGTGGCCATCTACGCGTTCGAGTCCGGCTTGCGCTGAGGCGCTGCATGAACGCTCCGGACGAGCCCCGGCGCATCAGGTGTCGGTCAGCGGGCTGTCAACCCGGGCCGCGAGGCTGGGCCGGTATCGCGCCGCCTGAGTCGCGGATGGCCCGGACCTTGGGGGAAGTGTGCCCGTTCCCGTTCCCGACGACGTGCGTCTGCCGCTGACGGCGGCGCAGCTCGGCATCTGGTTCGCGCAGGCGAGGGACCCGCGCAGCCCCGTGTTCAACACGGGCGAGTACGTGGAACTCGCCGGCGACCTCGACCAGGACCGGTTCGAGGCGGCCCTGCGGGCCGTGGTCGAGGGCACCGACGCGCTGCGCCTGCGCTTCGGCACGGACCCCGACGGCACCGTCTTCCAGCACGTGGCCCCGGACGCCGGGTTCACGCTGCACCGCGTCGACGTCAGCGCCGCCGAGGACCCCGGCGCCGCCGCCGACGCCTGGATGGACGACGTCCTCGCCACCCCGCTCGACGTCACCGCGGACCGGCCGCTGTTCACCCAGGCGCTCATCACGCTCGGCCCGGACCGCCACCGCTGGTTCCAGCACGTCCACCACCTGCTCCTGGACGGGTACGCCTTCCGCCTCGTCACCGGGCAGGTCGCCCGCGCCTACCGCGGCGAGCCGCTCGAGGAACTCCCCGGCGTCCGCGCCCTGCTCGACGCCGAGCGCGCCTGGCGCGGCTCCGACGCCCACGCCGCCGACCGCGCGCACTGGCTCGCCGCGCCGCGCCCCGCCCCGGTCGCCCTCGCCGGCCGCACCGCCCCGGCCGGCCCCGCCCCCGTACGCCGTACCGCCCTGCTGCCCGCCGCCGTGCGCGAGGGACTGACCGCACTGGCCGCCGCCGCGGGCACCGGCTGGCAGGCCGCCTTCCCGGCCGTCGTCGGCGCCTACGCCCAGTGGCTGACCGGGCAGCGGGAGGTCACGCTGCGGATGCCGGTGACCGCCCGCCGCACCGCCGCCGCCCGCCGCGCCCCCGGCTGTGTCGCCGGCGTCCTGCCGCTGCACCTCGCGCCCCGGCCGGACGCCTCGCTCGCCGACCTGGTGGCCGCGGGCCGCGACGCGCTGGTCCCGGTCCTGCGGCACCAGCGCTTCCCCTACGAGGAGGTCCGCCGTGAACTCGGGCTCGTCGGCGAGGACGCCGCCGGACCCGTTGTCAACGTCGCCGGGCACGACCACCGCGTCGACTTCGGCCCGCTGCGGGCCACCGTGCACCCGGTGTCCACCGGACCCGTCGACGACCTGAAGTTCTCCGTGTACGAGGAGGGCACCGGACTGCGCCTGAACCTGGAGGCCAACCCGGCGCTCTACGACGAGACGGCCACCGACGGCCACCTGCGGCGCTTCACCCGCTTCCTGGAACACCTCGCCACCGGCGGCCCCGGCACCCCGCTGGCCCGGGTGCACGCCGCCGACGCGCCGCCCGCCCGTCCGGCCGCCGCCGGCGCCCCGGCCGCGACCCTGCACGGCCTGATCGCCGAGCGGGCCGCCGCCACCCCCGGCGCCGTCGCCGTCACCCACGGCACCGAGCGGCTGACGTACGCCGAACTCGACGCCCGCGCCAACCGCCTCGCGCACCGGCTCCTCGCCCGCGGCGCCGGCCCCGAGCGGATCGTCGCCCTCGCCCTGCCGCGCTCCCTCGACCTGGTCGTCGCCCTCCTCGCGGTCCTCAAGACGGGCGCCGCCTACCTGCCGCTGGACCCCGACTACCCCGCCGACCGGCTCGCCTGGATGATCGAGGACGCCCGCCCCGTGGCCGTCGTCGACGAGGAGGCGCTGCGCGCCGACGACGGCGACCACCCGGCCACCGACCCGGGCGTCGCCGTGGACCCGGCGCACCCGGCCTACGTCATCTACACCTCCGGCTCCACCGGCCGCCCCAAGGGCGTGGTCGTCCCGCACGCCAACGTGGTGCGGCTGTTCGCCGCCACCCGGCCCCTGTTCGGGTTCGGCCCCGACGACGTGTGGACCCTCTTCCACAGCTACGCCTTCGACTTCTCCGTCTGGGAGATCTTCGGGGCGCTGCTGCACGGCGGCCGGCTCGTCGTCGTGCCCTACACCGTCAGCCGCTCGCCCGGCGACCTCCTCTCCCTGCTCGGCCGCGAGCGGGTCACCGTGCTCAGCCAGACCCCGAGCGCGTTCTTCCAGCTGGACGCCGCCGACCGGGACGCCGGCAGCCCCCCGCTCGCCCTGAAGCACGTCGTGTTCGGCGGCGAGGCACTGGAGCCCGCCCGGCTCGCCGGCTGGTACGCCCGGCGCGGCGAGAGCGTCTCGCTGGTCAACATGTACGGCATCACCGAGACCACGGTGCACGTCACCCACACCGGTCTCGGCCCGGCCGACACCGCCCCCGGCACCCGCTCCCTGGTCGGCGGCCCCCTGCCCCACCTCGGCGCCCGCGTCCTGGACGGCGCGCTGCGCCCGGTGCCGCCCGGCTTCACCGGCGAGCTGTACGTCACCGGCGACGGCCTGGCCCGCGGCTACCTCGGCCGCCCCGACCTGACCGCCGACCGGTTCGTCGCCGACCCCTACGGTCCGCCCGGCGCCCGCATGTACCGCACCGGCGACCTGGTCCGCCTGCTCGACGACGGCACCTTCGCCTACCTCGGGCGCGGCGACCACCAGGTCAAGATCCGCGGCTTCCGGATCGAACTCGGCGAGATCGAGAGCGCGCTGGCCGCCCACCCCGGCGTCGCCCAGGCCGCCGTCGCCGTCCGCGAGGACCGGCCGGGCGACCGGCGGCTCGCCGCGTACGCCGTGCCCGTGGCCGGCACCGCCCCCGACCCCGCCGACTGGCGCGCGACGCTCACCCGCACCCTGCCCGCGCACTGCGTGCCCGCCTCGATCACCGTGCTGGACACGCTGCCGCTGACCGCCAACGGCAAGCTCGACCGGGCCGCGCTGCCCGCCCCCGACGCCCCCGGCGCCCCCACCGCCGAGCACACCCCGCCCGCCGGCCCGGCGGAGGCCGCCGTGCGCGACGCCTTCGCCTCCGTCCTCGGCGTCACCGGCGTCGGCGGCGACAGCGACTTCTTCGCCCTCGGCGGGCACTCCCTGCTCGCCGGGCGCCTCATCGCCGCCGTCCGCGACGCCCTCGGCGCCGAGATCACCGTCCAGGACCTGTTCGAGGCGCCCACCCCGGCGGGCCTGGCCGCCCGCCTCCGCGCCGCCGCCACGCCCGAGCGGCCCCCGCTCGTGGCCCGCCCCGCCGACGGCGACGCCCCCATGTCGTACGCCCAGCACCGCATGTGGGTGCTGCGCGAGGTCGAGGACGCCGCCCCCACCTACAACATGCCGCTCGCCCTGCGCCTGACCGGCCCGGTCAACCGCATGGCGCTGCGCGACGCCCTGTACGACGTCGTGGTCCGGCACGAGAGCCTGCGCACCGTCTACCCGCGCGGCGAGCACGGCGTCGCCCCCAGGGTGCTGCCGCCCGAACAGGCCCGGCCCTGGCTGGTGGAGACCCGGGTGCGGAGCGACGCGCTGCCCGCCGCGCTCACCGAGGCCGCGCGCACCCCCTTCGACCTCGACTGGCAACTGCCGGTCCTCGCCCACCTGTTCACGCTGCCCGACGGGGACAACGTCCTGCTGCTGATGCTGCACCACGTGGCCTGCGACGGCTGGTCGCTGCGCCCGCTGCTCGCGGACCTGTCCACCGCGTACGCCGCCCGGGTAGCCGGCGAGGAGCCCGCCTTCGCTCCGCTGCCCGTCACCTACGCCGACTTCGCGCGCTGGCAGCGCGAACTCCTCGGCGACGAGGACGACCCGGCGAGCCTGGCCGGGCGCCAGCTCGCCCACTGGGAGCGCGCCCTGGCCGGCCTGCCCGACCAGCTCCAGCTGCCCGCCGACCGGCCCCGGCCGCCGGTCGCCGAGCACCGCGGCGGCTCCGTGCCGCTTCAGATCGGCCCCGAGCTGCACGCCCGGCTCGACGCGTTCGCCCGCGCCCGCGGCGCCACCTGCCACATGGTGCTCCAGACCGCGCTGGCCGCCCTGCTCACCCGGCTCGGCGCCGGCACCGACATCCCCATCGGCTGCCCCACCGCCTCCCGCCCCGACAGTGCCCTGGACGACGTCGTCGGCTTCTTCGTCAACCCGGTCGTGGTGCGCGCCGACACCTCCGGCGACCCCGCCTTCACCGACCTGCTCGCCCGGGTGCGGGCCACCGCGCTCGAGGCGTACGCCCACCAGGACGTGCCCTTCGACCGGGTCGTGGAGCGGCTCCAGCCGGAGCGGTCGGCCGCCCGCCACCCGCTGTTCCAGGTCGTGCTGTCCTACCAGGACTTCGAGGCCCGCCCCGTGCTCAAGGGCCTCGACGTGCGGCGCGAGCCCGTCGACTTCGGCGTCGCCAAGTTCGACCTGACGTTCAACCTGGTCGAGCACCGCGACGGACGGGGCGGCTTCGGCGGCATCGACGGCGACCTGGAGTACGACCTCGCCCTGTACGACCGGTCCACCGCCGAGTCCCTGGTGCGCCGCCTGCTCACCCTGCTCCGGGCGGCCGTCGCCGCCCCCGCGCTGCCGATCAGCGCGCACGACCTGCTGGACGACGCCGAACGCGCCCGCCTGGCCGCCTGGAACGACACCGCCCGGCCGGTGCCGGCCACCGGGCTCGCCGAGCAGTTCGCGGCCCAGGCCCGGCGCACCCCCGACGCCGTCGCCGTGGTCGGCACCGACGGCGGCGAGCTGACCTACGCCCAGCTGGACGCGCGCTCCGGGCGGCTCGCCCGGCGGCTCGCCGACGCCGGCGTCGGCCCCGAGAGCGCCGTCGCGGTCCTCCAGGAGCGCTCCGCCGACCTCGTCGTCTCGCTGCTCGCGGTGGTGCGCGCCGGCGGCTTCTACGTGCCGCTCAACACCCGCTACCCGGCCTCCCGGATGGCCCTGATCACCGGTGACGTCGGCGCCCGCGTCGTGCTCACCGACCGCGCCACCGACGCCGAGCACGCCTGCGCCTCCTGGGCGCCGGACGCCGAGGTCGTCGTCGTGGACGACGTCGCCGACGGAGCCGACGCCGACGGCGCCGCGCTCGCGCCGCTGCCGCCGGTGCCCGCCCACCCGCACCAGCTGGCGTACGTGATGTACACCTCCGGCTCCACCGGCCGGCCCAAGGGCGTGGCGATCACCCACGGCGACGTGACCGCGCTGGCCGCCGACCGGTGCTGGCGCACCGGCAACCAGGAACGCGTCCTGCTGCACTCCCCGTACTCCTTCGACACCTCCCAGTACGAGCTGTGGGTGCCGCTGGTGTCCGGCGGCGCCGTCGTCGTCGCCCCGCCCGGCGACCTGGACACCCGGGCGCTGGCCCGCGCGGTCGTGGACGGCCGGGTCACCGGCATGTGGCTCACCTCCGGCCTGTTCAACCTGCTCGCCGAGGAGTCCCCGGAGTGCTTCACCGGCGTACGGGAGGTGTGGACCGGCGGCGACGTCGTCTCCCCGGCCGCGGTCGCCCGGGTCCTCGCCGCCTCACCCGGCACCATGGTCGTCGACGGCTACGGACCGACCGAGACCACCACCTTCGCCACCCACCACTTCATGCGGGCGCCGTGGGAGCAGGAGACCACCGTCCCCATCGGCACCCCGCTGGACAACACCACCTGCCACGTGCTGGACGACCGGCTGCGGCCCGTGCCGCCGGGCGTCGCCGGCGAGCTGTACATCGGCGGCACCGGGCTGGCCCGCGGCTATCTGAAGCGGCCCGACGCGACGGCGGAACGGTTCGTCGCCGATCCGTTCGGACCCGAGGGTGCCCGCATGTACCGCACCGGCGACCTGGTGCGCCGGCGCGGTGACGGGGTGCTGGAGTTCCTCGGGCGCGTCGACCACCAGGTCAAGGTGCGCGGCTTCCGGATCGAGCTGGGGGAGATCGAGTCCGTGCTGGGCTCCCACCCGCAGGTCGCCCAGTGCACCGTCCTGGTCCGCGAGGACCGCCCCGGCGACAAGCGGCTCGTCGCCTACGTGGTCGCCGCGCCCGGCGCCGACCCCGACACCGCCTCCTTGCGCGCCCATGTCGCGGCGGCGCTGCCCGACTACATGGTGCCCGCGGCCTTCGTCGGCCTGGCCGCGCTGCCGCTCACCCCGAACGGCAAGCTCGACCGCCGGGCCCTGCCCGTGCCGGACTTCGGCGCCGCCGCGGGCGCGCACCGCGCTCCGCGCACCCCGCGCGAGGAACTGCTCGCGGTGCTGTTCGCCGAGGTGCTGGGCGTGGAGCGGGTCTCCGTCGACGACAGCTTCTTCGACCGGGGCGGCGACAGCATCATGGTCATCCAGCTGGTCGGCCGGGCCCGGCGCGCCGGGCTGGTGCTGACCGCCGCGCAGGTCTTCGAGCACAAGTCGGTCGCCGCCCTCGCCCAGGTCGCCGAGGGCAGCACCGAGCGGGAACCCGGCGAGCGGGGCGGCCCGGCCGTCGAACCCGCCGGCGAGGTGCCGCTCACCCCCGTCATGCACTGGCTGCGCGAACGCGGCGGCCCCGTCGAGGCGTTCAGCCAGACCATGGCCGTGCCGGTCCCGCCGCGCCTCGGCGAGGACCGCCTGACGGCCGCCCTCCAAAGGCTCGTCGACCACCACGACGTCCTGCGCGCGGTCTTCACCCGCGCGCCCGGCACGGGGGAGGGCGCCGCGGCCGGCGGGGACGCCGGCTGGGCCATGCGGATCGATCCGCCGGGCACCGTCCGCGCCGCCGACTGGGTGCGCCGCGTGGACGCCGCCGGACTGGACGCGACGGCGCTGACCGCGCTCGCCGCACGGGAGGCCGCCGCCGCACGGGACCGGCTCGACCCGTTCGCCGGCCGCACCGGCCAGGCCGTCTGGCTGGACGCCGGCGCCGGCCGGCCCGGCTTGCTGCTGCTGACCCTGCACCACCTGGTCGTGGACGGCGTCTCCTGGCGCATCCTGCTGCCGGACCTGAAGGCCGCCTGGGAGGACCCGCACGCCCCGCTGCCGCCGGTCGGCACCCCGTTCCGGGCCTGGGCGCTGCACCTGGCCGAGCAGGCGCGCACCGAACGGCGCCTCGGCGAACTCGCCCTGTGGACGCGGATGCTGGCGCAGGGCGCCCCGCCGGTCACCGCCGGGCGGCTGGACCCCGCCCGGGACACCGCGGCCACCGCCCGCAGCCTCAGCCTGGACCTCGACCCCGCCACCACCGCCGCCGTGCTCACCACGGCACCCGCCGCGTTCCACGGCCGGGTCGACGACGTCCTGCTCACCGCCTTCGCGCTCGCCGTCGCCGACTGGCGCCGCCGCCGCGGACTCGGTGACGCCGACGCCGTCCTGGTCGACGTCGAGGGACACGGCCGCGAGCCGGGCGACAGCGGCGCCGAACTCTCCCGCACCGTCGGCTGGTTCACCTCCATCCACCCCGTGCTGCTCACGCCCGGCCCGCTCGACCGGGACGACGCGCTCGCCGGCGGCCCCGCCGCCGGAGCGGCCGTCAAACGGGTCAAGGAACAGCTGCGGGAGATCCCCGACGGCGGCATCGGCCACGGGCTGCTGCGCCACCTCGACGCCCGCGCCGCCCGCGGCCTGACCGCCCTCGCCCCGCACGGCACACCCGACCTGGGCTTCAACTACCTGGGCCGGTTCCCCGCCCCCGACGGCGGCCTGTGGACCGCCGCCCCCGACGCGGACCTGATCGGCGACGGCACCGACGAGCGGCTGCCGCTCGCCCACGCCGTCGAACTCAACGCCCTCACCCGCGACGAGAGCGGCGGCCCCCGCCTCACGGCCGTGTGGACCTGGGCCGGCCGGCTCCTGGACGAGGACGCCGTACGCGACCTCGGCGAGAGCTGGTTCCGGGCCCTGACCGCCCTCGCCGCCCACGCCGAACGCCCCGACGCGGGCGGGATCACCCCGTCCGACCTGTCCCTGGTCCAGCTCAGCCAGGACCAGATCGACCAGCTCGAAGCCGCCTGGAAGGTAGCCCGATGACGCAGTCCGGACTCGCCGACGTCCTGCCCCTGACCCCGCTCCAGGAAGGGCTGCTCTTCCAGGTCGCCTACGGAGCGCAGGCCGACGGCCCGGACGTCTACACCGTCCAGATGGTCTTCGAGCTGCGCGGCCCGCTGGACGAGGACGGACTGCGGGCGGCGGCCCGCGCCCTGCTGCACCGCCACCCGAACCTGCGCGCCGGCTTCTGGCAGCAGAACGTGGACCGGCCGGTGCAGTTCGTGCCGCGCGAGGTCCCGCTGCCCTGGCGCCGCCTCGACCTCACCGGCCTCGCCGAGGACGAGCAGCGGCGCCGGGCGGCGGACTTCGTCGCCGAGGACCGCGCCGAGCGGTTCGACCCGGGCGCCCCGCCGCTGTTCCGGTTCGCCCTGCTCGCCCTCGGCCCCGACCGGCACAAGCTGGTGCTGACCACCCACCACCTGCTGTTCGACGGCTGGTCGATGCCGCTGCTGGTGCGCGAGCTGTTCACGCTGTACGAGCACCACGGCGACGACTCCGCGCTGGCGCCCGTCACCCCGTACCGGGCCTATCTGGCCTGGCTCGCCGGCCGTGACGGGGACGCGGCCCGCGCCGCCTGGCGCACCGCGCTGGCCGGGCTGGAGGAGCCGAGCCTCGTCGCGGGCGCCGGACGCGGCCGGGGCGCGGACGGCGCCGCCGCGCTGCCCGGCCAGCTCTGGCACGAGGTGGACGAGGCCGTCACCGGGCGGCTGACCGCCCTCGCCCGCTCCCTCGGCCTGACCCCCAACACCCTCGTGCAGGGCGTGTGGGCGCTGCTGCTCGGCCGCGAACTGGGCCGCGACGACGTGGTGTTCGGGGCCACCGTCTCGCACCGCCCGCCGGAGATACCCGGCATCGAGTCCACCATCGGCATGTTCATCAACACCCTGCCGGTCCGGGTCCGGATCAGCCCCTGGGAGACCCTCGGCTCTCTGCTGGCCCGCGTCCAGCGGGAGCAGGCCGCGCTCATCGAGCACCGGCACCTGTCGCTGACCGAGATCCAGGCGGCGGCCGGCACCGGGGAACTCTTCGACACCGTCGTCGTGTTCGAGAACTACCCGCTCGACCCGGAGGTGCTGCGCGCCGAGGCCCGCGGTCTGCGCCTGGCCTCCTTCGAGGTCGGCGACTCCACCCACTACCCGCTGAGCCTGCTCGCCATCCCCGGCGAGCGGCTCCGCTTCCGCCTCGACCACCGCGGCGACGTGCTGGACACCGCCGGCGCCGAGCGGCTGCTGCGCCGCCTGGACGCCCTGCTCGCCGACATCGCGGAACACGGCGCCGACCTGCCCGTCGGCCGCGCCGCCCTGCTGCCGGCCGACGAGCACGCCCACGCCCTCGACCTGGCCCGCGGACCCGCCTCCGCCGCGCCCGGCGACCGCACTCTGCCCGAGCTGTTCGAGGCGCAGGCCGCCCGCACGCCGGACGCGGAGGCGCTGGTCGTGGGCGGCGAGTCGCTGACGTACACGGAGCTGAACGCCCGCGCCAACCGGCTCGCCCGCCACCTGGCCGGGCGGGGGGCGGGCCCGGGCCGGACCGTGGCGCTGCGGCTGCCGCGCTCCGTCGAGCTGTACGTGGCCCTGCTCGCCGTGCTGAAGACGGGCGCCGCCTACCTCCCCGTGGACGTGGCGTATCCGGAGGAGCGGATCGCGCTGATGCTGGAGGACGCGAATCCGGCATTCGTCCTCACGCCCGAGGAGCTGGAGGCGGACCTGTCCGGGTGCGCGGCGGACGACCTCACCGACGCGGACCGGCCGGCGCCGCTGCTGCCGGAGCACCCGGCGTACGTGATCTACACCTCCGGCTCCACCGGCCGCCCCAAGGCCGTCGTCATGCCGCACTCCGCCCTGGTCAACCTGCTCACCTGGCACCAGCGGGAGATACCCGGCGCCGCCGGCACGGTGGTCGCCCAGTTCACCAGCATCGGCTTCGACGTCGCCGGCCAGGAGATCCTCTCCGCGCTGCTGCACGGCAAGACCCTCGCCGTGCCGGGAGAGGACGTGCGCCGCAGCGCCGAGCTGCTGACGGCCTGGCTCGACGAGCAGCGCGTGACCGAGCTGTACGCGCCGAGCCTCGTCATCGACGCGGTCGCCGAGGCCGCCGCCGAGCAGGGCCGCACCCTGCCGGAGCTGCTCCACGTGGTGCAGGCCGGCGAGGCCCTCCGCCTGGGCCCCGCCGTGCGCGCCTTCGTCGCCGCCGTGCCCGGCCGTCGCCTGCACAACCACTACGGACCCGCCGAGACCCACGTCGTCACCGGCACCGCCCTGCCCGCCGACCCGGCCGGCTGGAGCGACCCGGCGCCGATCGGCCGGCCCGTCGCCGGCACCCGCGTCCACGTCCTGGACGGCGCGCTGCGCCCGGTGCCGCCCGGTGTCACCGGCGAGCTGTACCTGGCGGGCGCCGCCGTGGCCCACGGCTACCTGAACCGTCCGGAGCTGACCGCCGAGCGGTTCGTCGCCGACCCCCACGGACCGGCCGGGGCCCGCATGTACCGCACCGGCGACCTGGCCCGGTGGCGCCCCGACGGCGAACTGGAGTTCGCCGGGCGCGCCGACCACCAGGTCAAGATCCGCGGCTTCCGCATCGAACCCGGCGAGGTCGAGGCCGCGCTCGCCGCGCTGCCCGGCGTCGCCCGCGCCGCCGTCCTCGCCCGCGAGGACCGCCCCGGCGACACACGCCTCGTCGGCTACGTGGCCCCGGCCCAGGACGCGCCCGACCCCGCCGCGCTGCGGACCGCGCTGGCCCGGACGCTGCCCGACTTCATGGTGCCCGCCGCGATCGTCGTCCTGGACGCGCTGCCGCTGACCCCCAACGGCAAGCTCGACCGGGCCGCGCTGCCCGCGCCGCGGACCACCGCCGCCGTCCGGCGCGGTCCGCGCTCGCCGCGCGAGGAGATCCTGTGCGGCCTGTTCGCCGAGGTGCTCGGCCTGACCGGCCCGGTCCACATCGACGACGACTTCTTCGCGCTCGGCGGGCACTCGCTGCTCGCCACCCGGCTGATCAGCCGCGTCCGCAGCGTCCTCGGCGCCGAGGTGCCGCTGCGCGAGCTGTTCGAGGCGCCCACGGTCGCCCGGCTCGCCGAACGCCTCGACGGCGCCGCCGGCGCCCGCCCCGCCCTGCTGCCCGTCGCCCCCGAGCGGCGCCCGGAGCGGCTGCCGCTGTCCCACGCCCAGCGCCGGCTGTGGTTCCTCGGCCGCCTCGACGGCCCCAACAACACGTACAACATCCCGCTCGCCCTGCGGCTGCGCGGCGCCGTCGACCGCGCCGCGCTGCGCGCCGCCCTCGCCGACCTGACCGCCCGGCACGAGACGCTGCGCACCGTCTACCCCGCCCACGCCGGCGAGCCGTACCAGCGGGTCCTGCCGCCCGGCGAGGCCGTGCCCGGCCTGGAGATCGCCGCCGCCGACGAGGGCCGGCTCGCCGACCTGCTGGCCGAAGCCGCGGCGCGGCCCTACGACCTCACCCGCGACCTGCCGCTGCGCGCCGTGCTGTTCGAACTGGGCGAGCGCGAGCACGTACTGCTGTTGCTGCTGCACCACATCGCCGGCGACGGCTGGTCCCTCGCCCCGCTCACCCGCGACCTCGCCACCGCCTACGCCGCCCGCCGCGCCGGCCGCGCCCCCGCCTTCCCGCCGCTGCCCGTCGCCTACGCCGACTACACCCTGTGGCAGCGCGAGCTGCTCGGCGACGCCGACGACCCGGCGAGCGCGCACGGCACCCAGCTCGCCCACTGGCGCCAGGCCCTGGCCGGGGCCCCCGCCCAGCTCGACCTGCCCACCGACCACGCCCGGCCCGCGGTCTCCGCCCACCGCGGCGCCACCGTGCCGTTCCGGCTCGACGCCGGCCTGCACGAGCGGCTCGCCGCGCTCGCCACCGCCTGCGACAGCAGCCTGTTCATGGTGCTCCAGGCCGCCTTCGCCGCCCTGCTCACCCGGCACGGCGCCGGCACCGACATCCCCGTCGGCAGCCCCGTCGCCGGCCGCACCGACGACGCCCTGGACGACCTCGTCGGCTTCTTCGTGAACACGCTGGTGCTGCGCACCGACACCTCCGGCGACCCCACGTTCGGCGAACTCGTCCGCCGGGTCCGGGCGTTCGACCTGGCCGCCTACACCCACCAGGACCTGCCGTTCGAGAAGCTCGTCGAGGAGGTCAACCCCGAACGCACCCTCGCCCGCAACCCGCTCTTCCAGGTCGTCCTCGCCCTGCAGTCCATGCCCGCCGCCGACCTGGCCCTGCCCGGACTGGACGTCGCCACGGAGCCGGTGCGGGTCGGCTTCGCCAAGTTCGACCTCGGTCTCGCCGTCGTCGAGGAACACACCGCCGACGGCGCCCGAGCCGGGATCCGCGGCGACTGGGAGTACAGCACCGAACTGTTCGAGCGCACCACCGTGGAGGCGCTCGGCGAACGGCTGGAGCGCTTCCTGCGCGCCGTCGCCGAGGACCCCGAGCGCACCATCGGCTCGGTCGACCTGCTCGGTCCCGCCGAACGCCACCGGCTGCTCGTCGACGTCAACTCCGCCGGGACGGAACCGGTCCGGCCGGCCACGCTGCCCGCCCTGTTCGAGGCGCAGGCCGCCCGCACCCCCGACGCCGTCGCGCTCGTCATGGGCGCCGAGTCGCTGACGTACGCGGAACTGAACGCCCGCGCCAACCGGCTGGCACGCCGGCTGGTCGAGCGCGGCGCAGGACCGGAGCACGTCGTGGCGCTCCAGCTGCCGCGCTCCACCGACCTCGTCACCGCCGTGCTCGCCGTGTGGAAGGCCGGCGCCGCCCACCTGCCCGTCGACCCCGGCTACCCGGACGAGCGGATCGCGTTCCTGCGGGCCGACGCCCGGCCGTCGCTGGTGCTCACCCCCGACGCGCTCGCCGCCGACCTCGCGGCCGCCGCCGGCCACCCCGGCACCGACCTAGACGACACCGACCGGGCGGCCCCGCTGCTGCCGGACCACCCGGCGTACGTCATCTACACCTCCGGCTCCACCGGCACCCCCAAGGGCGTCGTCGTCGCGCACGCCTCCGCCACCGCGACGATCCCGCCGCAGGCGGCCCGGTTCGGCCTCGGCCCGCACAGCCGGGTCCTCCAGTTCGCCTCGATCAGCTTCGACGCCGCCCTGTGGGAGCTGACGGCCGCCCTGCTCACCGGCGCCGGGCTGGTCCTCGCCGGCGCCGACGAGCTGCTGCCCGGCCCCGGTCTGGCCGACCTGGTCCGCGACCAGGGCGTCACCCTGCTCGCACTGCCGCCCGGCGCGCTGCCCGCCCTGCCCGACGGGGCCCTGCCGCCCGGCACCGACCTGATCGTCGCCGGTGACGCCACCGCCCCCGACCAGGCCGCCCGGTTCGGGCCCGGCCGCCGCATGGTCAACGCCTACGGCCTGACCGAGACCACCGTGTGCGCCACCATGAGCGCCCCCGTCGCCGGCGCCGTCTCCCCGCCCATCGGCCGCCCCGTCGGCGCGGCCCGCGTGTACGTCCTCGACGAGCGGCTGCGGCCCGTGCCGCCCGGCGTCACCGGCGAGATCCACATCGCCGGGCCCGGCGTCGCCCGCGGCTACCTGGGCCGACCCGGGCTGACCGCCGAGCGGTTCGTCGCCGACCCGTTCGCGCCGCTGTTCGGCGAGCGCGGCACCCGCATGTACCGCACCGGCGACCTCGGCCGGTGGCGGGCCGACGGCGAGCTGGAGTTCGCCGGCCGCGCCGACCAGCAGGTCAAGATCCGCGGCTTCCGCATCGAACCCGGCGAGATCGAGGCGGTGCTCACCACCCACCCGGACGTCGCGGCCGGCGCGGTCGTCGTCCGCGAGGCCGAGCCCGGCGACAAGCACCTCGTCGCCTACGTCGTCCGCGACCCCGCCACCGCAACCGGCGACCCGGACCCCGGCAGCGCCGCCGCCGACGACGGCGGGCAGGTCGAGCGGTGGCGGGAGACCTACGACTCCCTGTACGAGGCCGAGCCCGGCCACGCCTTCGGCGCCGACTTCTCCGGCTGGAACAGCAGCTACACCGCCGACGCCATCCCGCTCGAGGAGATGACCGAGTGGCGGGCCGCGTCCGTCGAACGGATCCTCGCCCTGCGCCCGCGCCGCGTCCTGGAGATCGGCTGCGGCACCGGCCTGATCCTCTCCCAGGTCGCCCCGCACGTCGCCGAGTACTGGGGAACCGACCTGTCCGCACCGGTCGTCGAGCAGCTCCGCCGGCACCTCGACGCCCGCCCCGAACTCGCCGACCGGTGCACCCTGCTCACCCGCCCCGCGCACGTCACCGACGGGCTGCCCACGGGGCACTTCGACACGATCGTCCTCAACTCCGTCGTGCAGTACTTCCCCGACGCCGGCTACCTGGCCGCCGTGCTGCGCCGCGCGTCCGCGCTCCTCGCCCCGGGCGGCACTATCTTCCTCGGCGACATCCGCAACCTGCGCACCCTGCGGGCCTTCCGCACCGCCGTCGAACTGCGCCGCGCCGGCGCCTACGCCGACCCCGCCGCCGTACGCCGCGCCGTCGACCAGTCGATCGCCACCGAGAAGGAACTCCTCCTCGACCCCGACTGCTTCACCGCCCTCGTCGCCGACGACCCGCACCTGGAATCCGCCGAGGTCACCCTGCGTGCGGGCGCCCACCACAACGAGATGAGCCGGCACCGCTACGACGTCCTGCTGCGCCGTGCCGCCGACGGCCCGCGGCCCGCCGAGCGGCTGCTGCGCTGGGGCACCGACGTCCGCACCGCCGGCGAACTGCGCCGCGCCCTCGCCGGGGACGGCGCCGTACGCGTCACCGGCATCCCCAACGCCCGCCTGGTCCGCGAGCACCGCGCGCTCGCCGCCCTGGAACGCGGCGACGTCACGGGCGCCGCCGCCCTCCTCGACGCCCCCTCCCCCCACGACGCCCTCGACCCGCACGACGTGCACCGGTGGGGTGCCCGCTGCACCTGGGGCGAGCAGGACGACACCTTCGAGGCGTACGCCGGCCCCGGCGCCGCCCACCGGCCGCGCCCGGCCGACGGGCGGCCCCTGGCCAACGACCCCTCCCGCGGCGAGCGCGACGCACGCGTCGTCGACGAACTGCGCGCCCTGGTGGCCGACCGGCTGCCCGCCCACATGGCGCCCGCCGCGTACGTCGTCCTGGACGCCCTGCCGCTGACCGCCAACGGCAAACTCGACCGGGACGCGCTGCCCGCACCCGACCTGGGCGCCGCCGCGGCCGGCCAGGCACCGCGCACCCGGCGCGAGGAGATCCTCGCCGCCCTCTTCGCCGAGGTCCTCGGACTGCCCGGCGTCGGCGTCGACCGCAGCTTCTTCGACCTGGGCGGGCACTCGCTGCTGGCCACCCGGCTGCTCAGCCGCATCCGCACCGTGCTCGGCGCCGAACTCGCCGTGCGCGACCTGTTCCAGGCGCCCACCGTCGCCGAACTCGCCGCCCGCGTCGACGGCGCCGGCGAGGCCCGGCCCGCGCTCACCGCACGGCCCCGCCCCGCGGAGGTGCCGCTGTCGTTCGCCCAGTACCGGCTGTGGTTCCTGCACCGCATGGAAGGGCCCGGCGCCACCTACAACATCCCGATGAGCCTGCGCCTGACCGGCGGCCTCGACACCGAGGCGCTGCGGGCCGCGCTCGCCGACGTCGTCGCCCGCCACGAGGCGCTGCGCACCGTCTACCCGGAGCGCGGCGGCGTCCCCCGCCAGCAGGTCCTGGACCCCGTGCCGCCCGCCTTCGACACCGTGCCCACCACACCCGCACGCCTCGACGCGGACCTCGCCGAGGCCGCCCGCCGCGGCTTCGACCTGGCCGGCGAACTGCCGCTGCGCGCCACCCTGTTCCGGCTCGGCGAGCGCGAGCACGTGCTGCTGCTGCTCATGCACCACATCGCCGGCGACGGCTGGTCCTGGCCGCCGCTCGCCCGCGACCTCGGCGACGCCTACGCCGCCCGTCGCGCCGGCCGCGCCCCCGACTTCGCGCCGCTGCCCGTCCAGTACACCGACTACACGCTGTGGCAGCGCGAGCTGCTCGGCGACGAGCAGGACCCCGACAGCCGGATCTCCCGGCAGATCGAGCACTGGACGCGGGCGCTGGACGGCATCCCCGAGGAACTGACGCTGCCCACCGACCACCCGCGGCCCGCCGTCGCCTCGCACCGCGGCGACACCGTGCCCTTCACCGTCGACGCCGACCTGCACCGCCGGCTCAACGCGCTCGCCGGCACCGAGCGGGCCAGCCTGTTCATGGTGGTCCAGGCTGCCTTCGCCGCCCTGCTGACCCGGCACGGCGCGGGCACCGACATCCCCGTCGGCAGCCCCGTCGCCGGCCGCACCGACGAGGCGCTGGACGACCTGGTCGGGTTCTTCGTGAACACGCTGGTGCTGCGCACGGACACCTCCGGCGACCCCACGTTCCGGGAGCTGCTGGAGCGGGTCCGGGAAGCGGACCTGGCCGCCTACGCCCACCAGGACGTGCCCTTCGAGAAGCTCGTCGAGCGCCTGCGCCCGGAGCGGTCCCTCGCCCGCCACCCCCTGTTCCAGGTGATGCTGGCGTTCCAGAACAGCGGCGAGGCCCGCCTCGACCTGCCAGGACTGACCGCCGAGGCCCTGCCCGTCGGCGTCGGCATCGCCAAGTTCGACCTGCACCTGAGCATGGTCGAACTGCGCTCCGGCGACGGCGCGCCCGGCGGCATCCGCGCCGCCCTGGAGTTCAGCACCGACCTGTTCGAACGGGCCACCGCCGAGGCGCTCACCGACCGGCTGCTGCGGCTGCTGCGGGCCGTCGCCGACGCCCCCGACACCGCCATCGGCCGCCTGGAACTCCTCGCCCCCGCCGAGCGCCGCCGCGTCCTGACCGACTGGAACACCACCGACGCGCCCCGCCCCGCGCCCGGCACCCTCGTCCCCGAGCTGTTCGAGGCGCAGGCCGCCCGCACGCCGGACGCGGAGGCGCTGGTCGTGGGCGGCGAGTCGCTGACGTACGCCGAGCTGAACGCCCGCGCCAACCGGCTCGCCCGGTACCTGGTGGGGCGGGGCGCGGGCCCGGAGCGGATCGTGGCGCTGCGGCTGCCGCGCGGCGTGGAGCTGTACGTGGCCCTGCTCGCGGTGCTGAAGACGGGCGCCGCCTATCTGCCGGTGGACGTGGCGTATCCGGAGGAGCGGATCGCGCTGATGCTGGAGGACGCCTCCCCGGCGCTCGTCCTCACGCCACGGGAGCTGGAGGAGGCGGACCTGTCCGGGTTCGCGGCGGACGACCTCACCGACGCCGACCGGAGCGCGCCGCTGCTGCCGGAGCACCCGGCGTACGTGATCTACACGTCCGGGTCCACCGGCCGCCCCAAGGCCGTCGTCATGCCCGGTGCGGGCCTGGTCAACCTGCTCACCTGGCACGCCCGCCGCTTCCCCGGCGGCACCGGGGTGCGCACCGCCCAGTTCACGGCGATCGGCTTCGACTTCTCCGTGCAGGAGATCCTCTCCCCGCTCGTCACGGGCAAGACCCTCGTGGTGCCCGACGAGGAGACCCGGCACAGCGCCGAGCTGCTGGCCGCCTGGCTCGACGAGCAGCGCGTCGGCGAGCTGTTCGCCCCGAACCTCGTCATCGAGGCGCTCGCCGAGGCCGCCGCCGAGCAGGGCCGCACCCTGCCCCACCTGACCGACGTCCTCCAGGGCGGCGAGGCCCTCGTGCCCGGCCCCCGGGTGCGCGACTTCGCCTACGCCGTCCCCGGCCGGCGCCTGCACAACGTCTACGGCCCCGCCGAGACCCACGCCGTCACCACCCACACCCTGCCCGCCGACCCCGCCGACTGGCCGGCCTCCGCCCCCGTCGGGCGGCCCGTCGACCACGACCGGGTCTACGTCCTGGACGGCGCGCTGCGCCCGGTGCCGCCCGGCGTCACCGGCGAGCTGTACCTGGCGGGCGCCGGTGTGGCGCGCGGCTACCTGAACCGGCCGGAGCTGACGGCCGAGCGGTTCGTCGCCGACCCCCACGGACCGGCCGGGGCCCGCATGTACCGCACCGGCGACCTGGGGCGGTGGCGGGCCGACGGCGAGCTGGAGTTCGCCGGGCGCGCCGACCACCAGGTCAAGGTGCGCGGCTTCCGCGTCGAGCCCGGCGAGGTCGAGGCCGCGCTCGCCGCGCTGCCCGGCGTCGCCCGCGCCGCCGTCCTCGCCCGCGAGGACCGGCTCGTGGCCTACCTCGTCGCCCGCGGCGACCTGGACACCGACGCCGTGCGCACCGCACTCGGCCGCACCCTGCCGGACTTCATGGTGCCGTCCGCGTACGTGGTCCTCGACGCGCTGCCGCTGACCCCCAACGGCAAGCTGGACCGGTCCGCGCTGCCCGACCCCGCCCCCGCGTCCGGCACCGGGCGCGCCCCCCGCTCGGCGGGCGAGGAGATCCTGTGCGGCCTGTTCGCCGAGATCCTCGGCGTCGACGGCCCGGTCCACGCCGACGACGACTTCTTCGCGCTCGGCGGGCACTCGCTGCTCGCCACCCGGCTGATCAGCCGCGTCCGCAGCGTCCTCGGCGCCGAACTGTCCCTGCGGGACCTGTTCGAGCGCCCCACCCCGGCCGGTCTTGCCGCCCTCGCCGCCGCGGCCGGCGGCGGACGCCGGCCCGCCCTGGTGCCGGCCGCCGAACGGCCCGCCCGGCTGCCGCTGTCGTACGCCCAGCGCCGGCTGTGGTTCCTCGGCCGGCTCACCGGCGGCGACCCCGGCTACAACATGCCCGTCGGCCTGCGCCTGACCGGCACCCTGGACACCGCCGCGCTCACCGCCGCCCTCGCCGACCTGACGGAGCGTCATGAGACGTTGCGGACCGTCTTCCCCGAGGGCGAGGACGGCAGCCCCTACCAGCTGGTGCTCGCCCCCGAGGCGGCCCGGCCCGCGCTCCAGGTGCGCCCGGCCACCGAGGACGACCTCCCGGCCGCGCTGGCCGAGGCGGCCCGGCACAGCTTCGACCTCACCTGCGACGCGCCCCTGAAGGCGGTGCTGTTCGAGCTGGGCGAGCGCGAGCACGTCCTGCTGTTGCTGCTGCACCACATCGCCGGCGACGGCTGGTCCCTCGCCCCGCTCACCCGCGACCTCGCCACCGCCTACGCCGCCCGCCGCGCCGGCCGCGCCCCCGAGTTCGCGCCGCTGCCCGTCGCCTACGCCGACTACACGCTGTGGCAGCGCGAGCTGCTCGGCGACACCGACGACCCGGCCGGCACCGCGGCCCGGCAGTTCGCGTACTGGCGCGAGGCCCTGGCCCAGCTGCCCGAGGAACTCCAGCTGCCCGCCGACCACCCCCGTCCGGCCACCCCCGGCCACCGCGGCGAGGCCGTCTTCCGCACGCTCGACGCCGGCCTGCACACCGCGCTCCTCGACCTGGCCCGCTCCGGCGGCGCCAGCCTGTTCATGGTGCTGCACGCCGCCCTCGCGGCCGTGCTGACCCGGCACGGCGCGGGCACCGACATCCCCGTCGGCAGCCCCGTCGCCGGCCGCACCGACGACGCCCTGGACGACCTCGTCGGCTTCTTCGTCAACACCCTCGTCCTGCGCACCGACACCTCCGGCAACCCCACCTTCCGGGAGCTGCTGGACCGGGTCCGGGAAGCGGACCTGGCCGCCTACGCCCACCAGGACGTGCCCTTCGACAAGCTCGTCGAGGACCTCAGCCCCGGCCGGTCCCTGTCCCGGCACCCGCTGTTCCAGGTCCTCCTCGCCCTCCAGAACACCCCCGAGGCCGACCTCGCGCTGCCCGGGCTCACCGTCCGGCCCGAGGTCGTCGACCTGGGCGCCGCCAAGTTCGACCTCACCTTCAACCTGGCCGAACGGCACGGCCCCGGCGGCGAGGCCCGCGGCATCGACGCCGTCCTGGAATACAGCACCGACCTGTTCGAGCGGGCCACCGCCGAGGCGCTCACCGACCGCCTCGTGGCGTTCCTGCGGGCCGTCGCCGCCGACCCCGACCAGCCGGTCGCCGACGTGCCGATCCTCGCGAGCGGCGAACGCCACCTCGTGCTGACCGGGTGGAACGACACCGCCTGGGCACCGGGCCGCGCCGCCGCCGGCGCGTCGCTGCCGCAGCGCTTCGCCGAACAGGCCGCCCGCACCCCCGACGCCGTCGCCGTCACCGAACCCGGCGGCACCACCTGGACGTACGCCGAACTCGACGCCCGCGCCAACCGGCTCGCCCACCGGCTCCTCGCCCGCGGCGTCACCGCGGAGACGCCGGTCGCCGTCCTCATGGAACGCTCCGCGCACCTGGTGGCCGCCACCCTCGCCGTCCTCAAGACGGGCGGCGTGTACGTGCCGCTGCACACCCGCCATCCCGAGGAGCGGATGCGGCACGTCATCGCCGACACCGGGGCCGGGCTGCTGCTCACCGACGCCCGGTACGCCGCCGCCGCGTCCCGCCTCGGCGTCGACACCCTCGCCGCCGACACCGTCACCGACGGCGCCCCGGCCGGCGACGACACGGCCCCGCCGGTCACCGTCGCGCCGGACGCGCTCGCCTACATCATGTTCACCTCCGGCTCCACCGGCACCCCCAAGGGCATCGGCATCACCCACCGCGACGCCATCGCGCTCGCCGTCGACCGCTGCTGGGAGACCGGCCCCGCCTCCCGGGTGCTGATGCACTCCCCGTACGCCTTCGACATCTCCACCTACGAACTGTGGAGCCCGCTGCTCGCCGGCGGCCGCATCGTCGTCGCCCCGCCCGGCGACCTCGACGCCGCCGTGCTGCGCCGCGTCCTCGCCGAACAGGGCGTCACCTCCCTGCTGCTGACCGCCGGCCTGTTCGGCGTCGTCGCCGACGACGACCCCGGCGTCTTCGCGGGCGTACGGGACGTGTGGACCGGCGGCGACGTCGTCCCGCCCACCGCCGTGCGCCGCGTCCTCGCCGCCTGCCCCGGCACCGTCGTCAAGGTGCTGTACGGACCCACCGAGATCACCCTCGGCTGCACCTGGCACCGGTTCACCGACCCAGGCCGGGTCCCGGCGTCCGTGCCCATCGGCCGCCCGCTGGACGAGACCCGCGCCTACGTCCTCGACGACCGGCTGCGGCCCGTCCCGCCCGGCGTCCCCGGCGAGCTGTACATCGCCGGCGCAGGCCTGGCCCGCGGCTACCTGGCGCAGCCCGCGCGCACCGCCGAGCGGTTCACCGCCGACCCGTTCGCCGAGCTGTTCGGCGACACCGGCGGCCGCATGTACCGCACCGGCGACATCGCGCGCCGCACCTCCGGCGGCGTCCTGGAGTTCCTCGGCCGCGCCGACCAGCAGGTCAAGATCCGCGGCTTCCGCGTGGAGCCCGGCGAGATCGAGACCGCCCTCGCCGCCCACCCCGACATCACCCGCGCCGTCGTCACCGCCCGCCCCGGCCGGGCCGGCGACAAGGTCCTCGTCGCCTACCTGGTCCCCGCGCCCGACGCCGGGCCCGGCGGCGTGGAACCGGCCCGGCTGCGCGCCGAACTGGAGCGGTCCCTGCCCGACTACATGGTGCCCGCCGCGTTCGTCACGCTGGACTCCCTGCCCGTCACCCCCAACGGCAAGCTCGACCGGGACGCCCTGCCCGAACCCGACTGGGGCACCGGCGGCGGACGGCTGCCCCGCGGCCCCCGCGAGGAACTGCTGTGCGGCCTGTTCGCCGAGGTACTCGGCGCCGAACGCGTCGGCATCGACGACAACTTCTTCGAACTCGGCGGGCACTCCATGCTCGCCACCCGCCTCGCCGGCCGCGTCAAGGCCGTGCTCGGCGCCGACGTCGGCGTGCGCACCCTCTTCGAGGCGCCCACCGTCGCCGCCCTGCTCGCCCGCATCGACGGCACCGCCGGCGACGACGGCCACGACCCGTTCGGCGTGGTGCTGCCGCTGCGCACCGGCGGGTCCCGGCCCCCGCTGTTCTGCGTCCACCCGGCCGGCGGCTTCGGCTGGATCTACTCGGCGCTGCTCCGGCACACCGACCGCGACCAGCCCCTGTACGCCCTCCAGGCCCGCGGCCTCAGCCACGACGAGCCGCTGCCCGGCGACATCCACGCCATGGCCCGCGACTACGCCGAGCAGATCCGCAAGACCGCGCCCGAGGGCCCCTACCAGCTGCTCGGCTGGTCCTTCGGCGGGCTCGTCGCGCACGCCGTCGCCACCCGGCTCCAGGAAGAGGGCGCCGAGGTGAGCCTGCTGACCGTGCTCGACGGCTACCCCGACGCCTACGACGGCACCGCACACGAGGTCGGCGAGGAACAGGTCCTCGCCATCCTGCTCAACGCGGCCGGCGTCGACCGCGCCGCCGCCTTCGGCGACGGGCCGCTGGAGCGGGCCGCCGTCCTCGACGCCCTGCGCAGCAGCGGCAGCGCGCTCGCCCACCTGGACGACGCCGCGATCGGCCGGATGACCGAGGTGTTCCTCAACAACACCCGGCTCATCGAGGACTTCACCCCGCACCGCTTCGACGGCGACCTGGTGTTCTTCGCCGCCACCCGCAACCGCACCCACCCGGCGCTCACCCCCGCCTCCTGGCGCCCCTACCTCACGGGACGCATCGAGGAGCACCCGCTGGACACCGACCACGCCGGCCTGGCCCGGCCGGACGTCCTCGGCGTCATCGCCCGCACCCTCGCGGACCGCGACGCGCGCAAGACCCGTACCTGACCGATCGGAGACCCACCGTGCGCACATCCACCCTCGCCGGTCACGCACCGGCCGACGGCACGGCGCCGGCCGCGCCCGCGGTCGCGCCCCGCCCCGCCGCCGAACCACCCGCGATCACCGGCGACTTCGCCGCCGACCGGGCGGCGGTCACCGCCCACCTGGAGGCGGGCGTCCGCCGCATCGCCGACCTCGGGCCGCGCGCCGACCGCAGCCGCGCCGCCCAGCGGCACGCCGCCACCACACACGAGGAACTCCACGACCTGCGCCGCCGCTTCCTCGCCGCCCACGCCGAACGGGTCTACGCCGACCTCACCGACGGCCTCACCCGCTCCCTGCGCGTCGAGGAGCTGACCGAGCACGCCGCCCGCGCCTTCCCCGGCCTGGTGCCCACCCGCGAGCAGCTCGCCGAGGAGTCCCGCCACCTCCAGCGCAACAAGGAGGGCTGGGAGGTCGCCGTCGGCCTGTTCCTGCACGCCGTGCTGAACGTGCCGCGCTCCGGCGACCACCTGCTGCGCTCCATGCTCCGGCCCACCGACCGGGCGCTGACCGCGCTCACCGACTTCCGGCTCACCGGCCGCGCCGACCTGGGCGTCGCCACCGTCACCCGATGCGACGGCATCGCCACCCTCGAACTGTGCAACGACGAGTTCCTCAACGCCGAGGACGACGCCGCCGTCGAGGCCCTGGAGACCGGCACCGACCTGGTCCTGCTCGACCCCGCCAGCCACGTCGGCGTCCTGCGCGGCGCCCCCCAGACCCACCCCGCCCACGCCGGCCGCCGCGTGTTCAGCGCCGGCATCAACCTCACGCACCTCTACCACGGCGACATCTCCCTGCTCGGCTTCATGCTGCGCCGCGAGGCCGGCTACCTCGCCAAGTTCGTCCGCGGCCTGTGCCTGGACGACACCCACGGCGACGGCTGGTGGCCGGACGCCGACAAGCCCTGGGTCGGCGCCGTCGACTCCTTCGCCATCGGCGGCGGCATGCAGATCCTGCCCGTCCTGGACCGCGTCGTCGCCGCCGACGACGCCTGGTTCAGCCTGCCCGCCATGGAAGAGGGCCTGGTGCCGGGCGTGGCCAACCTGCGCCTGCTGCACCTGACCGGCTCCCGGTTCTCCCGCCGGCTGATCCTGTGGGGCCGCAAACTGCGCGCCACCGACCCCGAGGCCGCCCTCGTCGTCGACGAGACGGCACCCGCCGACGCCATGGACGACGCCGTGCGGCGCGCCGCCCAGCACCTCGACCACCCGGCCGTCGGCGCCAACCGGCGCATGCTGGCCCTCGCCGAGGAACCCGCCGACCTCTTCCGGCGCTACCTGGCGCGCTACGCCTACGAGCAGGCCCGGCTGCTGCACAGCCCCGCCCTGATCGACACCCTGGAGCGCACCTGGATCCACCGCCGGCGGGAGAGTGCCGCATGACCGCGGTCCTCGACGCCCCCGCGCCCGCCCCGGCGCCGGACACCGTCCCGCGCGAGACGGCACTCGCCCTGTACCGGGCCATGGTCACCGGCCGGGCCTTCGACACCACCGCCACCACCTTCACCCGGCAGGGGCGGCTCGCCGTCTACCCGTCCTCCCGCGGCCAGGAGGCCTGCCAGACCGCGCCCGTCCTCGCCCTGCGCCCCACCGACTGGGTCTTCCCCACCTACCGCGAGAGCGTCGCCCTGCTCACCCGCGGCATCGCCCCGGTCGAGGTGCTCACCCTGTTCCGCGGCGACCGGCACTGCGGCTACGACCCGCGCGCCCACCGCACCGCCCCGCAGTGCACCCCGCTGGCCACCCAGTGCCTGCACGCCGCCGGACTCGCCGACGCCGCCCGCACGGCCGGCGACGACCTCGTCGCCCTCGCCTTCGTCGGCGACGGCGCCACCAGCGAGGGCGACTTCCACGAGGCCGTCAACTACGCGGCCGTACGCCGGGCGCCGGTGGTGTTCCTCGTGCAGAACAACCAGTACGCCATCAGCGTGCCGCTGGCCAAGCAGACCGCCGCCCGCGCCCTCGCCGACAAGGCGGCCGGCTACGGCGCGGCCGGGGTGCGCGTCGACGGCAACGACGCCCCGGCCGTGTACCGGGCCGTCGCCGAGGCCGCCGAACGGGCCCGCTCCGGCGGCGGCCCCACCCTCGTCGAGGCCGTCACCTACCGCATGGAGGCCCACACCAACGCCGACGACGACAGCCGCTACCGCGACCGCGCCGAGGTCGCCGCCTGGGCCCGCAAGGACCCCGTCGCCCGCCTGGAACGCCGGCTGCTCGCCGACGGCACCCTCGACGAGGCCGCCGTCGCCGCCATCGGGGGCGAGGCCGACGAACTGAGCCGCACGCTCCGCCGCGACTTCGAGACCCCCCCGCGGTGCGACCCGGCGGAGATGTTCCGGCACGTCTACCGGCACCCGCCGCACCGGCTGCGCACCCAGGCCGCCGCCCTGGCCGGCGAACTGGCCGGCGAACCGGCCGGGCAGCGGCGCGACGGGGAGCAGGCCGGGGAACGAGAGAGGCAGTCATGACCGCGCCCGCCGCACCCGCCACCACCCGCGACACCACCGTCACCATGGCCAGGGCCCTCAACGCGGCGCTGCGCGACGCCATGCGCGCCGACGACGACGTCGTCGTCTTCGGCGAGGACGTCGCCGCCCTCGGCGGGGTCTTCCGCATCACCGACGGCCTGGCCCGCGAGTTCGGCGACGACCGCTGCTTCGACACCCCGCTCGCCGAGTCCGCGATCGTCGGCACCGCCATCGGCATGGCGATGTACGGCCGCCGCCCCGTGATCGAGATGCAGTTCGACGCCTTCGCCTACCCGGCGTTCGAGCAACTGGTCAGCCACGTCGCCAAGTTCCGGGCCCGCACCCGCGGCGCGCTGCCGCTGCCGCTGACCGTGCGCATCCCCTACGGCGGCGGCATCGGGGGAGTGGAGCACCACAGCGACTCCTCCGAGATCTACTACATGGCCACCCCCGGCCTGACCGTCGTCGCCCCGGCCACCGCCGCCGACGCCTACTCCATGCTGCGCCGCAGCATCGAGTCCGACGACCCGGTGATCTTCCTCGAGCCCAAGCGCCTGTACTGGCAGAAGGAGCCCATCGGGCTGCCCGTGGACACCGGCCCCCTCGGCTGGGCAGCCGTCCGCCGCCACGGCACCGACGCCACGCTGATCGCGCACGGCCCGGCGGTGCCCGTCGCCCTCCAGGCGGCCGAGGCCGCCGCCGCCGACGGACTCAGCCTGGAGGTCGTCGACCTGCGCACGCTGGCCCCCTTCGACGAGGAGACGGTCTGCGCCAGCGTCCGCCGCACCGGCCGCGCCGTCGTCGTCCACGAGGCCCACGGCTTCGCCGGACCCGGCGCCGAGATCGCCGCGACGGTCACCGAGCGCTGCTTCTACCACCTGGAGGCCCCCGTCCTCAGGGTCACCGGCTACGACGTGCCCTACCCGCCCCCGCTCGTCGAGGCGCACTACCTGCCCGGCGTCGCCCGGATCCTGGACGCCGTCGACCGGCTGGAGTGGCCGGCCCGCCGGACGGCCGCCGCATGACCGGCGCCTGGTACCGCTGCTTCACGCCCCGCCCCGGCGCCGGCGTCCGACTGCTGTGCTTCCCCTACGGCGGCGGCTCCGCGACCGCCTACCGCGACTGGCCGGCCCTGCTGCCCGGCAGCATCGAGGTGCACGCCGCCCAGTACCCCGGGCACGCCGACCGCATCGCCGAACCCCTCCACACCGACCTGCACGCCCTGGCCGACGACGCCGCCGCGGACACGCTGCCGCTGCTGGACCGCCCGGCCGCCCTGTACGGGCACAGCCTCGGCGCGCTCGTCGCCTACGAGGTGGCGCTCAGGCTCCAGGCGGCCGGCCGTCCCCCCGTCCGCCTCGTCGTCTCCGGAATGCCGCCCCCGCACCGCGTCCGCCCCGGCACCGTCCACCGCGCCGACGACGCCGGCGTCCTCGCCGAACTGCGCCGCCTGGGCGGCCTGCCCGAGGAGGTCCTCGCCCACCCCGACCTCCTCGACCTGGCCCTGCGCACCGCCCGCGCCGACTACGCCCTCGGCGAGAGGTACCGGCAGCGGCCGGGCCCCCGCCTGGCCGTCCCGGTGACCGTGCACCGCGCGGAGGCCGACCCCGAACTCACCGCCGGGGAGGCGTCCGCCTGGGCCGCCGCCACCGAGGGACCGGTACGCGAACAGACCTTCCCCGGCGGCCACTTCCACCTCCTGGACGACCCGGCGGCCGTGCTGCTGGACCTCGTCACCGACCTGGCCGCCGACGGCCGTCAGCGGCACGTCAGCCTCCCGGCAGCACCGGCGGCGACAGTGGACCGGGACCATCCCGTCCCGCCGCCGAACACCGGGAGACCGACATGAGCAACCCCTTCGAGGACCCCGAGGGCACCTATCTCGTCCTGGTCAACGACGAGGGCCAGCACTCGCTGTGGCCGTCCTTCGCCGAGGTGCCGGCCGGGTGGACCGTGGCCCTGCCGGCCACCGACCGGGACAGCGCCCTCGCCCACATCACCGAGCACTGGACGGACATGCGTCCCAAGAGCCTGGTCGACGCCATGAAGGGCACCGCGGCATGACCCCGGCCGCGGGCCTGCTGGACGCCCCGGGCCCGGCCGCTCCCACCCTCTCCACGGCCGGCCTGCACGCCAGCCTCAGCGACCCCGCGCTGACCTCGATGACCCTGCTCAACGAGATCACCGGCGCCTACCCGGACGCCGTCTCCTTCGCCGCGGGCCGCCCCTACGAGGGGTACTTCGACGCCGAGGCCCTCCACCGCCACCTGCGCCTGTTCGCCCGGCACCTGCGGACCGCACGCGGCATGGACGAGACGGGCGTACGGCGCACCCTGTTCCAGTACGGGGCGACCAAGGGCGTCCTGGGCGACCTGATCGCCCGTCACCTCGCCGTCGACGAGGGCATCACCGCCGACGAGGACGACATCCTCGTCACCTCCGGCTGCCAGGAGGCCATGGTCCTGGTGCTGCGCGCCCTGCGCCGCGACGAACGCGACGTCGTCCTGGCCGCCGCACCCACCTACGTCGGCTTCACCGGCGCCGCCCGGCTCACCGAGACCCGGGTGGAGCCGGTCCCCGAGGGGCCCGAAGGGCTCGACCCGGACGCCGTGGGCCGCGCCGCCGAGCAGGCCCGCGCCGCCGGGCTGCGCCCGCGCGCCCTGTACGTCGTGCCCGACTTCTCCAACCCCGGCGGCGCCCGGATGCCCGAGGCGACCCGCCGGGAGCTGCTGCGCGTCGCCGACGCGCACGATCTGCTCGTCGTCGAGGACAACCCGTACTCGATGTTCCACGACGGCTCCGGCCGGCCGCCGACCCTGAAGTCCCTGGACCGCTCCGGGCGCGTGGTGTACATCGGGTCGTTCGCCAAGACCGCCTACCCCGGCGCGCGGATCGGCTACGTCGTCGCCGGGCAGCCGGTCGCCGAGGGCGGCACGCTCACCGACCAGCTCGCCAAGGTCAAGAGCATGGTCACCCTCAACACCTCCAGCGTCGCCCAGGCCGCGATCGGCGGACTGCTGCTGGAGAACGGGTGCAGCATGGAGCGCGCCTGCGCCCGCGAGGCCGCCGTCTACCGCCGCAATCTGCGCTCGGTGCTCGACGGACTGGCGGCGCGCTTCCCGCGCGGCGGCCCGGTGAGCTGGAACGCCCCCGAGGGCGGGCTGTTCGCGGTGGTCACCGTGCCGTTCACCGCGGACGAGGCGGCCCTGGAGGACTCGGCCGAACGCTTCGGCGTGCTGTGGACCCCGATGTCCCACTTCTACGCGGGCACCGGCGGCCAGAACCAACTCCGCCTGTCCTACAGCGTCCTGACGGAACAGGACATCACCACGGGCCTGGACCGCCTCAAGTCCTTCATCACAGCCCACACCCCGTAGCGCGCAACCGCGCCCACTCGCGGGCAGCCGATGCCCGCAGCCTGCGGGCAGTCGTGCCTCCCCCAGTGCCTGAACGGCCTGGGAGGTACCCCCAGGGCGATGGGGGTCCCCCGCTCGAGCGAAGCCGAGAGTGGGGGAGGGTGGGCGCTGGGGGCGCCCCCTCTGGGGGAGGCACCCCGCTCCGCCGGGCTGCGCAACGCCCCCCGCCAGCCGCTACGCCGGGCCCCTCGCAAACGCCGGCCCGCTCACCCGGCCCCACAAAACCCCACGTCAGCCCCCCGTCAGCACCGCGCAAGAGCAGCCCGGCACGCTCCCCCCGGATGCGCACACCCGGGCCGAGGCCTCGGATCCGACCCAGGAGACACCCGATGACCAAGCTCCACCCGCCAGGCGAGCAGCCCTCCGCGACCGCCGGCCGCGGGGCGGACCAGGCGCGGCTGCTGCCGCTGACCGAGGACCAGCTGGGCCTGCTCCTCCAGCACCGCGCCGACCCCGGAGCCTCGCCCTACAACGTGCCGCTCGCCGTCGACCTCACCGGCCCGCTCGACACGCCCGCCCTGGAAACGGCCCTCGTCCGGCTCGTCGCCCGCCACCCCCTGCTGTCCGCACGGGTCGTCGACGACGCCCACGGCGACGGACTGCCCGCCCTCGAGGTGGACCCCGGCCGCAGCCCGCGGCTGGAGCGGCGCACCGCGAGCACCGGCCCCGACGGCACCTGGCCCGCCGAGGCCGTGGCCGCCGAGGCCCGCCGGGAACTCGACCTGGAGCGCGACGGCGTCCTGCGCGCCGTGCTGGTCGCGCACGGCCCCGACCACCACACCCTCCTGCTCGTCGTCCACCACCTCGTCGTCGACGGCGAGTCCACCGGCATCCTCCTCGCCGACCTCCTCGCCGCCTACGACCACGGCGACGTACCCGGCCCCGCCCCGCAGGCCGCCTTCGACGCCTACGTCGCCGACCGCGCCGCCGAGGCCGCCACCGCCGCCGAGGCCGCCGAGACGTACTGGCGGGAGCGGCTCGCCGGAGCCGACCTCACCGTCGACTTCCCGCTCGACGTCCCCGGCGGCGACGGCCCCGGCGTCCCGCCCCGCGAGGCGGCCGTCCCGCTGGAGCTCGACGCCGGCCTGTGGGACCGCGTCCGCGACTTCTCCCGCACCCACCGCGCCGGCGCCGCCGCCGTGCTGCTGGCCGCCTACCTCAAGGCCCTGGCCACCTACGGCCGTCAGGACGCGCCCACCGTCGGCGTCCCGCTCGGCGCCCGCACCGACCCCCGCTTCGACCGCACCGTCGGCTACTTCGTGCGCACCCTCCTCGTCCGCGCCCCGGACCACGCCGCCGGCCTCACCTCGGCGGGCTACGTCACCGCCGTCCAGCGGGAACTGGCCCGCGCCGTCGACCACGCCGCGCTGCCGTTCCCGCGGATCGCGCGGCTCGCCCCCGACGGCACCGACCCGTCGGTGTTCAACTGCACGTTCGTGCTGCACAGCTGGGCCGACGCCACCGCCGCAGCCACCGACGGCGTCGTGCTGCGCGAGGGCGCACTGCGCGCCCACTGGCGCCAGGACGTGCACACCCCCGGCCTCGGCCTGCTCACCCTCGAGCTCTACGAGGGCGAGGGCCGGCTGCACGGCCGGCTCAAGTACGACGCGGCCCGGGTCGAGGCGGCCACGGCCGAGGCGTTCACCGAGCACGTCGCCACCCTCGCCGCCCAGCTGGTCGCCGATCCGGAGCGGCCCGTCGGCGAGCTGGACGGCCTCGGGCCGCGCGCCCGCGCCACCCTGGACTTCCTCAACGCCACCGACCACCCCGTCCCCGACACGGACATCGACACCCTGCTGCGCGAGCGCGCCGCCGACCGCGGCGACGCCACCGCCGTGGAGTTCGGCGACGTGCGCTGGAGCTACCGCGAACTGGACACCCGTATCGACGCCTTCGCCGCCGGACTGGAACGGGCGGGCGTACGGGCCGGGGACCGGGTCGGCATCCTGCTGCCGCGCAGCGCCGACGCGGTCGCCGCGATGCTCGCCGTGCTGCGCACCGGCGCCGCCTACGTGCCGCTGGACGCCGCCCACCCGGAGGCGCGCCGCCGGCACATCGCCGACAGCAGCGGCATGCGGCTCGCCGTGGTCGACCCCACGACGGCCGAGGCCTGCCCGCCCGGCCCCCGGCAGGTTCACCTCGCCGGCCTGGCGGTGCCCGGCGGCCGGTCCGCGCAGCCCGGCCCCGGCGGCGCCGACGCCCTGCACGTGCTGTACACCTCCGGCTCCACCGGCCTGCCCAAGGGCGTGCAGCTCAGCCACCGCGCCCTGGTCACCGACGTCCTGGCCGCCATCCGGCACTTCGGCCTCGGCCCCGAGGACGCCGTGCTGCTCAAGGCGCCCTTCACCTTCGACGTCAGCGCCCACGAGATGCTCGTCGCCCTGGTGGCCGGCGCCCGCCTGGTCGTCGCCCCGCCGGACGCCGAGCGCGACCCCGACCTGCTCGCCGAGACCCTGGACCGGCACGGGGTGACCCTGCTGCACGCCGTGCCGTCCCAGCTGCGGCTGCTGCTGGAGGCCGAGGCGTTCGGCACCAACCGCACCCTGCGGACGGTGGTGTCGACCGGCGAGTCGCTGCCCAACGAGCTGCGCGCCGCCTTCGAGGCCGCCCACCCGGCACGGCTGCACAACGCCTACGGGCCGACCGAGACGTCGTACTCGACGGTGTTCTCCTGGAGCCGCGGCGACGAGGCGTACTGGACCCGGCGGGCCGAGGTGCCGATCGGCGTGCCCTTCGACAACATCCGCTGTTACGTCCTCGACGACGACCTGCGGCCGCTGCCCCCGGGTGCCCCCGGCGAGCTGTGGATCGGCGGCGGCACGGTCTCCGACGGCTACGTCGGCGACCCCGAGCGCACCGCCGAGCGCTACCGCACGCTCCGGCTCGGCGACCGCACCGACACCGTCTACCGCACCGGCGACCTGGTCCGGCTGCTGCCCGGCGGCACGCTCACCCACCTGGGCCGCCTCGACGACCAGGTGAAGATCAACGGCAACCGGGTCGAACTCGGCGAGGTGCGCGCCGCGCTCGTGGCGCTGCCCGGCGTGCGGGACGCCGCCGTCCAGGTGGCCCGGCACGCCCGCGGCAGCCTCCAGATCGTCGCCCACGTGGTGACGGACACCCCGGCCGCCGGCCTGCGCGCGGCCCTGGGCTCCCGGCTGCCCTCCCACATGATCCCGGCGCACTTCCACCCGGTGCCGCACATCCCGCTGCTGCCCAACGGCAAGACCGACCGCCGCGCCCTGGCGGCGCTGACCTCCGCCGAGCCGGCCCCGCCCGCCCCGGCGGCCGTACCGGACACACCCGCACGGCCGACCGTACAGCCGACCGGTCAGCCGACTGGACAAGCGGCCGGTCAGGCGGCCGGGCACTCGGTCGGACAGCCGTCCCCGCCCGTCCCTGTGTCCGCACCCGCGTCCGTCCCCGAGCCCGCCGCCGAGCCCGCAGGGGAGCGTGCCGTGGAGTCCGCCTCCGCGCCGGCTGCCGAGCCGGCCCCCGCCGCGCCCTCCGCCCCCGCCGCGCCCTCCGCCGGGACCCTTCAGGCCGTGCGGACGGTGTGGGCCGATCTCCTCGGCGAGGCCGCCGACGACGCGCAGTTCTTCGAGGCGGGCGGCGACTCCATCCTCGCCATGCAGATGGTGTCGCGGCTGCGCCGCGAGGGGTTCGCCCTGGCCCTGCGCGACATCTACCGCCACCCCGTCCTCGCCGACCTCGCCGCCCACCTCGGCGGCGGCGCGGAACAGGCCGGGCAGGCCGGCTCCGGGGCCGAACGGCCGGCGCCGCCCCCCGTGCCCGCCGGGCGGGCCACCCCGCTCGCCCCGGTCCAGGCCTGGTTCTTCCGGCACATCAGGACCGACCTGCACCAGTGGAACCAGTCGGTGCTGTTGGAACTGAGCCGCGCCGTCGACCCCACGACCCTGCGCCTGGCCCTCCAGGCCGTGGTCGCCGCGCACCCGGCGCTGTCCGCGCGGTTCGCCCCCGACCCCGACGCCTCCGACGCCCCCGGCGCTCCCGATGCCACCGGCCGTCTGATGGTCGCCGCCGAGCCCTTCGCCGCGTACCCGCCGCAGGAAGTCCTGTGGGAGCGGGACATCGCCGACGAGGCCGACCTCGACCGCGCCCTGGAGGACACCGAGCGCAGCCTCGACCCGCTCGAGGGCGTCCACGTACGGGCCGTGCTGGTGCACGACCGGCGCTCGCCGGCCGCGCCCGCGCACCTGCTGATCGCCGTCCACCACCTGGTCGTCGACGGCGTCTCCTGGCGCATCCTGCTGGAGGACCTGGAGCACGCCCTGACCGCCCTGGCCGGCGGCGTCCTGCCGGCGCTGCCCGCCGAGGCCTGCCGCTACGAGGACTGGGTGGCCTCGCTGCCCGCCGTCGCGGCCCGCGACGGCGAGGCCGACCACTGGCGCGGCGTCGCCGCCGCCCGCGCCTCCGCGCACACCCTGCTGCTGACCACGCCCGCACCGAACGAGGAGCACATCCGCCGCGTCGAGTTCTCCCTCGACCCCGAGGCGACCGCCCGGCTCATCGGCCCGCTCCCCGCCCGCCTCGGCCTGGAGGTGCACCAGGTCATGACCGGCGCGTTCGCGCAGGCCCTGGCCCGCTGGCGGGGCACCCGCACGGTCACCTTCGACGTGGAGACCCACGGCCGGCACGGCCGCGACGACCTGTTCCGCACCGTCGGCTGGTTCACCTCCATCCACCCCCTGGTGCTCGGCGCCGACCGGGCGCTGCCGCCCGAGGACTACCTCGCCGCCGTCGGCGCCGACCTGACCGCCGTACCCGACGGCGGAGTCGGCTTCGGCGCCTGCCGGGAGTTCTCTCCGGACGCCGCCCTGCGCGAGCTGCTGCGCGAACTGCCGCCCGCCCTGGTCTGCTTCAACTACTACGGGCAGGCCGACCAGTTGAGCCCGTCCGGCGGGTTCACCATGTCCCAGCGCCCGATCCCGCGCGAGCACTCCGCCCGCTGCGAGCGGGTCTACGGCATCGAGGTCTACGGCATCGTCCACGGCGGCCGGCTGCGCATGGGCCTGACCTGGGTGCCGAGCCCCGCCGACGGCGTCGACGAGGCCGGGGTGGACGCGCTCGCCGCCCAGATGGCGTGGGTGCTGGCCACCCTCGCGGGCGCCGACCCGGCCGCCGTCGCGCCCGCCGAGATCCCCGCCCCGGGCACCGGCGCCCCCGCGCCCCGCCCCCGCCCGGCCGCCCTGCCCGCGCCGGCACGCCCCGCGGTGGCGGACGGCCGGCCGGTCACCGTGCCGGTCACCCCGCAGCAGCACGGCCTGCTCCTGGACGCGCTCGCCCACCGCGGCACCGGCCGCTACGTCGAGCAGCTGTTCTGGCGCTGGCACGGCCCCCTGGACACCGACCGGTTCACCGCGGCCTGGCAGTCGGTGTTCGACCGGGAGACCGTGCTGCGCGCCGCCTTCGACTGGGACGCCGAACCCTGCCTGGTGCTGCACGACCACGTCCCCGCCGAGGTGGTGCGGCACCCGGCCGGCTCGGTGGACTTCGACGACCTGCGGGAACGGGACCGGCTGCGCGGCTTCGACCTGCGCAGCCCCGGCCTGCTGCGGGTCAACGTCCTCGACGAACCGGAGCCCGGGGACGGCGGCCCGGCGTCCGCGCGGGTCCTGCTCACCTTCCACCACGTGCTGCTGGACGGCTGGAGCGTGTCCGTCCTGCTCCAGGAGTTCTACCGCGCCTACCTCTCCGGCGGTCTGCTGCCCGGCGGCGAACGGCGCCCCGACATCCGCGACTACGCGCGCTGGCTGGCCGCCCAGGACACCGCGCCCGCCCGCGAGTTCTGGTCCTCGGCGGTCCCCGACGCCACCCCGCTGGTGCGGCCCGCGATCCCCGGCCCGGCGACCGGCCTGACCGGTTCCGGCCGGGCGGAGGTCCGCATCGCCGCCGCACAGGCCGACCGGCTGCGGTCCTGGGCGGCGTCCCGCGCGGCCACCGAGTCCACCGCGCTCCAGGCGGTGTGGGCGCTGCTGCTGTACCGGGCCGGTGTCACCTCCGGGCCCGCCCCGGTCGGCTTCGGCGTCACCGTCTCCGGCCGCGGGATCCCCCTGGAGTCCGTCGAGCGGCTGCCCGGCCTGCTGATGAACTCGCTGCCCATGACCATCCGGGTCGACCCGGAGGCGGCCGTGACCCGGCTGCTGACCGAACTGCGCGACCAGGCCCTGGACATGGCCGCCTACGAGTGGGTGTCCACCGGGCAGATCCACCAGTGGAGCGGACGCCGCGCCGACGAGAAGCTCGTCGAGAGCCTCATCGTCTTCGAGAACTACCCGCGCGGCTCCGACGACCTGAGCACCGCGCTCGCCGCGCAGGGCATCAGCGTCGAACTGCCCGACGCGGCCGGTTCGCAGACCGCGTTCCCGGTCACCCTGCTCGCCTACCGGGACGTCGACGGCAGCCTGGTCCTGGCCGCCGTCCACGACCGCGCCCGCATCGCCGACGAGGACGCGGCACGGCTGGTCGGCCAGTGCGCCCGGCTGCTGCGCGAACTGCCCGACCTGGCGGGCGGCCCGGCGACCGTGACCGACGTGCTCGCCGCGCTCGACGACGAACCGCCGGTGCGGATGGCCGAGGCGCCCGAACCGGACGGCACCGGCGACGCTGACGCGGCCTGGCCCGAGGGCCCCGAGGCCGATCTGGTCAAACAGGCCTGGCGGGCGGTGTTCGCCACCGACGACGTCGCCCCCGGCACCCACTTCTTCGACGCGGGCGGCCACTCCCTGCTCGCCGTGCGCCTGCTGCGGGAGCTGGCCGCCCGCACCGGCCGGACCCTGCGCCTGGACGACCTGCTCGCCCACCCCCGCGCCGGGCAACTGGCCGCCCTGCTGGCCGCACCGGCCCCCGAGGACACCCCGGACGGCACCGCCTCCGTCCTCGTCCCGCTGCGGCCCGCCGACCGGCCCGGCGCCGGCACCCTCTACCTCGTCCACCCGCCCGGCGGCCAGGTCGCCTGCTACGCCCAGCTCGCCCGCGAGTACACCGGGCCGCACGCCCTGGTCGGCATCCGCGACCCCCGCACCGACGACCCGGAGCCGTCGTACCTGTCCACCGAGGACCTCGCCGAGCGGTACGTGCAGGCGCTGCGCCCCGCCCTGGAGCAGGGGGAGCGCATCGTGCTCGGCGGGTTCTCCGGCGGAGGCGTCCTCGCCTACGAGATGGCCCGGCTGATCACCGCCGACGGCGGCCGGCCGCCGCTGGTGGTGATGGTCGACGCGGGCGCCCCCGACGGCGAGCTGACCGACGCCGAGGCGGAGGGCTCCTTCGCCCGGCAGCTCAGGGAGGTCGCCGAGGGCCGGGCGCCGCAGGCGCCGTCCGCCGCCGACGCGCCCCACGCCTCCGAGAACACCGAGACCGCCGAGAACACCGAGACCGCCCAGACCGCCGAGAACACCGAGGTGCCCGCGGACCGGGAAACCCCCGCCGTCCGCGGGACCACCGGCGACGCCGATGCCGCCGCCGACCCCACCGCCGAGCCCGACGGTGCCGCCGCCTACCTCGCCGAACTCGCGCAGATCGCCGACTGGATGCGCGGCGACGGCGGCGGCGACCCGGTGGAGCTGATGCGGATCAGCGTCGAGGCCGTACAGCGCTACCGCCCCCGCCCCTACCCGGGCCCGGTCGTGGTGCTGCGGGCCGGCGACACCGGCTTCGGCAAGGGCGCCTCCTACGACGAGAGCGACCGCTTCCACCACCGCCCCGGCCTCGGCTGGGAGGACCACGTCGACGACCTCGCCATCCGGGTCGTCCCCGGCAACCACGTGACCATGCTGACCGGCGACAACGTCCGCAGCCTCGCCCGGATCCTGGCGTCCGCGCTCACGAACTGACCCGAGGAGAGCACCCACCATGACCACCCCGCGCCGGCGCATCACCCTGGCCGGCATCATCGACGGGCCCGGCGGCCACGTGGCCGCCTGGCGCCACCCGGGCACCCAGGCGGACGCCCAGCTCGACCTCGCCTTCCACCGCCGCAACGCCCAGACCCTGGAACGCGGCCTGTTCGACGCGGTGTTCATCGCCGACATCGTCGCCGTGTGGGGCACCCGCCTGGACTCGCTGTGCCGCACCTCGCGCACCGAGCACTTCGAACCGCTGACCCTGCTCGCCGCGTACGCCGCCGCCACCGAGCACATCGGCCTGTGCGCGACCGCCACCACCACCTACAACGAACCCGCCCACGTCGCCCGCCGGTTCGCCTCCCTGGACCACCTCAGCGGCGGCCGGGCCGGCTGGAACGTCGTCACCTCCGCCGCCCCCTGGGAATCCGTCAACTTCGGCTTCCCCGAGCACCTGGAACACGGCCTGCGCTACGCCCGCGCCGAGGAGTTCATCGACGTCGTCAAGCGGCTGTGGGACTCCGGTGAGCGGCCCATCGGCCACCGCGGCGAGCACTTCGACGTGCCCGGCGCGCTGGGCCTTCAGCGCCCGCCGCAGGGCCGCCCGGTGATCATCCAGGCCGGCTCCTCCCCGGTGGGCCGCGAGTTCGCCGCCCGCCACGCCGAGGTGATCTTCACCCGGCACAACACCCTCTCCGACGCCCAGGACTTCTACGCCGACCTCAAGAAGCGCGTCGCCGGACACGGCCGCGACCCCGAGAAGGTCCTGGTCTGGCCGACCCTCGCACCGATCGTCGCCGCCACCGAGGCCGAGGCGCAACAACGCCTGGCGGAACTCCAGGACCTCACCCACGACCACGTGGCCCTGCGCACCCTCCAGGACTTCCTCGGCGACGTCGACCTGAGCGCGTACCCGATCGACGGACCCGTCCCCGACATCCCGTACACCAACCAGTCCCAGTCGACGACCGAACGCCTCGTCGGCCTCGCCCGCCGCGAGAACCTCAGCATCCGGCAGCTGGCACTGCGCCTCATGGGCGACATCGTCGCCGGCACCCCGGAGCAGCTCGCCGACCACATGGAGAGCTGGTTCACCGGGCGCGGCGCGGACGGCTTCAACATCGACTTCCCGTATCTGCCGGGCTCCGCCGACGACTTCGTCGACCACGTGATCCCCGAACTCCAGCGCCGGGGCCTGTACCGCACCTCCTACGAGGGCGGCACGCTGCGCGAGAACCTCGGCATCGAACCGTCCACGACCACCACCGAGGCAGGTGCCGCCGCATGACCGCCCCGCTCCTCATCGGCCGGATCCCCGCCCACGGCCCCACCGCCCCGCCCTCCCTCGCGGACGTGCTGCGCCTCGTACGGGCCGCCGAGACCGCCGGGTTCCACGCCGTCGTCCTCGACGACGGTGCCGCCGCCGACGGCACCCGGGCCCGGTTCGAGGCGACGACCCTGGCCGCGGCCGTCGCCGCCGCCACCGACCGGATCGGCCTGATCGTCACCCCGCTCCCCGCCGACCAGGCCCCCTACCACGTGGCCCGCATCACCGCCTCCCTCGACCACCTCGCCCACGGCCGCACCGGCTGGCTGGCCGGCCCCGCCGACGCCGACGGCCGCACCGCGGAACTGATCGACGTGGCCCGCGGCCTGTGGGACAGCTTCGACGACGACGCCTTCGTGCACGACCGCGCCGACGGCCTGTACTGGCGGCTCGACGGCATCCACCGCCTCGACCACAAGGGCCGCCACTTCGACGTCGCCGGCCCGCTGAACGTCGCCCGCCCGCCCCAGGGCCACCCGGTCGTCGCCGTCACCGACCCGGCGCTGGCCCGCCACGCCGACCTCGTGCTGCTCGGCACCGGCCACGGCCCCGACGCCGTACGGGACCTGAGGCACAGCGCCCCGCTCACCAAGGTGCTGTGCGCGCTGCCACCCGGCGCCGACGCCCACGCCCTGCTCGCCGGCACCGCGGCCGACGGTCTCGTCGCCGACGTCGCCGCCCCCGACGACCCGTCCCTGCGCCTGCCCCGGGAACTGGGCGCCGCCCCCGCCGCGGACGCCGCCACCGAACTGCGCGCCGCACCGGCGCCCACCCTGCGCGCCCGGCTGGGCCTCGCCCGCCCGGCGAGCCGCCACGCCCGCACCGCCGCAGCAGCCTGATCCGCCCCGGCCACCAGCTTCCACGGCCCCTGCCCCTGGAGTGTCATGTCCCGTCGTCTGTTCACCTCGGAGTCCGTCACCGAGGGCCACCCCGACAAGATCGCCGATCGGATCAGCGACACGATCCTGG
>NZ_JBVIGC010000025.1:0-97267 GCF_055571015.1 Streptomyces sp. NPDC031049
CGCCGACCACGCCCGGCCCGTCCGCTACGAACTCCCCCTGCCCCAGCCCGTCGACATCGGCGACCGCCGCCGCCTGTACGTCCACACCCGCGACGCCGGCCGGGCCGGGGACCGCAAGGCCGCCGACTGAGCGTAAGGATCCGGACACACCCGCCGGTAATGTTGAAACTTGAACGGAATGGGCCTATGGTCGTGGGCGTTGGATTTATTGAAGATTCAACGAAGCCCCGGGGAGCCCCGAGCGCCCGGAGCGTCCAGCACCCGGAAAGACCCCTAGGGAGACCCTCATGAGCACCTCCGCCGACCTCGCCCGCCTGACCGGCGACTACACCATCGACCCGGCCCACACCACGATCGGCTTCGTGGCCCGGCACGCCATGGTCACCAACGTCAAGGGCAGGTTCCTGAACTTCAGCGGCAAGCTGCACCTCGACGGCGGCGACCCCGCGAAGTCCACCGCGTCCCTGGACGTGACGATGGACAGCATCGACACCGGCAACGCCGACCGCGACGGCCACCTCAGGAGCGCGGACTTCTTCAAGACGGACGAGTTCCCGACGATGACCTTCCGCTCCACCTCCGTGGAGGCCCTCGGTGGCGACGACTACCGCGTCACCGGCGACCTGACGATCCTCGGCACCACCCGGCCGCTCACCATCGACCTGGAGTTCAACGGCGCCGCCAAGGACCCCTTCGGCAACGAGCGCGTCGGCTTCGAGGGCACGGCCCAGATCAAGCGCTCGGAGTGGGGCCTGACCTGGAACGCGGCCCTGGAGACCGGTGGCTTCCTGGTGTCCGACAAGATCAAGCTGAACTTCGACGTCTCGGCGATCAAGGAGGCCTGAGCCGGCGGACCGGCCCCGGACCCCGCTCCGGCCCGACGCCGCCGCCACGGCCCCGCTCCGGCGCGCCCGCACCTCACCCGGGGACGGGCGCGCGGCACGTCGGGCGAGGGATCAGCGGACCGCTGACGGCGGACCGCTGAGCCGCCTCGCGGGCGGAGCGGCCTCAGAACCCGCCGCCGAAGTCGCCGCCGCCGAACCCGCCGCCGCCGAAGTCGCCGAAGCCACCGCCGAAGTCACCGGAGTCGAAGTCGGCACCCGAGACGTCGCCGCCGGTGTAGCCGCCGAAGTCGCCGTACCCGGCGCCGTAGTCGGCCGCGTAGGACGGCGTGGCCATCATGCTGCCGAGCATCGTGCCGACCAGCAGGCCGGGCAGGATGCCGGCGCCGAAGTATCCGCCCGCCCAGGGGCCGTAGGCCGGGCCCGCCTCCCAGTAGGGGCGGCGGCCGGAGGCGGTGTCCACCTCGCGGACCATCGGTTCGAGACCGTCGGACAGCCGGGCCTGGTCGGCCGCGCACACCGGCACTTCGCGGGTGGCGCCGCCGGGCGGCGTCCAGGTGACGTCGGCGACCGAGGGGCCGTGCCGGGGGTCGAAGAAGCAGGGCGGCCTGCGGTCGGGCAGCGGCCGTCCCTCGCGGCGGGCGGCGAGCTGGGCGAGCGAGAACCGCCCGTCCTCCAGTGTCTGGGTGACCGCCTTGACGTCCTCCGGCCTGCGGGCCTCGGCCATGTAGGTCTTGGCCTTCTCGTAGGCGTCGAGGGCACGCTCGTAGTCGGCGCGCATGGCGTCGTCCGCCCGCGGTTCCGCCGGATGGAAGTCGAGCCGGTCGAGTTCCTCGCCGAAGGCGGTGATGTCCTCGTCCACGACCACCCGCAGCTTCTCCAGCGCCTCCCGCTGGGCCTCCTCGTGCCGCCGGCGGTTGCGCCGGACGAAGGCGTACGCGCCGGCGCCGCCCGCGGCGAGCAGCGCGCCCGTGGTGATCAGGCCGGTGACCGAGACGCCGTCGGCGCCGGAGCCCTCGCTCCAGCCGCTCGGCGCGGTGCCGCCGAGGTTGCTGCGCAGGGCGGTGTCGACGAAGTCGTTCAGCTGGGCCTTGACGTCGCCCGCGCCCTGCACGGACGCGACCAGGTTGTTCACGCCCTGGCGGCCGAGCACGGCGCTGTCGGCGCGCGCGTCGAACTCGTCCCCGAGGCGGATGCCGTACAGGCCGGTGACACCGGTCTCCGTGCGCAGGTTCTGGAAGAGGTTCTGCTTCGGGTAGTCGGCCGGGAGGACCGCGACGAAGACCGGCTCGTCGGCGGCCTCGATCTTGTCGGCGAGCGCCTCGGCGTCCGACTGCGACAGCAGGTCGGCGGCGGCCGGGTCCACGTAGACCGGACTCTCGCGCAGGGACTCGGCGATCTTGGAGAGGTCTGTGGCCGCATGGGCTCCGGACGCGCCGACCGTGAGGACCGCCAGGGCGGCGGCGACCGGCACGATCAGGAGGCGGAGGAGCAGCCGTGCCATCGTGCCTTTCATAATTCGAAAGTACCCGAATAGCCGGGAAAGAGACAGGAAAGGGCGGTGCCCCGGAGGCCGACGCATGCGGCCTCCGGGGCACCGCCCGGACACGGCGGCAGCCGCAGGACCCCGGTGGCACCCCCGGCGGGCGCCCGGGGCGTCACTCGGCGGGCGTCACCCCGGCCCGCAGCAGCCCGTAGGTGTAGGCGTCCTCCAGGGCCTGCCAGGAGGCGGCGATCACGTTCTCGGCCACGCCCACCGTGGACCACTCCCCCGCACCGTCGGACGTGGAGATCAGGACCCGGGTGGTGGAGCTGGTGCCGTGCACGCCCTCGAGGATGCGGACCTTGTAGTCGACCAGCTCCAGCTTGGCGAGCTGCGGGTAGATCTTCTCCAGGGCCACGCGCAGCGCCCGGTCCAGGGCGTTGACCGGGCCGTTGCCCTCCGCGGTGGCGACGATGCGCTCCCCCTTGGCCCACAGCTTCACGGTGGCCTCGTTGGCGTGGGTGCCGTCGGGGCGGTCCTCGACGATCGCGCGCCAGGACTCGGTCCTGAAGTACTGCAACGGGCCGCCCTCGGCCTCCGCGCGCAGCAAAAGCTCGAAGCTGGCGTCGGCGGCCTCGTAGGTGTAGCCGGCCAGCTCCCGTTCCTTGACCCGCTCCACGACCCGGCCGACCAGCTCGCGGTCGCCGCCGAGGTCGATGCCCAGCTCCTTGCCCTTGAGCTCGACGGAGGCGCGGCCGGCCATGTCGGAGACCAGCATCCGCATGGTGTTGCCGACCTGCTCGGGGTCGATGTGCTGGTACAGGTCCGGGTCGACCTTGATCGCGGAGGCGTGCAGGCCCGCCTTGTGCGCGAAGGCGGACAGGCCCACGTAGGGCTGGTGGGTGGAGGGCGTGAGGTTGACGACCTCGGCGATCGCGTGGGAGATGCGGGTCATCTCCCGCAGCCGGCCCTCGGGCAGCACCCGCTTGCCGTACTTCAGCTCCAGCGCCGCGACGACCGGGAACAGGTTGGCGTTGCCGACCCGCTCGCCGTAGCCGTTGGCGGTGCACTGCACGTGGGTGGCGCCCGCGTCGACGGCGGCCAGGGTGTTGGCGACGGCGCAGCCGGTGTCGTCCTGGGCGTGGATGCCGAGCCGGGCTCCGGTGTCGGCCAGCACGGTGGCGACGACGGCCTGGATCTGCGCCGGCAGCATGCCGCCGTTGGTGTCGCACAGGACGACGACGTCGGCGCCGGCCTCGTGGGCGGTGCGGACGACCGCCTTGGCGTACGCGGGGTCGGCGCGGTAGCCGTCGAAGAAGTGCTCGCAGTCGACGAAGACCCGGCGGCCCTGCCCGGTGAGGTGCGAGACCGTGTCGCGCACCATCTCCAGGTTCTCGTCCAGGGTGGTGCGCAGGGCCAGCTCGACGTGCCGGTCGTGGGACTTGGCGACCAGGGTGATCACCTCGGCGCCCGAGTCCAGGAGCGCCTTGACCTGCGGGTCGTCGGCCGCCTTCGCGCCGGCGCGGCGGGTGGCGCCGAAGGCGACCAGCCGGGCGTGCCGGAAGTCGATCTCCTGGCGGGCACGGGCGAAGAACTCGGTGTCCCGCGGGTTCGCGCCGGGCCAGCCGCCCTCGATGAAGCCCACGCCGAACTCGTCCAGGTGCCGGGCGATGGCCAGCTTGTCCGCCACCGTGAGGTTGATCCCCTCACGCTGCGCTCCGTCGCGCAGGGTGGTGTCGAAGACGTGGAAGGAATCGTCGAGTTCGCTGGGTGCGGTCATGGTCTGAAGGCTCCTGTGTTGGATCTCGGTCTACCGGAATGACCGGCTCCACCGTCCTTCTATGATCCCTCGCGCTCTCCTCCCGGCTTGGGGTGGGCCAGGAAAACGAAAAACCTCTCGCGGGTGCGAGAGGTCTGCGCGCGGGTCGAGGACGACGGTGTCCGCCCGTACCTGGTCGTACGTGGCGGTCACTGCGGACCGGCGCGCCTGCTGCCAATAATCATGGCGAACGAGAGCACGGAGGCAGTCTGGCACAGTCCGTCCCCGTGCTCACCGTCCGTCTCAGGATGCGAGCAGAACGCGCCTGTTTCAGGCCCCGCCCGTGTCAGGCCGACGTGCCCTCGGTGAGCAGCCCGTCGGCGAGGAACTCCCGTACGTGGTCGAGGACCAGCTCGCGGTCCGTGCCGCGCAGGCCGATGGCCACGTGGATGGCGAAGCCGTCGAGGAGGGCGCGGAGCCGGGCGGCGAAGCGGTCGGGGTCGACGCGGCGGAACTCACCGCGCGAGATGCCCTCGGCGAGCAGGGCCACCAGGTCGCGGTGCCAGGCGCCCTCGATGGCCACCTGGCGGTCGCGGGCGGCGTCGTCGGCGTTCTGCGAGCGGTTCCACACCTCCAGCCACAGCGTCCAGTGCGGGTCGCGGTGGCCGTCGGGCACGTACAGGTCGACGTAGGCGTGGAGGCGGTCGCGGGCGGTGCCGGGCCGGGTGAGCAGCCGGGCGCGTTCGGCGCCGAGCCGGCCCTCGCTCCACTCCAGGGTCCGCAGCAGCAGTTCGTCCTTGGAGTGGAAGTAGTACAGCAGGTGGCCGCTGCTCATGCCGACGGTCCGCCCGAGCGCCGCCATGGTGAGCTTCTCCAGACCGCGTTCGGCGATCATCTCCATGGCGGCGGCGAGGACGTCCTCGCGGGGCGGCGCGGGGGTGCGGCGGCGGGCGCCGGGGGTGCTCATGCCGCGACCGCCCGCGGGGACGCGCTCAGGGGGCGGCCGTTCGCCGCGCAGACAGGGACGTTCACCCGTCTGTTCTACCCGACGCGGTCCGTCACCGGACCTTCGGCTGCTGCTGGGTGATGCAGTGGATGCCGCCGCCGCCCGCGAAGATGGTGCGCGCGTCCACCAGCGTCACCGTCCGCTGCGGGTACAGGCGGCGGAAGACGCCGGCCGCGATCTCGTCCCGCGGGTCGTCGAAGCCGCAGAGCACGACGCCGCCGTTGCAGACGTAGTGGTTGATGTAGGAGTAGTCAGCCCAGTGGCCGTCGGCCTCCAGGACGGTCGGGGCCGGGACCTCGACGACCTCCAGACGGCGGCCCCGGGCGTCGGTGGCCGCCCTGAGGATGCCGATGGCCTCCTCGGTGACCTCGTGGTCGGGGTGGGCCGGGTCGGGCTGGCGGTGGGCGACGACCACGCCGGGGCCCGCGAAGGCGGCGACGATGTCGACGTGGCCGAGGGTGCCGAAGCCGTGCGGCGGGTAGTCGGCGGTCAGGCCGCGCGGCAGCCAGATGGCCTTGCGGGTGCCGAGGTGGGCGTGGACCTCCGCCTCGACCTGCTCCTTCGTCCAGCCGGGGTTGCGCTCGGGGCCGAGCTGCACGGTCTCGGTGAGCAGCACCGTGCCCTCGCCGTCGACGTGGATGCCGCCGCCCTCGTTGACCAGCGGCGAGGTGTACGTCCGGGCGCCCGCGAGGTCGGCGACGTACGCGGCGATCTTCGCGTCGTGGTCCCAGCGGGCCCACTCCTGGGCGCCCCAGCCGTTGAACGTCCAGTCGACGGCGGCGAGCCCGCCGCGGCCGTCGGTCAGGAAGGTCGGGCCGATGTCGCGCATCCAGGCGTCGTCCAGCTCGCGCTCGACGGTGTCCACGTCGTCGCCGAGCAGCGAGCGCGCCTCGGCCGACTGGCCCGGGCCGCACACCACGGTCACCGGCTCGAAGCGGCGCACCGCGCGGGCCACCGCCGCCCAGGCGGCGCGGGAGGCGGCCAGGTCCCCGGGGTCCTCGAAGGTGGGATTGGGGCCCGGCCAGGCCATCCAGGTGCGCTCGTGCGGGGCCCACTCGGGGGGCATGCGGAAGCCGTCGGCGGCAGCAGACATGTGCGGTCCTTGTCGGTGACGATCAGGTGAGGGTCAGGCGAGATCAGAGGAAGTACAGCCGGTTGAGGGAGACCGAGTCGGCCGGGCCCGAGCGCAGCGGGTCGCCGTCGAGGGTGACCAGGCCGGTGCGCTGGTCGACCTCGACCTGTCCGGTGCGGGAGTTCAGACGCAGGTCGGCCGGGCCGATGCCGCGGGTGCCGCGCACGGCGACCCGGCGGCGCCGGGTGGGCAGCGTGTCGTGCCCCTGGTCGGCGGCGGCCTGCGCGACGAACGCGACGGAGATCTCGGCGGGTGTGGCGCCGTGCGCGCCGAACTGCGGGCCCAGCACGAGGGGTTCGCAGGTGTCGGTGGCCGCGTTGGGGTCGCCGACCACGCCGTAGGCGGGGAAGCCGGCCTTCAGCACCAGCTGTGGCTTGGCGCCGAAGTACTCCGGGCGCCAGAGCACGATGTCGGCGAGCTTGCCCACCTCGATCGAGCCGACCTCGTGGGCGAGACCGTGGGCGATGGCGGGGTTGACGGTCAGCTTGGCCATGTACCGCAGGACGCGCTCGTTGTCGTCGTCCCCGTCGGCGCCGAACTGCGCCTTCATCTTCCCGGCCATGGCGAACGTGCGGCGCACGGTCTCGCCGGCCCGGCCCATGCCCTGCGCGTCGGAGGAGGTGATGCCGATGGCGCCCAGGTCGTGCAGCACGTCCTCGGCGCCCATCGTCGAGGCGCGGATGCGGTCGCGGGCCATGGCGGCGTCGCCCGGCAGCTCGGGCTTCAGGTCGTGGACGGAGACGATCATGCCGTAGTGCTCGGCGACGGCGTCCCGGCCGAAGGGCAGGGTGGGGTTGGTGGAGGAGCCGATGACGTTGGGGACGCCGGCCATCTTCAGCACGTTGGGGACGTGTCCGCCGCCGCAGCCCTCGATGTGGAAGGCGTGGATGGTGCGGCCCTCCAGTACTCGCAGGGTGTCCTCCACCGACAGGCACTCGTTGAGGCCGTCGCTGTGCAGGGCGACCTGGACGTCGTGCTCCTCGGCGACGCGCAGGGCGGTGTCCAGGGCGCGGGTGTGGGCGCCCATGTCCTCGTGCACCTTGAAGCCGGACGCCCCGCCCTCGGCCAGCGCCTCGATCAGCGGCGCGTCGTGGGAGGAGGAACCCCGGCCCAGGAAGCCGATGTTGACCGGCCAGGCGTCGAAGGCGCCGAAGGCGTGGCCCAGCGCCCAGGGGGAGTTGACGCCGACGCCCCACACGGGGCCGAACTCCTGCCCGATGATCGTGGTCACGCCGGAGGCGAGCGAGGCCTCCATGATGCGCGGCGACAGCAGGTGGACGTGGGTGTCCACGGCCCCGGCGGTGGCGATGAGCCCCTCGCCGGACACGATGGAGGTGCCGGTGCCCACCACGACGTCGACGCCGTCGAGGGTGTCGGGGTTCCCGGCCCGGCCGATGCCGCAGATCCGGCCCTCCCGGATGCCGATGGACACCTTCCGGATGCCCTGCGCCGCGTCGATCACCACGACGTTGCTGATCACCACGTCACAGGTCTCGCGGACGCCGGCGGCCTTGAGGTGCAGGCCGTCGCGGGCGGTCTTGCCGAAGCCGGCGAGGAACTCGTCGCCGTACTTCTGCGCGTCGGACTCGACGCGGACCACCAGGCCCGAGTCGCCCAGGCGGATGCGGTCCCCGGCGCGGGGGCCGTGGGTGGCGGCGTAGGCGTGCGGGTCGATGTGGATCGACTCGCTGATCTCCCGTCCCTTCGAGCGGCTCATCGCCCGTCTCCTTCCGGCGTGCCGGCGCCTCGCGCCGCGACTCCCAGGTATCCGCAGGCCGCGGCCCGGCGCAGGGCCTCCTCCTTGGCGCCCGGCGCGTCCAGCGGCCCGTCGACCAGACCGGCGAACCCGATCGCGATCCGCCGCCCGCCGATCGGCACGAGCGGGACCTCGCGGCTCTCGCCGGGGCCGAAGCGGACCGAGGACCCGGCGGGCACGGCCAGGCGCATGCCGTAGGCCCGCTCGCGGTCGAAGTCCAGGCGCGGGTTGGCCTCGAAGAAGTGGAAGTGGGAGGTGACGGAGACCGGCACCGCCGCGGTGTTGGTGACCGGTATCCGCACCGCGGCCTCGGGCTCGTCGTGGCCGGGTCCCGGCAGCAGGGCCCCCGGCGCCTGCTCGGCGGACGACCCGCCGCCGATCGGGTCGGAGACCACCGCGAGCCGGGAGCCGTCGTCGAAGACCGCCTCGACGTGCACCTCGGTGACCACGTCGGCGACGCCCGGCAGCACGTCGTCCGGGCCGAGCACCGACCGCGCGGCCTCGATCGCCTCGGCCAGCCGGGCACCGTCGCGGGCCGCCTCGCAGACGGTGTCGGCGATCAGGGCCGTGGCCTCGGGCACGTTGAGCCGCCGGCCGCGCGCCCTGCGCGCCCGGGCCAGTTCGGCGGCCGTGAACAGCAGCAGCCGGTCGCGTTCCGTCGGGGTCAGTCGCACGGCCGGTCACCTCCTCGCGGTTGCTCGTCGGACTGCTCCACCAAGCATCGTCCGATGACTTTAGAGCATCACTCTAAACATCGATCCTCAGCAAGCCAACCATTGACGGGAGCGCAGGACGAGGGTCACATTGAGCGTCACTCAAAACTCTGCCGGCCGTCGAAGGAGACCCGTCATGCCGATCGAACAGCGCGGAGTCGACACCATCCCGGAGGAGGAACGCACCAGCGGGCCACGGGACTTGGTCTCGATCCTGCTGGGCTCCAACCTCTGCCTCGGAGTGATCGTCTTCGGCTGGCTGCCCCCGTCCTTCGGCCTGGACTGGTGGTCGTCGGTGAGCGCCGTGGTGGCGGGCACGGTGGCCGGCGTGGTGCTCACCGCCCCGCTGGCGCTGATCTCGCTGCGCACCGGCACCAACCTCTCGACCTCCTCCGGCGCCCAGTTCGGCGTGCGGGGCCGGCTGGTCGGCTCGGTGGTCGGCCTGCTGCTGGCCCTCGGCTACACCGCGCTGACCGTGTGGATCGGCGGGGACGTGATGCTGAGCGTCCTCGGCCGGCTGACGGGGATGCCCCAGAACGACCTGACGTACGGGCTCGTCTACGGCCTGCTCGCCGCGGCGACGGTCGTCGCGGCCGTGTACGGCTACCGGGTGCTGCTCGCCATGTCCCGGGTGCTGGCGTTCGGCATGACGGCCCTGCTGGTCCTCGGCGTGATCGCCTACGCCCCCGGCTTCACCACCGCCGCGCTGCCGGAGACCGGCGGCTATCTCCTGGGCGGGTTCTGGCCGACGTGGCTGCTGGCCGCGGTGGCCGCCGGGCTCTCCGGCCCGATCGCCTTCATCACGCTCCTCGGCGACTACACCCGCTACATCTCCCCCGCCCGGCACTCCTCCCGCCGGGTGCTGCACGCGACCTGGCTGGGGCTGCTGCTCGGCTTGCTGGTGCCGCAGCTCTTCGGCACCTTCACCTCCTACGCCGCCCGCGCCGCGCTCGACTACGCCGGTCCGCTGGTCGACGCCTCCCCCGGCTGGTACCTGCTCCCGCTGCTGCTCGCCGCCTCCGCGGGCTCGGTGGGCAACGCGGGGCTGATGCTGTACTCGATGGGCCTGGACCTGGACGCCATCCTGCCGCGCGCCTCCCGCGCCCGGGCGACGTACGCGGTCGCCGTGGTCGCCACCGCCTGCGTCTTCTCCGGGCACTACGCCTGGGACGCGCAGTCCGCGATGACGTCGTTCGTGCTGCTGCTGACGGCGATCGGCACACCGTGGGCGGTGATCACACTGATCGGCTTCGCCCGCTGCGGCGGGATCTACGACGCCGAGGCACTCCAGGTCTTCAACCGGCGCGCCCGGGGCGGCGTCTACTGGTACGACGCCGGCTGGAACATCCCCGCGACCCTCTCCTGGGCGGCGGGCGCGACCGTCGGCGTGCTCGCGGTGTCCCTGCCGTCGTACGAGGGGCCACTGCTGGCGCTGACCGGCGGGGTGGACTGCAGCTTCCTGCTGTCGGGGCTGGTGGGCGGCGCGGCGTACCTGCTGTGGACGCGGGGGTCCGTGCGGCGGGGGCCGGCCGTGACCGGCCCGGCCCGTCCGGCGCTCGAGGACGAGGCCGTTTAGGCCGGAGCGGGGGTCCGGGGGCGGCGGCCCCCGGCGAGGCCCGCACCAGCGCCGGGTGCCTCACCTCGCCGGGCGCCCGAGGACTCAGCCGAGCTGGTGCATCCAGCCGTGCTTGTCCTCGGCCGTACCGCGCTGGATGTCCAGCAGGGCCTGACGCAGCCGCATCGTGACCTCGCCGGGCTCGCCCCCGCTCTGCTGCCACTCGGCACCGGCCCGCTTGACGGTGCCGACCGGCGTGATGACCGCGGCCGTACCGCAGGCGAAGACCTCGGTGAGGCTGCCGTTCTCCGCGTCGCGCTGCCACTGCTCGACCGAGATCCGGCCCTCCTCGGCCTGGTAGCCGAGGTCGCGGGCGACGGTGAGCAGGGAGTCGCGGGTGACGCCCTCCAGAATGGAGCCGGTGAGGGACGGCGTGACGATCCGGTCGCCGTACACGAAGTACAGGTTCATGCCGCCCAGCTCCTCGACCCACCGGTGCTCCACGGCGTCGAGGTAGCAGACCTGGTCGCAGCCCTTGGCGGCGGCCTCCGCCTGGGCCAGCAGGGAGGCGGCGTAGTTGCCGCCGGTCTTGGCGTCGCCCATGCCGCCGGGGACGGCGCGCACCCGGTCCTCGGAGACCCAGATGGAGACCGGCTTGACCCCGCCCGGGAAGTAGGCGCCGGCCGGGGAGGCGATGACGATGAAGAGGTACTCGTTGGCGGGCTTCACGCCGAGGCCGACCTCGGTGGCGAACATGAACGGGCGCAGGTAGAGGGACTCCTCGCCGCCGTGCGCCGGGACCCAGGCCTGGTCCTGCCGCACCAGCGCGTCGCAGGCCTCGATGAAGGTCTCCACCGGCAGTTCGGGCATGCCGAGCCGGCGCGAGGAGGCCTGGAAGCGCTGGGCGTTCTTCTCCGGGCGGAAGGTGGCCACGGTGCCGTCGGGCCGGCGGTAGGCCTTCAGACCCTCGAAGATCTCCTGCGCGTAGTGCAGGACCATCGTGGCCGGGTCGAGGGAGAGCGGGCCGTACGGGACGAGCTGTCCGTCGTGCCAGCCGCGGCCCTCGGTCCACTTGACCGTCACCATGTGGTCGGTGAAGTGGCGGCCGAAGCCGGGGTTGGCCAGGATCGCCTCGCGCTCGGCCGCGGAGAGCGGGTGGGCGGAGGGCTTCAGCTCGATCGTGGGCGTCGTCATGGATGGATGTCCTTCACCGGTAGTCGTGACGGGCCGCGCTCACGCCCGTACGGCCGGTGGCCAGTGCTAGGACGTCCGAGCATTCCCTCATACCGCGGCTCCGCGTTCGATTATCGCGCGCGGACCCTGGTGGCTGAAACGGGGTGAATGCGGCCCAGGAATCGATGGTCGCACCCGGCGGGGACAGGTGAAAGCCGCCGGGCGCCTTGTTTTCGGAACCCGACGGCTTCGATGGGTGGTGATCGAGTGGCGCGGCGGGTGTCAGCCGGCTACTCGTACGGCGAGCGCGTCGCCGATCTGCGAGGTGCTGCGGGCCGGCTTGCCGACCCGCTCGCCGAGGTCGGCGGCGACCGCGTCCTCGATGCGGGCGGCCTCGGCCTCCAGGCCGAGGTGGCGCAGCAGCAGGGCGACGGACAGGACCGTGGCGGTGGGGTCGGCCTTGCCCTGGCCGGCGATGTCCGGGGCCGAGCCGTGCACGGGCTCGAACATGGACGGGAACTCGCGGCTGGGGTTGATGTTGCCGGAGGCCGCGACGCCGATGCCGCCGGAGACGGCGGCGGCGAGGTCGGTGATGATGTCGCCGAACAGGTTGTCGGTGACGATCACGTCGAAGCGGCCGGGGTCGGTGACGAGGTAGATCGTCGCGGCGTCGACGTGGATGTAGTCGGTGGTGACCTCGGGGTACTCGGCGGCCACCTTGGTGAAGATGTTCGTCCACAGGTGGCCGGCGAAGGTCAGCACGTTGTTCTTGTGGACCAGCGTGAGCTTCTTGCGGGGGCGGGCCTGCGCGCGGGCGAAGGCGTCGCGGACGACGCGCTCGACACCGAAGGCGGTGTTGACGGACACCTCGGTGGCTACCTCGTGCGGCGTGCCCGTGCGGATGGTGCCGCCGTTGCCCGTGTACGGGCCCTCGGTGCCCTCGCGGACCACGACGAAGTCGATCTCGGGCTGGCCGGCCAGCGGGGTCGCGACGCCCGGGAGCAGCTTGCTCGGGCGCAGGTTGACGTGGTGGTCGAAGGCGAAGCGGAGCTTGAGCAGGAAACCGCGCTCCAGGACACCGGAGGGCACCGACGGGTCGCCGATCGCGCCGAGCAGGATGGCGTCGTGCCGCTTCAGGGCGTCGAGGTCGGCGTCGGTGAGGGTCTCACCGGTGGCGTGGTACCGCTTGGCGCCGAAGTCGTACTCCTTGGTCTCCAGCTTCACATCCTGCGGAAGCACGGCGGAGAGGACCTTCAGGCCTTCGGCCACGACCTCCTGGCCGATGCCGTCGCCGGGGATGACTGCGAGATCGATGCTGCGAGACATGGCCGCACCCTACTCCTCGTCCCAGGGGATGACATACGGCGTCCGCCATACGGACACCGGCCTCGGCGGCCCGGCGGCCCGGCGGTCAGTGGCCGGTCGCGCCGCCGTTGTCCCGGCGGTCGAGGGCGCGCTGGAGGGCGGCGGCGGCGTTCTTGCGGTCGGCGTCGGTGGTGCGGGGCAGGTGACGGACGCGGCGGCGGACGGTCGTCTCGGCCATGGGGATCGACTCCTTCGGGGAACGTCGAGCGAGGAAGGTCGCGTGAAGGGGAGTCGCCAAAAGGGGCGGGGAGCTGCGGGCGGCAGGGGTTGCCTGCGCGGGGCCCGGCTCACGACCGCCATTCGCTTGATCGAGCGAGACGTTCGGCTCCTACAAAGCTAGAGGAGCCCGGAGCGTCTGTCTCCACAATTACTCGGACTTCCTACTATCTGAGACAGTGCGGCCGGCCACACCGCGCTGAGCTGCGCAGACGCACGGACGGGCCAGGTCGGGGGAGACCTGGCCCGTCCGGGTCCGGGTGGGCGCCGGCGCTTGCGCGCCCGCCCGTGCGGGGCGTCAGCCCATGTGCGGGTAGGTGTAGTCGGTCGGCGGGACCAGCGTCTCCTTGATGGCGCGGGTCAGGGTCCAGCGCATCAGGTTCTGCGGGGCGCCGGCCTTGTCGTTGGTGCCGGAGGCCCGGCCGCCGCCGAAGGGCTGCTGGCCGACGACGGCGCCGGTCGACTTGTCGTTGATGTAGAAGTTGCCGGCCGCGTAGCGCAGCTTCTCCATGGTGTACGCCGTCGCCGCGCGGTCGCCCGAGATGACCGAGCCGGTGAGGGCGTAGTCGGAGACGGACTCCATCTGGGTCAGCATCTCGTCGTACTTCTCGGGGGAGCTGTCGTCGTAGACGTGCACCGCCAGGATCGGGCCGAAGTACTCGGTGCGGAACACCTCGTTCTCCGGGTCGGTGCACTCGATGACGGTCGGGCGGACGAAGTAGCCGACCGAGTCGTCGTACGTGCCGCCGGCGACGATCGTGCAGGTCTCGTCCTCCTTGGCGCGGTCGATGGCGGCCTTGTTCTTGGCGAAGGACCGCTCGTCGATGACGGCGCCCATGAAGTTGGACAGGTCGGTGACGTCGCCCATGGTGAGGTAGTCGACCTCGGCGGCGAACTCCTCCTTGAAGCCGTCGTTCCAGATCGACGCCGGGATGTACGCGCGCGAGGTGGCGCTGCACTTCTGGCCCTGGTACTCGAAGGCACCGCGGGTCAGGGCGGTCTTGAGGACCGCGCGGTCCGCCGACGGGTGGGCGACGAGGAAGTCCTTGCCGCCGGTCTCGCCGACCAGACGCGGGTAGGTGCGGTACTTCTCGATGTTGTTGCCGACCGTCTTCCACAGGTACTGGAAGGTCTTGGTGGAGCCGGTGAAGTGGATGCCGGCCAGGTCGCGGTGCTCGAGGGCGACCTTGGAGACCTCGATGCCGTCGCCGGTGACCAGGTTGATGACGCCCTTGGGCAGACCGGCCTCCTCCAGCAGCTGCATCAGCAGCACGGCGGCGTGGGTCTGGGTCGGGGACGGCTTCCAGACGACGACGTTGCCCATCAGCGCGGGCGCGGTGGGCAGGTTGCCCGCGATGGCGCTGAAGTTGAACGGCGTGATGGCGTAGACGAAGCCCTCCAGCGGGCGGTGGTCCAGCCGGTTCCACACGCCCGGGGAGTTGGCCGGGGGCTGCTCGGCCAGGATCTTGCGGGCGTAGGAGACGTTGAAGCGCCAGAAGTCGATCAGCTCGCAGGGCGTGTCGATCTCGGCCTGCTGGGCGGTCTTGGACTGGCCGAGCATGGTGGAGGCGGCCAGCGTCTCGCGCCACGGGCCGGACAGCAGGTCGGCGGCGCGCAGGATGATCGCCGCGCGGTCGTCGAAGGACATCGCGCGCCAGGCCGGGGCGGCGGCCAGGGCGGCGTCGATGGCGTCCTGGGCGTCCTGCTGGGTGGCGTTGCCGTACGTGCCGAGGCGGGCCTTGTGGTTGTGCGGCTGCACGACGTCGAAGCGCTCGCCGCCGCCCATCCGCTTCTCGCCGCCGATGGTGCAGGGCAGGTCGATCGGGTTGTCGGCCAGCTCCCTCAGCTTCATCTCCAGCCGGGCCCGCTCGGGCGAGCCGGGAGCGTAGCCGTGCACCGGCTCGTTGACGGGGGTGGGGACCTGGGTCACAGCGTCCATGGGTTCCGTACTCCTTGGGTTCGAGCGGTCTTGCGAGCGTGGTGCGGGCGGCTCAGCCCTTGGTGACCATCGAGCGGACGAAGAACCGCAGGTTCGCCGGCTTCTCCGCCAGACGGCGCATGAAGTAGCCGTACCAGTCCGTGCCGTAGGCCGTGTAGACGCGCATCCGGTGGCCCTCGGCGGCGAGCCGCAGGTGCTCGTCGCTGCGGATGCCGTACAGCATCTGGAACTCGTACTCGTCGGGCTTTCGCCCGGCGCGGTGGGCGAGCTCCTGGGCGATGGAGATCAGACGCGGGTCGTGGGACCCGATCATCGGGTAGCCCGCGCCCTCCATCAGCGTCTTCAGGATGCGGACGTACGCCTTGTCGATCTCGTGCCTGTCCTGGTGGGCGACCTCGGCGGGCTCCTTGTAGGCGCCCTTCACCAACCGTACGCGAGAGCCGCTGCCGGCGAGGCGGCGCGCGTCGGCCTCGGTGCGGAAGAGGTAGGCCTGGATGACGCAGCCGGTCTGCGGCACGTCCCTCCGCAGCTCCTCGTGGATGGCGAACATCGAGTCGAGGGTGGTGTGGTCCTCGGCGTCCAGGGTGACCGTGGTGCCGATCTCGGCGGCGGCCTCCACGACCGGACGGACGTTCTTCAGCGCCAGTTCGTGGCCGCCCTCCAGCGCCTGGCCGAACATCGACAGCTTCACGGACATCTCCGCGCGGGTGCCGAGCTCCAGCGGCCCCAGCCGCTCGATCAGTTCCAGGTAGGCGTCCCGGGCGGCCTCGGCCTGCGCGGGGGTGGTGATGTCCTCGCCGACGACGTCCATCGTCAGCTCCAGGCCCCTGCCGGTCAGCTCCCGGACGATCGGCAGGATCTCGTCGACGGTCTCGCCGGGGATGAAGCGGTCCACGACCTGCTTGGTCACGGGCGCCGCCGAGACCAGTCGTCGCATCCGGTCGCTGCGCGACGCGGCGAGAATCACGGGACCCAGCACGGGGCACCTCCACTTACCAAGCAACACGAGGCCGATCGCCCGACGTTCCGGGGACGGCACGGAGAACCACCGTGAAACCTATGGATGACTCCGATCGTCGGCCATCGACAGCTGTCACGCATCCGTGCCACGGATCTCAGACAGTTGTATGAAGGCCACGTTCGTATGGGGCAGAATGCCCGGGTGACGTCGGATTTCGCGGGTGACTACCAGGAACTGGTCGACGAGCTGTCCCAGCTGCTGGGCGCACCGGCGACGCTGGAGAGCCGCGACTTCGAGCTGATCGCCTTCGGCGCCTACGACAGCGAGGGCGACCTCGACCCCTCGGCCCTGGACCCGGTGCGCACCCGGTCGATCCTGACCCGGCGCTCCACCGCCGCGGTCCGCTCCTGGTTCGAGAGCTTCGGCATCACCCGCGCCACCGGCCCGGTCCGCATCCCGCCGACGCCGGAGGCGGGCGTGTACCGGGGCCGGATCTGCCTGCCGGTGCGCCATCGGGGGGTCGTCCTCGGCTATGTGTGGCTGCTGGACTCCGACCCGGGCCCGACCGAGCGGCAGCTCGCGGCGGCGATGGAGGTGACCGCGCGGATCGGCGCCCTGCTGGCGGACGAGGCGCAGCACGGCGCCGACCTCAGCCGGGAGCTGCGCGCGGTGCTGACCGCCGAGCGGGGCTGGCAGCGGGACATGGCCGTCGCCGAGCTGCGCACCGCCCTGGGCTCGCGCGCGGACGTGCTGCACACGGTGGTGTGCGTGGCCCCGTGGCCGTCCGCCGACCCGGACGACGCGCCGTCGGTGCGTACGGTGCCGGGGGCGACGGCGCTGTGCACGCTGCCCTGGGGCGCCACGTCCCAGTGCCTCGCCCTCCTGGTCCGGCTGCGCTCGGCGGACGTGCCCACCCCGGCGACCTCGGCGGCGGGACGGCTGCTGGAGCGGGCGCGCGCCCTCGGGGCGGGCGCGGGCGGGAGGACGGCCGGCGCCGCGGGTGGGAAAACGGCTCCCGGCGCGCTCGGGGAAGCGGCGGCCGGGGCGGGCGGGGAGCCGGCGGCCGGGATCGCCGCCGCCCGCACCGGGCTGGCGGAGCTGGCGGCGGCCTGGCGGGAGGCCTCGGCGGCGGCGCGCGCGGCGCTGGCCGAGCGCAGGTTCGGCCCGGTCGCCGAGTGGGCGTCGATCGGGCCGTTCCGCATGCTGACGGCGCTGCCCGTCGAGGCGGTCCACGACCCGGCCGTGCGGTCGCTGCTCTCCCCCGCCCACCGGGAGCTGGCCCGCACGGCCGAGGTGTACCTCGACTGCGCGGGGCAGGCCGGCCGCACCGCCGCCGAGCTGGGCATCCACCGCCAGACCCTGTACTACCGGCTGTCGAGGGTCGAACAGCTCACCGGCCTGGACCTGGACGACGGGGAGGACCGGCTGCTGCTGCACATGGCCCTGAAGGGGGCGCGGCTGTGAGGGGGCGTCAGCTGCCGCGGACGCCCTCGATCACCCGGCGCAGACCCTCGGTGATCCGGTCGGCCTCGGGGGCGCTGCGCGGGCCGAACGACCACTGCACCATCAGGCCCATCAGCAGCGTGACGTAGAACTGGCCGAGGGTGTCGACGTCCTCCTCCGGGACGTCCTCCTCACGGCCGCCCATGAAGAGGGTGACGAGCCCGCGGGCGCCCTCGCGCTGGGCCCGCAGCAGCCGGTCGCGCACCTCGGGCAGCTCGTCGGCCATGGTCACGATCTCCATGCTGAGCCGCCACAGCGACCCCGGATCGCGCATGGTGCCGATGATGTTGGACCACACCTCGCCGAACCTCTCCAGCGAGCCGGGCGCACCGCGCAGGTCGCCGTCCGAGCCGCCCTCGAAGGCGTCGGACATCTCCTCCACCAGCTCGACGTAGGCCTGCACGAGGAGCGCGTCCTTGGAGCCGTAGTGGTAGCCGATGGACGCCAGGTTGGTGCCCGACTCCTTGACGATGTCGCGCGCCGTGGTGCGCATGAACCCCTTCTGCAACAGGCAGCGCTTGGCGCCTTCGAGCAGGTCTTCGCGGTGTCCCATGGGATCACCCTACCGTCGCCCAGACAGCCGTCTTATACACTCGTACTAGACGCACGTATAAGACGCTTGTACAGTCACCGGCATGACACCGCCCCCGTCCCGCGCCGGCCGCCGTGAGTGGACCGCGCTCGCCGTCCTGATGCTTCCGCTGCTGCTGGTCTCGATGGACGTCTCGGTCCTCTACTTCGCCGTCCCGGAGATCAGCGCCGACCTGGCGCCCACCGGCACCCAGCAGCTGTGGATCTTCGACGTCTACGCCTTCGCCGTGGCCGGCCTGCTGCTGACCATGGGGTCGGTGGGCGACCGCATCGGCCGCCGCAGACTGCTCCTGGTCGGTGCCGCGGCCTTCGGCGCCGCCTCACTGGCCGCGGCGTACGCCGACAGCGCCGAGATGCTGATCGCGGCCCGCGCCGCGCTCGGCATCGGCGGCGCGACCCTGATGCCCTCCACGCTGGCGCTGGTGCGCACGCTGTTCACCGACCCCGGGCAGCGGGCCCGGGCGATCGCGGTCTGGTCCGCCGTGATGACGGCGGGCGTGGCGCTCGGCTCGGTGCTCAGCGGCCTGCTGGTGGAGTACTTCTGGTGGGGTTCGGTCTTCCTGGTCAACCTGCCGGCGATGGCCCTGCTGCTGTTCCTCGGCCCGCTGCTGCTGCCCGAGTCCAAGGACCCCTCCCCGGGTCGCTTCGACTGGCCGAGCATCCCGCTGTCGATGGCCGCGGTGCTCCCCGTCGTCCACGGCCTGAAGGAGATCTCGGCCCAGGGCTGGAACGTGCGGTACGTCGTGTCGGTCACCGTGGGTCTGCTCTTCGCGGCCCTGTTCGTGCACCGGCAGCGGACGGCCGCCTCCCCGATGATCAGCCCGGCGATGTTCCGGCGGCGCGGCTTCGGACCGGCCCTCGGCCTCAACCTCGTCACCATGTTCGCGATGATGGGCTCGGCGTTCTTCACCACCCAGTACATCCAGTCGGTGCTGGGCAAGAGCGCGCTGGAGGCGGCCCTGTGGGCGCTGCTGCCGTCGGTGCCGATCGGTCTCGCCGCCCCGCTCGCCACGCACCTGGTGCAGAAGGGCGTCGACCGCGCCCACGTGGTGACGGCGGGCTTCGCGATCGCGGGCTGCGGCTATGTGCTGCTGACGTTCGTGGACACGGACGCGCTGGCGCTGGGGCTCGTCGCCTGCGGCGTGCTGGCCTGCGGCGTCACCATGGTGATGTCCCAGATCATGGACCTCGCGCTGGGCGCCGCCCCCGTGGAGCGGGCGGGCTCGGCGTCCTCGCTGATGGAGACCGCCGCGGAGTTCGGCGGGGCTCTGGGGATGGCGGTCCTCGGCTCCATCGGCACGGCCGTCTACCGCCGGCAGATGCCCGATTCCGCTCCGGCGGAGGCCCACGAGACGCTCGGCGGCGCGCTGGCCGTGGCCGAACGGCTGCCGGGGCCCGCGGGGGACGCCCTGGTCACGGCCGCCAGGGAGGCGTTCACCCGGGGGCTCCACGGCGCGGCGGTCGCGGGCGCGGTGCTGCTGGCGGGGGCGGCGGTGCTGGCGTCGGTGACACTGCGGCGGGCCGAGGTGCGCAAGGGGGCCCGGACGCCGGCGTGCGAGAAGGTCGATGCCTGAGCACCGGCGCGCACCGAACGCCGGACGGGCTGACCGACTCGGTCCGTCCGGCGTTCGGGAAGCAGGGATTTTCCGGGCCGGAGGCCGGGAACGGCAGCCCCCGGCCGCGGCGGCCTACGCCAGGTTCACCGCACGGGCCGAGGTCGCCCCGATCTCCGCGGCGACCTCGGCCAGCACCCCGGAGGGCACCGTGTCGTCCACCGTCAGGACGGCGAGGGCCTCTCCGCCCACCGCCGCGCGGGCGACCTGCATGCCGGCGATGTTGATGCCCGCCTCGCCGAGGATGCGGCCCACCGTGCCGACGACTCCGGGACGGTCCTCGTAGCGCAGGACGACCATGTGCTCGGCGAGGGCCAGGTCGACGTCGTAGTCGCCGACCGCGACGATCTTCTGGACGTGCTTGGGGCCGGCCAGCGTACCGGAGACCGACACCTCCTCGCCGCTGGCCAGGGTGCCGCGCACGGTCACCACGTTGCGGTGCTCGGCGGACTCGGAGCTGGTGGTCAGGCGGACCTCGACACCGCGCTCCTGGGCGAACAGCGGGGCGTTGACGTAGGAGACCGTCTCGTCGACGACGTCCTCGAAGACGCCCTTGAGCGCGGACAGCTCCAGCACCTTCACGTCGTGCTGGGTGATCTCGCCGTAGACCTCGACGTCGAGGCGGACGGCGACCTCGCCGGCGAGCGCGGTGAAGATCCGGCCGAGGCGCTCGGCGAGCGGCAGACCCGGCTTGACGTCCTCGGCGATGACACCGCCCTGGACGTTCACCGCGTCGGGGACCAGCTCACCGGCGAGCGCCAGGCGCACCGAGCGGGCCACCGCGATACCGGCCTTCTCCTGCGCCTCGTCGGTGGACGCGCCGAGGTGCGGGGTGCACACGACCTGGTCGAACTCGAACAGCGGCGAGTCCGTGCAGGGCTCCTTGGCGTACACGTCCAGGCCGGCGCCGGCGACGCGGCCCTCCTTCAGAGCCGAGTACAGCGCCTCCTCGTCGACGATGCCGCCGCGCGCGGCGTTGACGATGCGGACGCCGGGCTTGACCTTGCGCAGCGCCTCGTCGCCGATCAGGCCGAGGGTCTCGGGGGTCTTGGGCAGGTGGACGGTGATGAAGTCGGAGACCTCCAGCAGCTCGTCCAGCGACAGCACCTTCACGCCCATCTGCGCGGCCCGCGCGGGCTGCACGTAGGGGTCGTAGGCGACGACCTTCATGCCGAAGGCGGACATGCGCTGCGCCACGAGGGCGCCGATCCGGCCCAGACCCACGACACCGAGGGTCTTCTCGGCCAGCTCGACGCCGGTGTACTTGCTGCGCTTCCACTCGCCGTTCTTCAGCGCGGCGTTGGCCTGCGGGATGTTGCGGGCGGTGGCGAGGATCAGACCGCAGGCCAGCTCGGCGGCGGTCACGATGTTCGAGGTGGGGGCGTTGACGACCATCACGCCGGCCTTGGTGGCGGCGGAGACGTCCACGTTGTCCAGGCCGACGCCGGCTCGCGCGACGACCTTCAGCCTGTTCGCCGCGGCGATCGCCTCGGCGTCGACCTTGGTGGCCGAGCGGATCAGGATCGCGTCCACGTCGGCGATGGCGGGGAGCAGTTCGGCGCGGTCCGCGCCGTTGCAGCGGCGGATCTCGAAGTCCGGCCCAAGCGCGTCGACGGTGGCGGGCGACAGCTCTTCAGCGATGAGTACGACGGGTTTCGAGCTCACGTGAGTCCTCACAAGTCCAATGCGGACGGCCGTCCCGACGGCCGCAGGCGGTGGAGGGTTGCTAGCCGCGTGGAAGACGCACGACGCTGTGGGCCTGACGCGTTTGTTGTCCAGCAGTCTAGTGGCGCGGCGCTGATCGTCTTGCGCCTGTGCGGAAGGATCACCCGTCCGTGGCTGGACGGGTTGGACAACGCCGTGTCCACGACGTCACCCCCGGGTTCGCCGAAGGGGCCGGAGCAACATCGCTCCGGCCCCCGGCGGTGAGGCTTACGCCTCCTCGTCGACCCAGCTCATGAGCTTGCGCAGCTCCTTGCCGGTGGTCTCCAGCAGGTGCTCGGAGTCCTGCTTCTTGTACTCGTTGTACTTCTTCAGACCGCCGTGGTACTCGTCCATCCAGTTCTTGGCGAACGAGCCGTCCTGGATCTCGGCGAGGACCTTCTTCATCTCGGCCTTGGTGGCGTCGGTGATGATCCGCGGACCGGTGACGTAGTCGCCCCACTCGGCGGTCTCGGAGATCGACCAGCGCATCTTCTCCAGGCCGCCCTCGTACATGAGGTCCACGATCAGCTTCAGCTCGTGCAGGCACTCGAAGTAGGCGATCTCCGGCTGGTAGCCCGCCTCGGTGAGCGTCTCGAAGCCGGCCTTCACCAGGGCGGCGGTGCCACCGCACAGGACGGCCTGCTCACCGAAGAGGTCGGTCTCGGTCTCCTCGGTGAAGGTGGTCTTGATGACGCCGGCGCGGGTGCCGCCGATGCCCTTCGCGTACGACAGGGCCAGCGCGAAGGCGTTGCCCGTGGCGTCCTGCTCGACGGCCGCGATGCACGGAACGCCGCGGCCCTCCTCGTACTGGCGGCGGACCAGGTGGCCCGGGCCCTTCGGGGCGACCATGCAGACGTCCACGCCGGCCGGGGGCTTGATGAAGCCGTAGCGGATGTTCAGGCCGTGGCCGAAGAACAGGGCGTCGCCGTCCTTGAGGTTGGGGGCGATGTGCTCCTCGTAGACCTGGGCCTGGATCGGGTCCGGGACCAGGATCATGATGACGTCGGCCTCGGCGGCGGCCTCCGACGGGCCCACCACGCGCAGGCCCTGCTCCTCGGCCTTGGCCTTGGACTTGGAGCCCTCGTGCAGACCCACGCGCACGTCGACGCCGGAGTCGCGCAGCGACAGGGCGTGGGCGTGGCCCTGGCTGCCGTAACCGATGACCGCGACCTTGCGGCCCTGGATGATGGACAGGTCGGCGTCGGCGTCGTAGAACAGCTCGGCCACTTTGGGTTCTCTCCTCGGGAGTACAGGTGTTGCGTCCCACCGTATGACGGTGAGGGGAAGGGAAGGTTCGGGGTCTCGGAATACGGGCGGCCGGCCGGGTGCCGGCCGCCCGGGTGCCGCGTCAGGCGCTGCGGTCGAGGGCGCGCAGCGAGCGGTCCGTGATGGAACGGGCGCCGCGGCCGATGGCGATGGTGCCGGACTGCACCAGCTCCTTGATGCCGTACTGCTCCAGCATCTTCAGCATCGCGGAGAGCTTGTCGCTGCTGCCGGTGGCCTCGATGGTGACGGCCTCCGGGGAGACGTCGACGGTCTTGGCGCGGAACAGCTGGACGATCTCGACGATCTGGGAACGCGTCTCGTTGTCGGCGCGCACCTTCACCAGGACGAGTTCGCGCTGCACGGCCTGCGACGGCTCCAGCTCGACGATCTTGAGCACGTTGACCAGCTTGTTGAGCTGCTTGGTCACCTGCTCCAGCGGCAGGTCCTCGACGTTCACCACGATGGTGATGCGGGAGATGTCGGGGTGCTCGGTCACGCCGACGGCGAGCGAGTCGATGTTGAAGCCGCGGCGGGAGAACAGGGCGGCGATCCGGGCGAGGATGCCCGGCGTGTTCTCCACCAGGACGGAGAGCGTGTGCTTGGACATGGTCTGCTTCCTTTACCTGCGGCTCTCAGTCGTCTTCGTTGTCGCCGAAGTCGGGGCGGACGTCCCGGGCGGCCATGATCTCGTCGTTGGAGGTGCCGGCGGCGACCATCGGCCAGACCATCGCGTCCTCGTGGACGATGAAGTCGATGACCACCGGACGGTCGTTGATGGCGTTCGCCTCCTCGATCACCTTGTCGAGGTCGGCGGGGTCCTCGCAGCGGATGGCGTGGCAGCCCATGGCCTCCGACAGCTTCACGAAGTCGGGGACGCGGGTGCCGCGGGCCTCGGGGTTGACGTCGTCCGGACCGGAGTGCAGCACCGTGTTGGAGTACCGCTGGTTGTAGAACAGGGTCTGCCACTGGCGGACCATCCCGAGGGCGCCGTTGTTGATGACGGCGACCTTGATCGGGATGTTGTTCAGCGCGCAGGTGGTCAGTTCCTGGTTGGTCATCTGGAAGCAGCCGTCGCCGTCGATCGCCCAGACGGCCCGCTCCGGCGCGCCGGCCTTGGCGCCCATGGCGGCCGGGACGGCGTAGCCCATGGTTCCGGCGCCGCCGGAGTTCAGCCAGGTGGCGGGCTTGTCGTACTGGATGAAGTGCGCGGCCCACATCTGGTGCTGGCCGACGCCCGCCGCGAAGATCGTGCCCTCGGGGGCGAGCTGCCCGATGCGCTCGATGACCTGCTGCGGGGACAGGGAGCCGTCCCCGGGCTGGTCGTAGCCGAGCGGGTAGGTCTCGCGCCAGCGGGTCAGGTCCTTCCACCAGGCGCTGTAGTCGCCCTTGTTGCCCTCGCCGTGCTCCTTCTGCACGGCCTGGATCAGGTCGGCGATGACCTCGCGGGCGTCCCCGACGATGGGCACGTCGGCGGCGCGGTTCTTGCCGATCTCGGCCGGGTCGATGTCGGCGTGGACGATCTTGGCGTGCGGGGCGAAGCTGTCCAGCTTGCCGGTGACGCGGTCGTCGAAGCGGGCGCCGAGGGCGACGATCAGGTCGGCCTTCTGCAACGCGGTGACGGCGGTGACCGCACCGTGCATGCCCGGCATCCCCACGTGCAGCGGGTGGCTGTCGGGGAACGCGCCGAGCGCCATCAGGGTGGTGGTGACGGGCGCTCCGGTGAGTTCGGCGAGGACCTTCAGCTCGGCGGTGGCCCGCGCCTTGATGACGCCGCCGCCGACGTAGAGGACGGGGCGCCTGGCGGCGGTGATCAGCTTGGCGGCCTCGCGGATCTGCTTGGCGTGCGGCTTGGTCACCGGGCGGTAGCCGGGCAGGTCCATCGTGGGCGGCCAGGAGAAGGTGGTCTTCGCCTGGAGGGCGTCCTTGGCGATGTCGACCAGGACCGGGCCGGGGCGGCCGGTGGAGGCGACGTGGAAGGCCTGCGCGATCACCCGGGGGATGTCCTCGGCCTTGGTGACCAGCCAGTTGTGCTTGGTGATCGGCATGGTGATGCCGACGATGTCCGCCTCCTGGAAGGCGTCGGTGCCGATCGCCTTGGAGGCCACCTGACCGGTGATCGCCACAAGCGGCACCGAGTCCATGTGGGCGTCCGCGATCGGGGTGACCAGGTTGGTGGCGCCGGGGCCGGACGTGGCCATGCAGACGCCGACCTTGCCGGTGGCCTGTGCGTAACCGGTGGCCGCGTGGCCGGCGCCCTGCTCGTGGCGGACCAGGACGTGGCGCACCTTGCCCGAGTCCATCAGCGGGTCGTAGGCGGGAAGGATCGCACCGCCGGGAATGCCGAATACCGTGTCGGCGCCGACCTCCTCGAGAGAGCGGATGAGGGACTGCGCGCCCGTGACGTGCTCGACGGGGGCGGACTGCTGTCCTCCGGATCGGGGCCGCGGCTGCGGGTGATGGGCCCCGGTGGCCTGCTCGGTCATCGGCATTCTCTTCTCGATGCTGAGGGTTTTTGCGAAGTTTGTACGGTGTTCGCGGGCGGTGCGAACGGTGCTCGAACGGTGCTCGAGAGGTGCTGGTGCAACAAAAAACCCCTCGTGCCGTAAGGCAAGCGAGGGGAGCGCGCCGGGTGGTGGTCGCTGAGCGATCGGGGCTCAGCGTCAGCCGACGCGCTGTCCAAGTACGAGAATTCGGGTGCGCATGGAACTGACCCTCCCCCCGGCACGCACTCACTGTCAAGTGGGTGGGACGGGGGTCTCATTATGTGAACGCAGTACCGTGCCACCACCGAGAACGGCGGGAACGGAGCTGGTCATACCGCTGGTCACCCCTTTGGTGTACACGCCGTTCGTGCCGCCGCCCGCGAACGCCGGCTCGGCCGGTCCGTGCGGCACCGGGTAGCGGCCGGTGCCGAGGGCTCTGCGCAGCCGGTACTCGTCCAGCGGCCCGGAGAAGGCCATGCCCTGCCCGTGGGTGCAGCCCATCGCGCGCAGGGCGACGACCTGCTCGGGCAGGTCCACCCCGCCGGCCACGGACTGCAACCCGAGGTCGGAGGCGATACGGAGCAGCCCGCTGGTGATCTTGTGCAGCCGGGCGGACTCCACGACGCCCTCGACCAGTGAGCGGTCGAGCTTCAGCACGTCGACGGGGAGTCTGCGCAGCGCCGTGATCGCCGCGTAGCCGCTGCCGAAGCCGTCGAGCGTGATCCGTACGCCGACCCGCTTGAGCGCGTTGAGCCGGCGCTCCAGCTCGTCGAGGGGAACCCGGGGGTCGATCTCGGCCAGTTCGATCATCAGGGCGCCCGGCGGCAGTCCGTGCCGGGTCAGCAGGGCCTCCACGGAGCCGGGCGGCATCGAGCGGTCCAGCAGCCGGCGGGCGCCGATCCGGACGGCCACCGGTACGGTCAGTCCGGCGGCGGAGCGCTCGGCCGCCTGCTCGACGGCCTCCTCCAGCATCCAGCGGTCCAGCTCGGCGGTCTTGTCGCCGTCCTCGGCCACCCGCAGGAACTCCGCGGGGGTGAACAGCACCCCCTGGGAGGAACGCCAGCGCGCCTGGGCGCAGACCGAGGTGATCCGGCCGTCCGCCAGGCACACGACCGGCTGGTGCAGCAGCGCGAACTCGCCGTCGTGCAGCGCGGCCCGCAGCCGGGTGGCCAGCTCGGCCTTGCGGACCACGTCCTGCTGCATCTGCGGCTTGTACAGCTCCACGCGGCCCTTGCCGCCCGCCTTGGCGCGGTACATGGCCAGGTCGGCGTTGCGCAGCAGTTCGCCGGCGCCGAGGCCGGGCTCGGCGAAGGCCACGCCGATCGAGGCGTTGACACGGACATCGTTGCCGTCGATGAGGTACGGCTGCGACAGCGTCGTCCTGAGGCGGTCGGCGAGCTCCAGGATGTGCCGTTCGCGGGCGGAGCGGTCCCGTGCGCCGTCCCCGACGATCAGGGCCGCGAACTCGTCGCCGCCCAGCCGGGACGCGGTGTCGCCCTGGCGGACCGCGTCCTGGAGTCTGCGGGCGGCCTGGACGAGCAGTTCGTCCCCGGCCTGGTGCCCGATCGTGTCGTTGACGGCCTTGAAGCCGTCGAGGTCGATGAAGAGCACGGCCGTGCCGCGCAGGGCGGCGCCCCGGTCGGAGGCGCGGCGGCCGGACAGGGCCTGCTGGACCCGCTTGGTGAACAGGGCTCGGTTGGGCAGGTCGGTGAGGGGGTCGTGCTCGGCGTTGTGCTGGAGCTGCGCCTGGAGGCGGACTCTCTCGGTCACGTCCCGGCTGTTGAAGATCAGGCCGCCGTGGTGGCGGTTGACGGTGGACTCGACGTTGAGCCAGCCGCCGTCGCCGGAGCGGAACCGGCACTCGATGCGCGTGGTCGGCTCCGCGACCGGGTCGGCGGCGAGGAACCGGCGCACCTCGTGCACCACGCAGCCGAGGTCCTCCGGGTGGATGAGACCGGCCAGTTCGCTGCCGACCAGTTCCTCGGCGGGCCGGCCGTAGACCCCGGCCGCGGCCGGGGAGACGTACCGCAGGACGCCGCTGGGCGCGGCGATCATGATGACGTCGCTGGAGCCCTGCACCAGGGACCGGAAGTGGTTCTCCTTCTGGGCCAGTTCCTGGGTGAGGGTGATGTTGTCGAGCAGCATGATGCCCTGGCGGACGACGAGCGCGAGCACCACCGTGCCGCCGGTGAGCAGCACGACGCGGTCGACGCTGCGGCCGTTGAGCACGTTGTAGAGGATGCCCAGCGTGCAGACCGCGGCGGCGAGATACGGGGTGAGCGCGGCCAGGGACCCGGCGAGGGGCCGGGCCGCGGGAAAACGGCCGTGCTCGCCGCCCGGCGGGGGCGCCGGGGGCCGGGGGCCGGTGCGCTGGCCGGGGACGTGCTCGTGCACCACGCGCGTGTGGCCGCCGGGCGGCTCCGGGTCCGCGGAGTGCCCGTGCCGGGGCCCGGCCCAGGGGGCGTACGCGAGCAGCAGCGAACCGGCGAACCAGCCCGCGTCGAGCAGCTGCCCGGAGCGGTAACTGCTCTGGAGCAGCGGCGAGGTGAACAGGGCGTCGCACATCACCGTGAGCGCGAGTCCGCCGATCGCGGTGTTCACCGCGGAGCGGTACACCGGCGTCCGGCGGAAGTGCAGCGCGAGCACCATGCTGACCAGGGCGATGTCCAGCAGCGGGTACGCCAGCGACAGCGCGGTGTGCGCCACGGGCCCCCCGTCCGCCTTGGCCGCCTGGGCGAGCGCCAGGCTCCAGGCCAGCGTCAGCAGCGAGCCGCCGATCAGCCAGGCGTCCAGCCCCAGGCAGACCCAGCCCGCCTTGGTCACCGGCCGTTTGGCGAACACCAGCAGGCCCACGATGGCGGGCGGCGCGAAGCACAGGAAGAACAGGTCCGCGTAGCTGGGGCTCGGCACGGGGGACTCGAGGACGACCTCGTACCACCCCCACACCCCGTTGCCCAGGGCCGCCATCGCGGAGGAGAGGGCGAACAGCAGCCAGGCGGGCCGGAAGTGGACGCGGCGCCGGCGGGCGTAGAGGAAGCAGGACACGGCGGCGGCCCCCGCGGCGGCGGCCAGCCCGAAGTCCCCCATGATCATGGCGAGGCGGGGGGAGCCCCAGCCGAACGCGGCGCCGACGGCGTAGGCCGCGCAGACCAGGGCCAGCAGCAACGGGCGGACCAGGCGCGGCCCGTCGGGGCCGGCCGCCGGGCGGGACAGCAGCGGTCCCCCCGCCGGCTGCGATCGCAACGCCCCGTCGAGCGTGGGCGCGGGAGGCGAGGGTGAGGTCACCACGGCCTCCCGGTCCGGCTCGGTACCGGGTCCCGCGGGCTCCGGTGCGCCGGGGGGGCCTGCCTTCTGCGGCTGCCGTGCCTGCGCTGGTGACTGTGGTGGTGGCTGTGCTGACCGGGGTGGCCGCGTCTGCGCGCGGCCGTGCGCCACGGCCGCCGTCGGCGGCTCCGCCGCGTCGGATCGTTCGTCCATAGGCCGTGCATCGCCCGTCGCCCCCCTCGCAGTCTCAGATGTCCGTCCCCGGCGCCGAACGGTGCACGGCGCAGCCCCTGTCGGGGACGATACACCAGGATCGTCACTCAGGGACATAGGTTCTCTACGCTCCGTGACGACCAGGGACGATGCGGGTACCCACCGCTTCCGGAAGGCTGCGGAGGGTACCGGAAGCGGGTTCTGCGGTACCGCGTGCGCCGGTCTCGCGGCCCGTGCGCCGCGTGCGCCTTCGGGCTCCGTGCGCGCTTCTCAGGAGCGGGGTGTCCCCGTGGTCAGGACCACGTTCCGCAGGGGCTCCCGGTTCACGAAACGGCGCAACTGGTCCGTCAGCAGCCGCTTGGCCCGTGGCAGGAAGGCGGACGTGGGCCCGCCGACGTGCGGGCTGATCAGCAGGCCGGGCGCCTGCCACAGGGGGTGGCCCGCGGGCAGCGGCTCCGGGTCGGTGACGTCGAGGGCGGCGGTGACGCGCCCGCTCTCCAGTTCGGCGAGCAGCGCCTTGGTGTCGACGACCGGGCCGCGGGCGACGTTGACCAGCAGCGCGCCGGTCTTCATCCGGCCCAGGAACTCCGCGTCCACCAGGCCGCGGGTGGTCTCGGTGAGCGGCGTGGACAGCACGACGACATCGGCCTCGGGCAGCAGGGCGGGCAGATCGGTGAGCGGATGCACCGGGCCGCGCGCCGTTGTGCGAGCGGAGCGCGCGACGCGCGCCACCCGCGCCACCTCGAAGGGCACGAGCCGGTCCTCGATGGCCGAACCGATCGAGCCGTAGCCGACGATGAGGACGTTCTTGTCGGCCAGCGCGGGCCGGAACCCGCCGAGCCACTCCCCGCGGTCCTGCGCGCGCACGAAGTCCGGGACGCCGCGCAGCGAGGCGAGGATCAGGGCGAGGGTGAGTTCCGCGGTGCTCGCCTCGTGCACACCGCGCGCGTTGCACAGCCGTACGCCCTCGGGCAGGTGGCGCAGGCCGGGCTCGACGTGGTCGGTGCCGGCCGAGAGGGTCTGCACGACCCGCACGGAACGCATCTGCGGCATGGGGCGCGTGCCCACACCGCTGGGTTTCATGTAGGGCACGACGTAGTACACGCAGTCGGCGGGGTCCGCGGGGAACTCCTCGCCGCCGTTCCAGAAGCGGTAGACGGGGCCCTCGGGAAGCCCCTCGATCTCGTCCGGCGGGATGGGCAGCCACACGTCAGCAGTCATGGTCAGGAGGCTATGTCAGGAGCCGGCGACCGCAGAGGTTAGGTTGGGGCGGGCCTGACGAGCCAGGGCCTGACGAGGGGAGGTCACGACCAGGTGGAGCGCAGGACGATCGGTGCGGCGGCACTCTCGGTGGGGGCCGTCGGGCTGGGGTGCATGCCGATGAGCTGGGCGTACAGCGCCTCGCGGCAGCGGGGCGACGAGTCGCTCAGGGCGGTGCACCGGGCGCTGGACCTGGGCTGCTCCCTGCTGGACACGGCCGACATGTACGGCCCGTTCACCAACGAGCTGCTGGTGGGGCGGGCGTTGAAGGAGCGGCGTGCCGACGCCTTCGTGTCCACGAAGGTCGGTCTGCTCGTCGGCGACCAGCACATCGTGGCCAACGGCCGCCCCGGCTATGTGAAGCGGGCCTGCGACGCGTCGCTGCGCCGGCTCCAGACGGACGTCATCGACCTCTACCAGCTGCACCGCGCCGACCCCGAGGTGCCGGTCGAGGAGACCTGGGGCGCGATGGCGGATCTGGTCCGGGCCGGGAAGGTGCGGGCGCTGGGTCTGTGCGCGGTGGGCGCCCGGTCGGCACGCCGGTCCGGGTCGCGGCTGCACGACGCGACGATCCGGCAGCTGGAGCGGGTGCAGCAGGTCTTCCCGGTGAGCGCGGTCCAGGCCGAGCTGTCGGTGTGGTCGCCGGAGGCGCTGGAGGCGCTGCTGCCGTGGTGCGAGGCGCGGGGCGTCGGGTTCCTCGCGGCGATGCCGCTCGGCAACGGCTTCCTGACCGGCACGCTGACGCCCGGCGGGGGCTTCGAGCCGGACGACCTGCGCGCCCGGCACCCGCGCTTCACGGCCGAGATGATGGCGGCCAACCAGCCGATCGTCGCCGGACTGCGCCGCATCGCGGCCCGGCACGGCGAGGCCGTCACACCGGCGCAGGTGGCGCTGGCGTGGGTGCTGGCGCAGGGCCGGCACGTGGTGCCGGTGCCGGGCGCCAAGCGGGAGCGGTGGGTGACGCAGAACGCCGCGGCGTCGGTGCTGCGGCTGTCGGAACGGGACCTGGCGGAGGTCGGCGAGCTGCCGCCGGCGCTCGGCTCGTGGGAATGAGGACGCGGCCGTACGGTTGGGGGTCGGCGCACTCGGGAACTTGTGGGGCGCCGGCGGTGTAAGACAGGAAGAACCCGCCGCGTCGAAGGGACCATGATCGTGCAACGTCGAGCCGTGACGGCCGTCTTGACCGCCGCGCTCCTGCTGACGGCCGGCTGCTCCTCCGGCGACGGAGGCGGAGCCGCCGGGGACCGGGGCGCCTCCCCCACCCGTACCGGCGCGCAGGCGTCGCCCTCGCGTTCGGCCACCGGGGAGGCACCGCCCGCGAAGGGCTCCGTGGAGGTGGTCCGCACCGTCGCGACGGGCCTGGACAGCCCCTGGGGCCTGGCCCCGCTGCCGGAGGGCGATCTGCTGGTCTCCTCCCGGGACGACGCCACGATCACCCGGATCGACGGCGACAGCGGCCGGAAGACCACCCTGGGCGAGGTGCCCGGTGTGGAGCCGGCCGGCGAGGGCGGTCTGATGGGGCTCGCCCTCTCCCCCGACTTCGCCTCGGACCGGATGGTCTACGCCTACTTCACGTCGGCGTCGGACAACCGCGTCGTGCGCATGCTGTACGACGCCGACAAGCCGTCCGGCCGGCAACTGGGCGCCCCCGACACGGTCTTCCGGGGCATCCCCAAGGGCATCATCCACAACGGCGGCCGGATCGCCTTCGGCCCCGACAAGATGCTGTACATCGGCACGGGCGAGACCGGCGACACGGGGCTGTCGCAGGACCGGGACTCCACGGGCGGCAAGATCCTGCGCATCACCCCCGACGGCGACCCGGCGCCCGGCAACCCGTTCCCCGACTCCCCCGTCTACTCGTACGGCCATCGCAACGTGCAGGGCCTGGCCTGGGACCGCGAGCAGCGGCTGTTCGCCTCGGAGTTCGGCCAGAACACCTGGGACGAGCTGAACGCGATCGCGCCGGGCGACAACTACGGCTGGCCCGAGGCGGAGGGCCGCTCGGACGACGACGCGTTCCACGACCCGGTCGCGCAGTGGTCCACGGAGGAGGCCTCCCCCAGCGGCATCGCCCACGCCGAGGGCTCGGTCTGGATGGCGGGCCTGCGCGGCGAGCGGCTGTGGCGCATCCCGCTGGAGGGCACCGGTACGGCGGCGGACCCGCAGGCGTTCCTGACGGGCGAGTACGGCCGGCTGCGCACGGTGGTCGCGGCGGGCGGCGACCGGCTGTGGCTGGTCACCAGCAACACGGACGGCCGGGGCGACCCGAAGGACGGCGACGACCGGATCCTGGAGCTGACGGTGCGCTAGCCGCGGCGCTCGGTCGCCCACCCCCACCGGGCGAGCCCTGCCGTCCCGCCGCAGCAGCTGCCGCAGCCCGCCGGCAGTCGTGCCGCCGGGGCGCCGGGCGGTGTCAGGCTGTCGGGGTCGGGTGGAAGAGGCCCAGGCGGTGGGCCATCGCCGCCGCCTCGCCGCGGCCGGCGACACCGAGCTTGGCGAGGATGTTGGAGACGTGGACGCTGGCCGTCTTCGGGGAGATGAACAGTTCCTCGGCGATACGCCGGTTGGTGTGGCCGTCGGCCACCAGGCGGAGTACGTCGCGTTCACGGCTGGTGAGGCCGAGCGCCTCCGCCGGATCGGCGGCGGGAGCCGCGGTGTGCAGCGGCAGCCGGGCGCGCTGGGCCAGACCGGTGGCCGCGTCGGCGAGCGGGCGGGCACCGAGGTGGCCGGCGACGGCATGGACGAGGCGGAGCAGCTCCGTGGCACGGTCGCGGTCGGCCGCGCCGTCGCCGGAGGTGAGCAGGGCCTCGGCCAGCCGCTGACGCACCCGGGCGAGGTCGTAGGGCCGTCCCAGGGCCTCGAGCGCGGTGACCGCGTCCGACCAGGCCTGCGGGGTGTCCCGGCCCTCGGCGCGGAGCAGCTCGGCGCGGACCCACAGGGCGTGGGCCTCCCACAGCGGGACGCCGGTGGTGAGGGACTTGGCGGCCCCGCGCAGCCGGTCGAGCGTCTCGGCGCGGCCCTCCTCGGCGGCCGGCACACCCCGCGCGTCGGCCTCGGCCTCGGCGGCGGCCAGCAGCAGCGGCCAGCCGTAGCGCTGGGTGCCGGGCGGGAACCCGGCGTCCAGGGCGCGGAACAGCTCGGCGCGGGCGTCGGGCAGGCGGCCCTCGGCGGCGGCGAGGGAGACGGCCATGGCGGCCAGCGGCAGCCGGTACTGCGGCATGGGGTCGTGCGTGCCGTAGGACGCGCGGGCCTCGGCGAGCTGCCGGGCGGCCTCGGCGACCTCCCCGCGCGCGAGCGCGATCCAGGAGGTCTTCAGGCAGGCGCCGCCACGGGGCTGGGCGGCCCGCCCCGAGGCCCGGGCCGACGCCTCCAGCGCCTCCTCCCACCGGCCCAGGGACAGATACGACTCGGCGAGGTTGCCCCACACCCAGGCCTCGGACTCCAGCAGGCCCATCCGCCGGGTGACCTCGACGCCCTCGCGCAGGATGCGGACCGCCTCCTCGGAGCGGCCGATGCCCTCCAGCACCGAGGGCAGGTTCACGTGGCTGCGGGCCACCACGCCGGACCGGCCGCGGGCCACCGCCAGTTCCTTCACCTCGTACATCTCGGCGAGGCCGGAGTCGATGTGGCCCGCGTCGACCATCAGGCCGCCGAGGGTGAGGCGGGCGTCGAGTTCGATGTCGGCGGTGCCGACCATGCGGGCGTACTCCACGGCCCGTTCGGCCGCGGCGACGGCCTCGGGGCCGGGGTTGTGCAGCATCGACCAGCCCGCGACGACGGCCAGCACGCGCGCGTGCACCTCCGAGGGCGGCAGGCCCCGGACGAGGTCCTGGGCCATGGTCAGCTCGTGCCGGCCGTCGCCGCGGGCCTGGGCCTGGATCAGCAGCCCGCGCTGGGTCCAGAACCAGGCGGCGCGCAGCGGGTCGGGGTCCTCCTCCAGCAGGTCCAGCGCCCGGCCGGTGATCCGCAGGGCGCGCTTGCGCTCGCCGCTCAGCCGGCCCGCGACGGCCGCCTCGGCCATCAGGTCCAGGTAGCGCAGCGGCGGGGACGCCGGTGCCCCCTCGCCCGAGGCGCGGGAGGCGGGGTAGAACTCGGCGCAGTCCAGGGGGCGCAGGCCGGCGCGGACCTCCTCGGGGGCGGAGTCCCACAGCTCCATGGCCCGCTCCAGCAGCCCCAGTTGCTCGGAGTAGGCGTGGCGGCGGCGGGCCTCGACGGCGGCGTCCAGGACGGCCGGCAGCGCCCGGGCGGTGTCGTGGGCGCGGTACCAGTAGCTGGCCAGCCGCATGACGCGCTCGTCGGCCGGGACCAGCGTCGGATCGGCGTCGAGGGCCTCGGCGTAGCGGCGGTTGAGGCGGGACCGCTCGCCGGGCAGCAGGTCGTCGGCGACGGCCTCGCGGACCAGGGAGTGCCGGAAGCGGTAGCCGTCGCCGTCGGGCGCGGGCAGCAGGATGTTGGCGTTGACCGCGGCGCGCAGGGCCTCGATGAGGTCGTCCTCGGCGAGCCGGGCGACGGCGGCGAGCAGCCGGTACTCGACGGTGGTGCCGCCCTCGGCGACGATCCGGGCGATCCGCTGGGCGGTCTCGGGGAGCGCCTCGACGCGGACCAGGAGCAGGTCGCGCAGCGTGTCGGTGAGGCCGCTGCCGCAGCCGTCGTGCGTGGCGACGGCGAGTTCCTCGACGAAGAAGGCGTTGCCGTCGGAGCGCCGGAAGATCTCGTCGACCCGGCTCGGTTCGGGTTCCCTGGCGAGGATGCCCGCTATCTGGTGGCCCACTTCCTCGCGGGTGAAGCGGTCCAGCTCGATGCGGCGGACCGTGCGCAACCGGTCGAGTTCGGCGAGCAGGGGGCGCAGCGGGTGGCGGCGGTGGATGTCGTCGGAACGGTAGGTGGCCAGGACGGCCAGGCGGCCGGTGCGCAGGGTGCGCAGCAGGTAGGCGAGCAGGTGGCGGGTGGAGGCGTCGGCCCAGTGCAGATCCTCGAGGACGAGGACGACGGGGTGCCGGGCGGCGGTCCGCTCCAGCAGGCGGGCGGTCAGTTCGAAGAGGCGGGCCAGGCCCTCCTCGTCGGGGCGGCCGGGGGGTGCGGCGGCGGGGTTCTCGGCCAGTTCGGGCAGCAGCCGGGCGAGTTCCTCCTCCTGGCCGGCCGCGGCGGCGGCCAGGTCGTCCGGCAGGGCGCGGCGCAGGGCGCGCAGCGCGGTGGAGAAGGGTGCGAACGGCAGCCCGTCGGCGCCGATCTCGACGCAGCCGCCGAGGGCGACGACCGCGCCGTGCGCGCGGGCGGCGGCGGCGAACTCCTCGACGAGGCGGGTCTTGCCGACGCCCGCCTCACCGCCGACCAGCAGCGCCTGCGGCTCTCCCTCGGCGGCGCTGACGAGCGCCTCGCGCAACGTGTCCAGTTCGCCGGTGCGGCCGACGAACACGGGGCTGACTGACCTGGTCTCCACGGGCCCGAGCATCGCATGCCGGTCCGACGGTCCGGCACCGGTTTTCCGGCGGGCGACCGCGCGGCGCGGGGCCGTGCGGTCGCCCTGCCGGGGCCCGGCGTTCATGCGGCCCGTGGGAAGCGGTGCCGCCGGCCGCGGGGCCTATGGCTCTCGGCCTCGGCGGTGTCCTGGGCGGCTGCCCGGCGGGCGGCGCGGCCGGCGCGGACGGCCTCGCGGGCCAGCCGCTCCTGCTCGGCGCGGCGGATCAGTTCGGCGGAGCGGGCCTTGTGCAGCTCGTACTCGAACACGGTATACCCCCTGGTGACGGTGTCGGTGTCGGTGCCGCTCGGTGCGACGCCTCCACTGTCGTCTCCCAGGGGGCCCCGCCACATCAGGTAACTGCCGCATCTTGGGCCGGGGGCCGGGGCCTTAGACGTGCGGAAGGGGTCTTAGGGCGGGCGCCGGTGGCGCTGGTGTGCCCTAAGACCCCTTGCCGGGTGCGGGTGCGGCCGGCTCAGCCGGTGGCCGGCAGCCCCAGCAGGACGCCGGTGTACTTCAGGACGGCCAGGAGCAGGCCGATCACGCCCAGCGCGACGCCGGCCCAGGCGACCGACTTGACCCACGCCGCCTGCGGCCGGCCGGGCGCCCCGAACGCGGGACGGGCCAGCACCACGACGCCGACGATCAGCGCGACCAGGGCGAAGACGCCGCCCCACAGCGCGGTGGCCTGCCAGGCCTGGCCGTAGCCCTTGTCGATCATCTGGGCGACGTTCCCGGACGAGGAGCTCTCCAGCTGCCCGATCAGCGACTGGCGGGCGGAGGCCACGGTGCCGACCCAGCTGCCGGTCAGCGAGACGACGCCCAGCGCGGCGGCGACGACGGCACCCGCGCCCTGGCCGACCCCGGAGGGGCCCTCCCGGCCGGTGGTGCCCTCCTGGGCCGCCTCCTCCGTGCCCTCGGCACCGTCGGTGGTCGCCTCGGGGGCGTCGGCGGACACGGTGTCCGCGACCGCCTCGTCGGTCCTGCCGGCCGTGCCGGTCTCATCGGTGGTCGTCTTCACCGCGGTCTCGTCCACTGTCTTCGTTCCCATGTCTCGCACCGTACGGACGCTGTCTGAGAGGTCCCTTAATGATCCTTCTGGGCGGTACGCGCGCGTGCCGCACGCCACTCGGGCGCGAGCACGGCCCACACCTCCATGTCCTGGCGGACACCCCGGTAGGGGAAGCTCTCGCGCAGAACGCCCTCCCGCATCATGCCGAGTCGCCGCGCGGCGTTGACACTGGGGGTGTTCGCGGACGACGCGTGCCACTCCACGCGGTGCATGCCGCGCTCGTCGAACGCCCAGTCGATCAGCACCCGGGCACCCCGCGTGACCAGCCCCTTGCCGGTCCCGGCCGGTTCCAGCCAGCAGCCGATCTCGCACACGCCGGTGGCGGCGTCGAAGACCCGGAAGAGCAGTCCGCCGACGAGCTTGCCGTCGAGCCACAGCCCGTGCAGGAACCCGCTGTCGGCGGCGTGCTTGTCGGCGTACGACTGAAGCAGCGCCCGCGCGGACTCGAGGTCGGTGGCCTTCGCCCCGAACGGGATGTGCCGGCTGATGAACTCCCGGCCCCGGTCCAGGTGGGCGAGGAACTCCTCGGCGTGCCAGGTCTCCAGCGGACGCAGTTCCGCGCCGTCGTCACCCAGTGGTATCGCGTACATCCCGCTGCCGCTCCTCCTGCGCCAGGACGTCCGCCACCTCGGCGTCCGTCACGGCGGCCAGCCTCTCATGCGCGGCACGGCACTCGGGCGGTTCGATGCTGATGCGGGGCAGCCGGGCGTCCAGCCACCGGGGCAGCCACCAGTTGGCCCGGCCGAGCATGTGCATCAGGGCGGGCACCAGGAGGGTGCGCAGGACGAAGGCGTCCAGGGCGACGGCGGCGGCCAGCGCGATGCCGAACATGGCGATCACGCGGTCGCCGCTGAGGACGAAGGCGAGGAAGACCGAGATCATGATGACCGCGGCGGAGTTGATCACCCGGCTGGTCTCGGCCAGGCCGACCCGGACGGCGCGCCGGTTGTCCCCGGTCTCCAGCCACTCCTCGTACATCCGGCTGACCAGGAAGACCTGGTAGTCCATGGAGAGCCCGAACAGCACCGACACCATGATCACGGGCAGGAAGGGCTCGATCGGCCCGGCGCTGCCCAGGCCGAGCAGTTCGCTGCCCCAGCCCCACTGGAAGATCGCGACGACGACGCCGAAGGCGCCGGCCACGGCGGCGATGTTCATGGCGGCGGCCTTCAGCGGGATGCCGACGGAGCGGAAGGCCAGCAGGAGCAGCAGACAGCCCAGGCCGACGACGACGCCGACGAAGAGCGGCAGCTTGCCGACGATGACGGCGGCGAAGTCGTCGTACCCGGCGGTGACGCCGCCCACGTGCACGTCGAGGCCGGTGCCGTTCTCGGCGCGCGGCAGCACCTCCTCGCGCAGCCGGTCGACCAGGTCGCTGGTGGCCTCGGACTGGGGTGCCGACTCGGGGACGACGGTGAGGTAGGCGGTGTCGCCGCCGGAGCTGTAGGCCGCCGGTGTCACCGAGGCGACGCCCTCGGTGCCGCGCAGGGTGGCGTCGAGGTTGTCCAAGGCGAGCCGGTCCTCGGCGCCGCCGACCTCGGTGGCCAGGGTGAGGGGGCCGTTCACGCCGGGCCCGAACCCGTCGGCGAGCAGGTCGTAGGCCTGGCGGGTGGTGCTCTCGCGCGGGTCGTTGCCCGCGTCGGAGGTGCCCAGGCGCAGCCCGAGGGTGGGCAGGGCGAGGACGGTGACGACGACCAGGGCGAGGGCGCCGAGCAGCTTGGGCCGGCGTTCGACCAGCGCCGACCAGCGGGCGGCGAACCCGGTCGGCATCTCGGGCTCCGGCCCGTGCTCGGCGAGCCGGCGGCGCTCGCGGCGGCTCAGGGCGCGCGGGCCGATGTACGCCAGCAAGGCCGGCAGCAGCGTCACGGAGGCCGCGACGGTGAGGACCACGGTCAGGGCGGCGGCCATGGCGACGCCGTTGAGGAAGCCGAGCCGGAGGATCAGCATGCCCAGCAGCGCGATGCACACGGTGGCACCCGCGAAGACGACGGCCCGTCCGGTGGTGGAGACGGCGCTCACGGCGGCCTCGGGCACGGACAGCCCGCGCTTGAGTCCGCGCCGGTGTCTGGTGACGATGAACAGCGCGTAGTCGATGCCGACGCCGAGCCCGATCAGCATGCCGAGCATCGGCGCGAAGTCGGCGACGGTCATGGCGTGCCCGAGCAGCACGGTCCCGGCGTAGGCAGTGCCGACGCCGACCAGCGCGGTGGCGATGGGCAGCGCGGCGGCGGCGGGCGAGCCGAAGGCGAGGAGCAGCACCAGGGCGGCGATGACCACGCCGACCACCTCGGCCAGGTGACCGCCGGGCGCCTCGGTGCCGCCGACGGCGCCGCCGCCCAGCTCCACCCGGAGTCCGTCGCCCTCGGCGGACTTCGCGGCCTCCACGACCGCCCGCGCCTCGGCCTCGGAGACGTCCCCGGGCCGGTCGTCGAAGGTGACGACGGCGTACGCGGTGTGGGCGTCCTCGCTGATGAGGGCGGAGTCGGGGGCGTCGTAGGGGTTGGTCACGGACGCCACGCCGGGCAGGTGCTCGATGCGGTCCAGGGTGCGGGTCATCGTCTGTTCGACGGCGGCGGCGCGGACGGTCTCGGACGGGGAGTGCCAGACGACGGTGCCGGTGTCGCCGCCGTGGCCCGGGAAGCCGGAGTCGAGGAGCCGGGAGACGCGGTCGGACTCGGTGCCGGGGACCTTGTAGTCGTTGGAGTACGCCGTGCCGGTGGCGGAGGCGGCCGCGGCGACCCCGGCGAAGGCGAGCAGCCAGAGCAGGACGGTGATCAGGCGGCGTCGGACACACCAGCGTGCGAGGGCTGCCACGAGCGTGCTCCCAGGGTGACTGATTGTGGATCTTTGTTCGGGAACAGTCGTCTATGAACTGAACAACCCGCAAAGAACGCATGAGCGATGCGCAGCCACTCTTGCAGGCGAAAGTGATCGATTGCGGAATTCGTGGGGTTATTCACACCAGTGGGACACGGGACACCCGACAATCAGGTGAGTCGTGCCGGGAACGCCGGAAAGGGGCCGCCCGGGATCCGGTGCGGCCCCTTTCCGGGTGCGTGCGGCTCAGCCCTCGGTGACGCCGAGCTTGTGCAGGATCAGCTCCTTGACGCGGGCGGCGTCGGCCTGGCCGCGGGTCGCCTTCATGACCGCGCCGACCAGGGCGCCGGCTGCGGCCACCTTGCCGCCGCGGATCTTGTCGGCGACGGCCGGGTTGCCGGCGATGGCCTCGTCCACGGCCGCGGTGAGCGCGCCCTCGTCGGAGACGACCTTCAGACCGCGCTTGTCGACGACCTCGTCCGGGGTGCCCTCGCCGGCGAGGACGCCCTCGATGACCTGGCGGGCCAGCTTGTCGTTGAGGTCGCCGGCCGCCACCAGCTCGGTGACCCGGGCGACCTGGGCCGGGGTGATCGCCAGCTCGTCCAGCGCCGTGCCGGACTCGTTGGCGGCGCGGGCCAGCTCGCCCATCCACCACTTGCGGGCGGAGGCGGCGTCCGCCCCGGCGTCGATGGTGGCGACGATCGGGTCCAGCGCGCCGGCGTTGAGGATCGCCTGCATGTCGGTGGCCGAGACGCCCCACTCCTCACGGAGCCGGTTGCGGCGCACCAGCGGCAGTTCGGGCAGCGCGGCGCGCAGCTTCTCCACCCACTCGCGGGACGGGGCGACCGGGACGAGGTCGGGCTCCGGGAAGTACCGGTAGTCCTCGGCCTCCTCCTTCACCCGGCCGGAGGTGGTGGAGCCGGTGTCCTCGTGGAAGTGGCGGGTCTCCTGGACGATGGTGCCGCCGCCGCTCAGGACCGCCGCGTGCCGCTGGATCTCGTAGCGGGCCGCGCGCTCCACGGACCGCAGCGAGTTGACGTTCTTCGTCTCCGAGCGGGTGCCGAACGTCTCGGCGCCCTTCGGCATCAGCGACAGGTTCACGTCGCAGCGCATCTGACCCATCTCCATGCGGGCCTCGGACACGCCGAGCGCGCGGATCAGCTCGCGCAGCTCGCGGACGTACGCCCGCGCGACCTCGGGAGCCCGCTCGCCCGCGCCCACGATGGGCTTGGTGACGATCTCGATGAGCGGGATGCCGGCGCGGTTGTAGTCGAGCAGGGAGTGGGAGGCGCCGTGGATCCGGCCGGTGGCGCCGCCGACGTGGGTCGACTTGCCGGTGTCCTCCTCCATGTGGGCGCGCTCGATCTCCACGCGGAAGGTCTCGCCGTCCTCCAGCTGCACGTCGAGGTAGCCGTCGAAGGCGATCGGCTCGTCGTACTGGGAGGTCTGGAAGTTCTTCGGCATGTCCGGATAGAAGTAGTTCTTCCGGGCGAAGCGGCACCACTCGGCGATCTCGCAGTTCAGCGCGAGGCCGATCTTGACGGCGGACTCGACGCCGGTCGCGTTGACGACCGGGAGCGCGCCGGGCAGGCCGAGGCAGACCGGGCAGGTCTGGGTGTTCGGGTCGGCGCCGAGCGCGGTCGAACAGCCGCAGAACATCTTGGTCTTGGTGCCGAGTTCGACATGGACCTCGAGGCCCATGACGGGGTCGTACGACGCGAGTGCGTCCTCGTACGACACCAGGTCGGTCGTGGTGGTCACGGTGAAACTTCCCTCTCAGCCCAGCAGGACGTCGTCGTCGCCGAGACGCTTCAGCTCGCGGTACAGGATGGCGAGGTTGGTGACGACAGCGGCGCCGGTCACGACGGCGTCGAGCAGCCGCAGCGTGTCGCTCTCGCTCCGGGCCTTCTTGATCTGCTTGTAGACCCCGACGGCGCCGAACGCCGAGGTGGCCATCGAGATGTACAGACCGGACTTGGACGACTTGAAGCCCTTGGCCTTGGACAGTGCGCTCACAGCGACGGTGCCTCCTCGATCAGCGGGTGGCCCCACTTTTCCACGAAGGCAGCCTCGACGGCGGCGCCGACCTTGTAGAGCCGGTCGTCCTTCATGGCGGGGGCGATGATCTGCAGACCCACCGGCAGGTTGTCCTCGGGTGCGAGGCCGCAGGGCAGCGACATGGCCGCGTTGCCCGCCAGGTTGGTGGGGATGGTGCACAGGTCGGCGAGGTACATCGCCATCGGGTCGTCGGCGCGCTCGCCGATCGGGAAGGCGGTGGTCGGGGTCGTCGGGGAGACGATCACGTCGACCTGCTCGAAGGCCTTCTCGAAGTCCCGCGTGATGAGCGTGCGGACCTTCTGCGCGCTGCCGTAGTACGCGTCGTAGTAGCCGCTGGACAGGGCGTACGTGCCGAGCATGACGCGGCGCTTGACCTCGGGGCCGAAGCCGGCCTCGCGGGTCAGGGAGGTGACCTCCTCGGCGGAGTGCGTGCCGTCGTCGCCGGTCCTGAGGCCGTAGCGCAGGCCGTCGAAGCGGGCGAGGTTGGAGGAGCACTCCGAGGGGGCGATCAGGTAGTACGCCGACAGGGCGAGGTCGAAGGACGGGCAGTCCAGCTCGACGATCTCGGCGCCCAGTTCCTTCAGCAGCTCGACGGACTCGTCGAAGCGCTGGACGACGCCGGCCTGGTAGCCCTCGCCGCGGAACTGCTTGACCACGCCGACGCGCATTCCCGCGACGCTGCCGTTGCGGGCGGCCTCGACCACCGGCGGGACGGGGGCGTCGATGGAGGTGGAGTCCATCGGGTCGTGTCCGGCGATCACCTCGTGCAGCAGGGCCGCGTCCAGGACCGTGCGGGCGCAGGGGCCGCCCTGGTCGAGGGAGGAGGAGAAGGCCACCATGCCGAAGCGGGAGACGCCGCCGTACGTCGGCTTGACGCCGACGGTGCCGGTGACGGCCGCGGGCTGGCGGATGGAGCCGCCGGTGTCGGTGCCGATGGCGAGCGGCGCCTCGAAGGCGGCGAGCGCGGCGGAGGAGCCGCCGCCGGAACCGCCGGGGATCTTGGTGAGGTCCCAGGGGTTGCCGGTCGGGCCGTACGCGCTGTTCTCGGTGGACGACCCCATGGCGAACTCGTCCATGTTGGTCTTGCCGAGGATGACGACGTCGGCGGCCTTCAGCTTCTTGGTGACCGTCGCGTCGTACGGCGGGATCCAGCCCTCGAGGATCTTCGAGCCGACGGTCGTGGGCACGCCCTCGGTGGTGAAGATGTCCTTCAGCGCGAGGGGGACGCCCGCCAGCGGGCCGAGCTTCTCGCCGCGCTCCCGCTTGGCGTCCACGGCGCGCGCCTGCGCGAGGGCGCCTTCGCGGTCGACGTGCAGGAAGGCGTGCACCTTCTCGTCGACGGCCTCGATGCGGGCGAGGTGCGCCTCGGTGACCTCGACGGCGGTCAGCTCGCCGGAGGCGATCTTCGCGGCGATCTCGGCCGCGGTGAGCTTGATGATGTCGCTCATGGCGGTTACTCCTCCCCCAGGATCTGCGGCACCTTGAAACGCTGCTGCTCCTGGGCCGGGGCGCCGGAGAGCGCCTGCTCGGGCGTGAGCGACGGACGGACCTCGTCCGGGCGCATGACGTTCGTCAGCGGGAGCGGGTGCGAGGTCGGCGGTACGTCTTGGTCGGCGACCTCGCTGACGCGGGCGACCGCGCCGATGATGTCGTCCAGCTGTCCCGCGAAGTGGTCGAGCTCTTCGGGCTTCAGCTCCAGACGCGCCAGCCGGGCGAGGTGGGCGACCTCCTCGCGCGTGATGCCAGGCATGCAGCGTTCCTCTGGGGTGAGTGTGTGTGGTTTGGCCCAATCCTATGGGTCGCGGGGCCATGCTCGTGAAGCGGATGGGCAGCGCCCCGAAAGGGGCGCGGGGAACCGCGCGACCAGCCACGACAAACCCGCACCCGAAAAACCACCGGCTCGAACAGCGCCCCGCAAGGGGCGCGGGGAACTGCGCGACCAGCCACGACGCACCCGCACCCGCCGGACGACCGGCAGACGCACCCCACAGGACGCGACCACCCCACCCCGCGGAGCACCCGGCGTCTATCCGACCCTTCCGGGGTCGTCCCCCGCCGCCGCCGGCAGGGCGGCGGCGGGCCGCTGCCAGCCCCGCGACCCGCGCGCCCGCAGCCACGCCGTCGTCTCGTCGGGCGGCATCGCCGCGGCCACCAGCCACCCCTGCACCGCGTCGCAGCCCAGGTCCCGCAGCCGCTCCCAGGTCTCGTCGTCCTCGACGCCCTCGGCGACGACGAGCAGCCCGAGGGAGTGCGCCAGGTCGACGGTGCACCGCACGATCTCGGCGTCCTCCGCGTCGACGGCGAGCCGGGCCACGAACGAGCGGTCGATCTTCAGCTCGCTCACCGGCAGCCGGCGCAGATGGACCAGGGAGGAGTACCCGGTGCCGAAGTCGTCCAGGGACATCTTCACCCCGTGCCCGGTCAGCCCGGCGAGGGTGTCGGCGGCGCGCTGCGGGTCCTCCAGCAGGACGTGCTCGGTGATCTCCAGTTGCAGCGCCCCCGCCGGGACGCCGTGCCGGGCCAGCCGGGCGGCCACCGAGCCGGCGAAGCCGGGGGTGTGCACGTCACGCGGGGAGACGTTGACCGCGACCGGCACGAACAGGCCCTGGGAGCGCCACTCGGCGACCTGTCCGAGCGCCGTCTCCAGCACGTACTCCGTCAGGTGGGGCATCAGCCCGGAGGACTCGGCGATCGCTATGAACTCGTCGGGCGGCACCTTGCCCCGCTCCGGGTGCACCCAGCGCACCAGCGCCTCCAGGCCGGCGACCTGGCCGTCGAAGCGGACCTTGGGCTGGTAGTGCAGCTCCACCTCGTGGGCGTCCAGGGCGCGGCGCAGGTCGCCGAGCAGGCCGAGGCGGTCGGGGGTGTTGGAGTCCCGCTTGGATTCGTAGACCTCGACGCCGGTGCGGTCCCGCTTCGCCTGGTACATCGCCACGTCCGCGCGTCTGAGCAGGCCCTCGGCGTCCAGGGCGTGGTCGGGGAAGACCGCGACGCCGGCGCTCGCCTCCAGCACGAGGGTGAGGCCGTCCAGGTCGAGCGGCGAGCCGAGCGCACCGACCAGCTGGCGGGCGATGCGGGTCGCGGACGTGGTGGAGTCGGCGACCGGCAGCAGCACGGCGAACTCGTCCCCGCCCAGCCGCGCGGCCTCCGCTCCGCGCGGCAGGGCCTGGCGCAGCCGGTCCGCGGTCTGCAGCAGCAACCGGTCCCCGGCCAGGTGTCCGAGGGTGTCGTTGACCGAACGGAAACGGTCGAGGTCGATCAGCATCAGGGCGGCGCGGGCGTCGATGCGCTCGGCGTCGTCCAGCGCGGTCCAGATGCGCTCCAGCAGCCACTGGCGGTTGGGCAGGCCGGTGAGGGGGTCGCGCAGCTGCTCCTCGGCGCGGGCCCGGGCGATCCACAGCGTGGAGTCGAGGGCGATCAGCGGGATGGCGAACAGCGGCAGCAGCAGCGGCTGGGCGGCGGCGACCACACAGATCAGCGGCGCGATGCCGAGCAGGGCGACGGCGACCAGGCCCTGTCTGACCAGGGCGGTGCGGGCGGCGGTGGGCAGACCGCCGCGCGGGGAGTGCAGATACCACTGCAGGACGCGGGTGACGGCGAGGTAGGCGACGGCGACCAGCACGACCTTGGGTGCCGCGTAGAGCGTCCAGGTGTCCGGGCTCCAGGGGGACTCCACGGACGGGACCGAGCCGCACACGCCGAGCAGCGCGGCACCGGCGGCGATGCCGAGGATGTCCACCGCGCCGTGCAGCACCCCTTGGCGCCAGCGGCCCCGTCGGGCGATGCCGACCAGGACGACGACGGTGAGGCTGACCATGCCGGCCGGAACCCAGCCGTAGAGCAGCAGCACGGCGAGCGTGAGGGCGGCGCCGGAGCCGGTGCCGCCCCACCAGCGGGAGCGGCCGAGCATCACGAGGTGGCCGACGACGATCCCGGTGAGCAGGGCGAGGGACCAGCCGACCGTGCCGGCCGGGAAGAGGGCGTGGCCGCCGGTGAACGCCCGCAGGAAGCCGGCGCCGAGCACGAATCCTGCGGCGGCGACGATGGCCGCCGGCAACGCGGGCCAGGCCGGGTGCCGTTCGGTCTCGGAGCCGGTCAGGTCCCCGGCGCGCTCGGCGCCCTGCCGGTCGGCCGGCCGGCGTACGGTGCCCCGGCCGGGCGACGCGGGGTGCGGCGGAGTGGGCGCGGCGGGCCGTGCGGCAGCGCCGGCCGGGGAGGTGTGCGGTGCGGCGCCGCGCCCCTGAGCGCCGCCGCCGTGCGCGGACCGCCCGCGGCGGCCGGCGCGCCAGGCGCCCGTCAGGCGACGCAGGCGCAGCCGTGAGCCCGGGGCGGCGCTCTCGGTCGGTTCCATTCCCGTCCCTCTCACAGCCGGCGGTGCCCACGCCACGCGGCCCGATGCCCGACAGCCATCAACGGCTCCGCGTTGGAAAACCCTTCCCCCTGCTCCCCCTGAGCACGGGGATGCCCCGACCGCAGCTGGGCACGGCAGGCGCACACCTCAACAGTAGGCCGCAGAAGGCTTCCACGGGCACCGGTCGTCGACGGTTGCCCGAATGCGCCCCGGCCACCCGTATGCATCTGATATGCGCCGATCGGGTGGCCTTCAACCGCTATTACTCGGCCGAAAGCGCGGCGTCCGCGGCGGCCTCGGGGCCCTGCTCCAGCAGGACCGTGAAGCCGTCCTCGTTCAGTACCGGCACCTTCAACTGCATCGCTTTGTCATACTTCGAGCCGGGATTGTCGCCCACTACGACGAACGAGGTCTTCTTCGACACCGAACCGGTCACCTTGGCGCCCCGTTCCTGTAGCGCCTCCTTGGCGCCGTCCCGGGTGAAGTTCTCCAGCGTGCCCGTGACCACCACGGTCAGGCCCTCCAGCGGACGCGGCCCCTCGTCCTCGCCGGTCGACTGCTCCTCCAGCGGGACTCCGGCGGCCTTCCACTTGCGCACGATCTCGCGGTGCCACTCCTCGGCGAACCACTCCTTGAGGGAGGCGGCGATGATCGGGCCGACGCCGTCGGTGCCCGCCAGTTCCTCCTCCGTGGCCTGTTCGATGCGGTCCACCGAGCGGAACTGACGGGCGAGTTCCTGAGCGGCCACCGGGCCGACGTGACGGATGGAAAGCCCGTTCAGAAAACGGGCCAGCGGGCGGGTCTTGGCCTCCTCGATGTTCCTCAGCAGGGCGAGGGTGTTCTTCTTGGGCTCGCCCTTCTGGTTGGCGAAGACCGTGACGATCTTCTCCTCGCCCGTCTTCGGGTCGCGCTTGGGCAGCCCGCTGTCCGGGTCGAGGACGTAGGCCTTGATGGGCAGCAGCTTCTCCACCGTCAGGTCGAACAGGTCGCCCTCGTCGGCCAGCGGAGGTTCGGCCGGCTCCAGCGGCCGGGTGAGCGCCGCCGCCGCGACGGCCCCGAAGTGCTCGATGTCCAGGCACTCCCGGCCCGCGAGGTAGGAGACGCGCTCTCTCAGCTGGGCGGGGCACGTACGGGCGTTGGGACACCGCAGGTCGATGTCGCCCTCCTTCATGGCCCGCAGCGGCGTCCCGCACTCCGGGCACTCGGCCGGCATCACGAACTCCCGCTCGCTGCCGTCCCGCAGGTCCACGACCGGGCCGAGGATCTCCGGGATGACGTCACCGGCCTTGCGCAGCACCACCGTGTCACCGATGAGCACACCCTTGGCCTTGACGACCTCCTGGTTGTGCAGGGTGGCGAACTCCACCTCGCTGCCGGCCACCGTGACCGGCTGGACCTGGGCGTACGGCGTGACCCGGCCGGTGCGGCCGACGCCCACCTTGATGTCGACCAGCTTGGTGTTGACCTCCTCCGGCGCGTACTTGTACGCGATGGCCCAGCGGGGGGCGCGGGCCGTGGAGCCCAGCCGGCCCTGGAGGCGGATCTCGTCCAGCTTGACGACGACGCCGTCGATCTCGTGTTCGACCGAGTGGCGGTTCTCGCCGTGGTACGCGATGAACTCGCGCATGCCCTGGAGGTCGTCGACCACCTTGTTGTGCCGGGAGGTGGGCAGGCCCCACTCCTTGAGCAGGTCGTAGGCCTGGGAGAGGCGGGTCAGGCCCTGGTAGCCCTCCAGGGCGCCGATGCCGTGGACGACCATGTGCAGCGGGCGGGTGGCGGTGACGCGCGGGTCCTTCTGGCGCAGTGAACCGGCCGCCGCGTTGCGCGGGTTGGCGAACGGCTTGTCACCGGCCTCGGTGAGGCGCTTGTTCAGCTCGTCGAACTTCTCCATCGGGAAGTAGACCTCGCCGCGGATCTCCACGAGGTCGGGGACCTTGTCGCCCTTCAGGCGCTCGGGGATCTCCGCGATGGTCCGCACGTTCGGCGTGATGTCCTCGCCCGTGCGGCCGTCGCCGCGGGTCGCCGCGCGGACCAGGCGACCGTGTTCGTAGGTGAGGTTGACGGCCAGGCCGTCCACCTTCAGCTCGCACAGGAAGTGGTACTCCTGCTCGCCCAGCTCGCGGTGGATGCGGTCGGCCCAGGCGGCCAGCTCCTCGTCGTTGAACGTATTGTCGAGGGAGAGCATGCGGGAGCGGTGCTCGACGGCCGTGAACTCCGTGGCGTAGGAGCCGGCGACCTTCTGGGTGGGGGACTCCGGTGTGCGCAGCTCCGGGTACTCCTCCTCCAGCTGCTCCAGGGAGCGCAGCAGCCGGTCGAACTCCGCGTCGCTGACGACGGGGGCGTCCTTCACGTAGTACCGGAAGCGGTGCTCCTCGATCTGCTCAGCGAGCTGCACGTGCTTCTCCCGCGCCTCGGCGGGCACGTTCGTCGTCTCCGCTTGCTTGTCGCCGGCCACCGTGTTGTCCTCCCGTTACTCTGGGTTGTCCGCGAGGGATCTCGCCGCCCGGACGCAGTGGGCGAGCGCACGGCGGGCGTACTCGGGGGACGCGCCCGCGAGTCCGCACGTCGGCGTGAGGGTCACCGCCTCCGCGAGAAGCCCCGGAGACAGCCCCAGCCTGCGCCACAGCGTCCTGACACCCATGACGCTACCGGCAGGGTCTGACAACGGGCCGTCCGTGGACGGCACGACACCGGCGAACAGCCGGGTGCCGCCCTCCACCGCCTCGCCGATCGCCTCGTCGTCACGCTCGGTGAGGAGTGAGAAGTCGAAGGAGACGCCCGTCGCGCCGGCCCGGCGCAGCAGGGCGAAGGGGACGTCCGGGGCGCAGGAGTGGACCACGGTGGGGCCGCCGGCGTGCGCCGCGAGGACCTCGCGCAGGGTGGACTCCACGACCTGGCGGTCGACGGCGCGGTGGGTGCGGTAGCCGCTGGCCGTCCTCACCTGTCCGCGCAGGACGGAGGTGAGGGACGGCTCGTCGAGCTGGAGGACGACGCGGGCGCCGGGGACGCGGCGGGCGACCTCCGCCAGGTGCCGGCGCAGGCCCTCGGTGAGGGAGGCGGCGAGGTCGCGGCAGGCGCCGTGGTCGGAGAGGACGGCCTCGCCGTTCCTCAGCTCCAGCGCGGCGGCCAGTGTCCAGGGGCCGACGGCCTGCACCTTCAGCGGGCCCTGGTGTCCCTGGGTGAACTCCTCGAGGGCGTCGAGGTCCTCGCCCAGCCAGGAGCGGGCCCGCCGGGTGTCGCGGCCCGGGCGGTCGCCGAGGCGCCAGCCGCTGGGCTCCACGTGGGCGTACAGCTCGACGAGGAGGCCGATGGTGCGGCCGGTCATGTCCGCGCCGGGGCCGCGGGCGGGCAGCTCAGGGAGGAAGGGGAAGTCCTCGAAGGTGCCGGTGGCGGTTTTGACGGCCTCTCGGGCGTCCTGGCCGGGCATGGAGCCGATGCCGGTGGCGGGGCCGAAGGGGGTGTTGTCGTTCACGGGGTGAAGCGTACGCAGGGGGTGCGGGGAGGGGTTTTCGCCCCCGCCGCCCCTACCCGTTCCCGTCCCCTGGAGGCTGCGCCCCCAGACCCCCCTTTTCGGCCTGACGGCCTCGTCCTCAAACGCCGGACAGGCTGAAAATTCAGCCGCTCCGGCGTTTGAGGAGCGGGGGTCCGGGGGCGGAGGTCATCACCTGCCGGGGCGGACCGTCAGGTCGTTGACTTCCGCGTCGCGGGGGAGGTCGAGGGCCATGACGATGGTCGTGGCGACCGACTCGGGGTCGATCCACTTCGACGCGTCGTACTCCTTGCCCTCCTGCTGGTGGACCTTGGCCTGCATGGGACTGGCCGTGCGCCCGGGGTAGACGGACGTGACGCGGACGCCGTTGCCGTGCTCCTCCTGCCGCAGCGCGTCGGCGAGCGCCTTCAGGCCGTGCTTGGAGGCGGCGTACGCGGCCCACTCGGCGTGGGCGTTGAGGCCGGCGCCGGAGTTGACGAACACCACGTGCCCCCGGGCGACCCTCAGCTGGGGCAGCAGCAGCCGGGTCAGCTCGGCCGGGGCGAGGAGGTTGACGTCGAGCTGGTGGCGCCAGGTCCTGGGGGTCAGATCGCCGACGGGGCCGAGGTCGACGACGCCCGCGACGTGCAGCAGGGAGTCGACCCGCTCGGGCAGCGTCTGGTGGGAGAAGGCCCAGGAGAGCCGCTCCGGGTCCGACAGGTCCCCGACCAGTGTGCGGGCGCCGGGGAACTCGGCCGCCAGTTCCTTGGCTCGGCCGGCGTCCCGGGCGTGCAGGACGAGGTCGTCGCCGCGCTGGTGCAGCCGGCGGGCCACGGCCGCGCCGATGCCGGAGCCCGCTCCGGTGATCACATGTGTAGCCATGTCCGCCATGCTCGCATCACGCCGGCCTCACGCGACGCCCCGGCTCTCCTCCAGGTAGGCGAGCGCGCCGACCGGCTCTTCGGCGAAGAACACCAGGTCGGCCAGGGGGCGGGGCAGGAAGCCCTCGTCCTCCATGCGGCGGAACTGCTCCTTGAGTCCGTCGTAGAAGCCGGCGGTGTTCAGGAGCACGACCGGCTTGTCCGTGTGGCCGTGCTTCTTCAGTTCCAGGATCTCCGTGGCCTCGTCGAGCGTGCCGGTGCCGCCGACCATGATCACCACGGCGTCGGCCTTCTCCAGCAGCAGCCGCTTGCGCTCGGCGAGGTCGCGGGCGACGACCATCTCCTCGACGCCCTTGCGCGCCCGGTCGGAGAGGAACGTGACGGACACGCCGAGGAGCCGGCCGCCGGCCTCCTGCACGCCGTCGGCGACCACCTTCATCAGCCCGACGTCCGAACCGCCCCACACCAGCGTGTGGCCGCCCTTGCCGAGCAGTGTGGCGAACTCCCGCGCGGGGCGGGTGTAGCGCTCGTCGAGGTCGGCCGCGGAGAGGAAGACGCAGATGTTCATGCGTCCACGGTACGGGCCGCCTCCGACAGCGCCGTCACGCGGATCTTGGACTGGCGGTGCGGCAGCTTCTCCCAGTCGTCCATGAAGCGGGCGGCCAGACCGTGCCGGGCGGCGAGGTCGACCAGCGTGCCGGTGCGGTAGTAGAAGTCCTCGCGCAGCACCTGGTGCTCCGTGCCCTCGGTGCGGTCGAAGGTGAAGTCGAAGAAGCCGCCGGGGGCGAGCACCCGGCCGACGTGGGCGAAGCACTCCTCGATGACGTGCCGCGGTGAGTGGGAGAAGACGCTGTGCGCGTGCACGACGTCGAAGTGGGCGTCGGGCAGGAAGGCGAGCGTGAGGTCGTCGGCGAGGGTCAGGTGGGGCAGTTTGGCCTGGAGGCCCTCGCGGACGAGGGTGTCCTGGGCGGCGAGCAGGATGTGCGGCGAGATGTCGATGCCGTAGTAGTGGCCGGTGTCGAGGTAGTCGATGAACAGCCGTCCGGCGCGGAGGTTGCCGCAGCCGATGTCCAGCATCCGGTGGTGCGGCTTCAGGCCGTGCCCGACCAGGTAGTCGAACTGCATGCGGCCGATGCGCTCCCAGCTCTCGCGGGAGGGGTTGTGGCCGACGGCGGCCTCGGCGCTGCGGGCCGCGTCGGAGGCCATCACCGCCCGGTAGTAGGCGATGTGGTCGCCGCGGTAGCGCAGCCGCAGCCAGGCGTCCCGCGCGGCGCGGCGGGCGTGGGCGGGTACGCGCCCGGGGTGGCGCAGGGCGTACCGGGCCTGGTGGGCGAGGCTGCTGCGGTTCCTGGCGGTCGGCGTGGCTGCCACGGGGGTCCTCCTGCGGTTGCGCGCCGGGGCGGGGCGGGTGCCGGACGGGGAAGAACTGGGCTTCAGGGTGCGCTGTACTCGAGGACTCGGCTACCCAAGGAGGAGCGACCGTGACCGCTGGACACGAGATCACCATCGATCGGAGCAGCCGGCACGTGCGCGTGGTGCACGGCGACCAGGTCCTGGCCGAGAGCGACGGGGCACTGGTCCTGCACGAGACGGGCTGTCCGGACCGCTACTACATCCCGGCCGGGGACGTGCGGCTGGACCTGCTGACACCGTCCGAGACGCACACGTACTGCCCGTTCAAGGGCACGGCCTCCTACTGGTCGCTGCCGGGCGCGGCGGACCTGGTGTGGGCGTACCCCGACCCGAAGCCGGAGGTGCGGGAGATCGCGGACCACCTGTGCTTCTACGAGGTGGAGGTGTCGTGAGGGATTAATCTCCCGTCGTAGGGCAGTCTGCACTGGCATGGAGCACACAACGCTTTCGCGCGACGGAACGCGGATCGCCTACGAGCGCACCGGGCAGGGACCCGTGGTCGTCCTGGTCAGCGGCGCGATGTCGACGGGCGCCACGATGGCCCCGCTGGCCGCCCGGCTGGCGGGGCGGTTCGAGGCCGTCGTGTACGACCGACGGGGGCGCGGGGAGAGCGGTGACTCGCCGCCGTACGCGGTGGAACGCGAGGTGGAGGACCTGGCGGCGCTGATCGAGGCCGTGGGCGGCGAGGCGTCCCTGTACGGGGTGTCGTCGGGTGCCGCGCTGGCGCTCAGGGCGGCGGCGGGCGGGCTGCCGGTGCGCCGGGTGGCCGTGTACGAACCGCCGTACGCCATGGACGACTCGGGCGCGGCGGCCCGCGCGGAGTACACCGAGAGGCTGACCGAGGCGCTGCGGCAGGACCGGCGCGGGGACGCGGTGGAGCTGTTCCTGCGGCTGACCGGCCTCGGCGAGGAGATGATCCGGGGCGCCCGGCAGTCCCCCATGTGGGCCGGCATGGAGGCGCTCGCGCCGTCCCTCGCCCACGACGACGCGGTGATGGGCGACGGCCGGGTCCCGCGCGAGCTGCTCGCCTCCGTCACCGCGCCGGTGCTGGCCCTGGCGGGCGAGGCGAGTCCGGGGTGGATGCACCAGGCGGCCCGCGCGGTCGCCGAGGCCGTCCCTCAGGGCGGGTACGGCGTGCTGGACGGCCAGAGCCACATGGCGGAGCCGGGGGTGCTGGCACCGGTGCTGACGGAGTTCTTCACGGCGTCCTGAAGGAATTCCTCATGGCGCCCTGAACGGATTTCCTCACGGCGCCCTGAAAAAGTTCCTCACGGCGCCCTGAACGGCGGTGACGGGTCGGCCGGAGCGCCTCAGACCGCCCCGGCCGTCGCCCGGACCGTGGAGGCGATGGTCGCCGAGCCCACCACGCGCGTGCCGTCGTACAGCACGATCGCCTGGCCGGGGGCGACGCCGCGGACCGGCTCGGCGAAGGTCACCTCGAGCGCGCCGTCGACGACCTCGGCGGTCACCTCGGTCTCGTCGCCGTGGGCGCGCAGCTGGGCGGTGTACGTGCCGCGGCCGGCCGGGGGCGCGCCGCACCAGCGGGGCTTGACCGCGCGCAGCGCGCCGACGTCCAGGGCGTCGGCCGGGCCGACCGTCACCGTGTTGGTGACCGGGGAGATGTCCAGGACGTAGCGGGGCTTGCCGTCGGGGGCGGGCCTGCCGATCCTGAGGCCCTTGCGCTGGCCGATGGTGAAGCCGTAGGCGCCCTCGTGGGTGCCGAGCTTGTTGCCGTCCTCGTCGACGATGTCGCCCTCGGCGCGGCCGAGGCGGGAGGCGAGGAAGCCCTGGGTGTCGCCGTCGGCGATGAAGCAGATGTCGTGCGAGTCGGGCTTCTTGGCCACGGCCAGTCCCCTGCGCTCGGCCTCCGCGCGGATCTCGTCCTTGGTGGTGACGGTGTCGCCGAGCGGGAACAGCGCATGGGCGAGCTGGCGGTCGTCCAGGACACCGAGCACGTACGACTGGTCCTTGGCCAGGTCGGAGGCGCGGTGCAGCTCGCGGGTGCCGTCCTCCTTGAGCACGACCTTCGCGTAGTGGCCGGTGCAGACCGCGTCGAAGCCCAGGGCCAGCGCCTTGTCCAGCAGCGCGGCGAACTTGATCTTCTCGTTGCAGCGCAGGCAGGGGTTGGGGGTGCGCCCCGCCTCGTACTCGGCGACGAAGTCCTCCACGACGTCCTCGCGGAAGCGGTCGGCGAGGTCCCAGACGTAGAAGGGGATGCCGATGACGTCCGCGGCGCGGCGGGCGTCGCGGGAATCCTCGATGGTGCAGCAGCCGCGCGCGCCCGTGCGGAACGACTGGGGGTTCGCGGAGAGCGCCAGGTGGACGCCGGTCACGTCGTGCCCCGCCTCGGCCGCGCGGGCGGCGGCGACGGCGGAGTCGACCCCGCCGGACATGGCGGCGAGGACGCGGAGGGGGCGGGTGCGCTGCGGGGTGTCAGTCATAGCCCTTCCAGGGTACGGGGGGCCGGGAACCGGAGCCCGCGCATATCCGTTGACGATCACATGGGCGCGAGAAGGCGATCCGAGGGCGGATCGAAGGCGGGGGCGAGCGGGGCCGGGGGCGGTGCGAAGGACGGCGACCGGCGGATCGGCCGGCGGGCGCTGCTCGTCGGCGGTGCGGCGGCGGCCGTCGGTTCGGCGGTGCTGGCCCGCGACGAGCTGGGCCGGCTGTGGTGGCGGGTGCCCGGCGTGGAGAAGCCGCGCAAGCCGGGCGAGGTCGACTACCGGGGCGCGACGTGGGTGGCGGCGTCGGACGCCAACTGGCGGCGCGCGGACCGGCCCGACGACTTCGGCATCGACATGGTGATCGTCCATGTCACGCAGGGGAGTTTCGCGAGCGCGGTGAAGGCGTTCCAGGACCCGGGGCACCGGGCGGCCACGCACTACATCGTGGGCCAGGACGGGCGGGTCGCCCAGATGATCCGCGAGCTGGACGTGGCGTACCACGCGGGCAACCGCGACTACAACGAACGCAGCGTCGGCATCGAGCACGAGGGCTTCGTGGACCGGCCGCAGGACCTCACCGACGCGATGTACGAGGCGTCGGCGCGGCTGACGGCCGGTGTCTGCGCGCGGTACGGCATACCCGTCGACCGGGAGCACATCATCGGCCATGTGGAGGTGCCGGGCACGGACCACACCGATCCGGGCCCGCACTGGGACTGGGACCGGTACATGGAGCTGGTGCGCCGGGCGCGTACGGCGGCACCCGCCTGATCCCGGCTCAGAGGAGCGCGGCGAGCAGGGCGGCCGCCGGTGCCAGTCCCTGCCCGAGCGCGCCCCGCCACAGGCGCGGGAAGGAGATGGCGAAGACGACCGCGGAGACGGCCAGGAAGGCGCACAGGAAGAGGACGAGCGTGCGGCCGGCCGTGGTGTCGCCGGTGTGCAGCAGGACGACTCCGGCGAGGAGTCCCAGGCCGAGAAGGATGTTGTAGACGGCGACGCCGGAGCGCCACAGCGTCACCTCGGGCGCGTCCGCCGTGGAGGTGGTGAGGAAGCGCCGGACCGCAGGGCGGCCGTAGCAGAAGCGCTCCAGCACGCCCACGACCAGATGGATCACGGCCGTGAGCACGGCGAGGACCTGCGTGACGACGTTCACACCCGGAGTGTCCGGCGCCGCCCCGCGCCCGGCAACCCGCGCGGAGCACCGCCGAAGCGCCCGGGTCTACGTCAGTCCCGCCGCCCTTGCCCGTTCCACCGCCGGGCCGATGGCCTTGGCGAGCGCCTCGACGTCGGCCTCGGTGGAGGTGTGGCCGAGGGAGAAGCGCAGGGTGCCGCGGGCCAGGTCGGGGTCGGTGCCGGTGGCCAGCAGGACGTGGCTGGGCTGGGCGACGCCGGCCGTGCAGGCGGAGCCGGTGGAGCACTCGATGCCCTGGGCGTCGAGGAGGAGCAGCAGGGAGTCGCCCTCGCAGCCCGGGAAGGTGAAGTGCGCGTTGGCCGGCAGCCTGCCCTCCGGCGCCGGGTCGCCGCCGAGGACCGCGTCCGGGACCGCGGCGCGCACCGCCTCGACCAGGGCGTCGCGCAGGGCGCCGATCTCCCGGGCGAACCAGTCGCGCTGCTCGGCGGCGAGCCGGCCGGCGACCGCGAAGGAGGCGATCGCGGGGACGTCGAGGGTGCCGGAGCGGACGTGGCGTTCCTGGCCACCGCCGTGCAGCACGGGCACAGGGGCGTGCTCGCGGCCGAGGAGGAGCGCGCCGATCCCGTACGGGCCGCCGATCTTGTGGCCGGACACGGTCATCGCGGCGAGGCCGCTGGCTCCGAAGTCGACCGGCAGCTGACCGACGGCCTGCACGGCGTCGGCGTGCAGCGGGACGCCGAACTCGGCGGCGGTCTCGGCGAGTTCGCGCACCGGCAGGACGGTGCCGATCTCGTTGTTGGCCCACATGACGGTGGCGAGGGCGACGTCGTCGGGGTTGCGGGCGATGGCCTCGCGCAGCGCCTCGGGGTGGACGCGGCCGTAGCGGTCGACGGGGAGGTACTCGACGGTGGCGCCCTCGTGTTCGCCGAGCCAGTGCACGGCGTCGAGGACGGCGTGGTGCTCGACGGGGCTGGCCAGCACCCGGGTGCGGGCCGGGTCGGCGTCGCGGCGGGCCCAGTACAGGCCCTTGACGGCGAGGTTGTCGGCCTCGGTGCCGCCGGAGGTGAAGACCACCTCGCTGGGGCGGGCGCCGAGCGCCTCGCCGAGCGTCTCGCGGGCCTCCTCGACGGTGCGCCGGGCGCGGCGGCCGGCCGCGTGCAGGGAGGAGGCGTTGCCGGTGAGGCTCAGCTGCGCGGTGAGTGCCTCGACTGCCTCGGGAAGCATCGGGGTGGTCGCGGCGTGGTCGAGGTAAGCCATGGTGACGCCGATTCTACGGCCCGCCGTGCCGGGTCCCGGCGCCCGGTCGGCGTCTTCGGCCGAGGGCTCAGAAGCTCCACGACACGGTGTTGTCCGCCTGCACGAACGCCAGCAGGACCAGCAGGTCGGCGACGCCCAGGCCGAGGCCCAGCAGGGCGCGCCCGGGGCGGGCGGTGCCCCGCCACAGGGCCACGCTCGCCAGGACGATGGCGATCGGCCCCAGGAACACGTTGAGCACCAGGAGGCCGAGCAGGCCGAGGACGAAGGACGCGACGGCCATGCCGTCGGTGTCGCGGACACCGGTGCGGCGGGTGGCGGGTGCGGTGAGCTGCATGGTGGTCTCCTTGCTCTGCCTGGTCTCGCGGCTGCGGTCAGCGGGCGGAGGTGCCACGGCGGCCGCCGTGGCGCTCGCGGAGGGCGAAGACGCCGAGCCAGACGGCGATGACGGCGCCCAGGGCGACGGAGAAGCCCAGCGGCGCGTGGGCGACGGTGCCCAGCACGACACCGAGCAGCAGGAGCGCGGCGACGAGAAACAGCATGGTGCCAATCCCCCAAGCTTCGGTGAACGGTCGTGGTAACACTTGTTCACTGACTACCCAGTCTAGCGTGTCGCGTCGCTTTTCAATTCCAGAGAACAGTTGTTAACTGCATGGCATGAGTCACACCCTCGGCACCCGGCAGGCGCAGAAGCAGCGGACCCGGCAGGCGCTGCTGGACGCGGCGCTGGCCCTGCTGGAGGAGCAGAGCCTGAGCAGCCTGGGTCTGCGCGAGGTCACCCGCGCCGTCGGCATCGCACCGACCGCGTTCTACCGGCACTTCGGCTCGACGGCGGACCTCGGCGTGGCACTGGTCGAACAGGCGCTGGGCAGCCTGCATCCGACGATCCGCACGATCGTGGCCACGGTCGGCGACCGCGACGAACGCATCGTCCGCGCGGTGGAGTTGATCGCCTCGCACGTGGACGCGTACCCCGCCCACGTCCGCTTCATCGCCCGCGAGCGGCACGGCGGGGTGCAGCCGGTGCGCGAGGCGATACGGGCCCAGCTGGAGCGCTTCGCCGAGGAGGTGAGCGCCGAACTGGCCAAGGACCCGGTGTCGCGGGGCTGGAGCGACGAGGACCTGATGATGCTCGCGGGCCTCTACGTCGACCAGATGCTCAGCACGGCCTCACTGTTCCTGGAGCCGCGGACGGCGTCGCCAAAGGAGCGCCGGCGCGTCACCGAGCTGGCGATCCGCCGACTGCGCCTCATCGGCATCGGGCGCCGGCACTGGCTGGACTGACGGCGGCCCGCGGGGCCCGGCCCTCGGCGCCGCGGGGCCGACGGGGCCGCGGAGCCGACAGGGCCGCGGGGGCCGCGGGGTCGACGGGTCGCGGGGACCGCTCAGCCGAGCCGGACGCGGGCCAGCTGGCGGGACTGGGCCACGAGACGGTCGGCGCTGTCCCAGACCTCGGCGTCCTCCTCCAGGAAGCCGCCGGCCAGATTGCGGGTGGTGATGGACACGCGCAGCGGCCCCGGGGCCGGGCGGCAGCGCACGTGCGCGGTGAGCTCGATCGTGGGCACCCAGCCGGTCAGCCCCAGCTCGAACGCGGTGGGCGGCAGCGCGTCCACGGCCAGCAGCAGCGAGAGCGGGTCGGCGTCCCGGCCGTCGGCCAGCCCGAACCAGCCCCGCATCTCACCCTTGCCGGACGGCCGGCCGAGCGCCCACCCGAGGGTGGCCGGGTCCAGCTTGAGCATCAGCCGGTCGGTGATGGCGGAGCTGCCGGGGACCGGGGCCGGGCCGTCACTTGCGCCGAAGCACTGCTCGACCGGCGGGAGGGCGGGCGGCTTGGCCGTGGTGCGCACGTCGTCCGGCAGCGCGTCCAGGTCTCCGTAGGAGGCGAGGACGCGGATCCGCTCGACCTCGGCGCCCTGCTCGTCGTACTGGAAGAGGGAGGCCTGGCCGGTGGAGAGGGTGCGTCCGGTGCGCACGGTCTCGGTGCGGACCACGGCCGGGCCCGGCTGGGACGCGGTCAGGTAGTGCGCCGATACGGTGAACGGGTCGGGGTGCGGGAGGGCGTCGGCGAGGGCGCGGCCCAGCACGGCCAGCAGATAGCCGCCGTTGACGGCGTTGATGATCGTCCAGCCGGCGGAGAGGTCGATGTCGTAGAGACCGGGCGCGCGCCGGGTCACGGCCGTGTCCCGGTCGAACTCGCTGTCACCGATGGCGGCCCGGGCGGCCGGGGCGGAGGCTGCTTCTGGCATGGCTGAACGGTACAACAACGTACTACTAAGCGGTAGCTTTTGATCTCGGCCGGGCCATGAGGCGGCTCACGCCCCTCGGGCACTCGTCCCGGACACTCGCCCTCGGCTCGCTCCCCCTCCCCCTCTGCTCGCTCCCCCTCCCCCTCCCCCTCTGCTCACTCCCCCTAGGCTCACACTGCCTCCGCTCACTCCCCCTCCGTCACCGTCGACCGCCGGTTCCAGGCGCGCGGCGCCCGCCAGTGGAAGCGCATGGCCAGCAGCCGCAGGGCGAAGGCGGTCGCCGCCGCCAGCGAGCTGGTGAACGGGGTGAGGATGCCGTAGCGGATGCACAGGGCGACCATGGCGGCGCCCACGATCGCCGGGACCGCGTACAGATCGCGGTCCCAGCGCAGCAGCGACGGCACCTCGTTGGCGAGCACGTCCCGCAGCACGCCGCCGCCCACCGCGGTCGCCAGGCCCAGACAGGCGGAGGCGGTCAGGCCGAGCCCGTACTCGTACGCCTTGGTGGTGCCGGCGACGCAGAACAGGCCGAGGCCTGCCGCGTCGAAGACGTTCACGCCGGCCTGGATCCGCTCCACGTGCGGGTGCAGGAAGATCACCAGCAGCGCGGCGAGCAGCGGCGTGACGAAGTACCCCAGGTCCGTGAAGGCCGCGGGCGGCACGGCGCCGATGACGAGGTCGCGGAAGAGTCCGCCGCCGAGGGCGGTGGCCTCGGCGAGGACCGCGATGCCGAACACGTCGAAGTTCTTGCGGACCGCGAGCAGCGCGCCGGAGATCGCGAAGACGAAGATGCCGCCCAGGTCGAGCGTGTGCTGGACGGACGGGGTGAAGAATTGCTCGAGCACCCGTACATACTCGCCGAACGGCGGGACCCCGCCTCACGGAGCGAGGCGGGGTCCCGTCACCCGTCAGTCCCGCGTCACGGGAACCGCGCGGACCCTAGGACGTCTTGTCGGCCTTCCGGGCCTCATGAGATTCCGCAGATTTCTCGGCCTCTTCGGTCTTCTCAGGCTTCTGGGATTTCTCAGGCTCCCCGGCCTTCTGGGCCTTCTCGCCCTCGTCCGAGGCGTCCGCGGCCTTCTCCGCCTCCTGGGGCTTCTCCGCCTCGCCCCCGGACTGCTTCGGCACCTTCACGGGCTCCGGCTTCGGCTCCGGCTCGCCCGGGGACGCGTCGGACGGCGTGTGGTCCGCCACGTTCTCGCGCGCGGCCGACACCACCTCGCCGGTGGTCCGCCGCAGCGTGCCGGCCGCGATCTCGGCGGCGTAGTGGCAGGCCACCCGGTGGCCGCCGCCGACGTCGGTGAGCTCGGGCCGGTCGGTCGCGCAGAGCGTCTCCTGCACCCACGGGCAACGGGTGTGGAAACGGCAGCCGGTGGGCGGGTTCGCCGGCGAGGGCAGGTCCCCGGTGAGCAGGATCCGCTCGCGCGCGTCCTCGACGTCCGGGTCGGGAACCGGCACCGCCGACATCAGGGCCTTGGTGTACGGGTGCCGCGGCTCGGCGTACAGGGCGTCGCTCGGCGCCTCCTCCACCAGGGCGCCCAGGTACATCACGCCGATCACGTCGGAGATGTGCCGGACCACGGCGAGGTCGTGGGCGATCACCACATAGGTCAGGCCCAGCTCCTCCTGGAGCTCCTCCAGCAGGTTGATCACCTGGGCCTGGATGGACACGTCCAGCGCGGAGACCGGCTCGTCGCAGATGATCACGTCGGGTTCCAGCACCAGGGCGCGGGCGATGCCGATGCGCTGGCGCTGGCCACCGGAGAACTCGTGCGGGTAGCGCGAGAGGGCGTTGGCGGGCAGCCCCACCTTGGCCAGGATCGCCTTGATCTTCTCCCGGCGCTCCTCCTGGGTGGCGCCGATGCCGTGGGCGAGCATGCCCTCGGTGAGGATCGACTCGATGTTCTGGCGGGGGTTGAGGGAGCCCAGCGGGTCCTGGAAGACCATCTGGAGGCGGCGCCGGAAGCGGCGCATCTCCTCGTCGGGCAGCTTGGCCAGGTCGGTGCCGTCGAGGACGACCCCGCCCTCGGTGATGGGCACCAGGCGCAGCACCGCCCGGCCGAGGGTGGTCTTGCCGCAGCCCGACTCGCCGACCAGGCCGTAGGTCTCGCCGGCCTCGACCTTGAGCGAGACGCCGTCGACGGCGTGCACGTGGCCGACGGTGCGGTCGAAGAGGACGCCCTTCTTGACCGGGAAGTGGACCTTGACTCCGTCCAGTTCGAGCAGGCTCATGCGGGGACCTCCTCGGCCCGTGCGTCGTCGAGTACGGGGTGGACGCACCGCACCTGGTGCCCGGCCGCGCGGGGCTCGGTCAGGGCGGGGGTGCCGTTCAGGCAGTCCACCTCGTAGCGGTCGCAGCGCGGGGCGAAGGCACAGCCGTCGGCCCAGGCGATCCGGTCGTTGATGGAGCCCCTGACCGGGGTGAGCGCCTCGCCGCGCGGCGCGTCCAGGCGGGGGATGGAGCCCAGCAGCCCGTGCGCGTACGGGTGAGTGGGGTGGGCGAACAGCTCGCGGCGCCCGGCGGACTCCACGACCTTGCCCGCGTAGAGGACGTTGACCTCGTCGCAGAGCCCGGCGACCACGCCCAGGTCGTGGGTGATCATCAGCAGGGCGGTGCCCTCCTGGTCGACCAGTTCCTTGAGCAGTTCCAGGATCTGTGCCTGGATCGTCACGTCGAGCGCCGTGGTGGGCTCGTCGGCGATCAGCAGCTTCGGGGCGCACGCCACCGCCATGGCGATCAGCGCCCGCTGGCGCATGCCGCCGGACATCTGGTGCGGGTACTCCTTGAGCCGCCGGGTCGGGTCGGGGATGCCGACCCGGTCCAGCAGGTGGGCCGCCTCCTTGCGGGCGGGCTCGCCCTTCAACCCGCGGTGCCGTTCCAGGATCTCGGTGACCTGGACGCCGATCGGGACGACCGGGTTCAGGGAGGACAGCGGGTCCTGGAAGATCATGGCCATGCGGCTGCCCCGCAGGTCGCGCAGCGCCTTGGGGCTCATGGTGAGCAGGTCGGTGCCGTCGAAGTCGGCCCGGCCGCCGGTCTCGACGCCCTTGCGGGGCAGCAGGCCCATCAGCGCCAGGGAGGTGACGGACTTGCCGCAGCCGGACTCGCCGACCAGTCCCACGACCTGGCCCTGGTCGACGGAGAAGGACACGCCGTCGACCGCGCGGGAGGCCTTGCGGCCGTGCTGTCCGCCGAAGGTGACGGTCAGTTCGTCGACTGAGAGAAGTGGCATGGTGGTTCAGCTCCGCAGCTTCGGGTCGAGGGCTTCCCGCATGGCCTCGCCGAGCAGGGTGAAGCCGAGGGCGGTGATGATGATGCCGACCGCCGGGTAGACGGCCATCATCGGCGCGTTGTCGAAGAAGCGCTGGGCCTGGGCCAGCATGACGCCCCACTCCGGGACCGACGGGTCGGGGTTGCCGAGCCCCAGGTACGACAGCGCGGCGGCCTCGATGATCGCGGTGGCCAGCGAGAGCGTCGCCTGCACGATCACCGGGCTCAGCGAGTTCGGCATGATCTGCGTGACGACGATGCGGCGGCGGCGCACGCCGAGGGCACGGGCGGCCAGGACGTAGTCGGTGCCGCCCTGGGCGAGCATCGAGCCGCGCAGCAGCCGGGCGAAGATCGGCACCTGGACGACACCGACGGCGATCATCACCGTGGTCAGGGACTGGCCCATGACGGCGGCGACGGACACGGCCAGCAGCAGGGAGGGCAGCGCCAGCATCATGTCGATGACGCGCATGATCAGCGAGTCCAGCCGCTTGCCGGGCTCGCCGCCCAGCGTGGCGGCGGCGCCCGAGAGGCCGCCGATGAGGAAGCCGACGGTCAGTCCGATCAGGGTCGCCACGACACCGACGAGCAGCGTCTGCCGGGCACCGACCAGCATGCGGGAGAACATGTCCCGGCCCAGGTGGTCCAGGCCGAACCAGTTGTCACCGCGCGGGCCGACGAACTGGCCCTGGTTCACCAGGACTTCACCGCGCCAGGTCTGTGCCGTGGGGGCGTAGGGCGCCACCCAGGGGCCGATGACGGCGAGGACGACGAACACGGCGATGATGGCGGCGCCGATGATCGCCATCTTGCTGGACTTCAGCCGGCGGAAGGCCTCCCGCCACAGGCTGGCGCCGGTCGTGGACTCGTTGTGTGCGGTGAGCTCCGCGAGGCGCTGGATCTTCTCGGTTTTGGTGGTGCTCACGTCAGTGCACCCGCACTCTCGGGTCGATGAGGCTGTACGCCACGTCCACCAGCAGGTTGATCAGGACGTACGTGATCGCGATGAACATGATGAAGCCGACCAGGACCGGATAGTCACGGCCGTCGATCGCGGTCCGGATGAAGGAGCCGATCCCGCCGAAGGAGAAGACGGACTCGGTGAGGACGGCGCCCGACAGCAGCGATCCGGTCAGCAGACCGACCGCGGTGACCACCGGCAGCATGGCGTTGCGCATCACGTGCCGCTCACGCACCACGCGCCGCCGCAGACCCTTGGATTCGGCGGTGCGGACGTAGTCCTCGCCCAGCACCTCCAGGACGCTGGCGCGGGTCATGCGCACGATCACGGCGAGCGGGATGGAGGCCAGCGTGATGGCGGGCAGGATCAGGTGATGGAGCGCGTCCAGGGAGGCGTCGAACTCCCCGGTGAGGATGCCGTCCAGAATGGCGAAGCCGGTCACGTCGGTGGCGTCGATGCCGGTGGACTGCCGGCCGTAGCTGGGGAAGAGCCCCAGGTTGACCGCGAAGACGCCCTTGAGGATGAGCGCCAGGAAGAACACCGGGATGCAGATGCCGACGAGCGAGCCGGAGACGGCGGTGACGTCCAGCCAGCCGCCCCGGTTGCGGGCGGCGAAGTAGCCCAGCGGGACGCCGACCGCGATCGCGATGATCATGGCGGTCACGGACAGTTCGACCGTGGCCGGGAAACGCAGGGTGAACTCCTCCCAGACCGGTTGCCCGGTCTGCGTCGAGGTCCCCAGGTCGAGTTCGGCGATCCGCTTCAGGAAGCGCCAGTACTGCACGTGCAGGGGCTCGTCGAGCCCCAGGGCACGGTTGATGCGTGCCACTTCGGCCGCGGTGGCCTTCTCCCCCAGGATCGCTGAGGCGGGTCCGCCGGGCAGTCGGTTGAGCCAGAGGAACAGCAGGACCGACAGGCCGAGCAGGGTGGGAATGAGTTGGAGCAGTCGTCGTACGACGAGACGCAACACCCCGCATGCCCCTTTCTTACGAGTGTGCCTTCATGAACGGGTCCGCCCGGCCGCCGAGGTGCAGCAGCCGAACGGACCCGTGGGTGATGCCTGTCTTTCCGCTTACTTGAAGGAGACTTCCGCGAAGTTCTCCTGCGTCAGCGGGGAGACCTTCGGCGGGTTGACGTCCTTGCCGAACGCGATGGCCGGCGGGGACGAGGAGATCGGCAGACCCGGCAGGTAGTCCATGATCGCCTCGTTGGCCTTCTTGTACGCGTCGGTGCGCTGCGCCGGGTCGGCGAACTCGGAACCGGCGTTCACCGCCTCGAACACCTTGTCGTTCTTGAAGCCCCACGCCTTGTCGTAGTGGGCGAACCAGGTGCCGATGAAGTTGTAGCCGTCGTTGAAGTCACCGGTCCAGCCCAGCATGTACAGCGGGCAGGCACCCGCCTCGGTGGCGTCCACGTAGTCCGGGGTCCACTTCATGGGCTTGGGGTTGACCGTGATGCCGGCCTTCTCCAGGTCGGCCTTCATCAGCTCGAACAGGTCCTGCGGGGCAGGCATGTACGGGCGGGTGACCTCGGTCGGGTAGCAGAAGTCGATCTTCAGGCCGCTCTCGCCGGCGTCACCGAGGAGCTGCTTGGCCTTGGCCGTGTCGAAGGGGTACTTCTTCACGTTCTCGGAGAAGCCCGCGACGGTGTCCGGCATGAACTGCGTGGCCACCTTGCCGCCCTCGGGCAGCTGGGTCTTGACGAGGTTCTCCCGGTCGATGGCGTGCGCGATCGCCTCGCGGACCTCCTTCTTCTTCAGCGCGGGGTTCTTCTCCTGCGTCATGCCGAGGTAGAGGAGGTTGAAGACACCACGGGTCGGGACCTGGAAGCCCTCGTTCTCCAGGGTCTTGACGTCGGCCGGCGAGACCAGGTCGTAGCCGTCGATGTCACCGGCCTGGAGCGCCTGGCGGCGGCCGTCCTCGGTGTCGATGGTGCGGAAGACCAGGTTCTTCACCTTGGCCTTGTCGCCCCAGTAGTCGTCGAAGCGGGTGAGGGTGACTTCCTTGTTGCCCTTGTTCCACTTCGCGATCTTGTACGGGCCGGTGCCGGCGACGAGCCCGGCCTCCTGGCTGTACTTGGGGTACGAGATGGCGTCGCCGGCGGCCTTCGCCTCCTGCTTCTCGTACTCCTTGATGGCCTTCGGCGAGTGGATGGCCAGGGCCTGGAGCGAGAACCCGCCGGGCAGGTTCGCCGACGGCTTCTTGACCTCGATGACGGCGGTGTTCTCGTCCTTGGCGGTGCAGGACTTGTAGTTCGCCTCGGGCGTCTCGGGGTCCTCGTTCTTGGCGAAGCCGCCCATGATCTTCTGCCAGTAGTACGACACCGCGCTGGACTGGTAGGTGCCCGTCCAGTTGAACCAGTGGTCGTAGTTGGCGCACACGGCGGCGGCGTTGAACGTCTCGCCGTCGTGGAACTTCACACCCTTGCGCAGGTTGAAGGTCCAGACCGTGCCCTTGTCGTTGCTCTCCCAGCTCTCGGCGAGGCCGCCGACGAGCTTCGTGCCACCGGGCTCGTGCTCGATGAGCGCTTCGAAGGCCTGGCGGGTGACCCGGAAGGTCTCGCCATCGCTCGCGAGGGCCGGGTCCAGCGACGCGGGGTCACCCGGGGCACCGAACACGAACGTGTCCTTGTCGCCCTTCGAGTCTTCCTTGTCTCGTTCACTGGCACAGCCGGTGGCGATCAGGCCGACCGCCAACGCGGCCGTGATCGCCCTGGCGGCGCGGGATCTGGATATGCGCATAGGGAGGCCACTCCGGGTTCCGCTGAAGGGAATGCATTGTTGACCGCCTGAACACTACAGACGGGACACGCCCCGGAGAACAGTCCGGATAGCGGTGATACCTACCTGAGATCTGAACACTCGATAAATCGGATGCTTCCGGTACATCAAGGGTGTGGGCGGTTAACTCGGCTGACACGGAAAGGAGTTCGCAGGTCACACGCGGTCAGGCCGGGGCGTCCCGAAATGCGGCGGGTCCCGCCGGAGCCGTCCGAGGAGCGGACGGTCAGTAGGCACCGGGGGCGGCGGCGCCGGGCTGGTGGCCGGGCGCCGGCGGATATCCGTAGCCGCCGGCGGGGGCGGCGCCGTGGGCCTCGCGGTCGTAGAAGGGCCGGGCGTTGGCCCGCAGCCACAGGGCGACCGGGTCGTACGCGTCGGACATCGCCACCGTGGACACCGGCAGCCCGTCGGGGACGGCGCCGATGGACTGCTGCATCATCGCGCGTACCGCGTCCACGGCCGGCGGGGAGGTGTCGTACACGTCCAGGCCGATGGCGAGATACGGCGCTCCGAGGGCCGGCTGCACCCAGGCGCGGCGCAGCGACCGGACGGCCGGGGTGCGGTGGGCGTTCTGGGTGAGCAGGGCGTAGAACTGCGGGATCTCGATGGCCGGTTCGGACAGCCGCAGGGGCCCGGCGGGCTGGCGGTCCAGTCCGGTGGCGATGCGGCGCAGATCGAGCCAGGGGATGCCGACGCCGCCGCCGGGTGCGTGCGGGTTGAGCCACAGGCCGTAGTGGTCGGGGTAGAGGGCGCGGGCCACTTCCAGGCCGTCGACCACCTCGTACGAGCGGTTCCAGCCGCTGGCGGACAGCTCCTGGGCGGAGGTCACGCAGGGGGCGTAGCCGGCCCCGTCGACCTCCATGCGGCCGTACTGGGCGTCCGGGGAGCCGGCCTGGCCGTGCCACAGCAGCATCCACACCTGGCCGGAGGCGGGGGTCGCGAGGGCGCGCAGGAGCGCCTCGTAGGCGTCGTAGCGCCCGGGCGTCACCTGGCGCAGCATGTGCTCGACCTGGCCGGTCGCGGTGCCGCTGGCGCTCACGTGTATCGCCCCTCCTGGAGGTCTCCCCGGTTATGAAACCAGCTTAAGTGGCTCCGCGGACCGGGGGGCGCCTCGGAGCTCGGGTTCACTTGTGCGCGGGCGGGTGCGCGTTCACGAGCGCCGTTCGTAGAAGGGGCGTACCCGCTCCCGCAGCCAGGTGCAGACCGGGTCCTCGGCGGCCTCCAGGAGGACCAGGTTGACCGGCCACGGTGCGGGGGCCCCGGCCAGGGCGCGGCCCAGGGCCTCGAGCGGCAGCGCGCGGGCGTCGCCCTCCCAGTGCGTCAGTTCGACGCCGACGAACAGGACCGGGTCGGCGGTCTCGATCGCGGCGAGGCAGCGGCGGGCGGTGCGGACCACGCCGACGGCGTCGAATTCGGCGGAGGCGGCGGAGAGGAAGCCGACCGGGTCGTCCTGCCAGTCCGGTTCGAACAGCCGGACCCGGCCGCCGCCCGCCGGGCCGTCCAGCGGGGTGCGGCCCGCCCGGCACAGCTCGGCGACGGCGGGCGGCGGCAGGGGTATGCCGACCGTGCCCTCCGGGTTCACGATGATGCCGACCTGCGGGGGCAGCCCGCGGGCGAACTCCGCGGCGGGGGCGATGGCGTACGCCATGTGCGCCCCGGCGACCTGGCGGAACTGCTCCTCGGAGCTGAACACCGGGACGTAGGCCTGGCCTTCGATCTCCATGCCGGGCAGGTCCAGCGGTCCGCTGTCCGGGCCGCCGCCGGACGGCAGCGGCACCCAGACGAAGCTGCGTCCGAGCACCTCGACGACACGGCCGCCGGCGGACGGCGCGCCGAGGGCGGCCGACAGCACCTCCTCCAGCTCGTTGCCCGGCCATCCGCCGTGCGGCTGGGGGTGCGCCTGCGCCGGGAAGCCCGCCGGGGCGCCCGGGAACCCCGAGGGGTCCGGGAAGTCCGGGGAGCCAGCTGGGAAGTCCATCTTCTCCTACCGCCTGGTCGAACCGCTGCTGTGGCAGAAAAGGCTAACCCGCGAGGCCGCCGGCGCCCCCGTCGCCCGTACACCCGCCGGCCCCGCACCCTCCGCGGACGCCGCCGCCCCCTGCGACCGGCCCCGCCGCCGGTCCCGAACCTCCGCGGACGCCCGCCGGCCCCGCGCGCCGAGCACGCCCCGCGCGCCGGGCGCGCCCCGCAGGCCTCGCGGGCGCCCCCGCGGATGTCAGCCGGTGAAGCCGATGCGGCGCAGGGTGTCCGCCGCCGGGCGGTCGAGCAGGACGGCCGAGGCACAGCCCCGCGGCAGGACGCCCTCGGCGGCGGAGCGCAGCAGACGGTCGGTGGCCGCGCGGTGCCGGCGGAAGGCGTACCGGGAGACGCCCCGGCCGCGCTCGCGCTGTCCGGCCAGGGCCGCCTCGGCGCTCACGTCGAGCAGCAGCAGGTGCAGGCCGGTGCCCCGGCGGCGCGCCTCCCGGGCCAGCCAGGCCCGCACCCAGGCCTGGGTGCCGCAGTCGTGGACGACGACGCCCTCGCCGGAGCGCAGCGCGCGGCGCAGCCCGGCGTAGTGGGCGAGCCGGACCAGGGGGCGGTAGAGGGCGTACGGCAGCAGGCGGGGCGTGCGGCGGTCCCAGCGGTCGCGGGTGTCCTGGGAGTCGATGCGCACGCCGCGCACCGTGCGCCGCATCAGCGTGGACTTGCCGCTGCCGGGCAGGCCCGTGACCACGACGACGTCGCCGGGCCCGAACAGCAGGGCGCGCGGACTGCGGCCGGCCCTCTCCCGCAGGTCGCGGACGACGGGTGCGCTCTGGTCGGCGCACGCCCGGCGGGCCGGGGCGGCGGGCTGCTTGGGCAGCGCCAGCCCCGAGGTCGTGGCGTACGCCGTGGTCCTGTTCACCGTGATCGTCCTCCCCTGGGGCGGTTCACGCGTTCCCGTCCCCGTCGAGTGTAAAGAGAAGGTAATGCGGGAGTCTCGCGCTTTCGTGTGCGTGCTGCCACAACCCGGTCACAAAGAGCTTGCTCTGCCACGAGCGGACGATGCGTGCAATGATGTGCCCGCCAACTGCATACCGGCCGTTTGAATCCGCGCGGGAGAGTTCCCAGCCAGTCGTCGTACTCGTGCTGGGGCGCCGAAGGAGCAAGTCCCTCCCTTGAATCTCTCAGGCCCCGTTACCGCGCGGGCGAGGCACATCTGAAAAGCGGGCCGCCGCGGCGGCCCCACCCAAGGTGCAAGTCCTGGCCGCCCGCCCGACGGCGGTCATGGCGAACCTCTCAGGTTCCGATGACAGATGGGGAGGACTCACCTCGCCCGTTTCGCGTCATGCCCTGGGAGACGACCGACCGATGAGCAGTACCGAACCCCGCCGCACCGCGCTCGATGCCGTGCATCGTTCGCTCGGCGCGACCATGACCGACTTCGCCGGCTGGGACATGCCGCTGCGCTACGGCTCCGAACGCGACGAGCACACCGCCGTGCGCACCCGGGCCGGTCTCTTCGACCTCTCGCACATGGGCGAGATCACCGTCACCGGCCCGGGGGCCGCCGCGCTGCTGGACTACGCGCTGGTCGGCAACATCGGCGGCGTCAAGCCCGGCCGCGCCCGCTACACCATGATCTGCCGCGAGGACGGCGGCATCCTGGACGACCTGATCGTCTACCGGCTGGCGGACACCGAGTACATGGTGGTCGCCAACGCCTCCAACGCCCAGGTGGTGCTGGACGCGCTGACCGAGCGCGCCGCCGGCTTCGACGCCGAGGTGCGCGACGACCGGGACGCCTACGCGCTGCTCGCCGTGCAGGGCCCGGAGTCGCCGGGGATCGTCAAGAGCCTGACCGACGCCGACCTGGACGGGCTGAAGTACTACGCGGGCCTGCCCGGCACCGTGGCCGGCGTCCCGGCGCTGATCGCCCGCACCGGCTACACCGGCGAGGACGGCTTCGAGCTGTTCGTGAAGCCGGAGCACGCCGTGGAGCTGTGGCAGGCGCTGACCAAGGCGGGCGAGACGGCCGGCCTGGTCCCCTGCGGCCTGTCCTGCCGGGACACGCTGCGCCTGGAGGCGGGCATGCCGCTGTACGGGCACGAGCTGACGACCTCGCTGACCCCGTTCGACGCCGGCCTCGGTCGGGTGGTCAAGTTCGAGAAGGAAGGCGACTTCGTGGGCCGCGCGGCGCTGGCCGAGGCCGCCGAGCGCGCCGCCTCGCAGCCGCCCCGGGTCCTGGTGGGCCTGGTCGCCGAGGGCCGCCGGGTGCCGCGCGCCGGGTACGCGGTCGTGGCCGGCGGCGAGGTGATCGGCGAGGTCACCTCGGGCGCGCCGTCGCCGACGCTGGGCAAGCCGATCGCGATGGCGTACGTCGACGCCGCGCACGCGGCGCCGGGCACGCCCGGGGTGGGCGTGGACATCCGAGGCAGCCACGAACCGTACGAGGTCGTGGCGCTGCCGTTCTACAAGCGCCAGAAGTAGACACTGGGCCCGCGGGGTACCGGCGTACGGTCCGCCCGGCGCCGCCCCGCAGGTGTCCCGCTCATCACCGGTGACCGCGGTTCCGACCCGTCACACCCCCACTCACCAGCATTTTTCCCGCGTACAGGAGAATTCAGGCCATGAGCAACCCCCAGCAGCTGCGCTACAGCAAGGAGCACGAGTGGCTGTCGGCCGCCGAGGACGGCGTCTCGACGGTCGGCATCACGGAGCACGCGGCCAACGCGCTCGGTGACGTCGTCTTCGTCCAGCTCCCCGAGGTCGGCGACACCGTGTCCGCGGGCGAGACCTGCGGCGAGCTGGAGTCGACGAAGTCCGTGTCCGACCTGTACTCCCCCGTCTCCGGTGAGATCACCGAGGTCAACGAGGACGTCGTCAGCGACCCGTCACTGGTGAACTCCGCGCCCTTCGAGGGCGGCTGGCTGTTCAAGGTGCGCGTCACCGAGGAGCCGGCCGACCTGCTCTCCGCCGACGAGTACACCGCCTACGCCGCCGGCTGAGGAGTCACGCCGATGTCCGTCCTGAACACCCCCCTGCACGAGCTCGACCCCGACGTCGCCGCCGCCGTCGACGCCGAGCTGGACCGCCAGCAGTCCACCCTGGAGATGATCGCCTCCGAGAACTTCGCGCCGGTCGCGGTGATGGAGGCCCAGGGCTCGGTCCTGACCAACAAGTACGCCGAGGGCTATCCGGGCCGCCGCTACTACGGCGGCTGCGAGCACGTCGACGTGGTCGAGCAGATCGCCATCGACCGGATCAAGGCGCTGTTCGGCGCCGAGCACGCCAACGTGCAGCCGCACTCCGGCGCCCAGGCCAACGCGGCCGCGATGTTCGCGCTGCTCAAGCCCGGCGACACGATCATGGGTCTGAACCTCGCCCACGGCGGGCACCTGACCCACGGCATGAAGATCAACTTCTCCGGCAAGCTGTACAACGTCGTCGCCTACCACGTCGGCGACGACGGCCTCGTCGACATGGCCGAGGTGGAGCGGCTGGCCAAGGAGTCCCGGCCGAAGCTGATCGTGGCCGGCTGGTCCGCCTACCCGCGGCAGCTGGACTTCGCCGAGTTCCGCCGGATCGCCGACGAGGTCGGCGCGTACCTGATGGTCGACATGGCGCACTTCGCCGGTCTGGTCGCGGCGGGTCTGCACCCGAACCCGGTGCCGCACGCCCACGTGGTGACGACCACCACCCACAAGACGCTGGGCGGCCCGCGCGGCGGTGTGATCCTGAGCACGGCCGACCTCGCCAAGAAGATCAACTCGGCCGTCTTCCCCGGTCAGCAGGGTGGTCCGCTGGAGCATGTGGTCGCCGCGAAGGCGGTCGCCTTCAAGGTCGCCGCGAGCGAGGACTTCGCCGAGCGCCAGCGTCGTACGCTGGAGGGGGCCCGCATCCTGGCCGAGCGCCTGGTGCGGGACGACGCGAAGGCCGCGGGCGTCTCCGTCCTCACCGGCGGCACGGACGTCCACCTGGTCCTGGTCGACCTGCGCGACTCGGAGCTGGACGGCCAGCAGGCCGAGGACCGTCTCCACGAGGTCGGCATCACGGTCAACCGCAACGCCGTGCCGAACGACCCGCGTCCGCCGATGGTGACCTCCGGTCTGCGCATCGGCACGCCGGCCCTGGCGACCCGCGGCTTCACCGCCGAGGACTTCGCCGAGGTCGCGGACGTGATCGCCGAGGCCCTCAAGCCGTCCCACGACGCCGAGGCCCTCAAGGCCCGGGTGAAGGCCCTGGCCGACAAGCACCCGCTGTACCCGGGTCTGAACAAGTAACGAACAGGCTGTCGGGGCGCAGGGCCGCCACAAGCGAGCGCCTGCGCCCCGCACCGCCTCCCCCTCTGCACCACCCCCGTATTGAGGAGTCACCGTGGCCATCTCGGTCTTCGACCTGTTCTCGATCGGCATCGGCCCGTCCAGCTCCCACACGGTCGGCCCGATGCGCGCGGCCCGCATGTTCGCCCGGCGGCTGCGCAACGAGGAGCTGCTGACCTCGGCCGCGAAGGTACGGGCCGAGCTGTACGGCTCCCTCGGCGCCACCGGCCACGGCCACGGCACGCCCAAGGCGGTGCTGCTCGGCCTGGAGGGCGACTCACCGCGCACGGTGGACGTGGAGACGGCCGACGAACGCGTCGAGACGATCCGGACCGCGGGGCGCCTCAGCCTCCTCGGCGAGCACGAGATCCCGTTCTCCTTCGACGAGGACATGGTCCTGCACCGCCGCAAGGCCCTCCCCTACCACGCCAACGGCATGACCCTGTGGGCGTACGACGCCGAGGGCACCGAGCTGCTGTCGAAGACCTACTACTCGGTGGGCGGCGGCTTCGTCGTCGACGAGGACGCGGTCGGCGCCGACCGCATCAAGCTCGACGACACCGTGCTGAAGTACCCCTTCCGCACCGGTGACGAGCTGCTGCGCCTGACCCGGGAGACGGGCCTGTCCATCTCCGCCCTGATGCTGGAGAACGAGCGGGCCTGGCGCAGCGAGGACGAGATCCGCGAGGGGCTGCTGGAGATCTGGCGGGTCATGCGCGAGTGCGTCTCGCGCGGCATGTCCCGCGAGGGCATCCTGCCGGGCGGCCTGAAGGTCCGCCGGCGCGCCGCCAACACCGCCCGCAAGCTGCGCTCCGAGGGCGACCCGCAGGCTCTCGCCATGGAGTGGATCACCCTCTACGCGATGGCGGTGAACGAGGAGAACGCCGCCGGCGGCCGGGTCGTCACCGCCCCCACCAACGGCGCGGCGGGGATCATCCCGGCGGTGCTGCACTACTACATGAACTTCGTGCCCGGCGCCGACGAGGAGGGCGTGATCCGCTTCCTGCTCGCCGCCGGCGCGATCGGCATGCTGTTCAAGGAGAACGCCTCCATCTCCGGCGCCGAGGTCGGCTGCCAGGGCGAGGTCGGCTCGGCCTGCTCGATGGCGGCGGGCGCGCTCGCCGAGGTGCTGGGCGGCAGCCCCGAGCAGGTGGAGAACGCCGCCGAGATCGGCATGGAGCACAACCTCGGCCTGACCTGCGACCCGGTCGGCGGCCTGGTCCAGATCCCGTGCATCGAACGCAACGGCATGGCCGCCGTCAAGGCGGTGACCGCGGCCCGGATGGCGATGCGCGGCGACGGCAGCCACAAGGTGTCCCTGGACAAGGTCATCAAGACCATGAAGGACACCGGCGCCGACATGTCCGTGAAGTACAAGGAGACGGCGCGGGGCGGGCTGGCGGTCAACATCATCGAGTGCTGACAGCGGGCCCCGACGACCCACCGGACCGGAACGCGGCCGACGGCGCGACCGGGGCGGTACTGCGGACGTGGGCCGGGGGCTGCGCGAGGCGCGCCCCCGGCAAGCGTCGTCAGCCGGGCGTCACTTGTTCAGGTACGTCCAGAACTCGTCGAAGGACATCTGCTTGTCGCCGTCGAGGTCGCGGCTGTTGATGATGGCCTCCGCGACGGACTCGGTGACGTTCCAGTCGCCGCCCTGGGCGAGGGCGGCCTTGAACTCCGCCGGGGTGATGTAGCCGTCGCCGTCGGCGTCGATCCGGTCGAACTGCTTGCGTGCTTCTTCGATGTCCGCCACCGATCCGCCCCTCATTTCATGCTTCGATCGTCCTACTGACGCAGGTCAGACTAACGGTATGGCCGGACGCCCAGGCGGGCGGCAGGGGGTCGGGGAGGTCGTGGTGACGGGCAGGCTGCGGGATGTCCTGGAGGCGGCGGCGCGCGGGGTGTTCCCGCCGGCGGACGGCGGCACCACCGTGGTGCCGCAGTGCTGCGGGCGTGACGCGGGGGTGCTGGCCTTCACCGCGCACTCGGTGGTCTTCACGGACGAGGACCCCGAGTGGGTGCGCGCGACGCTGCGCGCACTGGACTGCGATGCCCTGGCCGCGACGATGAACCCGCGGTTCCTGGCGGCCTTCATGGAGCGGACCGGGCGCGGCTGCGACACGATCGACGTCATGACGGTGGCGGCCCCGCTGGAGGGGGAGCCGCAGGTGGCGCTGGAGGAGGTCGGGGACCCCGCCCACCCCCGGGTGGTCAGCTCGCGGCGGCGCCGCGACGACGTGCGGGTGTGGACGGCCGACGGCGGTGTCCTGGTGCTGGGGCGCGGGATCGCCGGGCGGCTGGAGGTCGCCGTCGAGGTGGCGGAGGACGTACGGCACCGGGGGCTGGGGCGGGCCCTGGCGACGGCGGCCCGGCAGCTCGCCGGGGGCGAGCCCGTGTGGGCGCAGGTGTCCGCGGGGAACGCCCGCAGCCTGCGGGCGTTCCGGGCGGCCGGGTATCTGCCGGTGGGGTCGGAGGCGCTGCTCAGCCCCCGGTAGGGCGGCGTGGGCGGGTCAGTGCCAGGGCTTGTAGTGCGGGTTGCTCTCGCACTCGCCCATGATCTCGACCTTGGTCTCCTTGTCGACCGGGCAGACGCCGATGATGTACTGCCGGTCGATGCCGCCGGGGAAGGCGACCTCCTGCTGGTCGGCGTACTTGTGGGAGTCGCCGATGGTCTTGTTGACGTCGATGCCGCCGGGGGCGTCGATGTAGTAGTTGTGGCCCGCCTTCCACCACTTCTTGTACAGGTCGTGGTCGTAGGTCGTGGACACGTACGGCGAGGGCTGGTTGACCAGGACGTACTTCTCCAGGTCGTACTGGCCGTTGACCACGTCCTTGGGGTGGAAGCCCTGCTGGAAGACGACCGCGGGGCCCCGGCTGTCGCTGCGGTAGAGGGTGCCGCAGGTGGTGCGCCAGACGGGTTCCGGGGTGATGCGGCCGAGGTCGACGCGGCGGTCGGCGGCGGCCTTGAGCTTGTCGTCGAAGGTGGGGCAGGCCGGCGCGACGGCCTTCGCGGGGGCCGTGGTCCCGGTGGGCGTGGTCCCGGTGGGCGTGGCGGCCGAGGTGGTGAGGACGGCCGCGAGGGACAGGACGGCGGCGGCGGAGCGGCGCCGCAGACGAGTGGTGATCATGGTGAGTACGATCACGGGTCCGCGGCGGCGGACGGTGGACCGTCACCCTTGGGTGGCGTGTTGGTGAACTCCGCTCACCCCTGCGGGAGATGCCGTTGTCCGGCGGTGCGGCGGCCGGGCCGGTGGACGCCGGCTAGCGGTCCGCGACGCGCATCTCGAACCACGTGGTCTTGCCGCGCGGCAGCAGGTCGACCCCCCAGCGGTCGGACAGCTTGTCGACGAGGAAGAGGCCGCGTCCGCTGATGTCCAGGTCCTGCACCGGCATCAGGCACGGCAGCCCGCGGGAGGGGTCGCGGACCTCGATCCGGACCCAGCCGGGCCGGCGCCGCATGCGCAGGCCGAAGACGCGTGCGCCGGTGTGCCGGACGGCGTTGCCCACGAGTTCCGAGACGAGGAGGACGGCGTCCTCCGCCAGTCTGGGCGGGAATCCCCACTGCCGCAGGATCACCACCTGGGCCAGCCGGCGGGCGGTGGCCGCGGACTCGGGACGGGACGGTAACGGAACCTCGTCCTCCGTCGGGTTGCCGAACAACTCCAGCGCCTTCAGCGCCCGTTCGTCCTCGACCGCCGGCGACCAGCGCGCCGCGGCCGCACGTCCGGCTCCCCGCGGCTGTTCCGTACCCTCCAGCCCCGCCATGCCACCATGATGGCCGTCAACGAGGCGCTCCGGGGCGGTTCCCGGGGAATACACCCCCCGGAAGCCTTCATTCCGGTCGAGTCCTTCGACATATGCCACAGGCATCTCAGGGTCGGCTGAAACCTTGCCGACCTGCGGCTTCGGCTCGGCTGGGGGCAATCGACGGGCTCCCTCGACGCAGCAGACTTAAGGTTGCGTTAAGGCTGCCATAAACCGCTCCATCGAGGGACCCGTATCAGACATCGCGTCAACTCAGAGGAACTTGGCCTTGCCCGGGCCCTCCTCGACGAAGCTGCGCATCCCGCGTTCCCGGTCCTCGGTGGCGAACAGTCCCGCGAACCAGTTCCGTTCGACCGCGAGGCCGGTGTCGATGTCGGTCTCCAGGCCGGTGTCGACCGCCTCCTTCGCCGCGCGCAGCGCGATCGCCGGTCCCTGCGCCAGGCGCGCGGCCCAGGCGTGGGCCTGCTCGTACACCTCGGCGGCCGGGACCACCCGGTCCACCAGGCCGATGGCCAGCGCCTCGTCGGCCCTGACCTGCCGGCCCGTGAAGATCAGGTCCTTGGCCTTGGACGGGCCGACCAGCCGGGACAGGCGCTGGGTGCCGCCCGCGCCCGGGATCAGCCCGAGCAGGATCTCCGGCTGGCCCAGCCTGGCGTTCTCCCCGGCGATACGGAAGTCGGCGCAGAGCGCCAGCTCGCAGCCGCCACCGAGCGCGTACCCGGTGACCGCGGCCACCACCGGCTTGGGGATGCGGGCCACCGCGGTGAACGAGTCCTGGAGGGCGCGGGCGCGCAGGACCATCGCCGCGTGGTCCATCACCTGCATCTCCTTGATGTCCGCACCCGCGGCGAACACCTTCTCGCCGCCGTAGATCACCACGGCGCGCACGTCCTCGCGCCGGGTGGCCTCCTCGGCGAGTTCCTTGAGCCGGTCCTGCGTCGCGATGTCCAGCGCGTTCATGGGCGGACGGTCCAGGCGCAGCGTGCCGACGCCGTCGGCCACTTCCAGATGTACGGTCATGCCAGCAGGTTAACGGCCACTAACGGCGTCGGCCCCGGTGCCGTACCTCACATCGAGGGCACCGGGGCCGTGCTGTCGTGGGGAGGGCTCAGGCCTTCCACCGCTCCCACGGCATGTTCCAGCCGTTGAGCCCGTTGTCCGGGGCCACGGTGGCGTCGTTGGAGTTCTTCACGACGACCACGTCGCCGATCATCGAGTTCTCGAAGAACCAGGCGCCGGGCGCCTTCTCGTCCCAGCCGCCGCGCACGTCGCGCAGGCCGATGCAGCCGTGGCTGGCGTTGTAGTTGCCGAAGGCGTCGCCGCCCCAGTAGTTGCCGTGGATGAAGGTGCCGGAGGTGGTCAGGCGCATGGCGTGCGGGACGTCCTTGATGTCGTACTCGCCGCCGTAGCCGACGGTCTCGCCGTTCATCCGGGTCACCGCCAGCCGTTCGCTGACGACCATCTGGCCGTTCCAGGTCTCCATGCCGGCCTTGCCGGTGGTGACCGGGATCGTCTTGACGACCTTGCCGTCCCGTTCGACCGTCATCGTCAGCTTCTTGACGTCGACGACGGAGACCTGGCTGCGGCCGACGGTGAAGGAGACGGTCTTGTCCTGCTCGCCGTAGACGCCGTCGCGGCCCTCGACGCCGTCGAGGTTGAGGTCGACGGTGACCTTGGTGCCGGCCTTCCAGTACTTCTCGGGCCGGAAGTCGAGGCGGTCGTTGCCGAACCAGTGGCCCTCGACCTCGACGGCGGGCTCGGTCCTGATGCGGATGGCCTTCTCGACGTCCTCGGGGTTGGTGATGCCGCGGGTGAAGCGGAGGGAGAACGGCATGCCGACGCCGACCTTCGAACCGTCCTCGGGGGTGAAGTGCCCGATGAAGGTGTTCTTCGGCGTCAGGGTGGTGAAGCGGGAGTCCTCCGCGGCGGTGCGTCCCGCGGAGTCCTTGGCGACCGCGTGCACGGTGTAGGTGGTGGCGGCCGCCAGGTGGGTGGACGGCGTCCAGGTGGTGCCGTCGCCGGACAGCTCGCCCTCGATCCGCTCGCCGTCGCCGTCCTTGACGACGACCTCGGTGAGCTTGCCCTTGGTGGCGGAGACCTTGAGGGCACCGCTGGTGTCGACGGACTCGGCACCGTCCTTCGGGGCGATGCTCACGACGGCCTCGGACTGCTTGCTCTGCGCCGCGGTGGAGCCGGCGCCCCCCTTCGCCTTGCCGTCGCCCGCCCCCGGGCCGGTTCCGCCCCCGCCGCACGCGGTCACCGCCAGCAGCAGCGCCCCGACCGCCAGCGCCGACAGCCTTCTTCCCCGTCCCCGTATGCCGGCCGACGCCTCCGATATCGGACGCACGTTCAAGTCGTCTCCCCTCGCCGGGCCCGGTGAGGCCCCCTCCCCTGTGCGCCGCAGTGCGCAGAAGCGCATGGTATCCGCAGGCCAGGGGCGTGGATCCCGGGGAGATTGTCACTGTTCCGTACCGAGTTCGGCGCCGGACGATCACTCGCGCGCGACCCGCCGTCATGTGATCGCGCTGCCGGCCTTCCACTTCTTCCAGCTCATGTTCCAGCCGCCGAGCCCGTTGTCCGGCGCCACCGTCCGGTCCTTGCTGCCGACCACCTCGACGACGTCGCCGACGAGGCTGCGGTCGAAGAACCAGCCCGCCGGGGTGTCCGCGCCGCCGCCCTTGACGTCGCGCAGGCCGATGCAGCCGTGGCTGACGTTGTCCCGGCCGAAGACGTCCTCGTCCGCCCAGTAGTTGCCGTGCAGGAAGGTGCCCGAGTAGGTCAGGCGCATGGCGTGCGGCACGTCCGGGATGTCGTACTCGCCGCCGAAGCCGACCGTGCGGCTGTTCATGCGGGTGACGTCGAGCATCTCGGTCACCACCATCCTGCCGTTGTAGGTGGTGGTCTTCGGAGCGCCCGCGGTGACCGGCACGGTGGCCACCAGTTCGCCGTCCCGGCGGACCTTCATGGTCTTGCGGGCCGCGTCGACCACGGAGACCTGGCTGCGGCCGACGGTGAAGGAGAACGTCCGGTGCTGGAGCCCGTACACCCCGGGCGCCCCTTCGACGTCCCGCAGGCGCAGGCCGACGGTGACCTCGGTGCCGGGCTTCCAGTAGTGCTCGGGGCGGAAGTCGAGCCGGTCCTTGCCGAACCAGTGCGGGCGGACCTCGACGGCCGGCTCGGCGGTCACGGTCACGGCGCGCTCGACGGCGGCCCGGTCGGTGATCTCCCGGTTGAACTCCAGGGAGACGATCATTCCGGTGCCGACGACGGAGCGGTCCTCGGGGGCGACGTAGCCGATGAAGCGCTCCTCGGGGACGTACGTCGTGAAGGTGGCGTGCCGGGCCGAGCGGCGGCCGTCGCCGTCCAGGGCGACCGCGTCGACCGTGTACTTCGCGGCGAGCGCGAGCCGCTCGTCGTCCGGCACCCAACGCCGGCCGTCGGCGGAGATCCGGCCCGGCACCGGGGTGTCCCGGGCGTCCTGCGACCTGACGACCTTCACCGACTCCAGCCGCCCCTCGGTCACCCGGACGGACAGCTTCCGGCCGGGTCGCACCGCCTTGCTGCCGTCGTCGGGGGTGATCCGGATGGCTTCCCCGGGGCCGGGGGGCTTGCCGAACACGTCGCCGATCCCGGTGCCGTCCGAGGTGCAGCCGACGGCCCCGGCCAGCAGTCCCGCCCATGTCAGTACGGCGGCCAGTGCGGCCCCCGCGCGCCGCGCGCGCCCAGTTACGTGCCTCACATCCACCGGTAACGACGGGTGCGTCCTGGGGAAACGTGAGTGCGAGCCAAGCGGTGGGCAGAACTGTGGGGAGGACGACGCGACGGGGAGCCGCGGCCGGGACGCCGTGCGCTCTGCTTCGGGGTTCGTTCCACGAGCCGCGGGAGGCTGACAGGTGTCCAGCGCAGCCGAGCAGGAGGCGGTGGCCGGCGATCGGGCCGCCGAGGACGGACGGCCGTCCGCCGCCGTCGTCAACGGCGTGCGGCGGGCCGCGCCGCCCCCGGCCGTGCCCGCGTGGCCGGGCACGCCGGTGCCGCTCGGTGCCCGGTTCCGGACCGGCCCGGACGGGGTGGCGGGCACCAACTTCGCCCTGTGGGCGGGCGGTGCCGAGGCGGTCGACCTGTGCCTGTTCGACGACGACGGCGCCGAGCGCCGGGTCCGGCTCACCGAGCTGACGCACGAGATCTGGCACGGCTTCGTGCCGGGCGTGCTGCCCGGCCGGCGCTACGGCTACCGGGTGCACGGCCGCTGGGACCCTTGGACCGGCGCCCGCTGGAACCCGGCGAAGCTGCTGCTCGACCCGTACGCGCGCGCGGTGGACGGCGACTTCCGGCTGCCGCCGGAGGTGTACGGGCACGTACGGGACTGGCCGGAGCAGCATGTGGCCGACACCGTGCGCGACGACCGCGACTCGGCCCCGTACGTGCCCAAGGGCGTGGTCGTCCATGACGACGACGACTGGGCGGACGACCACCGGCCCAAGACCCCGTGGGCCGACTCGGTCATCTACGAGCTGCACGTGCGCGGCTTCACCCGGCTGCACCCGGGCATCCCCGAACACCTGCGCGGCACGTACGCCGGACTCGCCCACCCGGCGGCGATCGAGCACCTGGTGAACCTGGGCGTCACGGCGGTGGAGCTGCTGCCGGTGCACCAGTTCGCGCACGAGGACCATCTGCTGCGGCGGGGCCTGAGGAACTACTGGGGCTACAACTCCATCGGCTACTTCGCCCCGCACGCCGCCTACGCCGCCTCCGGCACCCGCGGCGAGCAGGTCGGCGAGTTCAAGCGGATGGTGCGCGCCCTGCACGCGGCCGGCATCGAGGTCGTCCTCGACGTCGTCTACAACCACACGGCGGAGGCGGGCGAACTGGGCCCGATGCTGTCGCTGAAGGGCATCGACAACCGCGGCTACTACCGGCTCCAGCCGGACGCGCGCAGATACGCCGACTACACCGGCTGCGGCAACACCCTGCACGTCGTCCAGCCGCATGTGCTGCGCCTGATCACGGACTCGCTGCGCTACTGGGTGACCGAGATGGGCGTGGACGGCTTCCGCTTCGACCTGGCGGCGGCGCTGGCCCGCTCGATGCACGACGTCGACATGCTCTCGCCGTTCCTCGCCGTCATCGCCCAGGACCCGGTGCTGCGGCGGGTGAAGCTGATCGCCGAGCCCTGGGACGTCGGCTCCGGCGGTTACCAGGTGGGTGCGTTCCCGCCCCTGTGGACGGAGTGGAACGACCGATACCGCAACGCCGTGCGGGACTTCTGGCGGCACGCCCTGCCCGACGTGCGGGAGATGGGCTACCGGCTGTCGGGCTCCAGCGACCTGTACGCGTGGGGCGGGCGGCGGCCGTACGCGTCGGTCAACTTCGTCACCGCGCACGACGGCTTCACCCTGCGCGACCTGGTGAGCTACGAGCGCAAGCACAACGAGGCCAACGGCGAGGGCAACCGGGACGGCACGGACGACAACCGGGCCTTCAACTGCGGCGCGGAGGGCGAGACCGACGACGAGCAGGTGCTGGCCCTGCGCCGCCGGCAGCTGCGGAACCTGCTGACCACGCTGCTGCTGTCGACGGGCGTGCCGATGCTGGTCGCGGGCGACGAGCTGGGCCGCACCCAGCGGGGCAACAACAACGCCTACTGCCAGGACAACGAGATCAGCTGGGTGGACTGGAGCCTGCTCCAGGAGCCGGGCTGGCGGGCGCTGTTCGAGCTGACCTGCCGGCTGATCCGGCTGCGTCACGAGCATCCCGTGCTGCGCCGCCGGGCCTTCTTCTCCGGCCGGGCGCACTCGGCGGACGGCCTGCGCGACCTGGCCTGGTTCACCTCGCGGGGCACGGAGATGGAGGAGCGGGACTGGTACGCGCCCGCCGCCACGCTGGGCATGTATCTGTCCGGGCGGGACATCCCGGGCCGGGACGAGCGGGGGGCGCCGATCGTCGACGACAGTTTCCTCGCCGTACTGCACGCGGGTGAGGGACCGGTGCGCTTCGTGCTGCCGGGCCCGCCGTGGGCGGAGCGCTACGAGGTGGTGGTGGACACCGGCCGGGAGGAGCAGGGCGAGGCGCCGGGCGAGACCCACCCGGCGGGCGCGGAGGTCACGGTGCCGGGGCGGACGGTACTGCTGCTGAAGGCGCGGTGACGGGCCGAAGCGAACGGTGCCGCTCTCGAAGGCGCGGTGAGGGGGCCGGGGCACCGTCCGGCGTGCGGGCGCGCACCGGCTCGCGCCCGGCGCGCGCGGTGATGCGAACGGGCAGGTCGTAGGACCATCGGCCGACCGCGGTCCGGCCAAAACTCGGTGGGCAGTGTCAGTGGCGATCCGTACTCTCACTGCTGATGCCCACGACACCCGCGCCCGCCGGCCCCCTGCCCGCCGAAGACCGGTCCGCCGTCCGCACGTTGCTGCGGCTGTGGCCGTACGTGCGGCCCGTGCGGGCCCGGCTGGTCACCGCGGCGTTCGTCGCGATCCTCGCCTCCTGCGTGGGCCTGGTGATCCCGCTCGTCCTGAAGTGGCTGGTGGACGGTCCGGTCGCCGACCGGGACCCGGCGGGCGTCTGGCTGGGCGCGCTGTACGTGCTGCTCCTCGGCATCGGGGAGGCGCTGCTGTTCGGGCTGCGGCGGTGGCTGGTCGCCCGGCCGCTGGCCGGGGTCGAGGCGTCGATGCGGGCGGCTCTGTACCGGCATCTCCAGCGGCTGCCGGTAGCCTTCCACGACCGCTGGCCCTCGGGGCAGTTGCTGTCGCGCGGCACGACGGATCTGATGCTGCTGCGTCTGTTCCTCGCCTTTCCGCTGACGTTCCTGCTGGTCAACGGCGTGACGATCGTCGTCGGTGTGGCCATCATGCTGGTGCAGGACTGGACGCTGGGCCTGGTGATCCTGGGGCCCGCCGTGCCGGTGCTGGTGCTGTGCGTGTACTTCGAGAAGCGGTACGCCGAGGTGGCCCGGCTCGCCCAGGACCAGGTCGGTGATCTGACGACGGTGGTCGAGGAGAGCGTGCTCGGCATCCGGATCATCAAGGGGTTCGGGCGGCACCGCAGCCAGGCGCGGGCGTTCCGCGACCTGTCGAAGACGCTGCGGGGCACGGAGCTGCGCAAGGCACGGCTGCTGGCGTCCCTCTGGGCGGTCATCGTGACACTGCCGGAGATCGCGATCGGGGCGGCGCTGGTGGTCGGCGCGGTGCAGGTCGCCGACGGGGCGCTGTCGGCGGGCACGCTGGTGGCGTTCCTGTCCACGGCGCTGGCGCTGCGATGGCCGGTGGAGTCGATCGGGTTCCTGCTGGCGATGAGCCAGGAGGCGGCGACGGCCACGGAGCGGTACTTCGAGGTGCTGGACGCCGAGCCGGAGTCCGACACCGGCACGGCTGCGGGTGCTCGTGCCGCCGGGGCGGCCGTAGCGGCGGGCGCCGGGGCGGCCGTAGCGGCGGGCGCCGGGGCGGCCGTAGCGGCGGGCGCCGGGGACACCGCCCGGCCCGTTCGGGCACGGGGGACGGCACCTGGCGGCGCCGCGCCGCGCACCCGTGGGCGCGCCGAAGCCCCCGACGGCATCCGGTTCGAGAACGTCCGGTTCCGTTACCCCGACGCCGATCCCGCCTCCCCTCCCGTCCTCGACGGAGTCGACCTGCACATCCGCTCCGGCGAGTCACTCGCCCTCGTCGGCGCGACCGGAAGCGGCAAGACGACGCTCACCGCGCTGATCCCGCGGCTGCACGAGGTGACCTCGGGGCGGATCACGCTGGACGGCGAGGACATCGCGGCCATGCCCCGTGAGGAGCTGCGCGCCAAGGTCGCCGTCGCCTTCGAGGAGCCCACCCTGTTCTCGGCGAGCGTCGGGGAGAACGTGCTGATGGGCGCCGGCGAGGGCGCGGGCGGGGCCGACCTGGAGCGCGCCCTGTCCGTCGCCCAGGCCGACTTCGTGCACGCCCTGCCGCAGGGCACCGCCACCCAGGTCGGCGAGCAGGGCCTGAGCCTGTCCGGCGGGCAGCGGCAGCGGCTGGCGCTGGCGCGGGCCGTGGTCGGGCAGCCGGGCTTCCTCGTCCTGGACGACCCGCTGTCCGCGCTGGACGTGCACACCGAGGCCGCCGTCGAGGCCGCGCTGCGCCGGGTGCTCGCCGACACCACCGCGCTGATCGTCGCGCACCGTCCGTCCACCGTGCTGCTCGCCGACCGCGTCGCCCTGCTCTCCGGCGGCCGGATCACGGCCGTCGGCACCCACCAGGAACTGCTGCGCGGCAACGCCGAGTACGCCCATCTGATGTCCGGGCAGGAGGAGGACCGATGACGGCGCCCGCGACGACCGCGCCCCCGCAACAGCCGCCTGCCGGCGAGGCGCCCACGGCCGGCGACCCCTTCGACCGCGACGTCCTGCCCACACCGCCGGGCGCCACCGGTGCGCTGCTGCGCTCCCTGCTGGCGCCGCTGAAGGCCCGGGTCGCGCTCACCACCCTGATCCTGCTGCTCCAGCAGGCGGCCGTGCAGGCCGGCCCGCTGCTGGTGGCGTACGCCATCGACCACGCGGTCCCGGCGTTCCGCGACCGGGACCACGGGCCGCTGATCGCGGTGGGCGCCGGCTATCTGCTGTGCGCGCTGGCGGGCGGCGGGCTCCAGTACGCGTTCATCACCGCCTCCGCCCGCGTCAACCAGGACGTGCTGCTGGACCTGCGGGGCCGCATCTTCCGGCACGCGCAGGCGCTCAGCGTCGACTTCCACGAGCGCTACACCTCGGGCCGGCTGATCTCCCGCTCCACCACGGACGTCGAGTCCCTGCGCGAGCTGCTCGACGAGGGCCTCCAGGAACTGGTCACGGTCGTCCTCTCCTTCGTCTACATCGCGGCGCTGCTGCTCTGGCTGGACCTCGGGCTCGGCGGTGTGGCGGTGGCGTCGTTCGTGCCGCTGTACGGGCTGGTCCGGCTCTACCAGCGGCGCGCGGGGCGGGTCTACCGGCAGCGGTCCACGGCGATCGCCGCCGTGATCGTGAAGTTCGTGGAGACGATGAACGGCATCCGGCCGGTGCGCGCCTTCCGCCGCGAGGCCGCCAACGACGCCGCCTTCGCCGTCCTCAACCGGCGGCACGAGCGCACCAACGGCGACGCGCTGCTGGAGATGGCCCGCTATGTGGTCGGCTCCCGGCTGGTGGCCAACACCGCCGTCGCCGGCATCGTGCTGTGGGGCGCCTACCGGGTCGCGGACGGCACGCTGGCGCTGGGCGTGCTGGCGGCGGCGGTGCTGTATCTGCGCCGCCTGTACGACCCGATCGACCGGCTCGGCATGTTCCTGAACTCGGCCCAGTCGGCGGGCGCCTCCCTGGAGAAGATCGCGGGTCTGCTGGCGCAGACGCCGTCCGTGCCGGAGCCGTCGGCGCCGAAGGAGCTGCCCTCGCCGAAGTCGGAGCACCCCGGCCGCGAGGTCGTCTTCGACGGCGTCCGCTTCGGCTACCGCACCGGCGGCGAGGTGCTGCCCCGCTTCGACCTGACGATCCCCGCCGGGCAGACCGTCGCGGTCGTCGGCTCCACCGGCGCCGGCAAGTCGACCCTGGCCAAGCTGCTCGCCCGGTTCTACGACCCCTCCGACGGGCGGGTCCTGCTGGACGGCACCGACCTGCGCGACCTGGCCGTGCCCGAGCTGCGGCGCGGGGTGGTGATGGTGACGCAGGAGGCGTTCCTGTTCTCCGGCACGGTCGCCGACAACATCGCCATCGGGCGCCCGCAGGCCGGCCGGGAGGAGATCGAGCGGGCCGCGAAGGCGATCGGCGCCCACGACTTCATCAGCGCGCTGCCCGACGGCTACGACACCGACGTACGCAAGCGGGGTGGCCGGATCTCCGCAGGTCAGCGCCAACTGGTAGCGTTCGCCCGGGCGTTGCTCGCCGACCCGGCGGTGCTGATCCTCGACGAGGCGACCAGCTCGCTGGACCTTCCGGGTGAGCGGGCGGTGCAGCGGGCGATGGCGACGGTGCTCAAGGGCCGTACGGCGGTGGTCATCGCGCACCGGCTGTCGACGGTGGAGATCGCCGACCGGGTGCTGGTCATGGAGCACGGCCGGATCGTGGAGGACGGCTCCCCGGCCGAACTGATCGCGGGCACGGGCCGGTTCGCCGATCTGCACCGGGCGTGGCGGGACAGTCTGGCCTGACGGCGGCGGGGGGCGACAGGTGATCGACGCGTACGAGGACCCGGGCACGCCCGACCGGCGCAGCGGCCCGCGGTACCTGTGGTGGCTGGTGCGCTGCCAGCCGGGGCGGTCGGCGGCGGGCACGCTGCTCGCCAGCGCGTGGATGGTGATGCTGGCCGTGGCGCCGTACGTCATCGCCCGGGCCGTCGACCGCGGGATCGAACCGGGTGACACGGGGGCGCTGGCCGGCTGGACGGGCGTGCTGGTCCTCGTCGGCGGGTGCACCGCGTGGCTGAGCATCATGCGGCACCGCACGATGACGCGGGTCCGGATGGACGCCAACTTCCGCACGGTGAAGGTGGTCGTCGGGCAGGCGGTCCGGCTGGGGGCGGCGCTGCGGCACCGGGTCGGTGCCGGCGAGGTGGTCACCATCGGCGTGGGCGACGTGCAGACCATCAGCCAGTCGCTGACGGTCGTCGGGCCGGGTGTCGGCGCGGTGGTGGCCTGCGCGTTCGTCGCCGGTCTGCTGCTGACGGTGTCGGTGGAGCTGGCCGTGGTGGTGCTGGTCGGCGTGCCGCTGCTGGGCATGGTGGTGGGGCCGCTGATGCACCGTCTCCAGGGCCGGGAGGCGGAGTACCGGGAGCGGCAGTCGGTGCTCACCGCCCGGATCGGCGACCTGGCGGGCGGGCTGCGCGTGCTGAACGGCCTGGGCGGCAAGGGGCTGGTCGCGAACGCCTTCCACCGGGACTCGCGGCGGCTGTCCGAGCAGGGCTACCGGGTGGGCGCGGTCACCAGCTGGATCCAGGCCCTCGGCGCCGGGCTGCCGACGCTGTTCCTGGCCGGGGTGACGTGGCTCGGCGCCCGGCAGGCGGTGCGGGGCGAGATCAGCGTGGGCGAGCTGGTGTCGGTGTACGGGTACGTGGTGGCCCTCCTGTGGCCGGTGGCGTTCCTGATCGAGGGCAGCCGGCAGATCAGCCGGGGCCTGGTCGCCGCGGACCGCGTCGTCCGGTTCCTGCGGCTGGAGCCGGAACCGGACACGGGCACCCGCGACGCCCCCGCGGAGCCGGCCCCCCTCTACGACCCCGCCTCCGGCGTACGGGTGCCGCCGGGCCGCCTCACGGTGCTGACCGGCCCCCGCCCGGCGGACGCCGCGGCGGTGGCCGACCGCCTGGCCCGTTACGCCCCCTCCGACGTCACCTGGGGAGACGTACGCCTGGACGAGGTGCCCCTCGCCGAAGTACGCCACCGCATCCTCCTGGCCACCCCGGAAGCCGACCTCTTCGCGGGCCCCCTGCACGACGTGATCACCCCCGGGTGCGCCGGAACACCCGACGCTCCCACTCCCAGCCCCAGGGGCGCGGGGAACCGCGCACCCCACCACGACAGACCTCACCCCACCGCTGACGCTCCCCATCCCGACCTCAGGGGCGCGGGGAACTGCGCGCCCAGCCACCCCACACCCGCACCCGCACCCGCACCCGCCCGACAACAGCCCCCGGCAGACGAGAACGCGCACCTCACCGCAGCGCAGCCCTCCACCGCGCACCTCACCGCAGCGCAGCCCTCCACCGCGCAGCTCACTGCCGCGCTGCACAACGCCGCCGCCGACGACATCGTCCGCGGCCTCCCCACCGGCCTCGACTCCCCCATCGACGCCCAGGCCCGCAACCTCTCCGGCGGCCAGCGCCAACGCGTCCGGCTGGCGCGGGCCCTGCTCGCCGACCCCGAGGTGCTGCTCGCCGTCGAGCCGACCTCGGCCCTGGACGCGCACACCGAGGCCACGGTGGCGGACCGGCTGCGCAGCGCCCGTCGGGGCCGTACGACCGTGGTGACCAGCACCTCCCCCCTGGTCCTGGACCGCGCCGGCGTGGTGCACCACCTCGTCGACGGCAAGGTCGTCGCCACCGGCACCCACCGCGAACTGCTCGACTCCGAGCCCGGCTACCGGGCCCTCGTCGCACGGGACGCCGACCCGGAGGAGGCCCTGGGATGACCTCCCGCCACCTGCCCGTCGCCGAGCGCGCCGACGTCCGCCGGGCGGCGGCCGGCCTGGTACGCGCCGACGGCCGGGCCTTCGCGGGCCTGCTCGCCCTGAACGCCGTGGCCGCCGCCGCGGGCCTGGCCGGGCCCTGGCTGCTCGGCCGGATCGTGGACGAGGTCCGGGCCGGCGGCGGGATCGCCGCCGTCGACCGGATGGCGCTCGGCATCCTCGTCTGCTCGGTGGCCCAGCTGCTGCTGGCCCGCTGGGCCCGCCTGGTCGGGCACCGGTTCGGCGAGCGCACGCTGGCCCGGGTGCGGGAGCGGTTCGTCGACCGGGCGCTGGCGCTGCCCGCGTCGGTGGTGGAGCGGGCCGGCACGGGGGATCTGACGGCCCGCGGCACGGCGGACGTGACGGCCGTCGGGAACACGCTGCGGGACGCCGGTCCCGCGCTGCTGGTCAACGGCGTGCAGTCGGTGTTCCTGGTCGCCGCGGTGCTGGTGCTGAACCCGCTGCTCGGTGCCGTGGGACTGCTCACCCTGCTGCCGATCTGGTTCGTGCTGCGCTGGTACCTGCGCCGGGCGCGCAGCGGCTACCTGGCCGAGGGCGCGGCCACCTCGGAGGTCGCGGAGATCGTGGCGGCCACGGCGGCCGGGGCCCGCACGGTGGAGGCGTTCGGGCTGGCCGGGCGGCGGATCGCGGCGAGCCGCCGGGCACTGGAGGTCTCGCGGCGCACCCGTTTGCACACGCTGTATCTGCGCTCGGTGTTCTTCCCGGTGATAGAGGTGTCGTACGTCCTGCCGGTGGCCGGCGTGCTGCTGCTCGGCGGGGTCCTGCACGCGGGCGGCGCGATGAGCGTCGGCGCGGTGGTCACGGCGGCCCTGTACTTCCAGCAGCTCACCGGGCCGCTCGACGAGATCCTGATCCGGGTGGAGCAACTCCAGGCCAGCGGCGCGTCCTTCGCCCGCGTGGAGGGGCTGGCCCGGGTGCCGCGCGCCGTCACGGCGGCCGGGCCGGCCGCCCCGGCCGACGACCGCATCGACGTGTCCGGGGTGCGCTACGCCTACGACGGCGGCGGTGAGGTGCTGCGCGGCGTCGACCTCACCGTGCGCCCCGGCGAGCGGCTGGCGGTGGTCGGGGCCTCCGGGGCCGGCAAGACGACGCTGAGCCGGCTGCTGGCGGGCGTGGACGCGCCGACCGCGGGCTCGGTGACGGTCGGCGGGGTCCCCGTCGCCGGCCTGTCGCCCGAGCGGCTGCGCCGCCAGGTCGTCCTGGTCACCCAGGAGCACCACGTCTTCCTCGGTACGGTTCGCGACAATCTGCGCATCGCCGAACCGTCCGCCACCGACGAGCAGGTGTGGGCGGCCCTCACCGCGGTCGGCGCCGGCGACTGGGTGCGGGAGCTGCCCGACGGCCTCGGCACCGAGCTGGGCCGGGACGGCGACGGCCCCGACGGCTCCCGGGCCCAGCAGCTCGCCCTGGCCCGGGTGGTGCTGGCGGACCCGCACACCGTGATCCTGGACGAGGCCACCGCGCTGCTGGACCCGGCCACGGCCCGGCACACCGAGCGTGCCCTGGCCGCCGTGCTCCAGGGCCGTACGGTCATCGCCATCGCGCACCGTCTGCACACCGCGCACGACGCCGACCGGGTGGCCGTCATGGCGGACGGCCGGGTGACCGAATGCGGCACCCACGAGGAGCTGGTGACGGCCGGCGGGGCGTACGCCGCGCTGTGGCGGTCGTGGCACGGGGAGCCGTCCGTCACCGCCGAACCCCACGGGTCCGTATAGCGAACATGAACTCCCGGACAACGAACGATTTCCGGCCAATCTCATGACGCGACCCTGACAAGCGACCGCTCTCCCTGCCACGCTTCCCACGGCCGCTCCACAGCAACCCCACAGCGTCACCGCACCGTCGTGCCGCGGCCGTCGCTCCCGCACGGAGTTTCTGCGTACCGCCCCGTCATGCCCGGCGGCTCACCCGCCGCCCGGTCTCCCCAGGCCGCGTCACCCCGTGGCCGCGCAGAAGGAGTCAGTGTTGAGCAGCAGTTCCGCCCACAGACGCACCCCCCACGCCCCCTCCCGTCCCCGGCGCCGCGCCGCGGCCGTCGCCCTGGCCGGCGTCGCCGCGCTGATCGCCACGGCCGTCCAGTCCGGCGCCGCCACCGCGGCTCCGGCCGCCGCCCCGGTCCCGGGCGCCGAGGCCGTCAAGCTCTCCCCGGCCCAGCGCGCCGAGCTGCTGCGCGAGGCCGCCTCCGCCACCGCGGACACCGCCGGCGACCTGGGCCTGGGCGCCAAGGAGAAGCTGGTCGTCCGGGACGTGGTCAAGGACCGGGACGGCACCGTGCACACCCGCTACGAGCGCACCTACGCCGGACTGCCCGTCCTCGGCGGCGACCTCGTCGTCACCACGGCCGCCGACGGGAAGACCACGAAGGTCGTCAAGGCCACCGGGGCCGCCATCAAGCCGGCCACCACCACGCCGAAGATCTCCGCCGGCAAGGCCGAGCGGCAGGCCGTGGCCGCCGCCGAGGCCGACGGCGCCGAGGCCCCCGACGCCGAGGGCGCCCCGCGCAAGGTGATCTGGGCGGCCGAGGGCAAGCCGGTCCTGGCGTACGAGACGGTCGTCGGCGGCCTCCAGGAGGACGGCACCCCCAACGAGCTGCACGTCGTCACCGACGCCGTCACGGGCGAGAAGCTGTACGAGTACCAGGCCGTGCACAACGGCACGGGCCACACCGTCTACAGCGGCACCGTCGAGCTGACCACCACCCGCTCCGGGTCGTCGTACAACCTCACCGACGGGGCGCGCGGCAACCACAAGACGTACAACCTCAACCGGCGCACCTCCGGCACCGGCACCCTGTTCTCCGGCCCGGACGACGTCTGGGGCGACGGTACCCCGTCCAACCTGGAGTCCGCCGGTGCCGACGCCCACTACGGCGCCGCGCTGACCTGGGACTACTACAAGAACGTGCACGGCCGCAGCGGCATCCGCGGCGACGGCGCGGCCGCGTACTCCCGGGTCCACTACGGCAACAACTACGTCAACGCCTTCTGGTCCGACAGCTGCTTCTGCATGACCTACGGCGACGGCTCCGGCAATGCCAACCCGCTCACCTCCATCGACGTGGCCGCGCACGAGATGACGCACGGCCTGACCTCCAACACCGCGGGCCTGCGCTACAGCGGCGAGTCCGGCGGCCTGAACGAGGCGACCAGCGACATCTTCGGCGCCACCGTCGAGTTCTTCGCGAACAACTCCTCCGACGCCGGCGACTACCTCATCGGCGAGGAGATCAACATCCGCGGCGACGGCACCCCGCTGCGCTACATGGACAAGCCCAGCAGGGACGGCTCGTCCAAGGACTACTGGTACTCCGGCATCGGCTCGATCGACGTGCACTACTCGTCCGGGCCCGCGAACCACTTCTTCTACCTGCTGAGCGAGGGCAGCGGCAAGAAGACGGTCAACGGCGTCGCCTACGACTCCCCCACCTCCGACGGCCTGCCGGTCACCGGCATCGGCCGCGCCAAGGCGGAGAAGATCTGGTTCCGCGCGCTGACCACCAAGTTCACCTCGACCACCAACTACGCGGGCGCCCGCACCGGCACCCTCGCGGCGGCCGGTGAGCTGTACGGCACCGACAGCGCCGAGTACAAGGCGGTCCAGGACGCCTGGGCGGGCGTCAACGTCGGCGAGCGCTCCGGCGGCGGCGGTGGCGGCGGCACCTCCTTCGAGAACACCGCCGACGTCGCGATCCCGGACAACGGCGCCGCCGTCACCTCCTCGGTGACCGTCTCCGGCCGCGCGGGCAACGCTCCCTCGGACCTGAGGGCCACGGTCGACATCGTGCACACCTGGCGCGGCGACCTGGTGATCGACCTGCTGGCCCCGGACGGGACCGCCTACCGGCTGAAGAACTTCAGCGGCTCCGACTCGGCGGACGACGTCAAGGAGACCTACACGGTCGACGCGTCCTCCGAGACCGCCGACGGCACCTGGAAGCTGCGGGTGCAGGACCAGGCGTCCCGGGACACCGGGTACATCAACAGCTTCAAGCTGACCTTCCCGTAGGCACGGGGCGGCCGGACGCCGGGCGGCACCCGGGACCCCAGGTCCCCGGGTGCCGCCTTAGGCTTGGGCCCCATGTCTGCGAGGGACTTCACCTACGAGGCCGTCGGCGCCACCCGCGCGCAGGGCGCCTGCCCGCCGGGCTACCGCTCCCTGCACGTCCGCACCCGCGTCGGGGAGGGCGAGCCGGTCTTCCGCCGGGCGGCCGAGGCGGTCCTGACCTGGGAGATGCACCGGGCGCTGGGGGTGGGCATCGACACCGGGGCGGACCGCGCCGCACCCGGCGTCGACGTCACCGTCACCCTCGCCGGGGTGATCAAGGCGCCCTGCCGGGTGGTGTGGACGGTGGAGGAGCGCCGCCGCGCCGGCTGGGCCTACGGCACCCTGCCCGGCCATCCGGAGAGCGGCGAGGAGGCCTTCGTCGTCGACCGCACGGGCGACGGCACGGTCTGGCTGACCGTCACCGCGTTCAGCCGCCCCGCCAAGTGGTACACCAAGGCGGGCGGGGCGGCTGCCCGCGGCTTCCAGCACGCCTACGCGCGGCGCTGCGGGACCGTGCTGCGGCGGCTCACCGAGGACGCCGCCGAGGACTGACGGCCGCTCACCTCATCAGCAGGCCCGCCGCCTCCACCAGCTCCTCGGACGGCACGGCGACCAGCCCCAGGTCGGCGGGCGACGCCAGCCGCGGATGGGCGGGCAGGATCCGGACCGTGTAGCCGAACGGCCCGGTGCGGTCCAGGGCGAGCGGGCCCTCGTAACCCCAGCGGCCCTCCGTGTCCGGGCCGCTCACCGGTTTCAGCGGGACGGCCGTGGCGTCGCTGATCCGGTCCTCGGAGTCCACCCGGCCGGAGACCGCCTGGACCTCGACGTCCTCCGGGGCGAGGTCGCCGAGGCGCACCCGTACCCGCAGCCCGAGCGTGCCGCCCAGCTCGGCGGTGGCCTCCGCGGCGGAAGTTTCCACGTGGTCGACGCTCACCCCGTGCCAGGCCCCGCGCACCCGGCCCTTCCATTCGGCGAGGTCCCGCGCGGCGTCCGGGCCGAGCGCGCGGTGCGCCTCGGCCGCCGGGGCGTACAGCCGCTCGACGTACTCGCGGACCATGCGGCCGGCCAGCACCTTCGGGCCGAGCCGGCCGAGGGTCTGGCGGACCATCTCGATCCAGCGGTCCGGCAGCCCGCTCTGCCCCCGCTCGTAGAAGCGCGGGGTGACCCGCTGCTCCAGCAGGTCGTAGAGGGCGGCGGCCTCTATGGCGTCGCGCCGGTCGGGGTCGGTGCCCCGGCCGTCGGCGGTGGGGATCGCCCAGCCGAAGTCGGGGTCGAACCACTCGTCCCACCAGCCGTCCAGCACCGAGAGGTTGAGGCAGCCGTTGAGCGCCGCCTTCATCCCGGAGGTGCCGCACGCCTCCAGCGGGCGCAGCGGGTTGTTCAGCCAGATGTCGCACCCGGGGTAGAGCTTCTGCGCCATCGCCATGCCGTAGTCCGGCAGGAACACGATCCGGTGCCGCACCCGCGGGTCGTCCGCGAACCGCACCAGCTCCTGCACGAGCCGCTTGCCGCCGTCGTCGGCCGGGTGGGCCTTGCCCGCCACGACGATCTGCACCGGCCGCTCGGGGTGGAGGAGCAGATCCATCAGTCGGTCCCGGTCGCGCAGCATCAGCGTCAGCCGCTTGTACGAGGGCACCCGCCGCGCGAAGCCGATGGTGAGCACGTCCGGGTCGAGCACGTCGTCGATCCAGCCCAGCTCGGCCGTCCCCGCGCCGCGCTGCCGCCAGGAGGCCCGCAGCCGCTCGCGCACCTCCGACACCAGCTGCCCGCGCAGGGTGCGGCGCAGCTCCCAGATGTCCGCGTCGGGGATGTCGGCGACGGAGTCCCAGCGCTCCGAGCCGCCGACGGTCAGCGCCTCCTCGGCCCGCTCCGCGCCGATCTGCCGGGCGCCGAGCTCGAACACCTCGGGCGCGACCCAGGTGGGCGCGTGCACGCCGTTGGTCACGGAGGTGATCGGCACCTCGTCGGCGTCGAATCCGGGCCACAGTCCGCGGAACATCTCCCGGCTGACGCCTCCGTGCAGCAGCGAGACGCCGTTGGCGCGCTGGGCCAGGCGCAGTCCCATCACCGCCATGTTGAACAGGTTGGGCTCGCCGCCGGGGTAGGTCTCCATGCCGAGCCGCAGGATCCGGTCGACGTCGATGCGCGGCAGTTCGGCGGCGGGGCCGAAGTGACGGGCGACGAGTTCGCGGTCGAAGCGGTCGATGCCGGCCGGGACGGGCGTGTGCGTGGTGAAGACGGTCCCGGCCCGGACCGCCTCCAGCGCCGAGTCGAAGTCCAGCCCGCCGGCGCACAGTTCGGCGATGCGCTCCAGGCCGAGGAAGCCGGCGTGGCCCTCGTTGGTGTGGAAGACCTCCGGCTCGGGGTGCCCGGTGAGCCGGCAGTACGTCCGCACCGCCCTGACCCCTCCTATGCCGAGCAGCATCTCCTGGAGCAGCCGGTGCTCGCTGCCACCGCCGTAGAGCCGGTCGGTGACGCCGCGTTCGCCGAGGTCGTTCTCCTCCACGTCGGAGTCGAGCAGCAGCAGCGGGACGCGGCCGACCTGGGCCAGCCAGATCCGGGCGCGCAGCTCCCGGCCGCCGGGCAGCGCCAGGGCGACCTGCGCGGGGCTGCCGTCGGTCTCCTCCAGCCGGGCGAGGGGCAGCTCGTCGGGATCGAGGACGGGGTAGTGCTCCTGCTGCCAGCCCTCCCGGGACAGGGTCTGACGGAAGTAGCCGTGCCGGTAGAGCAGGCCGACCCCGACGAGGGGCACGCCGAGGTCGCTGGCCGCCTTGAGGTGGTCGCCGGCCAGGATGCCGAGGCCGCCGGAGTACTGCGGCAGGGCGGCGGTGATGCCGAACTCGGGCGAGAAGTAGGCGATGGCGGCCGGGAGCCGGGCGCCGCTCTGCGCCTGGTACCAGCGGTCGCCGGTCAGGTAGGTGGCCAGGTCGTCGGCGGCGGCGGTCAGACGGCGCAGGAAGTCCCGGTCCTCGGCCAGCTGGGCCAGCCGGGCGGGCGGGACGGTGCCGAGCAGCCGGACCGGGTCGCCGCCGGAGGCGGCCCAGCGCTCGGGGTCGACGGACCGGAACAGGTCGCGTGTCCCGGTGTGCCAGGACCAGCGCAGGTTGCGGGCCAGCTCGCTGAGCGGCCGGAGGGGGTCGGGGAGGACGGGACGGACGGTCAGTCGGCGGATCGCCTTCACAATCACCTCGACGCGTTCGCGGGAGTGGACGCTGGGGTGCGCCTCGTCGTCCCTTATGACGGTACCGGTGCGGTGTCTCCCGCGCCGGGGGCTTCGCCCGGAACCCCCCTTGTCGGCCGAACGGTCCCGGCGCGTACGCCGAACGGTCCGGCACGGACGCCGGACAGTCCCGGCGCGGGCGCCGGACGGGCCGGTGCGCGCAGGCCGTCTTGTGGGGTCCGGCCCGGCACGAGAGGCTGCCCGCAGGCGTACCGGTCCGCGGACCGTCCGTAGGCCGCGTCGAGGAGGGGAAACGCACACATGACTCGGACGCGCACACGGCGTCTGCGTCCGGCGGGGGGACTTGTCGCGGCGGGCTGTGCCGTGGCGCTGTCGGTCCCCGCTCCGCACGCGCAGGCCGCCGCCCCCGAGGGGCGCATACGGGGCGCGGGCGCACCCGGCTCCGTGAGCGGGAGTTACCTGGTGACGCTCGAGGAGGGGACGCGGGCCGCGTCGGCGGCCGGGCAGGCCCTCGCCGAGAAGTACGGGGCCGAGGTCCGCCACACCTACGGCACGGTCCTGAACGGATACGCCGTCAGGGCCGGGGAGCAGCAGGCCAGGAGGCTCGCCGCCGACCCGCGCGTCGACTCCGTCGTCCAGGACACCCGCGTCGCCGCGGACCGCACCCGGCGGGACCCGCCGTCCTGGGGCCTGGACCGGATCGACCAGCCCGGCCGGCCGCTGGACCGGCGGCACACGTGGGCGGAACCGGCCGGCCGGGGCGTGACCGTGTACGTGATCGACACCGGCGTCCGCACCGGCCACCGCGACTTCGGCGGACGGGCGGCCCACGGCCCGGACTTCGTCGACGGCGACCGGACGGCCCAGGACGGCCACGGGCACGGCACCCATGTGGCGGCCACCGCCGTCGGCACCTCCTACGGCGTGGCGAAGCGGGCGCGGGTGGTCGCGGTCCGGGTTCTGGACGACGACGGCGCCGGCAGCACGGCCCGGGTCGTCGCCGGTGTCGACTGGGTGACGAAACACGCCAAAAAACCGGCGGTCGCCACGCTCAGCCTGGGCGGCCCGCGCAACGACCGGCTGGACGCCGCCGTCCGCGCCTCGATCGCCTCGGGTGTCACCTACACGGTCGCCGCCGGCAACGCCGGGCGGCCGGCCGCGCGGTATTCCCCAGCAGGGGTGACGCGGGCGATCACGGTCGGCGCGACCGACCGCCGGGACGCACGGGCGGGCTTCTCCAACCACGGCCCGGCGCTCGACCTGTTCGCCCCGGGCGTGTCGGTCACCTCGGCGTCCCACGCGAGCGACACCGGACGGGCGACCTTCTCGGGTACGTCGATGGCGGTGCCGCACGCGGCGGGCGCGGCGGCCCTGCATCTGGCCCGGCATCCACGGGACACCCCCGCACAGGTCGAAAAGGCACTGGTCAAGGGCGCGACCACCGGGAAGGTCTCCGGGCGGGGGCCGGGTTCGCCGGACAGGCTGCTGCGGGTCCCGGGCGCGTGACGGCGGGTCCGGGGCCACCGGCCGCGCCCTTCGGCGGACGAGGCCGGTCTTGAGCGTAGACATACGGGTGAGTAGTTAACAAAGTGCCGGAATGCCCACCCGAAGAGTGTGGGAAGGCTCCTCCGGTACGACCACGGCACAGACACCGGTGCGATTCGCGGCACATCGCAGCGGTACACCCCCCAGGCACCACGGACAGACCCGCAGGACCCACCTCCCCACAGTCATCCGCCCACCCTCGTTGACGCGGACAGGAGCGGTCATGCCCGCCAAGCACCACCAGTCGGCACCCCCGACGCCGTCGGCACCGCCGACGCGGAACTCCCCCGGTGACACCGTCGTCGGGCGCATCCCCGTCCTGGACGTCCGCCCGGCCGTCCTGGGCGGACGCCGGCCCGCCAAAGCGGTGACCGGCGAATCGTTCGAGATATCGGCCACCGTGTTCCGGGAGGGACACGACGCGGTGGCCGCCAACGTCGTCCTCAGAGATCCGCGCGGCCGTCCCGGCCCGTGGACCCCGATGCGGGAACTGGCCCCGGGCACCGACCGCTGGGGGGCCACCGTCACCGCCGGGGAGCCCGGGCGGTGGACGTACACCGTGGAGGCGTGGAGCGATCCCGTGGCGACCTGGCGCCACCACGCCCGCATCAAGATCCCGGCGGGCATCGACACCGACCTGGTCCTGGAGGAGGGCGCCCGGCTGTACGAGCGGGCCGCGGCGGACGTCCCCGGCGGCGGGGACCGGCGGGAGCTGCTCACCGCCGTCGAGGCGCTGCGCGACGAGAGCCGTCCGGCCGCGTCACGGCTGGCGGCGGCGTTGACACCCGAGGTGGACGCGGTCCTGGCCCGGCACCCGCTGCGCGAGCTGGTCACCGCCTCCGACCCGATGCCCCTCCTCGTCGAACGCGAGCGCGCCCT
>NZ_JBVIGC010000026.1:0-83710 GCF_055571015.1 Streptomyces sp. NPDC031049
AGGGCGCGCTCGCGTTCGACGAGGAGGGGCATCGGGTCGGAGGCGGTGACCAGCTCGCGCAGCGGGTGCCGGGCCAGGACCGCGTCCACCTCGGGCGTCAACGCCGCCGCCAGCCGGGTGGCCACCGGCAGGTCGTCGTCCCGCAACGTCTCGGCCGCCGCCAGCACCACGGCGCGGCCGGCGCCCCGGGGCACGCCGGCCGCCGCGCGCGCGAACAGCTCGGCGCCCTCCTCCAGGACCAGGCCGGTGTCGATGCCGGCCGGGACCTTGATGCGGGCGTGGTGGCGCCAGGTCGCGACGGGATCGCTCCACGCCTCCACGTGGTAGGTCCAGCGGCCCGGGGCGCCGGGGGTCACCTCGGCTCCCCAGCGGTCGGTGCCCGGGGCCAGTTCCCGCATGGGCGTCCACGGACCGGGACGGCCCTCGGGGTCCGTCAGGACGACGTTGGCGGCCACCGCGTCGTGTCCCTCCCGGAACACGGTGGCGGTGACCTCGAACGTCTCTCCGGCAACCGCCTTCGCCGGGCGCCTGCCGCACTCCACCGCCGGGTGGACGTCCCGCACCGGGATACGCCCGATCTCCGCGGTCGTAGTCATCGGTTCTCACCTCCGCCGTGCTCGAAAGCCGGGCTCCGCGAGCCCGGCCGGGTGGTCAAGCCGCACCGGAGGGGCTCTTCCGCACGGCCGGGGGGCGCCGGTCCACCGCCGGCGGGCCCCGCCTTGCCGCCCGGGCCTTCCTCGGCCGCTCGTTCTGCTCCCGCACATAGCTGACCAGGCTCGTCCGCAGATACCGTTCGGCGGCGTCCACGGCCTCCCGCGCGCAGCGCTTCCCCATCAGCACGCAGAGGGTGTAGCCCGAGTCCTCGAACGTGGCCCGCACCGCCCGGTCGGCGGGCGAGGCCAGCATCAGGCGCTCCCAGGAGCGGTAACGACGCAGCTGCCGGGCGACTTCGGTTTTCGCGGGTAGCAGCATGACGACGTCCCCTTCCGGGACTCGATGCGGTCGATCGAGTTCTTCACACATGGTGCACGCGCGGACACACAGCGTCCTGTTGGATCTTCAACTACTTCTCCCGTGCCTCAGGAGCCCCTCGTGTTGCACGAATGGACTACTGCTCCCACTCTGGAGTGACTCAGAAGCGATGCATGCTCACGCTCCGCGAACGGGGCCCGGCCCGCCTGGGCCGAGGGGAGCGAGAGCTTCGCGTGAGGAGCCAACAGCGATGAAGACCGCAGTGCCCTGCTACTACCACCTCGACGTGGAAGTCAGCCCGGAACGGGTCGGGCAGGTCAGGCGCATCCTGGCCGCTCACCTGAGGTTCTGGGACCTGGAGAACCTCGTGGACCCCGTGTGCGGCGGCGCCGAGATGCTGCTGCGGGCGATCGACGAGCACGCGAGCGACAAGAACACCTCCATCGAGATGTGGTGGAACGGCCAGCACCTCATCACCGCCGTGGGCGGCAAGGACCACGCGCTGCGCCCCCACCACGACCTGCGCGGCTGCCTCCAGCACCTGGCGGCGACCAGCGACGGCTGGGGCTGCTGCGCCACCGAGACGGGGGCCAAGGTGATCTGGTTCTCGCAGCGCGCCCGCGCCGGCGAACGCATCCCGCTGGTGCCGACGGCACCGGAGCCCATCACCCAGGAGGGCCTGGAAGTGCCCCGCGAGGTCATGCCGGTGGCCCGTCTCGCCGGTGAGGGCAGCACCACCAACGGCGTCCTGGAGGAGGCCCGGTGACCGCCGCGAGGCCGAACTGGAAGGGGGTGCCCGTCTGGAGCGGGCACCCCTACCCGCTGGGGGCCGCGTACGACGGGCAGGGCACCAACTTCGCCCTGTTCAGCGAGGTCGCCGAACGCGTCGACCTGATCCTCGTCGACGACGACGGCACCCACAGCGGCATCCCGCTGCCCGAGGTCGACGGCTTCGTCTGGCACTGCTACCTGCCCGGCGTCGGCCCCGGACAGCGCTACGGCTACCGGGTGCACGGCCCCTGGGCCCCGGCCGTGGGCCACCGGTGCAACCCGGCGAAACTGCTGCTCGACCCGTACGCCCGGGCGGTGGACGGCCAGGTCGACAACCACCCCTCGCTGCTGGAGCGGACCCCGGGCCGGCCCGACCCGGCCGACAGCGCCGGGCACACCATGCTCGGCGTGGTCACCGACCCGTTCTTCGACTGGGGCGACGACCGTCCGCCCCGGCGGCAGTACGCGGACACCGTCATCTACGAGGCCCACGTACGGGGCATGACCCGCACGCACCCCGACGTGCCACCCGAACTGCGGGGCACCTACGCGGGGCTGGCCCACCCGGCGGTCGTCGGCCACCTCACCTCCCTCGGCGTGACCGCCGTGGAGCTGATGCCCGTGCACCAGTTCGTGCACGACGGAGTGCTCCAGGACCGCGGCCTGTCCAACTACTGGGGCTACAACACCATCGGCTTCTTCGCGCCCCACAACGGCTACGCCGCCCACGGCACCCGCGGGCAGCAGGTCACCGAGTTCAAGTCGATGGTCAAGACCCTGCACGAGGCCGGCCTGGAGGTCATCCTCGACGTCGTCTACAACCACACCGCCGAGGGCAACGAGAAGGGCCCCACCCTCTCCTTCCGCGGCATCGACAACGCCTCGTACTACCGCCTGGTGGACGGCGACTGGCAGCACTACTACGACACCACCGGCACCGGCAACAGCCTGCTGATGCGGCACCCGTACGTGCTCCAGCTGATCATGGACTCACTGCGGTACTGGGTGACCGAGATGCACGTCGACGGCTTCCGCTTCGACCTGGCGGCCACCCTGGCCCGCCAGTTCCACGAGGTGGACCGGCTGTCGGCGTTCTTCGACCTCATCCAGCAGGACCCGGTGATCAGCCGCGTCAAGCTGATCGCGGAACCCTGGGACGTCGGCGAGGGCGGCTACCAGGTCGGCAACTTCCCGCCGCTGTGGTCGGAGTGGAACGGCAAGTACCGGGACGCCGTGCGCGACTTCTGGCGCGGCGAGGAGCACACGCTGGGCGAGTTCGCCTCCCGGCTGACCGGCTCCTCCGACCTGTACCAGCACAGCCGGCGCCGGCCGCGCGCCAGCGTCAACTTCGTCACCGCCCACGACGGGTTCACCCTGCGCGACCTCGTCTCCTACAACGACAAGCACAACGAGGCCAACGGCGAGGACAACCGGGACGGCGAGAGCCACAACCGGTCCTGGAACTGCGGCGCCGAGGGCGAGACCAAGGACCGCGCGGTGCTCAGGCTGCGCGCCCGCCAGCACCGCAACTTCCTGGCCACCCTCCTGCTCTCCCAGGGCATCCCGATGCTCTGCCACGGCGACGAACTGGGCCGCACCCAGCGCGGCAACAACAACGCCTACTGCCAGGACAACGAGATCTCCTGGATCGACTGGCGGCTCACCGGCGAACAGCGCTCCCTGCTGGACTTCACCCGGCAGCTCATCGGGCTGCGCGCCGCCCACCCCGTGCTGCGCCGGCGACGCTACTTCCGCGGGGAGACGGCCACCCACGCCGACCAGCCGCTGCCCGACCTGGTCTGGCTGCGGCCGGACGCGCGGGAGATGACCGACGACGACTGGCAGCGCTCCGACGCCCGCGCCGTCGGCGTCTTCCTCAACGGCGACGCCATCGCCGAACCCGACCCGTGCGGCCGGCCGGTCGTCGACGACTCGTTCCTGCTGCTGCTCAACAGCCACTGGGAGGCCGCCGACTTCCGGCTGCCCCCCGCCGCCTACGGCGAGCGCTGGACCACCCTGATCGACACCGCCGGCCCGGAGGACGCCACGGACGAGGCCGAGCACAAGGCCGGCACGGTGCGCACCGTCGAGCCACGCAGCCTGGTGGTGCTGTCCCGGCCGTCCCGTACCGGCCGGCCGGCGACATGAGGTCAGCGCGGGCGGCGCGCGGTCACCGTGAACTGCGCGCCGTCCCGGTCGCGGAGCACGGCCTCGTCGCCGCCCTTGGTCAGCACGCTGCCGCCGTGCGTCTCCGCGGCCCGCGCGCAGGCCTCGACGTCGTCGGCGTAGAAGTGGACCTGCCAGTGCGGGCGGATGGTGGGGTCCGGAGCCGATTCCAGGGCGCCCGACTCGATCCGCGCGACCACGTCGCCCCGGCTGCGCAGGACGACCTCCTCACCCTCGTAGTCGACCTCGCAGCAGCCGGGGCGGCCGGAGGCCCAGTCGAGGACCTGGCCGTAGAAGATGGCGGCGTCGAAGGCGTCGCGGGTGTGGAGTCTGATGAACGCGGGCTGGGCGTGCCGCCAGGTCTCCCAGTCGGTGAACAGCTCGCCCTCCCAGACCCCGAAGGTCGCCCCGTCCCGGTCGGCCAGCAGCGCCGCCCGTCCCGGCGGCAGCGAGATCGGCCCGACCGCCGCCGTGCCGCCGCGCTCCTGCACCCGGCCGGCGGCCTCGTCCGCGCTGATCACCGCGAAGTACGGCGTCCACGCCACGGCCATCTGCCACATCGAGGCCACCGCGGCGATCCCGGCGACCGGCGCGCCGTCCGCCAGGGCGATGCGGAAGCGGTCGCCCAGCCGGGCGGGCCGCCACCGCCAGCCGAGCACGGCCGAGTAGAACTCCTCGGTGGCCGTGAGGTCACGGCTGGTCAGACTCACCCAGCAGGGAGCCCCGTAGACGGAGTGGGTGGAGAGGACGTTCTTCGTCTTCGCACCGGTGGGGGAGGTCATGTCGTGGTTCATCACTGTCGCGTCCTGGTCTCGTCCACCGGCAGCCACCGGTTCCCCACCAGTGTCCGGCCGGGAGGGCTGGGGGCGCCTGCCGAGTACCCCGACGGCACCAGCGAAACGACGGCACAACGGCCCGTACGGCCCAGTGGACGGTGCGGTGGCAGGAGGCGAGGGAAGTGACGACCATGGATGCGACGGGGCGACACCCGCACGGCACAGGCAGTGGCGGCGCACCGCACCCGGAGGTGACCATGCCCGACGGGGGCTCGAACGAGATCTTCGCGTTGCAGGAACAGGTCCGGCAGCTGAAGGAGGCCGTGGTCTCCCACGCCGTCGTCGACCAGGCCATCGGCATGATCGTCGCACTCGGCCGGGTCGGACCCGACCAGGGGTGGGCCGTCCTCAAGGAGATCTCCCAGCACACCAACGTCAAGCTGCGCAACGTGGCGGAGCTGATCGTCGTCTGGGGCCGTACCGGAGTGCTGCCCAGGGAGATCCGCACGGAGCTGGAGGACGCCCTCGACCGCCACGGCCCCGCACAGGTCCCCGGGGCGCCACCGGACCGGCGCCGCCGCTAGGGGCACCGAGCCGCGGCGCCGCCGGGGACACCGATCACGAGCGCCGCCGACACCGTCGGGGCGTCAGCCGGTCTCCGCGAGGATCTCCTCGCGGAGCCGGGCGAAGCAGCCGCTGAGCAGGCGCGAGACGTGCATCTGCGAGATGCCCAGCTGCTGGGCGATCCGGCTCTGCGTCATGCCCCGGAAGAAGCGCAGGTAGAGAATGGTGCGCTCGCGCTCGGGCAGCGCCTGGAGGCAGGGCCGCACGGCCACCCGGTCCACCACCGTGTCGAAGGCCGGGTCCGGCCCGCCGAGCGCGTCCCCGAGGGCGTAGCCGTCGGTGCCGGGCATCTCGGCCTCCAGGGAGAGGGCGGAGAAGCACTCCAGCGCCTCCATGCCGGTACGGACCTCGACGGACGTGAGGTGGGCGTGCTCGGCGATCTCGTCGACCGTGGGGGCGCGCCCCGGGGTGGTCTGCGCCAGCTCCTTGGCGGCGCGCCGCACCCGGTTGCGCAGGTCCTGGATCCGGCGCGGTACGTGCAGGGTCCACATGTGGTCGCGGAAGTGCCGCTTGATCTCCCCGGTCACGGTCGGTACGGCGTAGGCCTCGAAGGCGTGACCGCGCGCGGGGTCGTAGTGGTCGACGGCCTTGACCAGTCCGAGGGCCGCCACCTGGTACAGGTCCTCCAGGTTCTCGCCGCGCCCCCGGAAGCGGACCGCGATCCGCTCCGCCATGGGCAGCCAGGCCTGGATCAGCTCGTCCCGCAGCGCCTTGCGCTCCGGGCCCTGCGGAAGTCCGGCGAGCCGCCGGAAGGCCGCGGCCGTGTCGGGGGCGTCGTCATGCGGGTGCTGTCTGGTTCCGCCGGCGATACTCGTCATGCGCACCTCCCTCTGCAGGGGTGCCGGATGGCGTGCCCGTGATCCGAAGCACTTCCCTGCCCTTTCCCGGCCCCGCCGTTTTCAAAACAAATACCCATATAGCCGGTTAAATCCGCCCAGATGGCAGACCGGTGTCGCCCAGGCTGTCCGGAGCCGGACGGTCACGGTGGGGAACGTGATGTGCGGCACGCCGTGGGCGGCACCGCCGCGGCCCCCGGAGGGATTCCTGCTGCGCATCGCTTGATCGCCGATCAAACCGGGTGAAGCCGCTGGCCACAGCGCATTCCGCTCATTTGACAGTGCACTGAGCACACAGATAGGAAGCAGCTCTCAGAGGTCGAGAGGTGCAGTGTGTACGAGCCGAACGTGGTCGGGGACTGGCAGGAGTACGACGAACACACCGGTCTGCGGGTCCGCGTCCACAGCGTCGAGCCGGCCGAGCCGCCGCGCGGGCGCGACGACGCCGCCGAGGGGCTCACGTACTTCAGCGTCCGGATCACCGTCGAGAACCGCGGCGAGCGCCGCGCCTGCGTCCACCTGGAGGACGGGCAGATCGACGTGCGGATCGGCCCCGACGGCGAGGCCGCCTTCCTCGACTGGCGCAACTCCCAGTTCGTCGAGGGCTTCGACGTCTACCCGCTGCGGCGCGCCACGGCCGTCGTCTACGCGGCCGGCCCCGAGGGGAGCCTGGGCCAGGTGGACGTCCAGGTGCAGCTGCGCGTCGACGACGAGTGGACCGGCCGGCGGCTGTGGACCGGCGGCATCGGACTGCACGAGCAGTCCCCCGGGATGAGCGCCGGCGGCGGGCGGGACGGCGGGCTGGCCCACCAGGTGAGCACGTTCCTGCGGGACCAGGCGGGCGAGGGCACCGCCTGATCCCGCGTCGTCCCCCGCCGGCTCAGGCGTAGGGGTCGAACGGGAGGCCGGCGGGCTCGGCGGACGCCAGGTGGGAGGCGAAACTCCCGTCCTTGAGGCCGAAATGGGCGCTGCCGAAGTCATGGGCGCTCAGCTTCTCCCGCAGCCCTGCCGGGTAGCCGTCCCAGCCGACCAGCGTCGGATACTGCCAGCTGCCCCGGTGGTTCTCCGGCGGCTCGTCGCCCGCGCCGGCCAGGCGGAAGCAGTGGGTGCCGATGCCGTCCTTGTGGTAGACGACCTTCGGGTGGGTGCCCTCGAAGCGGACCGCCGAGCGCGGGTGCACGGCGAACGAGCCGTGCTCGGAGGTCGAGACGTACTCGACGGTGCCGTCGCGCACCCACACCACCACGTGCTCCCAGTCGTGCCGGTGGCCGCCGAGGCTGCTGCCCGGCAGGGCCTGGTCCTTCTCGAAGTACAGGCCGTACAGATAGGCGCACCAGCCGTTGTTGCACTTGGCGCGCGAGTAGGCGTTGGTGTTCTCCAGGTCGGACGCGTCCCGGCAGTTGCCGTTGAGCGCGCCGGTCGGCTTCAGACCGCCGTTGACCGTGCCGTCGGCGCCGATGGCCGGCGTGGGGTAGCAGCCGTCGGTGTCGTAGTCGAAGGCGGGCTGGTACGCCCGCTCCTGGGCGCCGGCGTTGCCGGGCAGGGCCGGCGGCGGTGCGGCGTAGGCGGCGGTCGCCGTGGCGACGACGATGGCCAGGGCACCGGCCGGCACGGCGAGCAGTCTCCGGCGGCGGCTTCGGGACGTACGTGCGGTCACTGCGTCTCCTCGCATACGGGCGCAGCCCAACGGCTGTGGGGGGCAGGGGAGTTCAGCTTGACCGCCGGTGCCCTCCGGGCCAAGGGGGCGTGGGTGTCCGCGTGGTGAAGGACGGCCCAATACTCGAGGACGCCGCCGGGTCCCGCCCCTTCCGGCCGGGGCCTGCCGCCCGGCGCGCGGAGTGCCGTTGCCGGGCCCGTTCCTGACCGACCGTCACACGAGGTCGTCCGGGATGTCCGCCGCCGACTCCTCGGGCGCCAGGTCCGGGCGCAGCCGCAGCCAGGAGGGCTGGCGCAGCATGCCCTCGCGGGTACGGGTGCTGAAGCGGACCTCGCCGACCAGGCGCGGCACCACCCAGCGCGCCCCCGGCACGGACGGCACGGGGTCGAAGGGGCAGACGTCGGTCGCGGCGGCCCGCAGCAGCGCCGCCAGCTCGGTGCGCTCGGCCGCGCTCCAGCCGGTGCCCACGCCGCCGACGTAGCGCAGCCGGCCAGCGGCGCGCTGCCCGACCAGGACCGCGCCCGGCAGACCGGTCAGCCGCCCCTTGCCGGGCAGCCAGCCGCCGACGACGACGTCCTCGCTGCGCATGTTGCGGATCTTGATCCAGGAACGGGACCGCACCCCCGGCTCGTAGACCGAGTCCAGCCGCTTGCACACCAGGCCCTCCAGGCCGTGCTCGCGGGTGGCCCGCAGCGCCTGCTCGCCGTGGCCGACCAGTGCGGCCGGGGTCGACCAGGAGGGCCCGTGCAGACCGAGGTCCTCCAGGTGGCCGCGCCGGCGGGTGTAGACGAGGGGCACCAGGGAGCGGCCGGACAGGTGCAGGGCGTCGAAGAGCACGAGATGGACGGGGACCCTCGCCGCCCGGCGCGCCGCCATGGCGGGGTCGTGGGCCAGGCCCATCCGGGACTGGAGCAGCTGGAAGTCGGCGCGTCCCTCGGTGTCCAGCGCCAGGATCTCCCCGTCCAGCACGGCCGGCGTGGAGCCGAGCGCGGTGGCCAGCGGGTGCAGTTCCGGGTAGGCGGCCGTGATGTCCTGGCCGGAGCGGGCCCGCAGCCGCACCGTGCCGTCGCCGGGCAGGTAGACGACCACGCGCTGCCCGTCCTGCTTGGTCTCGTACGCCCACCGCGCGTCCTGCGCGGCCGGCGGCAGGGAGCCGGGCGTGGCGAGCATCGGAGGGATCAGCGGCAGCTCCACGCAGGAGGTTTCGACGGCTGCGCACGCTCTCACGCGCCGTGCGTGGCAGGTTCGCCTGAACGGCACGGGGGGGAGGAGGGCGCCGCGCGCGGTGCGGGCCCTTGTTTGACTCACGCAAAGAGCGAGTAAAGTGGCCGCATGTCCACGCCACAGCCGCCCGGGGACGCCGCGTCTCCCGAAGTGACCGAGATCGAGCGCGCGCTCAACCGCATCACGTACCTGAGTACGCGGCACCGGCAGCACGACCGGCTGATGGCCCGGGCGGGCGTGCCGCTGGACCGCGCGGCCGTGGTGCTGCTGCGCCAGGTGGCCGACTGCCACCCGGTCCGCCCGGGCGAGCTGGCCGCACGGCTGGGCGTGGAGGCCTCGCACGTCACGCGCACGGTGCAGCAACTCCAGCGGTCGGGGTACGTCACCCGGGTCCCGGACCCCGACGACCGCCGCGCCCGGCGCATCGAGCCGACCGAGGCCGGCCGGCGCGCCGTCGAGCGGGTACGGGCGGCGAGCGCCCGCGGCATGGAGTCGGCCCTGGCCGACTGGTCGCCCGAGGAGCTGAGGCAGCTCGCCACCCTGTTCCACCGCATGGTCGACGACTTCTTCAGCCACGCGACCGACGAGAACACCGCCCGCCCGCCGGCCGCGTCGGTCTGAGGAAAGGGCCGGTCGGGACCCGGCCGCGGTTGATAGCGGGCCGCAAACGGATAATCCTGGACGAATGGAGCAGGCCTCGGCTGCGGCGATCGTGGACGCCCAGGGCATGGTGACGGGGTGGAGCGCGGGCGCCCGGCAGCTGACCGGCTACCCGGCCGAGGAAGCGGTGGGACGCCCCGCGCGGAACCTGCTGGCCGAGGACGTGCCGCCCGGCGCCCTGACGGCGCTGTCCGGCATCGCCCTGATCCGCCGCCGGGACGGCACCGTCGCCCCCCTCGCCCTGCGGGCCTGCCGGCTGCTCGCCGCCGACGGCACACCCGGCGCGTACGTCGTGACCGCCGAACTCCCCGACACCGGCCTGAGGCCGCTCACGGGCGAGGTCTTCCGGCAGGCCTCGGTGGCGATGTCGGTCTTCGACCTCCGGCAGCACTACCTGGGGGTCAACACCACCGCCTGCCGCATGATGGGCAGGTCCGAGGAGGAACTGCTCGGGCGGTACCTGCCGGACGCGCTGCCCGGCGCGCACGCCGACGGGCCGGGCATCGCACGCCGGCTGCGGACGGTGGCCGAGACCGGCCGCCCCGTCAGCCACGAGCACGTCACCGGCGGCCCCGGTGCCGCGGCCCGCGAGGAGGCCTGGACGATCGAGATGTGGCCGGTGTTCGACGCCGCCGGAGCGGTGTCCGCGGTCGCCGTCGCGGCGTTCGACAGCACCGAGCAGCACTGGGCGCGGCAGCGGCTGGCCGTCCTCAACGAGGCCGCCGCCGCCATCGGCACCACCCTGGACGTGCCGCGCACCGCCGAGGAACTGGTCGAACTGCTCGTGCCGCGGTTCGCCGACTTCGCCAGCGTCGACCTGCTCGACTGGGTGCTCGGCGCCGAGGAGCCCCTCACGGTGCCCGTCGACGCCGTCGAACTGCGCCGCGTGGCCCACGGCTCGTCCAGCGCCGGGGACCCGCGCCCCGCCGTGCACCTCGGCCAGAGCGAGCGCTACCCGCCGTACGCGGCGCCCGCGCGGGCCCTGCGGGAGGGCCGGGCGGTGCTCAGTGCCCCCGGTGACGCGGACTTCGACCGGTGGATGCGGGAACGCAACGCCGAGGCACCGCACAACCGGGCCTTCCGCGCACGGGTCCGCTCCGTCCTGGCCGTTCCGCTGCGCGCCCGCGGCACCACCCTCGGCGTCGCGCTGCTCGCCAGCGCCGCCCCCCAGGACCCGTACGACGCCGACGACCTCGTCCTGGCCGAGGAACTGGCCAGCCGGGCCGCCGTCTGCATCGACAACGCCCGCCGCTTCGCCCGCGAGCGCACCACCGCGCTGGCCCTCCAGCACAGCCTGCTGCCCACGGGCCTGCCCGGACAGGCCGCGGTCGAGGTCGCCCACCGGTACCTGCCCTCCGGGTCGGCGGCCGGCATCGGCGGCGACTGGTTCGACGTGATCCCGCTGTCCGGCAGCCGGGTCGCCCTCGTCGTCGGGGACGTCGTCGGGCACGGCATTCCGTCCTCGGCGACCATGGGCCGGCTGTGCACGGCCGTGCGCACCCTCGCCGACGTGGACCTGCCCCCCGACGAACTGCTCACCCACCTGGACGACCTGGTCACCCACCTGGCGGCCGCGGAGAACGGCGAGGAGGTCGCCGAACTCGGCGCCACCTGCCTGTACGCGGTCTACGACCCCGTCACCCGCGCCCTGACCATGGCCGCCGCCGGGCACCCCGCGCCCGCCCTCGTCCTGCCCGACGGCACCGCGCGGCTGGTCCCGATGAGCGCCGGCCCGCCGCTGGGGGTGGGCGGGCTGCCGTTCGAGGCGACGGAGCTCACGCTGCCCGAGGGCTCCGTCGTCGCCCTCTACACCGACGGCCTCGTCGAGGACCGCGACCGCGACATCGACCACGCCACCCGCGAACTGTGCCGTGCGCTGAGCGCACCGGCGAGCTCCCTCGACGCCCTGTGCGACGGGGTGCTCAAGGCCGTGATGCCGGAGGAACCCGGCGACGACGTGGCCCTGCTGCTGGCCCGCACCCGGGCGCTGGGCGACGGCCAGGTCGCCACCTGGGACGTGCCGCCGGACCCCGCCCAGGTGGCCGCCACCCGCCAGTCCGCCACCGAGCAGCTGATGGCGTGGGGGCTGGCCGAGGCCGCGTTCGTCACCGAACTGGTCGTCAGCGAACTCGTCACCAACGCCATCCGCTACGGCGAACCGCCCATCCAGTTGCGCCTGATCCGCGACCGCAGCCTCATCTGCGAGGTCTCCGACGGCAGCTCCACCTCACCGCACCTGCGCCGGGCCCACGCCTTCGACGAGGGCGGGCGCGGACTGATGCTGGTCGCCCAGCTCACCCAGCGCTGGGGCAGCCGGCAGACCGGCGGTGGCAAGACCATCTGGGCCGAACAGACCCTGCCCCCGCAGTGACGCCCCTCACTCCTTGCTGCCGGCCGACGCCACCTGCGCCAGCGTGCGTCCGGTCCGCGCCGAACGCGCCCGGTGCGGGTCCGGGGTGCCGTGCCCGGTCCCGGCGCCGCCGGCCTTCACCAGCAGCCACGCCTCCTCGCCGTCGCTGCCGCCGTCGCGGAACCGGGTCAGGGCGTACTCGCCGCGCAGCTTCGCCCCGCGCAGCCGGAACGTGGCGTGCCCGCGCTCCAGCGACTCGGCGAAGTCCACCGCCCGGCCCCGCCGGTCGTGGCTGAGCGGCTCATAGGTGCCCTGGTCCCAGACGATCACCGTGCCGCCGCCGTACTCGCCCGCCGGGATCACGCCCTCGAACTGCTCGTACTCCAGCGGGTGGTCCTCGGTGGGCAGGGCCAGCCGCTTGTCGGCGGGGTCGCCGGACGGCCCCTTCGGCACCGACCAGGACTTCAGCACGTCGTCCACCTGCAACCGGAAGTCGAAGTGCAGGGTGCTCGCGTCGTGGATCTGCACCACGAACCGGGGCGCCTCGTCCGGCCCGGGCCGCTCCGGGCGCCCCCGGGGCTCACCGGTGCGGTCGAAGTGCCGCTTGCCGCGGTACTCCCGCAGCCCGTTCCGCTCAGCCACCGTGGGCTCCTTCCGCGACGTTCCCCCGTCGTGCGTGCCGACCGGCCCCGGGTACCCCGGTCAGAACTCCTCGTGCACCTCCGGGTCCCCGCCGAGCCGCTTCGGGTCGCGGTCGGCGACGGCCCGCATCTGGGCGTCGTCCAGCGTGAAGCCGAAGACGTCGAGGTTGGCGCGCTGACGCCCGGGGGCGGCGGACTTCGGGATCGGCACCGCGCCCAGCTGGGTGTGCCAGCGCAGCACCACCTGGGCGGGCGTCACCCCGTGCGCCTCGGCGACGGACGCCACGGCCGGGTCGTCCAGCAGATCGCTGCCGCGGCCCAGCGGGCTCCAGCTCTCGGTGCGCACGCCCTTGCGCTCGTGGAAGGCGCGCAGTTCCTCCTGCGGGAGCAGCGGGTGCAGTTCGATCTGGTTGACGGAGGGCAGCACGCCGGTCTCCTGCTCCAGCCGCTCGATCTGCGCGGCCGTGAAGTTGGAGACGCCGATCGACCGTACGAGGCCCTCCTCGCGCAGCTTGATCATGGCCTTCCAGGAGCCCACGTACTTGTCGACCCGGGGCAGCGGCCAGTGGATCAGGTACAGGTCGACATGGTCCAGGCCGAGCCGGGACCGGGAGTCCTCGAACGAGGCGAGGGTCTCCTCGTAGCCGTGGTGCCGGCCGGGCAGCTTCGTCGTGACCACGATCTCCTCCCGCGGCACGCCGCTGCCGGCCACCCCGCGGCCGACGCCGGTCTCGTTGCGGTAGTTCGCCGCCGTGTCGATGAGCCGGTAACCCGCCTCCAGGGCGCTGCGGACCGCCTGCTCGGCGGCGGTGTCGTCCAGGGGCCACGTCCCCAGCCCCAGGGCCGGGAGCGTCGTGCCGTCGTTGAGCGTGTGCGCCGGGATGCCTGCCACTTCGGGACCTTTCCCTCGACCGATCCGACCGCGTACGGCCGGGTACGGCGCTGTGCCGTCCCTCCAGCGTCAGGGACGGGGCGAGCAGTGATCAAGCGGAGGCCCTGTCGCCACCGCCGTCCGACGCTGCCACGATCTGTGGTGGGCCGACGACGGACGACCGACGGAGTGCGCATGACGACGGACAGGGCCAGGGCGGACGAGGCGTCGCGCGCGGCGGAGCGCGCCGCGGGCCTGACGGTGCGGCCGGCCGCCGGACACATCGGGGCCGAGATCACCGGCGTCGACCTGGCCGGCGGCCTCGACGACGCCCAGGCCGACGCGATCCGGGCCGCGGTGCTGCGCTGGAAGGTGGTGTTCTTCCGGGACCAGCGGCTGGACCACGCCGGCCACGTGGCCTTCGCCCGGCGGTTCGGGGAGCCGGTCGCGCTCGGCCGGCGCGGCGGTGCGTCGCCTCCCGGCGTCCCGGAGATCGAGACCACCGCCGACCGGCTGGAGCTGGGCGGCCGGTTCGGGATGGAGCACGACGAGTGGCTGCGCCGCCGCCGGCACACCCTGCTGCGCGGCTGGCACTGCGACCACGGCGCCCGGATCGACCCGCCGGCCGCGACGATCCTGCGGGCCGAGACCGTACCCCCGTACGGCGGCGACACGACCTGGGCCGACCTGGCGGCGGCGTACGCCGGACTGTCCGCCCCGGTACGGGACTTCGTCGACGGGCTGCGCGCCGAACACCGGCTGGGCGTCGGCTACCAGCCGCGGCCCGGCGACGACGCCTACCTCCGGCACCTGCTGGACCATCAGGTCGCCAGCGTGCACCCGCTGGTGCGGGTGCACCCGCAGACGGGGGAGCGGGTGCTGTTCGTCAACGGCTACTACGTCGAGCAGATCACCGGGCTGTCCCGCCACGAGAGCCGGGCGGTCCTCGACATGCTGCTGGAGCAGGCGACCCGCCCCGAGTACACCGTCCGCTTCCGCTGGGAGCCGGGCAGCGTGGCCTTCTGGGACAACCGGGCCACCATCCACCTCGCCCCGGCGGACACCGCCCACCTGGAGCATCCCCGGATCATGCACCGCGTGATGCTGGCCGGCGAGATCCCGGCCGGTGTCGACGGCAGGCCGTCGGAGCCGGTCGTCGGCACCGCGCCGGGACGCTGGTGACCGGCCGCCGCGCCGTCGCCGCCGTCGGCCCGCTGTCGATTGGCGGCTGCCGGCTGCCGGCTGTCGGTTGCCGGCTGTCGGCTGTCGGTCGTCGGCCGAGGCCGGGCCGCGAGGCCGGGCCCGGAGGCCGGCGTCAGGCCTCGAAGCGCGCCGTGTCGCCCGCCCCCCGGCGGACGATCTCCGCCTCCCCGCCGGAGAAGTCCACGACCGTCGTCGGCTCGGTGCCGCAGTCCCCCGAGTCCACGACCGCGTCCAGCACATGGTCGAGCCGGTCCTTGATCTCCCAGCCCTGGGTCATCGGCTCCTCCTCACCGGGCAGCAGCAGCGTGCTGGACAGCAGCGGCTCACCCAGCTCCGTCAGCAGCGCCTGCGCGACCACATGGTCCGGGATGCGCACACCCACGGTCTTCTTCTTCGGGTGCTGGAGCATCCGCGGCACCTCGCGCGTCGCGGGCAGGATGAAGGTGTACCTGCCGGGCGTCGAGGCCTTGATCGCCCGGAACACGTCGTTGTCGATCCGCACGAACCGGCCGAGCTGCGCGAAGTCCTGGCACACCAGCGTGAAGTGGTGCCGGTCGTCGAGCTGACGGATCGTCCGGATGCGGTCGATGCCGTCACGGCTGCCGAGGCGGCAGCCCAGGGCGTAGCAGGAGTCCGTCGGATACGCGATCAGGGCGTCGGCGCGGACGCCGTCGGCGACCTGGGCGATGCTGCGCGGCTGGGGGTTGTCGGGGTGCACGTCGTAGTACTTCGCCATCCGCCGAGCTTATGCCTCCGGCGGCGCGGCCGGCTCGGCGCGCCGGGAGGGGGGCGGTACGCCGGTACGGGGCCGCAGGCCGGGGCCGCGCCGGCGGGCGGGACGCGGACCATGAGGTAACGTCCCCGGACCGGGCGGAGAGCGAGTACGAGCGAGGAGCGGGCCGACGTGGCGGGCCGAGACGGTGACGGGGGACGACGGGGGGCCGGAGCACGGGGCGGGGCGTGGGCGGCGGAACTGCTCGACCAGCTGCGGCCCTCGGGCCACGACGTCCGCAGGGTCGTCTCCTGGCTGGCCGACGCCGTCCGCGCCGTGGTGACGCTCCAGGACGGCGCCGGGCACCTGCTGGCGGGCACGCCCGCCGCACTGGACGAGAACCTGGTCCGGGAGATCACCGCGGGCCGCATCGCCTCCGCCGCCTGCGAGGACCGGGGCCGCCATCTGCGCCTGGTCCGGGTGGAGCGCCCGCACCCCGCCCCGGCCGCCGTGCTCGCGGTAACCCGGGCCACCCCGTTCGACCGGCCGGCCGCGGAGATCGTCACGCACACCGCCCAGGTCGTCGCCCTGCTGCTGGCCGCCCAGGAGTCGGCCTCGGCCGGGCAGCGGCTCCGACGGGCCGCCTCCGACCTGCGCCTGGCCATCCTGCAACTGCTCATGGTGGAGGACACCGTCTCCGCGCGGCGGGTGGCCGCCGGACTGTGGCCGGGGCTGCTCGACACCGACACCGCCGGCGTCTACGTCGTCGAGTGCGGCCCCCGGGAACGGGACCGGCTCGCCGAGGAGTGCCTCGACGCGACCCGCGAACAGGCCCTCGTCGTGCGCTGCCCGGCCAAGGACGGCCATGTCATCGTCCTGACCCCGCGGGAGGCCACCGGCGACGACCTGCGGGCACTGATCGACCGGCACCCCGGCGCCTACCTCGGCGGCAGCGCCCGGCACGGCCTCGCGCGCACGGCGACCGCCTACGGGCAGGCGGTCAGCGCCCTGGCCGTGGCCCGGTTCCGGCCCGGGCGCACCGCCGTGTACGCCGAGCGCACCCGGCCCGAACGGCTGATGGACCCGGTCGCCCTCCACCACTGGACGGCCCAGGTGCTGCGCCCGCTGGACGCCCTGCCGCACCACACGCGCGCCGAACTGCTCGCCACCACCCGGCTGGGCCTGGAATTCACCGCCGTGAGCACGGCCAAGGTCCTCGGCGTCAGCCGGAACACCGTCCGCGCCCGCATGGACCGGGTCGAGACGCTGCTGCGCACCGACTTCGCCGACCTCACCGCGCGCGCCGCCGTGCACCTGGCGCTCAACGCCCACGCCGCACTGGAACAGAACCCGGACGGCGCCGCCCGGCCGGGCCGCGCGGACGCCGTCCGGCTCGCGGACCTGCTGGCCGGGCCCGCGCTGCGCACCTGGGCGACCGACCTGCTCGGCCGGCTGGAGACCGACACCCGCGACCTGCGGCGCACCCTGCGGGCCTGGCTCGCCGTCGGCGGCAACGCCGAGCGCGCCGCACGGGACCTCGGCGTCCACGCCCAGACGGTGCGCGACCACGTGCGCCGCGCCGAGCCCGTCCTCGAACGCCGGCTGCTCGACCCGGGGAGCGACCTGTACGAGGTGGTCCTCGCGCATCTGGCCGTCGGGGAACTCGACCAGCCCGTCCTGCGCGGTGCGAAGCCGGGCAAACGGGACTCACCTGTGCACGGCTGAGTCGGGGCGGCCCCGCGGCGGGCACCGACGCGGTTCACAAGGGCCGAGCCGTCCACGTACGTTCGAGGCACCGCGGGGGCACGACCGGGACGGGGGACCGGTCGCGCCCCCGCGCGCGTGTCCCGGTGTGCACCGCCCGGGCACGGGTACCCGGCCGGTCCGCGGAAGCGAGACGGAACAACCGACGAACCGACGAACCGAGTACCGCGAAGAGGAGGCCCGCATGACCAGCGGCACGGAGACCGGCGGCCTGACCGGCACGCAGGACAAGGACTACAACCTGATCTGGTACGTCGAGTCCTGCCTCAACAACGCGCTGCGCCTGGAGACCTACATCCAGGACGCCGAGCGCCAGAAGGACACCGAGGTCGCGGAGCTGTTCCGCAAGGCGCAGGCGGACAGCCGCAAGGGCGCCGAACTGGGCAAGGGACTGCTGAAGGCACGGCTCGACGGCGGCTGAGGGCACCGAGGACGCGTGGGCGGGGCCCGGGCGGCGGCGAGCGCCGGTGCCCGGGCCTCACGTATGGACGTGCCCGGCGGGCCCCGGCTGGCGGGGGTGCCGTTCCGGTCCGAGGCTGGGTCCCGGGAGGCGCGCCGGGCCGGCCGGTGAGTGACACCCCGGTACCGGGTACCCGGACCGCCCGCCCGGGCGGCCGGCCGCTGCCCGGGACCCGACCGACGGACGTCACGCCCCGGACGTCACCGCCTGACGCCACGCATCGAAGGAGCCCACGAACCATGACGGACGTATCGAGCCAGGGCCCCGCTCCCGGCGACGACCGCAAGGTGCTCACCAACCGGCAGGGCCATCCGGTCTACGACAACCAGAACCAGCGCACGGTCGGCGCCCGCGGCCCCGCCACGCTGGAGAACTACCAGTTCCTGGAGAAGATCAGCCACTTCGACCGGGAGCGCATCCCGGAACGGGTCGTGCACGCCCGCGGCGTCACCGCGTACGGATACTTCGAGGCGTACGGCAAGTGGGGCGACGAGCCCATCGACCGCTACACCCGGGCCAAGCTGTTCCAGGAGCCCGGCAAGCGCACCGACGTGGCCGTCCGCTTCTCCACCGTCATCGGCGGGCGCGACTCCTCCGAGGCCGCCCGCGACCCCCGCGGCTTCGCCGTGAAGTTCTACACCGAGGACGGCAACTGGGACCTGGTCGGCAACAACCTCGGCGTCTTCTTCATCCGGGACGCGATCAAGTTCCCGGACGTCATCCACGCCCTCAAGCCCGACCCGGTGACCTTCGAGCAGCAGCCCCGGCGCATCTTCGACTTCATGTCGCAGACGCCGGAGTCGATGCACATGCTGGTCAACCTCTTCAGCCCGCGCGGCATCCCCGCGGACTACCGGCACATGCAGGGCTTCGGCGTCAACACCTACAAGTGGGTCAACGCCGAGGGCCGGACCGTCCTGGTCAAGTACCACTGGATGCCCAAGCAGGGCGTGCGCAGCATGACCGAGGAGGACGCGGCCAACGTCCAGGCCGACTCCCTCGGGCACGCCACCAAGGACCTCTACGAGGCCGTGGCGCGCGGCGACCACCCGGAGTGGGAGCTGCTCGTGCAGATGATGGACGACCACGACCACCCGGAGCTGGACTTCGACCCGCTGGACGACACCAAGACCTGGCCCGAGCAGGACTTCCCGCCCAAGGCCGTGGGCCGGATGGTGCTCGACCGGATGCCGGAGAACTTCTTCGCCGAGAACGAGCAGATCTCCTTCGGCACCGGCGTCCTCGTCGACGGCCTCGACTTCTCCGACGACAAGATGCTGGTCGGCCGGACCTTCTCCTACAGCGACACCCAGCGCTACCGGGTCGGGCCGAACTACCTTCAGCTCCCCGTCAACCAGGCCAAGAACGCCGACGTCCGCACCAACCAGCGCGACGGCCTGATGACGTACCACGTGGACGGCGGGGGCGAGAACCCCATCGTCAACTACGAGCCGTCGATCACCGGCGGGCTGCGCGAGGGGGAGTACCCGACCCACGACGAGCAGGGACCGGAGGTCCGCGGCCGGCTGACCCGCAAGCGCATCCCGCGCACCAACGACTACCAGCAGGCCGGCCAGCGGTACCTGCTGATGGAGCAGTGGGAGCGGGACGACCTGGTGAAGAACTTCACCGACCTGCTCTCCCAGTGTCCGAGGCCCATCCAGGAGCGCATGGTCTGGCACTTCCTGCTGGTCGAGAACGACCTCGGCCTGCGGGTGGGCGAGGGCCTCGGCATCAGCCCCGAGGACGTGGCGGGCCTGGAGCCGCTGGCGAGCCAGGACCTGACCGACGAGGACCGCAAGCGGCTGTCCAATCTGGGCAAGAACCCGCCGCGGGACGTCGAGGGCCTCACCATGACCCACTGCGTCCCCGACGAGCGGCACGTGGTGACGCGCTGAGCCTGCCCCGCCGTCCCTGCGGTCAGCCGCGCAGCGCCGCGCGGGCCGCCGCGAGGGCCTGCTCGGCGTAACCGCGGCCGAACAGCACGGCGTGCACCAGCAGCGGAAACAGCTGGTGCACGCCGACGCGGTCGCGCCACCCGTCGGCGAGCGGCGCCGCCTCCCGGTAGCCGTCCATGATCCGCTCCAGGTGGGGGCAGCCGAACAGGTGCAGCATCGCCAGGTCGGTCTCCCGGTGGCCGCCGTGCGCCGCCGGGTCGATCAGCCACACCTCGCCGTCGGCGCCCCACAGCACATTGCCGTTCCACAGGTCCCCGTGCAGGCGGGCGGGCGGCTCCGGCGGCCCCGCCAGCCCGGGCAGCCGCTCGCAGACCCGTTCCACGTCGGCCGCCTCGGCCGGCAGCACGGTCCCGTCGTCCACGGCGCGCCGCAGATACGGCAGCACCCGGTGCTCGGCGTACCAGGCCGGCCAGTCGGTCCCGCGGACGTTGCGCATCGGGGCACGTCCGATCCAGGCGTGGCGCGGGCCGCCGGGCGGGGCGGCACCGAACGCGGGCGCTCCGGCGGCGTGCAGCGCGGCGAGATCCCGCCCGAACCGGAACGCCGCCCCGGCAGTGGGCCTGCCCTGCGCCACCCGGTCCACGACCAGCCGGCGCCCGTCGTCGCCGTGCACCGCGGGCACCCGGACCGCTCCCGCGTCGGCCAGCCAGCGCAGCCCCGCCGCCTCGGCCCTGGCCGCCCCGTCCCCGTCACCGGTCTTGACGATCACCACCCTGCCGTCGTCCAGGGTCACCTCGGCCGGCCCCCCGGACAGCCGCCGCTCCCCGGCGACCGCCCACCCGGTCATCCTGGCCACGGCGGCACCGGGCCCCTCCCGGCCGCCGGGGTGACGCGACGGACCGGACGCGGAGAAGGCGGAGTCGTCGGCACGCACGGGGCCCAGCCTACGATCCCGGCGCGCCGTGAGCCGTGCCTCCGTGCCCGGCGATCCGTGGCCGGCGATGCGTGCCCGGTGACCCGTGCCCGGCGATGCGTGCCCGGTGATCCGTGCCCGGACGACGGTGCGCCGCAGGCCGCCGACCCGGTGAAATTGCCCCGCGGGGCCGGGGGACGAGCGGTGCGACGGGGGACCAGTGAGATCATGACCAGTTCAGCGTTCCACCGCACCATCACCCTCCCGGCCACCGTCGTCGAGCAGGCCTCCCAGCACCTCGAACAGGCGGTGCAGCGGGCCATCGACGGCGCCGCGGCCCCCTGGCGGGCTTTCCGGGGTGTCGACTGCGACGCCCCGACCCTCCCCGTCCCCGTGGTCGAGCAGGCCGCCGGATGCCTGCTGGTGCTGGCCGCCGAGAGCGCCCAGAACCTGCGCCCCTCGGCCCTGCGCGCCCTCATCGGCGTCGCCCTGCACCTGCGGGACGCGGCCGAGGCCGTCCACCGGCCGGCCGTGACGACTCCTGCTTGGTGAGGTACGGCGCGGACGGGGAGCGACGGGGCGCGGGCCGCGGGGTCCGGCGTCTTCGGGGCCTGGGGCCTGCGGGGTCCGGCGGCTGAGGTCTGCGAGGGCCGGGGCCTGCGGGGTCTGGGCCTGCGAGGTTTGGTTCCTCCGACGTCCTGGGCTCCGAGCTCCAGGGCCTGCGAGCTCTGACGGCTCCGGGCGGCGGTGCCCGAGGTGGCGCCCGTGGTGGCGCCCGTGAGGTGTGTCCGAGGCCACGTGCCGAACGAGGCACCGGCCATGTTCCCCGCGGGGGACCGGCGGCTACGGTTTGCGTACCCCTGTCCCAGTTCCCCTCGCAGAGCAGTTCGGACGGTCCCGGCAGTGCACGCAGAACTCTCCCCGGTCATCGCGGCGACCACCCAGTGGCTGACCCGCGCCTACCCGGCGTCGGGCGGCGCGCTGGCCGACGCCCTGTGCGAGGTGCAGGCACGCCAGGCCGTGACGGTCGCCGCCTGGCTGCGCTATCCGACGCCCATGGACGCCGCTCTGGTGGGGGTCGCCGGCCCCGGAGGCTCCGCCCGGCTCGACTGGGTCGCCGGCCCGGACGACGCCGCGGCCGGTGACCCGGCGGACCAGGCCTGGCGTACCTGGGTGGACGAGGTCGTGACCAGCTGGGCGGCCGGGCTGCTGACCGATCCGGAGCTGGCGGGGCTGGCCGTGGCCGCCGTGGTCGAGGACCACCCGGGGAGTGTGACTCCGGCCGGGTTCCGGCGGCTGCTGGAGCCGGACGACCGGGATCGCAGGGCCGCGGCGCTGTTGCGGCATCCTGATCTGCTGGCTCCGGTGGCCGATCTGCACCGCGGTGAGCTGCTCGGGCGTCTGGGGCCCGGCCGCACACTGGCCGCCTGACCGCGGCCCCCACCGGGCTTTTTTCGCCCCCGCCGCCCCTACCCGTCCCGTCCCCGGGGGCTTCGCCCCCGGACCCCCGCTCCTCAAACTCCCCCGGAGGGGGCACCCCCAGAGGGGCTGACTTACCAGCCCGTCCGGCGTTTGAGGACGAGGCCGTTCAGGCCGAAGCGGGGGTCTGGGGGCGGCAGCCCCCAGAAGGATGGGACGGGTAGGGGCGGCGGGGGCGAGGGAAATCCGCTGCCGCCCAGGCGGTCAGGCCGCCGTGCCGAGGGCGGTCCGGTCGGCCAGGTCGCCACCCTCCGTCCGCAGCGCCACCGGCGCAGCCGAACGCCGACCGTGCAGCAGATACCCCGCACCGACCGCCCCGGCGATGACCAGCCCACCCGAGACCAGCGCGCCACGCGGCCCCGCCAGCTCCATCAGCAGACCGATCGCCGGCGGCCCACCGAGACTCCACACCGTTCCGACACTGCCCCACACCCCGAGCACCCGCCCGCGCATATGGGCAGGCGGATCGGTCTGGAGGACCGAAGTCCCCGCCGTGTCCGACACGGACTCCACGACGGCCATCGGCAGCACCAGCACCAGCAGCACCGCGAGCGACGGTGACATCCCCGCCACCACCTGCAACAGCCCACCCACGGCGGCCAGCGTGCCGACCAGCCGCACCGAGGGCCTGCGCAGCCGCCCGCCCAGCACCGCGCCGATGATGCCGCCGACCGCCAGCACCGTCGAGACCGTGCCGAACGACCCGGCACCACCCGCCAGCGGCCCGGTGACGAGGACGGCCAGCGTCAACGCGTAGTTGCGGCCGAAGACCGCGCTCACCCCGGTGACACCGGCCAGCGCGAGCAGCCGGGGCCGGCGGGCGAAGAACGCCAGGCCCTCCCGCACCGTCATGCCGCCGCCCGCGCCGCGCGCCGGCGAGGGACCGTCGGCCCGCACGGCCCCGCGCGCGGGACGCAGGAAGGGGACGACGGAGGCCACGAACAGGAACGACACCCCGTTGGCCGCGTACGCGGCGGCCGTGCCGAGGAAGCCGACCGTCACACCGGCCAGCGCCGCGCCGGTGAGCCGGCCCGCCTGGTGCACCAGCGCGCCCACACCGATGGCGGACGGCACGTCCTCCGGCGGGACCAGGTCGTTGCCCAGCAGGGAGCACGCAGGCCCGTCGACGGTGGCGATGACGCCGGTCACGGCCGCCAGCACCATCAGCGAGGTCATGTCGAGCCGGTCCAGGGCCACCAGGACGGCGGTCGTGAACGCCACGGCGCCCAGCAGGGCCTGGCTGACGGCAGCCGTCAGCTTCCGCGGCCAGCGGTCGACGGCCGCGCCGCCGAACACGCTGATCAGCAGGGCGGGCGCGGCCTGCACGGACATGGACAGACCCGTCGCGGCGGCGGACCCGGTGATCTGGAGGACCAGCAGGTTCTGCACCGTGAGCTGCATCCACGTACCGGCGTTCGACACGAAGTTCGCGACGGACCACCAGCGCATGCTGCGGTACCGCAGGGAGCGCCACGGCGAGCGGGACGCCGCCGGGGATGGCGGGTCGACGGGGACCGGCGCCGGGTCCGGCGCGGGGGCGGGCGGGGTGGAAACAGGGGAGGAAGACACAGTGCGGCACTCGAAGACGAGCCGGGAGGCCCGGAGGGGACGGGGACCGGAGGGAAGTCACCGGCTGCGCTGCACGGTCGTTCCACTGAGCCGGATCACGGCGCGGACCATGGTGGCAGAGGGGAGGGCCGAGTCGGTGCCACCGCATCCCGGCGGGCCGGCCGTACCGGGGCCAAACACCCCCGTGGATAGGGCACTTGGCGGCACGAGTGTGGTTGATCACAGGTGTAGGGGGCCGCCGGGGCCCGGTCCGAGGCCGGTGACGGCGGCCACAGCCTCCCGGGCCGGGGCGGCCGGCTCCGACCGCCGGCCCCCGCGCACGGCGCTGGACGCAGGGGGCACGGCAGGCGTCAAGGTATGAAAGCGACTCGGTGGGGCACTCGGGGACGCGCTCGTCGGCGTCGCGCAGCGGAAGGATGGTGGTCCTCGTGTTGCCGTTGGCGGCATGCACCATGAAGACCGAGCCCACCGCGCCCTGGTCCCGTGCCCTGGTCACCGGAGGGGCGGGATTCCTCGGCTCCCACCTGTGCACCCGGCTGCTCGATTCAGGTGTCGAAGTCGACTGTGTGGACAACCTCGCCACCGGCCGGGCCGAGAAGGTCGCCCACCTGGCGGGCCGGCCCGGCTTCCGCTTCCTCGAACGGGACGTCACCGACCCCGGCTGCCCCGAGGCCCTGACCGGCCCCTACGACCTGGTCCTGCATCTGGCCGGCCCCGCCGTCGCCCCGCCGGACCGGCCCGAGGACGCGCTGGACGCCGCCGGCCTCGGCACCCGTGCGGCGCTGGCCGTGGCCCGCCGCGACGGCGCCCGCTTCCTGCTCGCCTCCTCGCCGCCGCAGGTCCCGGGTCCCGGGGCCGACGACCCCGTCGGCATCGGCGCCGAGGGTCCCCGTGCCGCCGCCGTCCGGTTCGCCGAGGCGCTGGTCGCGGCCCAGGCGGGCGACCCCGACGCCAACGCCGGGATCGTACGGCTGTTCCCGGCCTGCGGGCCCCGGATGCGCACGGACGACGGGAGCGCGCCGGGCCGCTTCATCGAGCAGGCGCTGACCGGGCAGCCGGTCACCGTCGCCGGGGACGGCGGCCGGACCCGCTCCCTGTGCTACGTCGACGACCTGGTCGACGGCGTGCTGCTGGTGGCCGCCGGCCGGTCGGTGCGGCCCGTGGACATCGGCGGGGACGAGACACCGTCGGACGTCGAGGTCGCCCGCCGGGTGATCGAGCTGACCGGTTCGGCGTCACCGCTCACCTTCGTCGACGGGACGGAGGACGCCGAGCCCGCCGCCAGGCCGGTCACCGGCTTCGCCCGGGAGATCTTCGGCTGGATGCCCCGGGTGTGCTGGCAGGACGCGCTGGAACGCACCGTCGCCGCCTTCCGGGACCTGCCCGAACCCGTGTCCGCGATGACGGCCGGGCGCGACGGAGGGGAGTGGTGGGCGTGAAGGCCCTCGTCGCCCACGCCGGCGACTTCGGCGACGTCCTGCTGACCGGACCGGCCGTCCGGGCCGTCGCCAACCGGGCCGGCCGCGTCACGATGCTGTGCGGCACCCGCGGCGCTCCGGCCGCCCGGCTGCTGCCCCACGTGGACGACGTGGTGACCTGGGAGACACCGGGGGACGGCACGGCGCCGGGCGCGCCGCACGGCACCGACACCGACGCGGTGGTCCGGCGGCTGCGCCGGGAGGGGTACGACGTGGCCCTCGTCCTCACCCCGGAGCGGCACGATCCGCTGCCCGTGGCGCGGCTGCTCCGCACCGCCCGGGTGGGCCGCATCGGCGCCCCCGGCGGCACGGCCCGGGACGCCTTCCCCGACGATCCCCTCCACGACGACTCCCTCCTCGACCTCCGGCACCCCTGCCGGCCGGGCCGGCACGAGGCCGAGGCGGCCCTGGACACCGCCCTCGCCATGGGCTTCGGCCTGCGCACCGGGGACGACGGCCGGCTCCGGGTCCGCCCCGCTCCCGACACCGCCTCGCTCACCGGCAACGGCCCCTACGTCGTGGTCCACCCCGGCGCGGGGGATCCGGCCCGCGCCTGGGACGCCGACCGCGCCGCGGCGGCCGTCGCCCTGCTCTGCGACGCCGGCCACCGGGTCGTCGTCACCGGCGGCGCCGACGAGACCGCCCTGACCCACGGGGTCAGCGGGGAGACGGCCGTCGACCTCGGCGGGCGGACCACGGCGCGGGCGCTCGCCGGGGTACTGCGCTCCGCCGACGTGCTGGTCACCGGCTCGGCCGGGCCGGCCCACCTCGCCGCTGCGGTCGGCACCCCCGTCGTCTCCCTGGCCGCCCCGGCACCGTCGGCGGACAGCCGGGCGCCGTACCGGGTGCCCACGGTGTCCGTCGACGGCCGGGGCCCGGCCGTCGACGTGCTGCGCGCGGTACGCCGCCTGCTGGGCACGGGCAGCTGACCGCCCGCACCGCACCCGGGCATCACGCCGCCGTACACGCGCACGGCCGCCGCCATACACCCGTACGGCGCCGTACGCGCGCACGGCCAAGGGCCCGGTGCCGGAGCACCGGGCCCTTGGCCGAGTCGTCCGGACGGACGCGCCCCGCGCCTCAGTCGGCCTTGCCGCGGCCGGACAGCGCGTCCCGCATCCGGTCCACCAGCCCGGCACCGGGCGCCATCAGCTTGTTCATCGGCGGCTTGTCCGGGGCCGACGGATGAGGCCGCGTGGGAGCCGTCTTCTTCGCCTGCCGGACCTTCTCACCCAGTTCGTTCAGCGCGTCCGGCGGACACGCCTCGCGCAGCCGGGGGAAGAGGTTGGCCTCCTCGTCGGCCACGTGCGAGCGGATCTCACTCATCAGCATGCCCACCAGCCGGTCGAACTCGGGGTCGTCGGCGGCGCAGCCCTCCAGGTCCTTCATGATCTGCTCGGCCTCGGCGTGGTCCTCCAGCTCCTTGTCGGCGAGGGCGTCGCCGTTCGCGACGTGCTCACGCACGGCCGGATACAGGTAGGCCTCCTCCGCCACCGAGTGCCGGACCAGCTCGATCGTGGCCTGGTCGGCGTACAGCTTGCGGTCCTTGTGACCCGACGGCAGAGCCTCGATCTTGCCGAAGAGCTCCTCGACCTCCCGGTGATCGGTCGTCAGCTCGTCGATGACGTTTCCTCCGTGTCCCATTTCCTCACCTCCACACAAGTCGCGGCGGCCTCGGGAACGGCCCGCCACGGGCATCGGGTCCCCCCGTCCCCGGTCCGCTAACGCCTGTTCTGCCGGGGTCCCCCGAGGCCAGCCGACCACAGGCGGCACACCGCCGCCCGCCCGGCTACTCCTTCCGGCCCGGCCGGCTCACAGACTGCGGGCGGTGACGTCCCCGTAGGCCGTGGTCGCGTGGATGCTCAGACCCGCGGCGGCGCCGTCGCTGTTGCGCAGCGCGTTGTGGATCCGGCCGTGGGAGGTGCCGGCGTCCAGCATGGCGGAGACCCCCTCGGCGGCGTCGACCGAGATGTCGCCGTGCTCCGTGCGCAGGGTGACGGTGCCGTGCACGGCCTCGGCGATGCGGATGTCGCCCTTCTGGGTGGTGATCTCCGCGGAGCCGCCCAGGCGGCCGACGGAGACGTCACCGGCGAGGAGGGCGAGCCGGGCACTCGCGGTCTCGTCGACCTTGACGGTGCCGCGCGCGGCCTCGAGGACGACGTCGCCGAGCCGTCCGACGCCCCGGAACTCGGCGTCGGCCGCCTTCGCCTCGATACGCGACCCGGCGGGCAGCTGGACCGTCACCTCCAGCGCACCGGTGGGGCCGAGGATCCGCCGGCTCGCCGGCGGGGCCTCGATCCGCAGGACGCCGTCGCGGTAGGCGACCTCGGTCTGCTCCGCGGCCTTCACGTCGCTGCTCTTGGCGGCGTCCGCCGGCCGGACCTCGACCGTGGTGTCGGCCCGGTCGGCGGCGATGAACCGGATCAGCCCCGCGGGGACGTCGACCACGGTGGAGACGGGGGCGGGGGTGTCGAACTTCTGCATCGTGCGCTCCTTCGGTCCGTTCGTTGTTTCTGACATCGGAAACGCTACGTTGCATTTACGGGTCCGGCAACGGCGATACTGCGTGGAATCCCTGTATTGGCAGGTCAGTTGCGGTAATTCATTGCAATGGTGCTGTGGCCTAACGCAATGGAGGGTCTCAGTGCGTTGCAATGAGATGAGGGTGAACGCCATACTGGGGCCGCCACCGACACGGACGGGAGAACGCGATGCCGGGAGGCAGACTCACCCAGCAGGAGCGCCGGCGGATCGCGCTGGGGCTGGCCGACGGTCTCGCCTACGCGGAGATCGCCAGACGCCTGGACCGCCCGACCTCGACCGTCACACGCGAGGTCATGCGCAACGGCGGCCCCACCGCCTACCGCGCCGACCTCGCCCACCGCGCCACCGAGCGCCGCGCACGACGGCGCGGGCAGACGGCCCCCCGGCCCGCACCCGCGCCCGCGCAGCCGCACGGGCGCGACGCCGAAGCGGTACGCGCGTACGAGGAGGCGTTCACCGCCGTCCTCGTGCAGTCGGGCCTGCCCAGGATGACGGCCCGGGTACTGGTGTGCCTGTACACCACCGACGCGGGCAGTGTCACCGCGTCCGAACTCGTCCAGCGCCTCCAGGTCAGCCCGGCGTCGGTCTCCAAGGCGATCGCGTACCTCGAGAGCCAGGGCCTGGTCCGGCGGGAACGCGAGGCGGGCCGCCGTGAGCGCTACATCGCCGACGACGACGTCTGGTACCAGTCGATGATGGCCAGCGCCCGCTCCACCGCCCAGCTGGGGGAGACGGCACGGCAGGGCGTCGGTGTCCTCGGCCGCGGCACTCCCGCCGCCACCCGCCTGGAGAACATCGCACGCTTCGTCGACTTCGTCTCCGAGAGCATCGCCCGCGCCGCGGAACAGGCCCGCGACATCCTCTACACCAGGCCCGGGACGGCACCGGACGGCGCGGCCGGGGAGGCGCCGCCGGCGCGGGAGGGCTGACCGGCGGCGGCCGGCGGTCACGGCCGGGGGAGGGAACCGGCCGGGCCCGGGAGTGCCCGGCCGGGGCGGCGGCTCAGCGGGGCAGCTTGGCCCGCAGCCCGCCCGCCATGGCCGCCGGGCCCGCGGTGGCCCGCATCGAGCGGCGCACCAGGTGGGCGTCGCGCCGCAGGTCGTGCGCGGCGTGCCGGCCGCGCCACAGCAGCGACGGGGCGCTGCCGGTGTCGTCGGCCGCGATCAGCAGACCGCCCAGCATGGACAGGTTCTTGAAGAAGTGGATCTGCTGCTGGGTGCGTTCGGAAGGGTCCTCCGCCTCCCAGAACCGGTGCGCCGCCAGCGTCGTCGGCACCAGGGTCCCGGCGATGGCCAGCGCGGACAGCCGCGGGAAGCGGCCCAGGCCCAGCAGGATCCCGCCCGCCACCTGCACGGCGCCGCTGATCCGCACCAGCTGTTCGGTGCGGTCCGGCAGCGGCGGCACCCTCTCGGTGATCGGCCGGACCACGGGTTCGGCCACGGGGGCCACGGCCTCGGGGTTGCGGACGGAGTTCAGGCCGCCGGTGACGAACATCGAGGCGAGCATGGGGCGGCCGACCAGACGCAGCAGACTCATGGGTCTCTCCAGAGGTGTGTGCTCTGCGGTCTCTTCAGGGGGCGTGTGCTCTGCGGTCTCTTCAGGGGGCGTGTGCTCTGCGGTCTCTTCAGCGAGCACCGGGTGCCCCGGCCGGTCCGCACCATGCGGCGCGCCTCACGGGCGTCGTCTCGCTCCCGGCCCGCCCCGGCGGGTCCTCGCCGGGACCCGAACCCCGTCGGTGTCCCCCGGCAGCCGCGACCGATGCTTGACCGACGGCGGCCCCGTCCTCAGCCGGCGCCGTGCAGCCGGTACACGTTGAACGCCCGGCGGATCACCGGCTGGGCCACGTTGCGCACCCGGACGCCGCCCGCCGTCATGCCGTGCTCGGTGCCCAGGTGGGCGTGCCCGTGCACCGCCAGATCGGCGCCGGCCGTGTCGATCGCCTCCGCCAGCAGATAACTGCCGAGGAACGGATGGATCTCCAGCGGCTCGCCGGCCAGCGTGTCGGCCACGGGGGAGAAGTGGGTCAGCGCCACCCGCACGTCGCAGCCCCGGCCCTCGAGCTCCTTCAGGGCGGAGCGCAGCGCGTCCGCGCTGCGCCGGGTCGTCCGCACGAACTCCTTCATCAGCGGCTCGCCGAACTCCCCGGCGCTGCGGCCGACGAACCCGCCGCAGAAGCCCTTGACGCCGGCCACCCCGACGCGCGCCCCGTCGCAGTCCACCACCGTGCTGTCGCCCTCCAGGACCGTGACCCCGGCGTCCTGGAGGATGGCGGTGACCTTCTCGGGCTGTTCGTCGTGGTGGTCGTGGTTGCCCAGCACGGCGATCACCGGCACCCGCAGACCGCGCACCTCCTGCGCCACCACCCGCATCTCCTCCGGTGTGCCGTGCCGGGTGAGGTCCCCGGCCAGCAGCAGCAGATCGGCGCACTCGGGCAGCGTGTCGAAGGCGGGACGCAGCAGGCCCTGGCTCTCCGGGCCCATGTGGATGTCTCCGACGGCGGCGACACGGACCATCACAGCTCCTCCGCATGATCGGGCCGGGTGGTCTCCGCGACCACGACGTCACTGTGCACGGTCAGCCCGGCCAGCTCCTCGTGGACGACCCGCAGCAGGGTCTCCCGGCACTGCGCCGAGGGCACCGTGCCGGTCACCACGACCGCTCCGGCCCGGATCTCGGACCGCACCCCCAGCTCGCCCAGCTCCTCGGCGGCGAGCCGGTCCTGAAGATGGGCGACGCGGTACTCGACGTTCTCCGCGTGGGGCGGAGCACCTGCCGCGGGGCCCTGGCGGGCGACGGGGTCGCTCATCGGTGGTCCTCCTTCGACGGAATGATCTCCAGCCGCTCCAGGATGAAGAAGAAGGCGGCCGGCATCGGCTCGTCCCCGCACCCCCGGCGCACCGCGTCCCAGTCGATCTTCTCCCGCAGGGTGCGGGCGATCGGGAGCACCGCCCCGAAGTCGCAGTGGTGCTCGGAGAAGGCCGCCAGCAGGCTCGCCATCAGGTCGGTCGGCGAGAGCACGGGCATGAGCACGGAGTCCACCGACAGCTCCTCGGCCCGGCCCAGCAGCTCCGACGACACCGGCTGGTGCGCCATCTCGAAGATCAGGTCGACCTGCTGGCCGAGGCAGGTGGCCTTCAGCAGCCAGTCCTCCGGCGGGGTGTAGACCGTGAGCCCGGCCTCCCGCAGGGCCTCGGCGACGGCCCCGGCGTCCTCGGGGCGGATGCAGAAGTCGACGTCGTGCTGAAGGTTCTGGGTGCCTCCGTGCGCGTACACCGCGACGCTGCCGGCCAGCGCGAACGGCAGCCCGGTCTTCTTCAGCAGCGACCCGACCTGCTTGGCGGCCTGGAGGATCGCCTGGTTGCGGTCGATCGGCAGATCGTCGCCGGGCAGCCCGGCCGGGCCGGTCGTCCGGTGCTCGGGGACCGGCCCGGGGGCCCCCGCCGCCAGTCGGAGTTCGGACACGCCGGCGCGCTGGTCGAGAGCGTTGTCGTCGGCGGGCTGCGTCATCGCTGTCCCCTTTCGGACCGTGTCTTCCGGGCCGTGCCGTCCACCGGCCGCCGGGGAGGACGCCCGTCACCCCACGGCCGTGCCGGTGCCCTTCGGGTACCCGGCGCCCGGGCGTCGACACGATCCGCGCCGGTCGGGGAGCGGTGCTGTCGGCACGCGCGAATCCGGGCACCCGGGGGACATGAACACCAATGACAGGCAGCAGACCGGCGCGGACGAGCGCCGGACCGTCGAGCGGGTGGTGTCGGCCTGGCTGGCGGAGACCGAACGGCACGACGCCGACGCGGCCCGCGAGGCCCGCGCCGGCTGGGAGCGGGGCGACCTCGGTCCCCGGGCCGCCGAGGACCTGGCCACCTGGGTCACCGCCCGCGTCACCGACACCGGCTTCAACGAGGACGAGGGCCCGCAGGTCCGGGGCGCGGTACGGATCACGCCCGCCGACAAGGACACGGTGCACGGCTGGCTACGGGCCCGGGGACACCCGGTGTGATCCGCGCGCCGGCCCGGACGGACCCCCCGCGCGTGCGGCCCCGCGGTTCAGCCGGACGCGGGCCGCCACTCGAACAGCAGCAGCGTCGCGTCGTCCCGCAACCGGTCGGTCTGCGTGTCCAGGATCGAGTGGATCAGCCGGCGCAGCGACTCCGGCGCCAGCTCCCCGCCGGCCGTGGCCCGGATGACGTAGTCGGCGAACCGTTCCAGGCCCATCAGCTTGGCCTCGCGGGTCCGGGCCTCGGTGATCCCGTCCGTGTACATCAGCACCCGGTCGCCGGGTTCCAGGGCCATCTCGTGGGTCTGCCGCGGCCGGGACGTCAGCAGGGACGGCAGGCCGAGGGGCGGGTCCGCCTCGCGCTCCATCGCGTCGATGAGCAGCTCGTCGTCCCGGATGAGCAGGGGGGCGGGGTGACCGCAGTTGCTCCAGCGCAGCATGCCCGTCGCCAGGTCGAGCTGGGCGATGATCCCCGTGCAGAACTTGTCCGGCAGCCACTGGGCCAGCGCGTCGTCGATGCACTCCACCAGCTCGGGCAGATCGGCCCCCGTACGCCGCGCGTTGCGGCAGGCGGCCTGGGAGACCGAGCTGGTGAGCCCCGAGGCCAGGTCGTGCCCCATCGCGTCGAAGACCGAGGCGTGCAGGGACGTCTCGGTGAGCGCGTGGTCGAAGGCGTCGCCGCCGATCTCGTAGGCAGGCTCCAGTACCGCCGTCGACACCACCTGGGCGTTGCCGATCGTGCGGGGCGGCAGGAACGCCCGGAGCATCTCGGAGGGCAGCTGCATCCGTTCGGTGCGGGTGCGCCGGACGAAGGAGTCCTCGAAGGCCCGCTTCGAGGTGATCATCATGGCGAGCAGGGAGGCGAGCGCCCGTCCGCGGGTCAGCGAGGCGGCGGTGAGCGCGGTCTGGTTGACGGCGAGGACGCCGAGCCGCTCCGCGCCGTCCAGCAGCGGGTACCAGGCCGTGACCCCGCCCGTCTCCGCCTCCTGGACCCGCAGCGACTGCGTGCGGTAGGCCCAGCCCGCCAGGGAGCCGTCCACGGGCAGCGCGGAGGCCACGTCGGTCTGCGGGACGAGATGACGCTGCTGGATGTCGACGAGGTAGACCACGGCGTGCTGAAGGTCCAGCGCACGCGCGCAGCGGGCGACGGCGGTCGGCAGGTCCAGCGTCAGATGCTCCGGGTCGGCGAGGAACCGCAGCAGCAGTCCCTCGGTCGCTTCTGCCGTCGACACCTCGTCTCCCCTCGTCGCAGCCCGGCCGGAACGGGACACACTGCCCAGCAGTCTGGCACCGGCCGGCCCGCGCCGCGCGCCGAGCGGACCACTGCGGGCACGCTTCGTCCCGCCGGGCCGGGGCACGCGGTCGGTGCACCCGGACCCGAGCCGAGGAGGGACCCCGCCATGACCGAGTACGAACGCTCCCGCACCATGACCGCCCGGCCCGAGGACGTCTTCGACCGGGCCGCGGACGTCGCCGGACTCGACGCCTGGCTGCCCCGGGACCTGCATGTGCACGCCGAGGAGCCGCCCGCCGTCACCGTCCACGAGGACCGCACCGACCAGGACACCTCCGCGCTGCTGCGCGCCAGGCCCGAGCAGATGCGGCTGGAGTGGGGCACCCGCGACCAGGGCAGCTACGCCGGCTGGCTCCAGGTCGCCGGCATCGGCAGCGGCACCAGCGAGGTGACGGTGCACCTGTCCTTCTTCGACGACGGCCACGACCCCGGCCGCCGGGAGGTCACCGAGGCCCTCGACACCAGCCTGCGCCGGCTGGAGGAGCAGGTACGCGGGGCGCGGGGACCCGGCGCGGGCTGAGCCGCCCGGACGGGCCGCCGCCCGGCGGTGCCGGCCGGGACCGAACCGTTGCGGTGGGGAGGGCAACGTTCGGGGGCGGCGGAGGGTCGTAACGGGTGACGGGACCGGCGAGGACCGGGGGCGCCGACGCGCCCCCTGCCCGCCCGGCCCGCACCGTGACCGACCGACCTGGGGGAGACATGTCCGTCCGTGCCCGAACCACCCGCACCGCCGTCGCCGCGTCGGCCGCCGTGGCCGCGCTCGCCGTGGCCGCCGTCCCGGCCGCCGCGGCCCCGTCCGCCGGCGCCACGCCCCGCTTCCTGGCGCCCGCCGAACTGCCGCCCCACCCGGCCTCCGACTGGTACGCGGGACCGGTCACCGCCGGACAGCCCGACCCGCTGCCCCTCTGCGTGGGCGACGCCCTGCCGTCCACCGCCGTCCACCGCCGGTACTGGACCGAGTACGACACCGGCGCCGTGCAGGTCACGGTGGTCGAGCGCGACCCCCGGCGGGCCACCCGGCTCGCGGCCCTGCTGCGGCAGGACCTCGCCGACTGCGCGCGGACGCTGAGGGAGCAATACCCCGACATCACCGCCGAGCAGAAGTACTACGGCCGGCTCGACGTCCAGGAAGGCGCGCACGTCTATGGCGTGCACACCGGGACGAGCTGGGGGGCCTCCGACATCAACCTGGTCTCGGTGGGCCGGGACGGGCGGACCGTGACCGTCGTCAACTGGGGCCAGATGGGCGACTTCCGGCACGCGCAGGTGGCCGACTTCGAGGCGACCACCGTCCGCGCCGTGGAGAAGCTGTACTGACCGGGAAGCCGCGGCGGGCCCGTACGCGAAGGGGCGGACCGGTCGGACCCGGCCCGCCCCCCGCTTCGCTCCCCGGAGACGCTTTCAGCAGTCCGGAACCCCGGCGATCTTCTCGCCGCCCCGGAGGTAGAGGTTGTTCACCCAGGCGATGTCGCTGCCGGAGAACTCCTGAACGGCCGTCCACCAGCGGTTGCCGCCGACGGCCGGGTCGTGGACGTACTCGCCCTGCTTCTGGCAGACGGCGTCCAGCCAGTACGTCGACCGGACCGCGAGCACCGGGGACTTGGTGGTCGGGTGCTGGCGCAGATTGACGTTCGTGGCCCAGATGTAGACGTCGGTGAGCGTCGGGTCGCCGCCGCTCGGGGCAGCCGGAGCCGCCTGGGCCGTGCCGGCGAGCGCGGCGGCGGTGAGCGCGGCGGCGGCCAGCGCGGTGACGGAGCGGCGCATCGGTCGCTTCATGGAGATCCCCCTGTGGTCCGGTCGGAACGGGTCGGTCGGCGGTGACCGCACGGCGGTCAGCGGGCCGCCGAGGCGGGCAAGGCGGGTGTCCGCTGCTCGCGGCACCTGCCGGGCACTCAGCACGGTAGGGGACGGCGGCCCGCGGGGGTCCCTGAGATGTGTGAGGGCGCGAGTGTCCGCAGGGCCGCCGCGGGCACCCGGCGGCCATGGACACCGACCGCCGCCCCCTGATCGACCGCAGTCCGGCCCTGCTGGCCGAGGGATACGCCTGGCTGCCCAACCGCATGCGGGAGAGCACCGGCCCCGTGGTCCGCACCCGGCTGCTGGGCAAGCCCGCGCTGGCCGTACGGGGCCCGGAAGCGGTGCGGCTGTTCTACGACGAGAGCCGGGTGCGCCGGCACGGCGCCGTCCCCGGACCGGTGTTGGACACCCTGTTCGGCCAGGGCGCGGTGCACACCCTCGACGGCGCCGCCCACCGCGCCCGCAAGGAACTGTTCCTGCCCCTGCTGGCACCGGACGCCGTCGGCGGTGTCACCGACCACGTCACCGCCGCCTGGGACGACGCCGTACGGTCCTTCGGCGATCGGGAGCGCGTCGTGCTGTTCGACGAGGCGGCCGTCGTGCTGACGCGCGGTGTGTGCCGCTGGGCCGGCATCCCCCTGGACGAGGCGGACACGGCGTCCCTGGCCGGGGATCTGGTGGCGATGGTCGACGGGTTCGCCACCGCGGGGCCGCGCCACCTGCGGGCCCGACGGGCGCGCGGCCGGCAGGAGTCCCGGCTCTCCCGCCTGGTCGAGGACGTCCGCTCCGGCGCGGTGGCCGCGCCCGCGGACTCGGTGCTCGACCGGGTGGCCCGGCACCGCGACACCTCCGACGGGCCGCTCCCCGCGCGCACGGCCGCGGTGGAACTGCTGAACGTCATCCGGCCCACGGCCGCGGTGAGCTGGTTCGTCGCCTTCTCCGCGCACGCCCTGCACCGGTGGCCCGAGCACCGCGAACGGCTGCGGTCCGGCGACGGCGCCTTCGCCACCGCCTTCGCCCACGAGGTGCGCCGCTTCTACCCCTTCGCCCCGTTCCTCGGCGGCCTCGCCGTCACCGACCTGACCTGGCACGGGGCTTCTCTGCCGGCCGGCGGACTGCTGCTGCTCGACGTCTACGGCCAGCACCACGACGACGAGCTGTGGGGCGACCCGTACGCCTTCCGCCCGCAGCGGTTCCTGGACCGGCCGATCGGCGCCGGGGAACTGATCCCGCAGGGCGGCGGCGACCCGGCGACCGGCCACCGGTGCCCCGGCGAGCGGATCGCCGTCGGCCTGCTGGAGGCGCTCGCCGTCCGGCTGGCCCGCCTGGAGTACACGGTCCCGGAGCAGGACCTGAGCATCCCGCTGCGGCGCGTCCCGACCCGGCCGCGCAGCGGCGTGGTCCTCACCGGCGTCCGCGCACCGCTCACCTGACCTCCCGGGGCCCCGGCCTCACCGGACGCCCCGGGCCCTCGGGCCCGGGGCGTGCCTCACCCGGCGTCCGGTCCCTCGGGCTCCACCGCGTCCCGCCGCCCGGTGCGCTCCGCCTGGTCCAGGGAGGACGGGGCGGGGTGGTGGAGGTCGAAGGCGGGCGACTCGGAGCGGACGCGCGGCAGCGCGCGGAAGTTGTGCCGGGGCGGGGGACAGGAGGTGGCCCACTCCAGCGAACGCCCGTACCCCCAGGGGTCGTCGACCTCGACCTTCGTCCCGTACCTGGCGGTCTTCCAGACGTTGTACAGGAACGGCAGCGTGGACAGCCCCAGCAGGAAGGCGCCCAGGGAGCTGAGCGTGTTCAGGGCCGTGAAACCGTCGGCGGCCAGGTAGTCGGCGTACCGGCGGGGCATGCCCTCGGCGCCGAGCCAGTGCTGCACCAGGAACGTGGTGTGGAAGCCCGCGAACAGCGTCCAGAAGTGGATCTTCTCCAGGCGGTGGTCGAGCATCCGCCCGGTCATCTTCGGCCACCAGAAGCTGAAGCCGCCGAACATCGCGAACACGATCGTGCCGAAGAGCACGTAGTGGAAGTGCGCGACGACGAAGTACGAGTCGGTGACGTGCCAGTCCAGGGGCGGCGAGCCCAGCACCACCCCGGTCAGCCCGCCGAAGAGGAACGTGACCAGGAAGCCGGCCGCCCACAGCATCGGCGGCTCGAACGAGAGCGAGCCCTTCCACATGGTGCCGATCCAGTTGAAGAACTTCACCCCGGTGGGCACCGCGATGAGATACGTCAGGAACGAGAAGAACGGCAACAGCACGGCACCGGTGGCGAACATGTGGTGCGCCCACACGGTCGCCGACAGCCCCGCGATGGCGATGGTGGCGCCGACCAGGCCCATGTAGCCGAAGATGGGCTTGCGGGCGAAGACCGGGATGATCTCGGTGATCACGCCGAAGAACGGCAGGGCGAGGATGTAGACCTCGGGGTGGCCGAAGAACCAGAACAGGTGCTGCCAGAGGATGGCCCCGCCGAACTGGGGGTCGAACACGTGCGCGCCGAACTTCCGGTCGGCCTCCAGGGCGAGCAGGGCCGCGGCCAGCACCGGGAAGGCCAGCAGCACCAGGACCGAGGTGAGCAGCACGTTCCAGGTGAAGATCGGCATCCGGAAGATGGTCAGTCCGGGGGCGCGCATGCAGATGATCGTGGTGATGAAGTTGACGGCACCGAGGATCGTGCCGAACCCGGACAGCGCCAGCCCCATGATCCACAGGTCGCCGCCGACATAGGGGCTGCGCAGAGGCCCGCTGAGCGGGGTGTAGGCGGTCCAGCCGAAGTCGGCGGCGCCCTGCGGGGTGAGGAAGCTGCCGAGCACGATCAGCCCGCCGAAGAGGAACAGCCAGTACGAGAACATGTTCAGCCGCGGGAAGGCGACATCGGGGGAGCCGATCTGCAACGGCATCACCGCGTTGGCGAACCCGGCGAACGTGGGGGTGGCGAAAAGCAGCAGCATGATCGTGCCGTGCATCGTGAACGCCTGGTTGTACTGCTCGGCGGAGAGGAACTGCATCCCCGGCCGGGCCAGCTCCGCGCGGATCGCCATCGCCAGCGCCCCGGCGATCAGGAAGAACCCGAACGACGTGATCAGGTACAGGTGGCCGATCTTCTTGTGGTCGGTCGTGGTCAGCCAGGAGACGACCACCCGGCCCCGGGTGCGGAGCCGTGCCACCCGGGCCGGAGCGGTCTGTTCGGTCTGCGTCGCCATGAGCTTCCTCGGTCGGTGCGGGGACACACGGACGGGAGCGGCACCAGCGGCGGGCGGGGCCGGGGCGCCGGTGAGCGGTGGCCCGCGCCGCCCCGGGCGTGGCCGTGCTGCCCGGGCCCGGGGCCCGCGCTGCCGGGCGCCCGCGGGGGCTGCCGCTGCCGTGCCTTCCAGCGGAGCCCACCTGCGGCCGCACGGGCGGACGCCACGTCAGATGCCGCCCGAACTGGGGCCGAATGGCTGAGCCTTTCCAGCCGTCCGGGTGCGCCACGGACGCCCTGGTGAGCCGGGCCGTCGTCACCCGAATGGCCCCCGAGCGGTTCAGGTGACCGGACGATCCGGTGTCTCCTGGAGTGTGACAGCGGCGTCCACCCTGGGAGGCCGAAATGTACGAGATGTGCGTGGGCCCGGAAGAGCCGGGCGGAGCCTTGGTGTGGCATGTGATGGCCAAACAGGCCGCGGCCACGCTGTGCGGACAGAAACTGAGCGAACGGAGCGCGGCGACGGACGGCGAGCGGGCACGGCACTGCCCGGACTGCATGGCGTCGTTCGAGAAACTCATGGCCACGACGTCCTGTTGAGGGACCTCGTGCGACCGGGGCCGGCCCACCGCATCCCGCGGCGGGGCGGCCCCGGCCGTGTGACCGGGCCGGAAGTGATAGTCGGCTGGGTGCATGGTCATAGGGCTCGGCTGCCCCGGTGATCTTTCCGCGCGGTGCTTCGCCCCGGCTTCTCCGGGCGGTGCGACGGCCGATTGACTGGCGTGGCGGCCGAGACGGTTCGCCGCTCACCCCTGGTGCGCGCCCCCTGCCGCCCCTCTCCTTCCGCCTGCCCGAAACACCCCCGTCCTCATGAGGAGTTGTACGTGTCGCAGATCACCGACCCGGCCCCCGCTGGCGTCGTCCCGCGTCTGGAATGGGTCGACGACGCGCTGTTCCCCGCCCTGCGGGCGGCCGTCGATGCACTGCCGGCCGCCGAGAGCCTGGTCGCCCGCTACCACCGCGGGTGGTGCGAGGCCGACGGCGCCCCGCGCACGGTGGCGTCCGGCGGCGGCAAGGCGGTCCGCCCGGCACTGACCCTGCTGTCCGCGGTGGCCGTCGGAGGCGACCCGGCGGAGGCGGTGCCCGGTGCCGTGGCGGTGGAACTCGTGCACGACTTCACGCTGCTGCACGACGACGTCATCGACGGCGACGCGCTGCGCCGCCACCGGCCCGCCGCCTGGTCCCTGTTCGGCACCCCGGCCGCCGTGCTCACCGGGGACGCCCTGCTGGTCGCCGCACTGCGGGCCCTGGCCGACGTACCGCAGGCGCGGGCCGCGGCGGCCGTGCGGGAACTGGTCTCCGCGCTGCTCGAACTCGTCGAGGGGCAGAGCCGCGACGTGGCGTTCGAGAAGGCCCAGCGGGTGACGGTGGCGGACTACCTGGACATGGCCGCGGGCAAGACCGGAGCGCTGATGGGATGCGCCTGCGCCCTGGGCGGCGTGCTCGCCGGAGCCGACGCCGAGCGGGTGGACGGACTGCGGGAGTTCGGACGACGGCTGGGCGTGGCCTTCCAGTGCGCCGACGACGTCCTGGGCATCTGGGGCCGTTCGGCGCGCAGCGGCAAACCGGTCGGCGCGGACCTCGCCGCCCGCAAGAAGTCCCTGCCCGTCGCCGCGGCCCTCGGCGCCGCCGGCCCGGCCGCCGAGCGACTGCGCGAGTTGTACCGCGCCCCGCGCCCGCTCGGCGACGACGACATCGCCCTCGCCCGGCACCTGGTGGAGCAGGCGGGCGGACGGCAGGCGGCCGAGGAGGAGGCGCGGCGCCAACTGGCCGCCGCACTGCGCGCCCTGTCACAGGCCCGGCCGACCGCGGACGCCTACCGCCAACTGCACGACATCGCCTGGGCGATGACCAGGCGCGAGGCCTGAGCCCCCCACCCGCGAGCGGCCTCCGGGTGACGGCGCCGTGGTCCGCGTGACCTCGTCCCCGGGCGGGCGTTGTCCCAGCCGAGGCCGCCCTTCCTTCGCCCCGGCCGTGCCGTGGCCGCGCCGGAGCGGTCCGACCCAGACGAGAACAGTGGAGCCGTGCACCACACCGAGCACAGCGCAGCACCCCCGGACGACCTGCCGGCCGTGGCCGCCTACGGGCTGCACGTGACCCGCGGCACTCATCCGGTGCTGCAGAACGTCAGTTTCACCATCCCGCGCGGCTGCATCGTCGGCCTGCTGGGGCCGAGCGGCTGCGGGAAGACGACGCTGCTGCGCTGTGTGGTCGGCGTGCAGCAGCCCACGTCCGGCCATGTGCAGGTCCTCGGCCACGCCGCCGGCGCCTGGCCGCTGCGCACCCGGGTCGGCTACGTCACCCAGGCCCCGTCCGTCTACGCGGACCTGACGGTGCTGGAGAACCTGCGCTACTTCGCCGCCGCCCTCGGTATGCGGGGCTGGCGGCGCGAGGACGCCGTCGTCCGGGTGGTGAAGGAGGTGGACCTGGCGGCGTACGCGGACAAGCCCGTCGCCCGGCTCTCGGGCGGCCAGTACTCGCGGGTGTCCCTGGCCGTGGCACTGCTCAACCGGCCCGACCTGCTGGTCATGGACGAACCCACGGTCGGCCTCGACCCGATGGTGCGCCGGGAGCTGTGGCTGGTCTTCCGGCGACTGGCCCAGGAGGGCACCACGCTGCTGGTCTCCAGCCACGTCATGGACGAGGCCGACCGCTGCGACCGGCTGCTGCTCATGCGCGCGGGCCGTCTGCTGGCCAGCGCCGACCGGGAGAGCGTGCTGGAGCACACCGGCTGCGCCGAGGTGGAGGAGGCCTTCCTGCATCTCGTCCGGGCCGCGGCGGCGGCCGAGGCGCGCGCCCGTCGGCGCGATCTCGCCGACGGCCCCGTGCCCCATCTCCTCGACCAGGCCGGCGCACCCGACGCCGAGCGCACCTTCTTCGCCGCGGACACCCTCACATGACTGCCACGCCCCTGACCGACCGGCTGCCGTTCTCGCCCACCACCACCGCCGCCACGGCGGTCCGGGTGTTGCAGCAGATCTCCCGCGACAAGGGCAGCACCGCCCTGCTGCTGGGCATCCCCTGCATGCTCATGGTGCTGCTGAAGCTGATGTTCCACGACGCCGAGGCCACCTTCGAACGGGTGGGGCCCCAGGTCTTCGGCATCTTCCCGGTCATCGTCATGTACCTGGTGGCGTCGGTCTCGACGCTGCGGGAGCGCACCTCCGGCACCGCGGAACGGCTGCTGACCATGCCGGTACGGCGCCTGGACATCGTCCTCGGCTACAGCCTCGCGTTCGCGTTCCTGGCCCTGCTCCAGGCGGTACTGTCCACGCTGCTGGCCGTCGGGCCCCTGGGGCTGGACATCAAGGGGCCGGCCTATCTGCTCATGGTCATCGCCATGCTCGGCGCCCTGCTGGGCCTGGCGCTCGGCCTGCTGGTGAGCGCCTTCGCCCGCAACGAGTTCCAGGCGGTGCAGTTCCTGCCCGCCGGGGTCCTGCCGCAGTTCCTGGTGTGCGGACTGTTCGTGCCCCGGGACGACATGCACGGCGCGCTGGCGGCCCTGGCCAAGGCGATGCCCATGACGTACGCGGTGCAGGCGGCGGGCGAGGCCGCCGAACACTCCGGTGTCACCGGGCTGTTCGTCAGGGACTCCCTGCTCATCCTCGCGTGCGTGGTCCTCGTGCTGGTGGCCAGCGCGGCCACCCTCAAACGCCGGTGAGGGCCGTCGAGACCGACGGCCCTCACGCGTGCGTCACCGACCGCTCCCTAGCGGTGCAGGCCCCAGGAGAAGCCCCCGGAGACGCTGCCGAACTTCGGGATCTCGAACGGGCCGAAGTGCATCGGCGGCTCGTGACCCCCGTGCCCGCCGTGACCGCCCGGGCCGGGGTTGACGACGGCCGCGGACGGCTGCGGGGCGGCGGTGGCGGCCGGCACGGCGGCGACGGCGGTCACGGCGACCGCCGCCAGGGCGACGACGGCGGCACGGCGCAGCAACGACATGGAAAACCTCCGGAAGAAAGAGAAAAGGGGAAGTGGGCGATTCCCACCCTATCGAGTCCGGGTCGCCGGGGAGTATCCGAAAAGGGCGTGTTCCCCCGAACGAAGTGACATGCCGGCAGCGAATACACGAGCCGAAAAACACCTCCCCATACAAATTCGCATCCGGCTGGAAAGCGGCTCGGAAGCGGGGAGAAGCCGGAACGGCAAGAAATCGGCCCGGTAATGAGGGCCGGGGTGAACAGAAGGGTGAAATCGAGAATGTCCCGGACGTGGAGGACGGCGGTCGCCTGCGGCACGGCACTCGCGGCGCTGTGGCAGGTCCCCGCCGCACCGGCCTGGGCGGGACCCCCGCCCGTGCCGTCGCCGCCCGCACCCTACCGGGCGCCGCTGTGGCCGCTGCCCGAGCCGGGGGGCCGGCCCGGTCCCGCCGCCCCCTCGGCCTCGTTCGCACCCGCCCCCTCGGCCTCGTACGCGCCCGCGGAGGGGACGGCCGGGCAGGCCGCACCGGAGCACCGCGAGCCCGGTGTCGGTGGCCGGGAGGACGGCCTGGTCGACGCCGTCAACCAGCACCGCCGGGCGGCCGGCTGCGGCCCGGTACGGGCACACGCGGCGCTGCACCGGGCGGCGCGGGCGCACAGCGGTCACATGGCCCGCAGCCACCGCCTCACGCACACCGGTGCCGGCGGCAGCAGTCCCGCCGACCGGATGCGGGACGCGGGTTTCCCCGTCGGGTCCGCGGGCGAGGCGGTGACCGCCGGCCCCGCCACCGCCCGGGCCGCCGTGCAGGTGTGGATGCGCAGCCCGGCCCACCGCACCATCCTGCTCACCTGCCGCTACACCCATGTCGGCGTCGGTGTCGCGGAGGGGACCGGCGGCCCGTGGTGGACCCTGGACCTGGCCTCGCGCCGGTGACGGCCGGCCCGTCCGGGACCGGCCCCGGTCAGCCGAGGTCCGGGTCCCACCACCAGGCGATGCCGGGGGCGCCCTCCACCGGCCCCGGGCGGGTGTCGGCCGGCGCGTCGGCCCAGGCCGGCAGCGTGTCGTCCATCGCGTCGGGCCAGTGTCCGGCGCTGAGGTAGCGCGGTACCCGCAGCCCCCACTCGTTGTTGCCCCGGATTCCGTACCTGAGGCCCTGGAGATACGTGGCCAGCGCGCCGCCGGCCGACGGGCGGACGCGGTCGTGGAGTTGCAGGAACCGCAGCAGGACCCGGTCGCGCAGGCCGGTGGCCGACTCCACGGCCTCCGGCAGCGAGCAGGACCGCTCCTGCATCAGCACCGTGTAGACGTTCTGGTCGGCCTCCCCGCCGGACAGCTCCTTGAGCAGCGAGTGCCGGTCGTTGTCGAGGGCGGCCACCATGATGGCCATCTCCGTCAGCGCGCGGACCGCCGGCCGGTGCATCTCGCGGTCCGGGACCTCCTCGCCCGTGGCCAGTTCCAGCAGGGCGTAGGTGGGCCAGCCGCCCGAGGACAGCAGCCGCAGGCAGAGGAAGTCGTCGAGGTTCGGCATCCGGCCGGTCGCCTGGTTGCCGATCTGCCAGGCCACCCCGGTCAGCCACGCGCGGTGGGCGTGGGCGAACCGGCTGACCTGGGTGGGCGGCGAGAAGCCCCGGAAGCGGCGCACGATGTCCCGCAGGGCGGGGACGAACCGGTCCGTGTCCGCGGCCCCGTCCGTCTCGCACGCCCGCTGGACGCGCCCCGCCAGCGCGTTGAACTGCGCGGGCCGGGTGCTCAGGGGGCCGCTGTCGCAGCGCGCGTCGTCGAAGGCGAAGCCCCAGTACACCCACAGGGCCGTCGCCAGCAGCCGGTCGTCCTCGGCGACCGGGGCGAACCGGGCCATGAAGTCGGTGCTGTGCGTCGCCACGACCCAGGCCTTCTCCCGCTCCGTGGCGCACATTCCGCTGGCGCCGATCCATTCCACGGCGCGTTTCTCCACCTGTCGGGCGCGCGGATGAATCGCCGACTCGAGCGGGCAGTAGATGGGCGGCAATTCCACGCCGGACACGTGGGGCGTACGAGAACCCATGGCGAACGGGCACCTTCCGGTAGGGAAACGGGAATGTGCCGACGATCATGCGGAAATGCCGGAGCGGATGCGGGCAGGCCAGCCCACCGGGAGGTCCGTGTCAACCGAAAGGGATCTCGGTACGTCGCCGTTGACGCCGAATGCCGACGGGAACCGGCGGACGGGGCAGGATCGGGCGGGAGGGCGTGGGGCGGGCGCCGGGCAACGGTGTTCCGCAACGACCGTGACCATCACCCGCATGACGCAGTATCACCGCGGCGGGCCGGGGAACCCGCGGGGCGTACCCGGGTGTGACGTCCTCCCGCGCCCGGGGCGGCAGGGTGCGCTGCGGCCGGTATCCCCGAGTCGGCCGCGGCGCACCCGTGCGCCGGACGACGACACCCGCCGGCCCGCCTGCCCGCTTGCCCGTCGGTCCACCGGCCCGCTTGCCCGTCGGTCCACCGGCCCGCAGGCCCACCGGTCCGCCTGCCCGCCGGTCCACCGGCCCGCCGGTCCCACCCGGGTCGATGGGTGTCGGCCACCCGTGGGCCGGGGTTCCGGCTCGGGCGGACCTCGGGCGGCCCACGGCTGCCCGGCCGGCGGCGTCGGCGCGGACGCGGTCCCGTCCTCCGTACCGGCGGAAGCCGAGCGCTGACGCTCCATCCGCGCCGTTCTCGCCATTTCGTCCCGGGCAAGTCCGGAACGGGCGGCTTCCCGTTCCGGCGCCGGTTCGGCGATGGGACAATCCGGGGGGGGCGTCGGCGACGCCGTGGTCGATGCCGCCCGGAGCGGAAGGAGCGGTCAGCATGGTCCATTGGGTGCCCCTGGGCAGCGGGGCGAGGCCCGTTCCCCGGCCGGTGGCGGCTCCGCTGGTGTGGGCGGCGGCGTTCGGGGGCGCGCTGACCCTGGTGGCCCTGCTGAACAGCACCGTGGGCATCGGCCGGACGGGGCTGGCCCTGTCCGCGCTCTCGCTGCTGGCGGGTGGGCTGGGGCTGTGCGCGCGGTTCACCGCCGCGCCCGGCACGGCCGTGCTGTGCTGGCTGTCGTTGAACGGCTTCGCGATCCCGCCCGCCGGCACCCTGAGCTGGACGGGGCACCGGGACACGGTCTGGCTCGCCTGCCTGTTCACCGCGACGCTGGTCGGCACGGCGCTGGCCCGCGTGGCGAACGCCCGCGCCGCCTACCGCCGGCTGACGGCGGGTGGCGGACCCGACACACCGGACCCGGGATTCGGCCCCCTCACGCGCTGAGGGTACGGCCCGGCCCGGCCCGGCGGCCGGCCGGGAGTGCGTCCCCGGCCGGCCGCCGGGCGGTCGTCAGGCCGTGTGGAGGGTCAGGCCGTAACGGGACAGGATCTCGTTCACCGGCTGGAACCAGGTCTCGCCGCCGCCGGAGCAGTTGCCCCAGCCGCCGGAGGTGACGCCCTGGGCCTGGTCGCCGCTGATGAAGGAGCCGCCCGAGTCGCCGCCCTCGGCGCACACGCTGGTCTTCGTCATCTGGTGCACCGCACCCTGGCTGTAGTTGACGGTCTCGTTCTTGGCCAGCACCGTGCCGCAGTGCCAGCGGGTGGTGGAACCGGAGCGGCAGATCGAGGCGCCCACCGGGGCCTCGGCCGATCCGCGTACCAGCCGGTCGGGGACCGTGCCCCACCCGAGCACCACCGGCACGGTCCACCAGCCGCTGCCCACGCTGACCCAGGCGTAGTCGTCACCCGGGAAGGACGAGCCCTGGAACGTGCCGATGTACGAGCCGTCCCAGCCGCTCACCCCGGCGCCGGCCCGCCCGCAGTGGCCCGCGGTGACGAACCCGCCGTGCACCGAGAAGCCGATGGAGCAGCGGACGTTGCCCGTGTAGTACGGGTCGCCGCCGACCGTGCCCGCCGCGAAGGTGCTCGGCGCCGACGGCACCGTCCGCACGGAGACCGGACCGGCCTCGCGGGCCTCCCGCAGGAAGCGCCGGACATCGTTGTCGGACCGCTCCGGGGCGACGACGTCGACGACCACCGTGTTGGCGGCCGGATCGACGTGCCAGCTGCTGACGCCCGCGGGGGCGTCGAGCCGGTCGAGGCGGGCCTTCACCGCGTCGAGCCGTCGGGCGCTGTGCTCGACGGTGCGCACGTCGGCGCCGGTGGCCCGCACCGCCCGTACCGTCGCGGGGGCCGCGTCCGAGGTGACGGCCACGGTCAGCCGGCCGCGGTCGGCGTCGAACCACGAGCCGCCGTAGGCGTCCCCGGCGGCCCGGCGGGCGGCCGGTTCCACGTCGGTGGCCTCGCGTTCGGCCGCCAGCCGCGCTTCGGCCTGCTCCCGGGTCAGCCCGAGGTCCTGCTGCATCGCCGACAGGAGACCGGCGGAGGCGGGCCGGGCGGCGGGGGAGTCGTCGGCCGTGGCGGGCGCGTTGCCGGCCGCGGTCCAGCCGCCGAGCACCAGGAGGACGGCGAGCCCGGCGTGCTTGAGTCTGCTGCGTCTCACGGGAGTTGCCCTTCGTCGTTCCAGCAAGGTGGGGGTGGAACAATCACGGTCTGAGAGCGCTCTCACGGGTTGCGCAGAGCTTAGCCAGCCAACGACGTCAGGTCCATGCCAATCACGGACACGTTCTCGGACACGCGCCGGCCGCTCCTTCGCCCCGTGGGGCGGCGAAGGAGCGGCCGGGTCCGGCCGTCAGTACCAGCCGGTCGCGGCGAGGACGTGTCCGTCGCAGGCGAGCAGGGCCCGGGAGACCCGGCCGTGCAGGTTGTTGCCGATCATCGTGTAGGCGTAGTCGATGCCCTGGTCGACGGTCTCGGAGACCCATCCGTCGGCCCGCCCGACGCCGGAGTTCGAACGCTCCAGGACGGCGGCGCAGTTGGTCCGGGACTTCTCGATGCGGGCGAACGAGCCGCACTTGTCGGAGTAGAAGTACTTCAGCGCCATGCCCTCGGCGTACCGGGTGGCGCCGACCTGCCGGAAGGTGCCGGCGCACCCGGAGACGGTGGGGTACTGGCCCTCCATGCCGTAGGCGCCGTAGTTGCCGCCCGAGTGCGGGGCGGCCTGGGCGGAGACCGGGGTGAGCGCCAGCATCGCGGCGGCGCCGGACGCGGCCAGCAGAGTCGTGAGCGAACGACGGCCCATGAGCCCTCATTTCCAAGTCGGCGGTGTGCGGAGGGGGCGGACGCGACCGGCCGTCGGCGGAACCGGTCCCTGCCCCCGCGCCGACGTTAGGCAGCGGTGGGCGCGGCCGGTACCTCGTACTTCTCAGGGCCGTGCGCGCCCTGCGGGCTACCGGCGCCGATTGGCCGGCTCCGGGAGGGGCACTCAGTGCGAGTGGCCCCGTCAGGGGGCGCTCGGTGCGAGAGCCCGCCCGTCGCGGCTCGTGGTGGAGGAGGAGTGGTGGCCGTACGTCATCGACTGATCAAGGCGAGTCCGCGGCAGGTGTGGGACGTCCTCGCGGACAGCGGCCGGTACGCGGAGTGGGTGGTGGGGACGGACTCGTCCGAGCCCTGCCGGGGTCGGTGGCCGCAGGTGGGCGCCGCCCTCACCTACCAGGTCCGCCTCGGCCCCGCCCTGCTCACCAACGAGACGGTCGTCCGGCGGTGCGAGGAGGGCACGCTGCTGGAACTGGAGGCCGTCGCGGGACCGCTCGGGACGGCGCGGATCTCGATCGAGGTGCGCCCCTGGGGCGAGCACTGCCTGGTGGTCGTCGACGAACACCCCCTCCAGGGCACGGGCGGCGTCCTGCACAACGTGGCCGTCGAAGGGCTGATCCAGCTGCGTCACCGGGCCATGCTGGCCCGCCTGGCCCGGCTCTGCCAGGCCGAGGCCGACGGCGACACCGGCGGCGACCGGCGCAAGCGGACGGCCGGGTCCGCGAGGCCCGGGCACGGAGCCGGCCGTGCCTGACGCCGTGGTCGTCGGGGCCGGGCCCAACGGGCTGGTGGCCGCCAACCTCCTCGCCGACGCCGGGTGGAGCGTCGCGGTCCTGGAGGAGCAGCCCGAGCCGGGCGGGGCGGTGCGCCACGACGGCGACGTCGCCCCCGGGTTCGTGCACGACCTGTTCAGCTCCTTCTACCCGCTGGCCGCCGCCTCGCCGGTGCTGGCGGGCCTGCGGCTGGAGGACCACGGCCTGCGCTGGAGCCACGCGCCGCACGTGCTCGCCCACCCGCTGACCGCCGGCGGATGCGCGGTCCTCGACCGCGGCCTCGAGACCACCGCCGCGTCCCTCGACGCCTTCCACGCGGGGGACGGCGCCGCCTGGCGCCGCCTGCACGGGCTGTGGGAGCGCTACCGGTCCGACATCCTGGACGCCCTGTTCACCCCCTTCCCGCCCGTCCGGGCCGCCGGCCGGCTCGCCGTCCGGCTGCGCGGCGGGGGCGGGCTGCGGCTCGCCCGCACCCTCGTACTGCCGGTGCGCCGCATGGGGGACGAGGAGTTCCGGGGCGAGGGCGGCCGGCTGCTCCTGGCCGGCAACGCGCTCCACGCCGACCTGGCGCCGGAAGCCGCCGGCAGCGGGGGCTTCGGCTGGCTGATGTCCATGCTCGGGCAGACCTACGGCTTCCCGGTGCCCGTCGGCGGCTCCGGCGCCCTCACCGCCGCCCTCACCCACCGGCTGCGCTCCCGGGGCGGCACCCTGCGCTGCGGCAGCCGCGTCGGCCGTGTGCTGGTGCGCGACGGACGGGCCGCCGGCGTGCGCACCGCCGACGGCGAGACGGTCGCCGCCCGGCACGCCGTGCTCGCCGACGTCTCCGCACCCGCCCTGTACGGCGAACTCCTCGACCCCGCGGACGTGCCCGAGCAGGTCCTCGCCGACCTGCGGCGCTTCGAGTGGGACTTCGCCACCTTCAAGGTCGACTGGGCGCTCGACGGCCCGGTGCCCTGGCGGGCCGAGCAGGCCCACCTGGCCGGCACCGTCCACCTGGCCGACGGCCTGGACGAGCTGACCCGGTTCGCCGCCCAGATCGCCATGCGGCAGGTGCCCGACCGCCCCTTCGCGGTGTTCGGCCAGATGACCACCGCCGACGCCACCCGCTCCCCGCGCGGCACCGAGTCCGCCTGGGCCTACACCCACGTCCCGCACGACATCCGCGGCGACGCCGGTGACGAGGGGCTCACGGGGAGCTGGAGCGAGCGGGAGCAGCAGATCATGGCCGACCGCGTCGAGCGGCAGGTGGAGCGCTTCGCACCCGGCTTCCGCGCCCTGATCCGCGCCCGGCGCGTCCTCGCCCCGCCGACGCTCCAGGCCCTGGACGCGAACCTGCGCGGCGGCGCCATCAACGGCGGCACCACGGCCGTGCACCAGCAGCTGTTCTTCCGGCCCGTGCCCGGCACCGGCCGCCCGGAGACCCCGGTGACGGGCCTCTACCTCGCCTCGGCCGCCGCCCACCCCGGCGGCGGCGTGCACGGCGCCCCCGGCGCCAACGCCGCCCGTGCCGCGCTGCGCGCCCGCCGGTACGCCCCGCTCGCCCGCCTCCAGCGGACGCTCACCGGCCGCGACCGCGCCGGCGACAGACGCCGCACCCACCGATGACGGACGAGGTGGCGCCGTGACCGACAGGACCGACAGGACCGACAGCCCCCTGCGCGGCCGTACCGTCGTGGTGACCGGAGCCGCGCGCGGCATCGGCGCCGCGCTGGCCCACGCCTGCGCCCGGCGCGGAGCCCGGCTCGCGCTGGTCGGGCTGGAGCGGGCCGGGCTGGACGCGGTCGCGGCCGCCCTGCCGGGCCCGGCACTGGCCGTCGAGGCCGACGTCACCGACCCCGCCGCCCTGGACGCGGCCGCCGACACCGTGCGCCGGCGGCTCGGCCGTCCGTCGGTCGTCGTCGCCAACGCCGGGATCGCCGCGGCCGGGCCGTTCGCCGGGTCCGACCCGGCCGCCTGGAGCCGGGTGATCGACGTCAACCTCACCGGCAGCGCACACACCGCCCGGGCCTTCCTGCCCGACCTGCTGGAGACGGCCGGGTACCACCTCCAGGTCGCCTCGACGGCGGCGTTCGGCGCCGCCCCCATGATGACCGCCTACTGCGCCTCCAAGTCGGGCGTGGAGGCCTTCGCCCACGCCCTGCGCGCCGAGGTGGCCCACCGCGGTGTCGCCGTGGGCATCGCCTACCTCAACTGGATCGACACCGACATGATCCGCGACGGCGACCGGCACGCGGTCCTGCGCGAACTGCGCACCCGCATGCCCTACCCGGCCCACCGCGTCCACCCGGTCGACATGGTCGCCGCCCGGCTGGTGAGGGCCGTGGAGCGGCGCCGTACGGCGGTCTACGCGCCGGCCTGGCTGCGCCTGGCACAGCTGGTGCGCCCGGCCCTGCCCTCCGTCGTCCTGCGTGCCGCCCGGCGGGACCTGCCCCGGCTTCAGGCGCGGGGCGCCTTGGCACCGACCGGCCCGCTCGGCGCCGGCGGCCGTGCCGACCGCGCCGCCCGCGACCGGCACCGCACCTGAACCGTGTCCTCCCCGAACCGTGTCCGCGACGCACCACCCCGGCCGTGTCCCGTCCTCCGGCGCGCGGGGCGCCCGCCGATGCCCGGGGCGCCCGCCGAGGCCGGCCCGTCCGGGTCCGCTCCCTCCGCCCGCGTCGCAACGGCAGCGGCATTCGCCCGGTCGCGGCCCGCTCCCCGGACGGCACCGAAAGGACCCCCGGATGCAGACGTTTCTCCCCGACCCCGATTTCCGTGCCTCGGCGCTGGCGCTGGACCGGCGGCGGCTGGGCAAGCAGCGCGTGGAGGCCCTCCAGGTGCTGCGCGGCCTCACCGTGCCGGGATACGGCTGGCGGCGGCACCCCGCGGTCCGGATGTGGGCCGGCTACGAGGAGGCGCTCGTCCGCTACGGCCTGGAGGTCTGCCGGGTCTGGCGGGAGCAGGGGCACCAGGACAGCTGTGCCGCCTCGCTCGTCGCCCAACTCGCCGCCGTCCGCCCCGGCGCACCCGTCCGCGACCAGCAGGCACTCGCCGCGGCCGGGGAACTGCCGCCGTGGCTCGGCGACGAGGCCTTCCACGTCAGCCACCGCTCGGCGCTGGTGCGCAAGGACCGCGCCGCCTACGCCCCGCTCTTCCCGGGCGTCCCCGACGACCTGCCCTACGTCTGGCCTGCCTCCGACCGCGCGGGAGGTGTTCCGCCGCGCGGGGCGCACACTTGAGGCAGGAGGCGAGGTGGCGACCGTGCTGTCCGGGACGCGCGAACGGCTGGGCCGGGCCCTGTTCCTCAGGGTCGCGGGCCCTGACGGGCCGGCCAACCGCGCCCGGATCCACGACACCCCCGGCCCGCGCTGGTTCGGCCCGGAGCGCCCGATCCGGGTGGTGCACGGGGACGCCTCGATGTTCGTCGGCGGGCTGCGCGCGCTGCTGCTCCAGTCGCTGCACCCGCTGGCCATGGCCGCCGTGGCCGCGCACTCCGGCTTCCGCGGCGATCCGTGGGGACGGCTCCAGCGCACCAGCACCTTCCTCGCGGTGACGACCTACGGCACCGCCGCCGACGCCCAGGAAGCCGTCGACCGGGTCCGCGCCATCCACGAACGCGTCCGGGGCACGACCGCGGCGGGCGAGCCCTACCACGCCGCCGACCCGCGCCTGCTCACCTGGGTGCACATCGCCGAGACCGACAGCTTCCTGTGCGCCCACGAACGCTACGGCGCCCACCCCCTGGACCCGGCGGGCCAGGACGCCTACGTCGCCGACACCGCCCGCGTCGCCGAGGCCCTGGGCGTGCCCGACCCGCCGCGCACCCGGCAGGAGCTCACGGACCGGCTGGCCGCCTACCGGCCCGAGCTGCGGGCGACGCCCGAGGCCCGTTCGGCCGCGCGCTTCCTGCTGTTCCGCCCGCCGCTGCCGCCCGCCGCGCGCCCCTTCTACGGCGTGCTGGCGGCCGGCGCGGTGGCGAGCCTGCCGCCCTGGGCGCGCGACCTGCTGTGGCTGCCCCGCGTCCCGGTCGTCGAGGACCTCACGGTCGTCCCGGCGGGGGCGGTCCTGACCCGCACCATCCGGTGGGCCCTGACCCCGCCGCCCCGCGACCCCGGCTGAGGACGGTGCGCGACGGCCGGTCCGGCGACGGTTTCCGGCCACCGAGCCACCACCACGCGCGGGGCCCTGCTCGCCGCCCTCGCCTGCGTCCTCGTCGGAGGGTCCTTCACCGCCAACAGCGTCCTCGGCGACTACCCGTACGCCGGCGGCCAGTTCCTGCGCTACGCCCTGGCCTTCCTGCTGCTCGTGCCCCTGGCCGGCCGGGGCGCTCGGCACCGGCTGCGCCGGCTCGGGCCCGGCGGGTGGGGGCGCCTCGGGCTGCTCGCGGCCGTCGGCATGGTCGGCTTCAACCTGGCCGTCCTCGCCGCCGAACGCACGGCGGAACCGGCGGTCCCCGGCGTCTTCGTGGGCTGCGCCCCCGTCGTGGTCGCCGTGCTCGTCCCGCTGCTGGACCGGCGCCGTCCGCAGCGGGTGGTGGTGCACGGCGCGCTGCTCGTGGCCGTCGGCGCGTTCACGGTGCAGGGCTGGGGCCGCACCGACGCGGCGGGCATCGCCTTCTCCGTCTGCGCGCTGGCCGGCGAGGTCGGGTTCGCCGTCCTGGCCGTGCCCGTGCTCCGGCCGCTGGGGCCGCGGCTGCTGTCGGCCGTCGTGTGCGGCGTCGCGGCGGCCGAGTCGGCGGTGGCCGGGATCCTCGCCGACGGCGCCGGCTGGCTGCGGCGGCCGGACGGGGTGGAGACGGCCGCGCTGCTGTGGCAGGCGGTGGTGGTCACCGTCGTCGGATTCGTGTGCTGGTACGCCGGGATGCAGCGGATCGGCGCCGAACGCGCCACCCTGTTCTCGGGTCTCATCCCCGTCGCCGCCGCCTGCACCGCGCCGCTGGTGGGGACCGGTTCCTACGGCCCCGCCCAGGCCTTGGGCAGCGCCCTGGTGTGCGCCGGGGTGGCCGTGGGCTCCGGTGCGGTCCTGCGGCGACGCGGCGGTGGCCCCGACGGCGAGGCCGCCCCGGCGGGCGGCCGGCCACGAACCGGCCGGCTTTCGGAAGCCGTTGACCGGAACCGGACGCTCCCGGCCGCGAACCGCCACGGAACAGGCACACATTCCTGAGTGCGTTTCGCGTGAACGGGGGTACGCGCACTGGCGTCGGCCCGTCCCGGGCCGGCGGGCGCAACCGGCGACGCGGGAGGACCCACATGACGACGGCGGCAACGACCCGGACGGCCGGGCCCGGCACGGACGACGCGCGGCTGCCCGTGGTCGAGGACCCCTCCAAGGTCGCCCCGAAGGACGCCCGTGAGCTGTCGCGGCTGTTCTTCGAGCAGTTGACGGTGCTGGAGGAGGGCACGCCCGAGTACCAGTACGCGCGCAACACCCTGATCGAGATGAACATGTCCCTCGTGCGGTACGCGGCCTCCCGGTTCCGCAGCCGCGGCCCCGAGGAGCGGGAGGACATCGTCCAGGTCGGCATGATCGGGCTGATCAAGGCGATCGACCGGTTCGAGCTGAGCCGGGAGGTGGAGTTCACCTCCTTCTCCGTGCCGTACATCGTCGGCGAGATCAAGCGCTTCTTCCGCGACACCTCCTGGGCGGTGCACGTGCCGCGCCGGCTCCAGGAGGCGCGCGTGGAGCTGGCCAAGGCCACGGACGAACTGCGCAGCCGGCTGGGCCGTACGCCCACGGTCAAGGAGCTGGCCGAGCTGATGAGCCTGACGGAGGAGGAGGTCATCGAGGCCCGGGTGGCCGCCAACGGCTACAACTCCGCCTCCCTGGACGCCGCGATGGGCGGCGGCGACGACGGCGAGACGGTCCTCGCGGACTTCATCGGCGCCGAGGACACGGCGCTGGAACTGGTGGAGGACTTCCACGCGCTCGCCCCGCTGATCGCCGAGCTCGGTGAGCGCGACCGGCAGATCATCCACATGCGGTTCGTGGAGGAGCTGACCCAGGCGCAGATCGGCGAACGCCTGGGCGTCTCCCAGATGCACGTCTCCCGGCTGCTGTCCCGCACGCTGGCCCGGCTGCGCGAGGGCATGCTCACCACGGGCTGAGACGGGTGGCGGGCCCTCGCGGCGGCCGGGTGCGGTCACGGCCGGAGGGGCATGCTCCGGCAGTCGGAGCCGGCCGGTTTCCCGGCCAGCCGGTCGGCGAGCCAGGAGATGGCCTTGCCCTGGTCGGCGAGGAGCGGCGCGACGTGGTTGAGCAGGTCGTTGCCGACGCCGGGCAGCAGCACCGCGTCGTAGGTGACCTTCGCGCCCTTGCGGCACCAGTCGACGGCCAGTTGGCGGGACTGGGCGTGCGGGACGAGGCTGTCGGCGACGCCGGTCGCCACCCGCACCGGGCTCTCGGGCCGGTGTCTGCCGATGCGCTGCTCGGCCAGGAAGGACCGCAGCGCCGGTTCCGACCGGATGATCTCGCTCACCGACTGGCCGGTGGTCGTCCACGCAGTGGTGCGCGCCCCGTTGTAGGCGAACAGCGCGTCGCCGACGCACATGGTGGACAGGTCCTCCATCGCCTCGCGCCCCGCCTCGTTGAGGTACCGGTCGGCGATGGGGCGCAGCGACGGGTCGGTCTGGAGGAAGCCGTTGAGCGACCAGCCGATCGCCCCGGCCAGGTCGCCGCCGTCGATCGCCTCGGTGACCGCGGTCAGATCGGCGGGCGGGGCGCCGGCGTAGCTGCCCGCCAGCCGGACGTCCGGGGCGTAGGAGGGCTGGAGTTCGGCGGCGGCGGCCACCGCCCCGCCGCCCTGGCTGTAGCCGTACAGGCCCACCGGTGACCGGTCGGTGACCGACGCCGATTCCAGTGCCCGGGCGGCGCGTACGGCGTCCAGCACGGCGTGCGCCTCGTCGACCCGGTTGACGTAGGTGTGCAGCCGGTCCGTGGCGCCGAGGCCGGCGTAGTCGGTGACGACGACGGCGACGCCGCGGGCCAGCAGCCGGTAGACGGCGAGGGCCTCGTAACCGACCGAGACGGTCTGCCCGTTGATCAGCAGCGGGCGTTCCAGGCCGAGGGAGGCGGCGCACTGGTCGCCCTGGCCCATGGTGCCGGGGGCCACGACGACGAGCGGGCGCGGACCCTCGCCCCGCCAGCGCGCGGACGGCTCGATGTAGGCGCCCGTCACGGCGACGGGTCCGCCGCCGGCGTCCGTCGACTTGTACATCAGCCGGGTGGCCCGTCCCGGCAGCGGGCCGTCGACGCCGGGCAGGCTCAGCGCGAGGCGCAGCGGTTCGGAGCGGACCAGGGCGCCGTCCTGCGCGGGCAGGTCGGCGGGCGGGGTGTAGAAGGCCGGGATCGGAACGCCGCGGGACTCCGTGGCCCCTTGGGCGTCCGCGGCGGCCGGAACGGCCTGGGCGCCGAGGGCGAGTGCCGCGGCGATCGACGCGGCGAGCAGACGCGGGCGTGCGGGCATGGCGCACCTCCTGGGGAAGAGGGCGGACCGTCGTCCACGGTCCTGTGGGGTGGGGTGGCGCTGCTCCTGTGGGGGTTACCGGACGGTATCCGCACAGGAGTTACCCCGGGTAGCACCGTGCCTATTACGGTTCAGTAACTTGACGCTCCGTCTAACAGTCGCGACGCGCGCCGCGCCCTCGGCCGGCTCCGCACCAGCCGTCGCCGACCCCGCACCAGCGGATCTACCGCCGGCTGCGCACCAGCAGATACAGGAAGTACGGCGTCCCGATCACCGCCGTCATCAGGCCGGCGCCGAGCTGCGCCGGGGCGATCACCGTGCGGCCGATCAGGTCCGCCGCGCAGACCAGCGCGGCGCCCAGCAGCAGGGCCACCGGGACGACACGCGCATGGCGCCGGCCCACCAGGGCGCGGGCCGCGTGCGGCGCGACCAGACCGACGAAGCCGATGGTGCCCGCACAGGCGACGGCGGTCGCGCTCAGCAGGACGGCCACCACCAGGAACCCCAGCCGGCCCGGCCCCAGCCGCAGACCGAGCAGCCGGGGCGTGTCCTCGTCCAGCGACACCAGATCCAGCTCGGTGCGCCGGGCGACGGCCACGACGACGCCCAGGGCCAGCACCAGCGCCACCGGCAGCACGTCGGGCAGGGTCCGCCCGTAGGTCGAACCCGACAGCCAGGTCAGCGCCTTGGTCGCGTTGAACGGGTCGGTGAGCACGATCAGCAGGCTGATCAGCGCCGTCGAGGCGGCGGCGACACCGACGCCCACGAGGACCAGCCGGTTCTGCCGGAAGCCGCCCCGCGCCGCCAGCCCGAAGACCAGCACGGCGGTGACCGCGGCGCCCCCGAAGGCCGCTCCCGCCACGCTCCACGACGCGGCGACGGGCGCGGTGGTCACCAGGATCACGGCGCCGAGCGCCGCGCCGCCGGACACCCCGAGGACGCCGGGCTCGGCCAGCGGATTGCGGGTCACCGCCTGCACCAGCGTGCCGGCCAGTGCCAGCGCCGCACCCGCGCACAGTGCCGCGAGCACCCGGGGCACCCGGGTGTCCAGGACGAAGGAGACGGTCCGGCCGGCCCGCCCCTGCGCCCAGTTGACGACATCGCCGAGCAGCAGCTTGGTGTCGCCGACCAGCACGGCGGCGACGACGAGGCCGACGAGCGCGGCCACCAGGACGGCCACGGTGGCCAGGAACACCGCCCGGCTCGGGATGCGCAGCCGGTCCGGCGCACCGGCCCCGGCGGTGTCCCGCAGCCGCACGGCCATCACCACGAGGAAGACGGCGCCGACCAGGCTGGTGACGACGCCGGTGGGCACGGCCACGGCGGTGTCCGAGGGGACCAGCGCCCGCAGCAGCACGTCCGAGCCGAGGACCAGCGCCGCGCCCGTCAGCCCGGCCGCGGGCACTGCCGCCCGCGAGCGGGCCAGACCGCGGAACCGGCGGGTGAGCGGGCGGACCAGCGCGGGCGCGCACAGACCGACGAACCCGATGGGCCCGGCCAGCGTCACCGCCGCGGCGGACAGCAGCGCGGCCAGCACGACCACGGTGACGCGGGTGGCCCGCACGGGGACGCCGAGGCCTCGCGCGGCGTCGTCGCCGAGGGCGAGCGCGTCGATCCGGCGGCCCGTCAGCAGCAGCCCCGCCAGGCCGGCCACGGCCAGGGGCAGCATCCACAGGACGCCGTCGAAGCCGTTCTGGCCGATGCTGCCCTGGTTCCACTGGTAGAGCCCTTCCGTCTGTTCGGGGAAGAGCAGCAGCAGACCCTCCGTCATGGAGTTCAGGCCCAGCATCAGCGCGGTGCCCGCCAGCACGAGCCGGACGGTGCCGGTGCCGAGCCCGGACAGTCCCAGCACGACGGCCGCCGCCGCCAGCCCGCCGGCGAAGGCGACGCCGGAGGAGGCGAGCATCGGCAGCGACAGGCCCGAGGCGCCGGCCACCCCGAGGGCGAGGTAGGAACCCGCGTTCACCGCGAGGGTGTCGGGGGAGGCCAGCACGTTGCGGCTGACCGCCTGGAGCACGGCGCCGGCCACGCCGAGGACGACGCCGACCAGGACGCCGGCGGTCATCCGGGGCAGCCGGGAGGCGATCACGACGGACGCGTCGGCCGGGTCGGCGCGGCCGGTGAGCGCCTTGAACACCTCCGCGGGCCGGACGGCGGCCGTGCCCTGGGTGACGTCGACGACGGCGAGGACGGCGACGAGGAGGACCAGCGCGGCCGTCACCGCGGCCGCGCCCGACCGGGACGTGACCGCCGGCGGACGACTCGGGGCGGGCTTGGTTGCGGTGACGGCCATGGCCTCGCTACTTCGTCAGGGCGGCGACGACGGAGTCGATGTACGCCTCCATCGACTCGGGACCGCCGAACATCCAGATGCCGTCGGGCAGCCGGTGCACGTCGCCCGCCTTCACGAACGGCAGGTTCTGCCACACGGAGTTCTTCGCCAGCGCACCGGTGAACGGCGTGCTGTTCTTGTCCCCGTCGCTGCCGATGTAGGCGAAGTGGGTGTCCTTCGGCAGCTCGGTCAGGCCCTCGACATCGGTGGAGGCGAGGCCGTAGCCGGGGTCGCCCTCGACCTTCCAGGCGTTCTTCAGGCCGATCTCCTCGTTGACGGCGCCGATCAGGGAGCCGGAGGTGTAGGGCCGGATGGAGACCTGGTTGGAGGTGACGTAGCCGTCGGCGAAGGCGAACGGGGCGCCGTCGAGTCCGGCGTCGGCGAGGGCCTTCTTGCCCTCGGCGACCTTGGCGTCGAAGTCCTCGCGGGCCTTCTTCGCCCGGTCCGTGGTGCCGGTGGCCTCGGCGATGAGGTCGAGGTTGGTGAACATCTGCCCGATCTGGTCGGAGGCGTCGGCGGCCTTCACCTCCAGGACCGGGGCGACCTCGCGCAGCTGCTTCACGGCGGCGGGCGGCAGGTCGTTGGTGGCGACGATGAGGTCGGGGGCGAGCGAGGCGATGGTGTCCATGCTGGGCTCGCCGCGGGTGCCGATGTCCTTGGGCGCGTTCTTCAGCGGGACGGTGGTGTCCCAGGTCTTGTAGCCCTTGACGTCGGCGACGCCGACCGGGTCGACGCCGAGGGTGAGGAGGCTCTCGACGACGTTCCACTCGGTGGCGACGACCTTCTTCGCGGGGCCGTCGAGCTTGACCTCCTTGCCGGCGCCGTCGGTGAGGGTGATGGCCTCGGCGGGCTTCTTCGATTCGTCGGCGGCGGGTTCGGTGGTGCCGCAGCCGGCGAGGGTGAGCGCCGCTGCGGTGGCGGTCGCGGCGGTGAGCAGGAGGCGTCTCATGAGGTGGTGCCGAGCCTTTCGGGTCGTATGTGGTGACGGCCGATCGGGCGGGTGCGCAGCCGGCCGGTGAGGGGGGCGGTGTCGACCTCGATGCGGATGCCGTAGACGGCGGTGAGGCGTTCCGCCGTGAGCACCTCCTCGGGCGGGCCGTCGGCGACGATCCGGCCCGCTTCGAGCAGCGTGATCCGGTCGGCGACGGCCGCGGCCTGGTCGAGGTCGTGCAGGACGACGCCGACGGCGATGCCGTGGTCGTCCGCCAGGTCGCGGATCAGGTCGAGCAGTTCGACCTGATAGCGCAGGTCCAGGTAGGTGGTGGGTTCGTCCAGGAGCAGGACGCCGGTCTCCTGGGCGAGGCAGCTCGCCAGCCACACCCGCTGCAACTGCCCACCGGACAGGTGGTCGGCGCCCCGGTCGGCGAGGTCGGTGACGCCGGTCAGGGCCAGGGCCCGGTCGACCGCCGCCGGGCCGTCCGGGTCCGGGCGCCCCCAGCGGCCCCGGTACGGGTAGCGGCCGAACTCCACGACGTCCCGGACGGTCAGCCCGCCGGGGGTCGGCCGCCCCTGGGTCAGCAGCGCGACGTACCGGGAGAACTCACGGGACGTCAGCGCCAGGCCGTCGGTGCTCCCGTCGATCCTGAGCGTGGCGCTGCGGGCGCGCTGCAACCGTGCGACGGTGCGCAGCAGCGTCGACTTGCCGCTGCCGTTCGGGCCCACGAGGACGGTCACCTCGCCGGGGCGGAGGCCGACCGCGGCGCCGTGCACCACGTCCACGCCGTCGTAGGCAACGGTCACGTCCGTGGCGGACAGCGCGTGGCCGCGCAGCCGGGAGGTGTCTGCCGCTTCTTCACCAGATCTCACCCGGCGAAGGTTAGCCTAACCTAAAAAGACCTGGTGAGAGGGGGTCGGTGTGCCGCGCGTCACGTTCCCTCGCCGCGGCCGTCCGGCGGTGCGGAGCAGGGCGTCAACTCGCCGCGCCACCCCGTGAGTTCCACAGGCCCGCGCGGTTCAGGGACTGCGGGCAGTGCAGGTAGATCTCGTCGATCTCCAGCAGCAGGGCGAGCTGCGGACGCCGGCCGTCGCGGGCCACGCCTCTCCCGTCCGGTGCCTGTCCTGTCCGGCGGCAGGGCCGCGTCCGCGCCACCGGCCGGCGACGCGGACGCGGCCCGGGCCGTTCGCCGGGGCCGGGGTCAGCCGGCCGTGTCCGTCACCGTCCAGCGCTGGTTGGCACCGGAGTTGGGCGGCCAGGTGGTGACCGCCGCACCCTCGTGGGTGGCCTGGCCGCCGACCTCCAGCAGCCGGCCGGTGGCCGCGTTGACCAGCGTCCAGGTGCCGTCCCCGGTGGTCGACGCGATCCACTCGGCTGCCGCGTCGCGCCGGCCGCTGCCGGGCTCCGCGACCGGCACGTCGTCGCGTACGGCGAGCCGCCGGTCCCCCGCCGGGTCGGTGAAGACGTAGCGCTGCCGCACACCGTCGCCGGGGCGCACCGCGCTCAGCCGCCACTGCTGCGCGGCGCTGCCGCCGGCCGTCTCGACGACCAGGTTCCGGCCGTCGCCGGCGACGGTCAGCGCCTTGCCGCTCTGCACGCCGGTCAGCGTGTACGTGCGGCCCTCGCGCAGCGTCGCCGCGTCCTCGGCGACCCCGGACACGCCCGTGATCTCGAAGGAGGTCACGGACTGCGCGGGCACGGTGAAGGCGGCCGTGCGCCCGTCGACGCCGATCGGGCGGTGTCGCCGGAGCTCGGCGCCGGCGCTGGTGACGACCGGGGTGACGGTGGCGTCGCGGCCGACGCGGCCGAACTCGGACAGATCGAGGGTGACCGTGCGGGGCGCGGTGGTGCGGTTGACGTGGACGACCGAGGCGCCCCGGCCGTCGCGGGTCACGGCGGCGGCGCTGGAGGGGTCGTTCACCTTGACGAGCCGGTCGCCGGGCTTGATGAAGTGGGTGAAGTTCCGGGCGGTGTCGTACTTGGTGTTGGTGCGGATCGGGCAGGTCTCGAGGGTGTCCTCGGACGTGCAGCTGAACGGGATCTGGATGCTGCCCCAGTTGCCGCCCTTCGCCGACTCGCCGCCCGGCCTCATGTTGTCGTAGTCCTCGACCGGCTGCCAGAACACCCAGGCCCGGGGTTCCAGTTCCCGCAGGTCGTCGACGATGTGCTGGGCGAGCCCGAGGCCGGGGCGCATGTCGGTGAAGTCCTGGCCGTCGCCCCAGTCGCCGCCCACCTCGCTCATCCACAGCGGCTTGTCCGCGGCCTTGGCGAGGTCCCGCACGGTGGTGCGCTGCCCGGTGCCGTAGGTGTGCACGTTCATCCGGCCCACCAGGTCGCGGTCGGCCTGGGTGTAGGCGCTCCAGTTGCGGGCGAACGTACCGGGGTTGGTCTCGTCCATCGCCGCAATCCGCGCCCCGGTCCCGGCCTCCTTCAGCGCGGGCGCCAGGGCCTGGAGGACCTCGCGCTGGAGCCCGGGGCTCATGTGGGCACCCTCCTGGCGACCGCCGACGGGTTCGCCGTCGGGGCCGAGACGGGTGCTCCAGTAGGGCGTGTTGGGCTCGTTGAACGGGTCGACGGTGTCGACCCGGATGCCGTGCGCCCTCTCCAGCCGCCTGGTGGCGCCCGCCAGGTACGCGGCGAAGTCGTCGACCGACTCCGGCCTGAGCTGGTCGGCCTCGGCGTCGAAGCCGCCCGAGACATAGCCGCTGACGGTCATGAACCAGGGCGGGGAGTTGCTGAACGTCTCCCAGTGGTCCACGTCGTCCTTGATGCGCTCGACCCACCAGCGCTGGCCGGCGTCGGCGTCCTCCCGCCAGTCAGCCGGGTCGTCGGCGCTCCACCAGTCGGTGTCCTCGCGGGTGGTGCCCTCGGGCGCCCGCCACCAGCCCTCGACGGCGCCGCCGGCCCGCAGGTAGTCCTCGACGTCGGGGGCGTTGCCGCCGCCGATGTTGTAGCGGGCGATGTTCAGCGCCAGACCGTCCTCGCCGAAGAGCATGCCGGCGAGCCTCTCGCGGATCTCGGGCGGGTAGTCGCCGGTGGCGTTGGCGAACCAGACCAGGCTGGTGCCCCAGCCCTGGAACCGCTCCTGCCGGTACGACGGGTCGGGCCGGACGGTGACGGAGGCGGCGGCCTCGGCCGGCGCCGCCGGGGCCGGGGCGCCGGCCAGCGAGGCGCCGGCGGCCAGAACGGTCAGCAGCGCGGCCGGCAGGAGCCGTCTGCTGCGGTTGCGGCGTGCCATCGTGTGCTCCCAACTGAAGGTGTGGTCGCTGCGGTGGCCCCTGCCGGCCGCGGGCGGACGGCGGGGGAGGGCCCCGGAACCAGTGCGTGCCGTCCCGGGATTCGTGGGCGTGCGGGTGGTGCCTCGATGCGCCGTTCCTCAGGCGGGGGCGGGCTGTCGCAGGACGGCGACCTCCCGGGGGCCGAGCACGACGGTGCCGTCGTCCTCGGCGGTGCCGGTCAGCACGTCGCCGGTGAGCCCGGCGACGGGCACCCGGTCGTCCGTCCGGTTGACCAGGAACAGGAACCGGACGCCGTCCCCCCGGCGAACGGTCGCCTCGACCCGGCCGCGCGCGTCGGCGGGCAGTCCGCTGCGGACGCCGGTCGGCTCCAGCAGCCGGGGGAGCAGCGCGGTGAGCCCCTCGACGCCGAGCCGGGTGGAGACGTAGGCGGCGGAGCCGTCGCCCGTCGGACGGCGGGTGACCGCGGGGCGGCCCGCCTGCTCGCCGGTGCGGTACCGGGCGAGGACCTCGGTCTCCGGCGCGGTCACGGTGATCCGGTCGGTCCACAGGGTGCCCGTCGTGGCGTCGTCGAGTTCCACGCGGTCCCCGGCGGGCAGCGGGCCGAACTCCTCGATGCGGATGCCGAGCAGGTCCCGCAGGGCACCGGGGTAGCCGCCCAGCCAGACGTGGTCGTTCTCGTCGACGATGCCGGAGAAGTACGTGGTGACCAGGTGCCCGCCCTGCTCGGCGTAGCGGGTGAGGTCCTTGGCCAGCTCGCCGGGCACCAGGTGCAGTACCGGCGCGATCAGCACCCGGTGGCGGCCGAGGCCGGCGCGGGTGGTGACGACGTCCGCGCGGACGCCCAGGGCGAGCAGCGCGGAGTACCAGTCCAGGGCCTCCCGGTGGTAGCTCAGCAGGGAGGTGGGGTGGGAGTCCTGCTCGGCGGCCCACCACGACTGCCAGTCGAAGAGGATGCCCACCTCGGCGGGCTCGCGTTCGCTGCCCGCGACCGGCGCCAGCGCCCGGAGCGTGCGGCCCAGCTCCGTCACGGCCCGGAACACGTCACTGTCCGCGCCGGCGTGCGGCACCATCGCCGAGTGGTACTTCTCGGCGCCCGCCGCCGACTGCCGCCACTGGAAGAAGCAGACCGCGTCGGCGCCGTGCGCCACGTGCAGCAGCGAGTCGCGGGCCAGTTCCCCGGGCCGCTTGGCCAGGTTGACCGGCTGCCAGTTCACGGCGCTGGTGGAGTGCTCCATCAGGAACCAGGGCCGCCCGCCGGCGATGCCGCTGGTGAGATTGGCGGAGAAGGACAGCTCGTCGCGGTCCTGCGGGCCGGGGTGGACGTAGTGGTCGTTGGCGACGAAGTCGACCTCGTCGGCCCAGTCCGCGTAGTCCATGCCCTTGGTGCCGCCCATCACCATGAAGTTGGTGGTGACCGGGACCTCGGGCGTCAGCTCGCGCAGGATCGCCCGCTCCGCGCGCAGATGGTCCTTCAGCGCGTCCGAGGAGAACCGTTTGAAGTCCAGCTGCTGCGTGGGATTGGGGTGGGAGGCGGCGAGCCGCGGCGGCAGGATCTGCTCCCAGTCGCCGTAGCGCTGCGACCAGAACGCCGTCCCCCAGGCGTTGTTGAGCGCGTCCAGCGTCGTGTAGCGGGCGCGCAGCCAGTCCCGGAAGGCGCGGGCGGCGTCGTCGGAGTGGTCGTAGACGTTGTGGCAGCCCAGCTCGTTGTTGACGTGCCAGGCCACGAGGGCCGGATGGTCCGCGTACCGGGTGGCCAGCTTCCGCACCAGCTCGAGGGCGTGCTCCCGGAAGACCGGCGAGGTCGGGCGCCAGTGCTGCCGGGCTCCCGGCCACACCGTCTCCCCGCGCTCGGTGACCGGCAGGACCTCCGGGTGGGCGGTGGTCAGCCAGGGCGGCGGCGAGGCGGTGGCGGTGGCCAGGTCGACGCCGACGCCGCCCGCGTGCAGCAGGTCCATGACCTCGTCCAGCCAGCCGAAGTCCCACTGGCCGGGGCCGGGCTGGAGGCGGGCCCAGGAGAAGATGCCGACGGAGACGACGTTGACGCCGGCCTCGCGCATCAGCCGTACGTCCTCCTCCCACACCTCCCGGGGCCACTGCTCGGGGTTGTAGTCGGCGCCGTACAGCAGCCGGGGGGCGGGGGCACCGTCCGTTCCGTGCGACAGGCGGGACAGGAGGGTGGAGATCATGGCGGTCCTTCCGGTGGGGTGGGCGGTGGTGCGTCGGCTTCCGGGCTACCGCCCGACGGTGAACCCCTGCTCGTCGCCGTACTCGACGGATGCCTCCTGCCAGGACCTCAGGCCATCGGCGAGCGTGGTCGAGGAGACGTAGGCCTTGCCGACGGTGTCGTTGAAGACCGAGTTGGCGTACACCTGGTAGGGCAGGTACGACCAGTCGCCGGCGACGTTCGCGGCGGACTCGGCGAAGATCTCGTTGGCCCGCTGGCCGCCGAAGTAGGGGAACTCGGTGTTCTGGAACTCCTCGGACTCCAGGTCGGCGGTGGTCGCCGGGAAGGCGCCCGCGTCGATCCGGGTCTTGACGCCCTCGCCGGCGTTGGCGTATTCGACGAACGCGTAGGCCAGGGCCTCGTTCCCGCCGAGTTCGGGCAGGACCAGCGCGCTGCCGCCGTTCTCGGCACTGGCGTCGCCGCCCGCGGTCCACTGCGGCAGCGGCGCCACGCGCCAGTCACCGGCGGCCTCCTGCACACCGGAGGCGAGGTTGGCGGGCATCCAGGCGCCGATGGCGAGGGTCGCGATCGTGCCGTCGCCGAGGCCCTTGTACCACTCGTCGGACCAGCTGGTGACGGGGGCGAGCAGCTCGTCGTCCAGGAGCTTCTGCCAGGTCTCGGTGTACTGCCGGGCGCCCTCGTCGCCGAAGTCGATGGTGACGTCGGTGCCGTCGACCGTGTAGGGCCGGGAGCCGGCCTGCCAGAGCATGCTGGTGGTGAACCCGGCGTCCCCGGTGTCGTTGGTGATGTACGCCTCCGGGTTCGCCTCGTGCAGGGCGCGGGCGGCGTCGACGTACTCGTCCCAGGTGGTGGGGACCTCGATGTCGTACCGGTCGAAGACCTTCTTGTTGTAGAACAGGGCCATCGGGCCGGAGTCCATGGGCAGGCCGTGTACGCCGTCGCCGGCCCGCACCCCCTTCCACGGGCCGGGGGAGTAGCGCCCGGCCAGCTCGTCCGCGCCGAACGCCGTCAGATCGGTGAGCTGGTCGGTCAGCGCGTACTGGCCCATGGCGTAGTACTCGACCTGGGCGACGTCGGGCACGCCCTTCTGCGCCGAGATGGCGTTCTGGAGGGCGGTGTACTGCTCGTTGTTGGTGCCGGCGTTGACCAGGTTCACCTCGACGCCGGGGTGTTCCTTCTCGAAGTCGGCGGCCACCTGCTTCAGCGTGGGCTCCCAGGCCCAGACGGTGATCGTGCCGCCCTTGTCCAGGGCCGCGTCGATGTCCGCCCGGGACACCGCCCTCCCTTCCGTTCCCCCGCCGTCGGAGCCACCGCAGGCGGTCGCTGCCAGGGCGAGGGCGCAGACGAGGCCGATGCCGCGCAGCAGGCGGCGTGAGTGCTTGCGCATGTGGGTGCTTCCACTTCGTCGTGGGACAGGGACAGGCGTGGGGGAGTGAGGCCCGCCGGCGGGGCGGGCCGGGGTCATTCCTTGACACTTCCGGCGGCCAGGCCGGACTGCCAGTACTTCTGGAGCAGCAGGAACGCGGCGACCAGCGGCAGGACGGTGAGGAGCGAGCCGGTGACGACCAGGTGGAAGACGGGCTCGCCGCCCGCCGTCCCCGCCTGGGCGTTCCAGCTGTCCAGGCCGAGCGTCAGCGGATACCAGTCGGGATCCTTGAGCATGATCAGCGGCAGGAAGTAGTTGTTCCAGGTCGCGACCATCGTGAACAGCAGGACGGTGACGACGCCGGGCGCGAGCAGCGGCAGCGCCACCGTGAAGAAGGTGCGTGCCTCGCCCGCCCCGTCGATCCGGGCGGCCTCCATCAGCTCCGTGGGAATCGCCTCGGTGGCGAAGACCCACATCAGGTACAGCCCGAACGGCGAGATCAGCGACGGGACGATCACCGCCCAGGGGGTGTCGGTGAGGCCCATCTCGCTGAACATCAGGAAGGTCGGCACCGCGAGTGCCGTACCCGGCACGGCCACCGCGCCGATGACGACCGCGAACACCGCCCGCCGGCCGGGGAAGTCGAACTTGGCGAGGGCGTAACCGCCCAGCACGGCCAGGAAGGTGGCGCCGCCCGCGCCCACGACCACGTACAGCACGGTGTTCAGCAGCCAGCGGGTGAAGACGCCGTCGTCGTAGGTGAACGTCTCGGCCAGGTTGTCCCACAGCGCGAAGTCGCCGTCGAACCACAGGCCGGACGAACGGGCCAGCCCCTCCTGGGACTTGGTGGCGCTGATCAGCAGCCAGACGAGCGGTACGAGGCTGTAGAGCAGCACCAGGGACGTCAAGGCGGTGAGCAGCACGCTGCGCCGGGGCCGGCCCGGCGTGTACCGGCGGCGCGGCCCGCGCAGCCGGGGCGCGGAGCGGGCGGTGCGGGGCCGGGCGGCCGGGCGGCGGCCGGAGGCGGTGGTGACGGTACCGGTCATCGCTGCGTAAACGCTCCCTTGCGCATGCCGCGCAGCTGGACGGCATAGGCGATCACCATGGTGATCAGCCCCATGACGATCGCGACCGTCGCGGAGTAGTTGTGCTGCTGCCCGTTGAAGGACAGCGAGTAGGTGTACAGGTTGGGTGTGTAGTCGGTGGTGAGGGCGTTGGGCGCCAGGGGCCGCAGGATGCTGGGCTCGTTGAACAGCTGGAAGCTGCCGATGACCGAGAAGATCGTGGCGATGACCAGGGCACCGCGCAGCGCGGGGAGCTTGACGGCGGTGACGACCCGGAACTGCCCGGCGCCGTCGATCTCCGCGGCCTCGTACAGCGAGTGCGGCACCACGCGCAGCGCGGAGTAGAAGATCAGCATGTTGTAGCCGACGAACTCCCAGGTGACGATGTTGCCGAGGGCGGCCAGCATCAGGTCCGGGGAGAGCGGGTCGGGCAGCGAGACGCCCAGCGCCTCGTTCACGTCGCCCACCAGCCCGAAGCGGCTGCCGTACATGAACCCCCACATCAGGGTGGCGACCACCGCGGGCACGGCGTACGGCAGGAAGATCGACACCCGGAAGAAGTCCCGGCCGTAGAGGCGTCCGCTGTCCAGGGCCAGGGCGACGAGCAGGGCGATGCCCAGCATGACCGGCACCTGGACGGCCAGGAAGAGCGAGACCCGGCCGAGCGCGGCCCAGAACCGGTCGTCCGTCAGGGCCTGCCGGTAGTTGTCCAGGCCGACGAAGGTGGTGCCGCCGATGAGCTGGTCGCGGAAGAGGCTCAGGTAGAGCGAGTACGCGATCGGCGCGAGGAAGACCAGGGCGAAGACGGCCACGAACGGCCCGAGGAAACCCCATCCGGTCCACGAGTGGCGGTCCCGTCTCACCGGGGGCGGTGCCGGCCGCGGCCCGGCGGCCGCCGGCGGTTGCAGCGTCGTCATGTGGTCCCTCGTTCGTCCCGGTCCGGCTGGTGATGTTTGCGTAAACATCGGCCACCGCGAAACGCCGGCGGGGGTGTTATGTTTACGTAAACATCCGACGGCGGCATGTCTACACTGCCCCGATGACGGCGGTCAAGGGTCCCTTCGGGAAACCCGCTGACGGGCCGCGACGAGGACGACGGGACACGAGGGAGAGGCGGCGGACGGCGAGTGGACACGGTGGAGAGCGCCCCGGCGGGCGGGCCGGCCGAGGGGACGGGGCGCCGGCGCCGCGCCCGCGACCGGACGGCTTCGATGGCGGACGTGGCCCGGCTCGCGGGCGTCTCCTCGCAGACCGTCTCCCGGGTGTCCAACGGCTACGCCGGCGTCACCGAGGAGACCCGGCGCCAGGTGCTCGCGGCGATGCAGGAGCTGGGCTACCGGCCCAACAGCGCGGCCCGCGCGCTCAAGCGGGGCGAGTTCCGCACCATCGGCGTCATCACCTTCAGCCTGTCCACGACGGGCAATGTGCGCACCCTCGAGGCCATCGCCACCTCGGCGGCGGCGGAGGGCTACGCGGTGACCCTGATGCCGGTCGCCCTGCCCACCCAGGACGAGGTGCGCGGCGCGTTCACCCGGCTCGAGGAGCTGGCCGTCGACGCCGTGATCGTCATCATGGAGGTCCATCTGCTGGACGCGGCGACCGTCCGGCTGCCGCCCCATGTGCAGGTCGTGGTCGTGGACTCCGACGCGGGCGACCACTACACGGTCGTCGACACCGACCAGGCGGGCGGCTCCCGGGCCGCTGTCCGGCATCTGCTCGGCCTCGGGCACGAGACGGTGTGGCACCTCGCCGGCCCGGAGGGCTCCTTCGCCGCCCAGCGCCGCGCGGACGCCTGGCGGAGGACGCTCACCGAGGCCGGCCGCACCCCGCCGCCGCTGCTGCGGGGCGACTGGTCGGCGGACTCCGGTCACCGGGCCGGGCTGGAGCTGGCCGCCCGCGCGGAGTGCACCGCCGTCTTCGCGGCCAACGACCAGATGGCCCTGGGGCTGCTGCGCGCCCTGCACGAACGCGGCCGGCGGGTCCCGCAGGACGTCAGCGTCATCGGCTTCGACGACATCCCGGAGGCCGGTTCCTTCCTGCCGCCGCTGACCACCGTGCACCAGGATTTCGCCGAGGTGGGGCGGCTGTGCGTGGACGCGGTACTGCGCAAGATGCGCCAGGACGGGCCGGACCGGGGCACCACCCTGGTGCCGACCCGGCTGGTGACCCGCGCGAGCACGGCACCGCCCCCGTCCGGCTGACCGCGCCCGGGCCGCCTGCGGTCGCCGGCCGCCTCCGGGGCCCCGGCGGCCGGGCCGGTGCGGTCAGGGCGCGCCGGTGCGGGTCCACCAGTGGTGCTCGCAGAACCAGCGCCCGACGAGCGCCCCGCCGAACACGACGAACCCGACCCCGATCAGCCACGACTCCACCACCAGCACGATCCCCACCGTTCCGTAGCTGATGGCGTTGTCCAGGATGAGCGGGGTGAAGACCAGGTGCGAGAAGCCCCGCAGGCCGATCAGCCCCACCATCGTGGCGACCGCCCCGGGCAGCAGATCCCGCCAGCGCACCTGGCTGCCCAGCAGGAAGTGCTGCCCCCACCAGAAGAACAGCACGCTGGCCACGATGGACAGCACGATCCGCAGCGAGCCGTGCACGGCGGTGCGGGTCTGCACCTCCTGGTAGAGGTAGGCGGTCAGCGCCACCACCCAGGTCAGCTGGCGCCAGACCCGGTGCCAGGGCCCCGAGGGAAGCCCCCAGATCCGCTCGTACCCGTTCTGCACGCTCCCGGCGAAGGACACGCCGAACACCACCAGGGCGATACCGCCCCACACGCTGGTGGTGCCGACGACCTTCGTGGGCGGGCTGATGATGTCCGTCAGCACCCGGGCGGACCGCCCGGTCAGCCCCATGCCGTCGGCCAGCCACGCGGCGAAACCACCGCGCGCCAGCGGGTCGGCGGCGGCCACCACGATCAGCAGCGGCGCCAGGGTGACCAGGGCGAGCGTGGCGAAGCCGAGCGCCCGGTGCATCAGCTCCAGGTCACGGCCGCGCCGGATGAGGGCGGTCGCGGCCAGCCGTTCCCACGCGTGCGGGAGCCGGTGCCGGTACCGGTTCACGAATGCTCCTCGGTGCGGTCCCCCGATGGCAGGGAGCCCCTCGGAAGTCGGGAATTCCGATCATAAGGGCATAAATGAGCCTAGGGGGCGGTGCGATGCGTCCCTCGAGGAGCGTGCCGCCGGTGGTGGCCGCGCCGTGGGCGGTTCACGGGTCGGTGTGGTGCCGCAGGTGCTCGTTGTGCCACAGGATCGCGCGCCGGATCTGCGGTTCGTCCAGGCCGGTGCGGCAGCCGAGCTGCTCCAGGGTGAGGGCGGGGGTCCCGGCGGTCAGCTCCCGGGAGAGCTTGGCCGCCCAGAGTTCCTCCTCCACGAACGGCCGGTGCCGGTAGCCCTCCTTGATCACGTCGAAGTGGGCGTCGCCGCAGGCGGTGACCCGGCGCAGCCCGTCGTGCCAGTTCCGGACGGGGTGCGCGGCGGAGGAGTCCGGGACGTACCCGGTCACCGCCCGGTCCGCGGGGAACGTCGTGCCGCACAGGTCGCACAGCTCCAGGGGGGCGGGCCTGCCCGGTCGCCGCCTGCTGCGCCAGCGTTTGAACATCGCGACTCCCGGTGCTCGTCGGCCTCCGCCGGGCCGGTACCGAAAGCCCGGCGCCGCTGTGCAGGAGTTACCCGCTGCGGCCGGGACAAACGCGTCCCGGTCACAGCCGCGTCCGGTGGTATCGGGGCCGGCCGGTGACCGGTGGTGCGAGGGCCGGTGGGCGCTGGCACGAGGGTCAGTGCCGGGCGGTACGAAGCTCAGTGCCGGTCGGTACGAGGGCCGGGCCCGTCCCCGGACCGCCCGTCCTGTGGGCCGGTCGTGCGCAGCCGCAGCCGGTCGAGGCGGACGATGACGGGGGAGGCGGTCACCCCGTGCAGGACGACGGAGGCGAGGACGGTGAAGGTCACCACGGCCCACAGCTCCTCGGCCGGCACGGGGAAGTCCTGGGTGCCGAGCGCGTACGCGAGATAGAACAGCGAGCCGATGCCGCGGATGCCGAAGAAGGCGGTCACCAGGCGTTCCCGGGGGCCGGCGGCCGTCCCGGGCAGCGCGGTCCAGCCGGCCAGGGGCCGCACCGCCACCAGCAGCAGCAGTCCGACGAGCGCACCCTGCCAGGTCAGCGCCCCCAGGGCGCCCTGGGCGACGTAGGCGCCGAGGGCGAACAGCAGGCCGGCCGTCAGCAGCCGTTCGACCTGTTCGACGAAGTCGTGCAGGACGGTGTGGTACCCGTGGGCGCGTTCACCGGCCCGGATCCGGCAGGCGGTGACGAAGACCGCGAGGAAGCCGTAGCCGTGGGCCAGTTCGGTCAGCCCGTAGGCGAGGAACGTGGCGCCCAGGGCGACGAAGCCCTCCCGGTGCTCGGACAGCCGCATCTCCCGCCGGCCGGCGCGGAAGAAGAGCCAGCCGAGCAGCCGGCCCATCACCAGGCCGCCCAGGACGCCGACCGCGCACTTGTACGCCACGTCGACCAGCAGCCAGTGGCCGATCCAGGCGCCCGACCAGCCGGCCCCCGCGGCGGCGGCCAGGCCGGTGGCCGCCAGGACGAGGGGGAAGGCCAGCCCGTCGTTGAGGCCGGCCTCGCTGGTCAGCGCGAAACGCACCTCGTCCTCGTCGTGCTCGGAGTCGGTCGGGGCGCCCACCCGCACCTCGGAGGCGAGGACCGGGTCCGTGGGCGCCAGCACGGCGGCCAGCAGCAGCGCGGCGGCCGGTGGCCAGTCCAGCAGCAGCCAGGCGAGCACGGCGGTCGCGGCGACGGTCAGCGGCATGGTGAGCCCCAGCAGCCGCCAGGTCGCGCGCCACCGGCGCAGGCCCGGGGGGCGGTTCAGGGAGAGCCCGGCACCCATCAGCGAGATGACGACACAGATCTCGGTGATGTGCTCCGCCCACAGCCGGTCGTCCACCGGGTCGATGTCGGGCACGGGCGTCGGCAGGGCGTGGAAGAGCATTCCGCAGACGACGAAGACGAGCGGTACGGACAGCGGCCTTCCGGCCACCACGCGGGGCAGCACGGCGGCGGCGAGCGCACCCGCGCCGAGCAGCGCGAGGAGGAAGTCGGCCGGGGTCATCGCTGACAGGTGCCCCCGGTCGCCGCCGCGTACTCCGGTGGGACGGGACGACGCCGCGCGGTCACCGGAACCCCACGGGCCCGTCGAGAGGGGAGGGTGGCACGGTGCTGGAGCGTCAGGGCAGCCCGCCCGTCTCGCAGACCAGGCGGGCGACCTCGCGCAGCTTGATGTTGCGGTCCTGGGAGTGGCGGCGCAGCGCGGCGAAGGCCTGCCGCTCGGTGAGGCCGTGGCTGCCCATGAGGATGCCCATGGCCTCGCCGATGACGTGCCGGGTGTCGAGCGCCTGCTGCAACTGGGACTGCGTACGGGCGCTGGAGAAGGCGACCGCGGCGTGCGAGGCCAGCAGCCAGCCCGCGGTCTCGCTTCCCTCGGTGAAGGCACCCGGCCGACGGGAGTACAGGTTCAGGGCTCCGAGTTCCTCGTCCTCGGTGTACAGCAGGATGCCCATCATGCTGGCCACGCCCAGCTCGCGGGCCCGGGGCACGTACATGGGCCACCGGTCCTCGGTGGCGAAGTCGGCGATCCGGAAGGACCGTTCCCCGCTCCGGGTGGCGTCGAAGCAGGGCCCCTCCTGGAGGCGTTCCTGGAGCCGGTCGCTCTCGGTGACCAGTTCCTCGGTCGGGGCCAGCGACCTCACCTGCTTCCCGCGCAGGATGAGGATGCCCGAGGCGTCGCAGCCCTGGACCAGTTCGGTGGCCGAGGCGGTGATCCGTTCCAGCGTGTCGTCCACCGACTCCTGCGCCAGCAGATCGCGCGCCATCGACGCCATCTGCCGGGCGAAGTCGCGCCAGTAGTCCACGGGACCCTCCTCCGTCCGCCCGGGTGCGTGCCCGGCCCATGGTCGCCGGGGACCTGGGAGGTGTGCCCCGTGGGCCGGTGGCGGAAAGCCGACCCGGCGGCTTCCTGCCCGGCCGGGCGACGCCCGGTGGGCCGACCGCCGTATCGTCCTTGCCTTTCGCCCTTGCTCTTCGTCCTTGCTTTTCGTCCTTGCCTTCGGTCTCGTGTGCCCGGGCGCCGGTGGGAAACTCCTCGGCCGCGGGTGCGCGGGGGTTCAGCGCTCCCCGCCGCCGTACGGCCGGATGCGCATGCCCGGCCGGCGGCGATGGACCGTCAGATACGTCAGTCCGTCCGTCCCCGCGGCGATGGCGCGCGTGGAGCCGTGCGGGAGCCAGACGAGGCCGCCCTCGCGCAGCGGCCGGTCGTCTCCGCCGCCGTCGGCGAGCGCGCCCTCGCCGCCGAGTACGAGCAGCAGCACGTCGAGGTCGGGCTCGGTGTGGGCCTCGACGCGCGCCGAGGGCGGGAGGCGCACCACGTTGGCGTCGAGCTGGCGCCCGGACTCCGCCAGCCGCCACAGCGCTCCGGCGGGCGCGTCGGCGAGCGCCGCCAGTTCGGCGGTGTCGCACAGGAGGCGGGGGCCGGGAGGAAGGGGGGCGTCCCCAGGGGTCTCCCACCCAGCGGTCTCCCCTTCCGGGCCGACCGCGGGCCGCCGCCCGCCCTGCTCCTCCGCCGTCATCGGACGCACCTCCGAACGCTCCGCGCCGGCCTTCTTCGAAGCCGACCCCGAAAGGCGAACCTAGCATGCGTATTTGATAGCGTCCGCGGCGTGCGGCTGACGAAGTTCACCGACCTGGCGCTGCGCTGCGTGATGCGCCTGGCGGTCGTGAGAGAAGGCGGCGATCCGCTGACCACCCGCGAGGTGGCGGAGGTCATGGGCGTGCCGTACACGCACGCCGCGAAGGCCGTCACCCGCCTTCAGCGCCTCGGCGTGGTCGAGGCGAAGCGGGGCCGGGGCGGCGGCCTGACGCTGACCGGGCTCGGGCGGCGTGCCTCCGTGGGCTGGCTGGTGCGGGAGCTGGAGGGCGAGGACGAGGTGGTCGGCTGCGAGGACGATCCACCCTGCCCGCTGCGCGCGGCCTGCCGGCTGCGCGGTGCGCTGCGCGCCGCCCAGGAGGCCTTCTACTCCAGCCTCGACCCGGTGACCGTCGCCGACCTGGTGGCCTCGCCGACCGGGCCGGTGCTGGTCGGTCTGGCCGAGCGGCCGTCCGTGTAGCGACCGGTGCGGGCTCGCCGCCCGTGACCCCGTCGCACCACCAAAAACACGAAGATGATCTACCAATTGACGGAGCTGCCGTGCTCGCCGAGACCTCCGTCCCCGTCGTCCGGCAGCACCTGTGGTCCGAGGACCCCGGAGCCGCGGCGTGCCCGCCCACGCCATCCACTACGAGGTGCTCGGCCCCGACCTCTGGCTCGCGCGGCAGTGACGCGGAGGCACCCGCGTACTGTCGCGTGACCGCGGCCCATGGGACGATCCTGGCGCCTCGCGTGCCGATGCGATCAGGTGCGCCGACGAGACGGCGAGCGCCGTGGTCGCCGTCTGCCGACGAGCCGGTGCATATCGACGGGCTGGTGCGTGTCGATGGGGCGGCGCGTGCCGATGTGCCGGTGCGTGTCGACGGGGCGGCGCGTGTCGCGGGTCGGCGCGTGTCGATGGGACGACGTGTGCCGACGAGACGAGAAGAGCGCCGATGGATCAGCTCATGTCCGGCGACCGCGCCGCGCTGCCGGTGCTGCTGCACGACTTCCTCGGGCGTGCCGCCGACACGCTCGACGCCATGGCCGGCCGCCCCGTCGTCCCGGCCGGTGTCCCGCCGGAGCCCGTCCCCCTTCCCGATCGGGGCGTGGGTCTGGAGAAGACCCTCGACGCCTTCGCGACCCGCTGGGGGCCCCTGTTGTCGGCCAGCGCCGGACCCCGCTACCTGGGCTTCGTCACCGGCGGCACCACACCCGCCGCACTGGTCGGCGACTGGACGACCGCGCTGTGGGACCAGAACCCCGTCTCCGGGCTCGACGGCGCCGGACACGCCCTGGAGCGGGAGACCGTCGGCTGGGTCCGGGAACTGCTCGGCCTGCCCGAACGGCAGCACGGCGCCTTCGTCAGCGGCGCCACCATGTCCAACCTCGCCGGCCTGGCCGTCGCCCGCGAGTGGCTGGGCGAACTCCGGGGCGTCTCGCCGGCCGAGGACGGGACGGCGGCGCTCGGCCCGGTCCACGTCCTGTCCGCGGCGGCGCACTCCAGCGTCCCGAAGGCACTCGCCGTGCTCGGCCTGGGACGGCGCTCGCTGACCCGCGTGCCGACCCTGCCGGGCCGGGAGGCCGTCGACCCTGCGGCGCTCGCGGACGTCCTCGACCGTGCCGAGGGGCCCTGCGTCGTCGTCGCCAACGCCGGGACCGTGAACACCGGCGACTTCGACGACCTGCGGGCGATCGCCGCGCTGCGGGAACGCCACGGCTTCTGGCTCCACGTCGACGGGGCGTTCGGCGCCTTCGCCGGTCTCGTGCCCTCCCACGCCGCCCTGGCCGACGGCCTGGAGACCGCCGACTCCCTCTGCGTCGACCTGCACAAATGGCTGAACGTCCCCTACGGCAGCGCCGTGCAGTTCACCCACCGCCTCGACCTTCAGACCCGGGTCTTCCGGAACGCGGCAGCCTATCTGGGCCCCCGCACCGGCACTCCCGACCTGGTGGACCTGACCCCGGAGAACTCCCGCCGGCTGCGCGCCCTGGCCGCCTGGTTCGCCTTGCGCGCCTACGGCAGGGACGGGCACCGCGAGGTGGTCCGGCGGTGCATCGAGTGCGCGCAGGCTCTGGGCGCCGCCGTGGCCGGCATCCCCGGACTGCGGCTGCTCGCTCCCGTCCGGCTCAACGTCGTCTGCTTCACCCTGGCCGAGGAGCCGGCCGCCGAGCGGCTCGCCGCCCTCGCCGAGCGGGTCCGCGACGAGGTCTTCGTCTCCCCGACCGTCCTGGACGGGGTTCCGGCGCTGCGCGCCGCGTTCAGCAACTGGAGCACCACCGAGGCCGACGTCGAGCGGACCGCTGCGGCCCTGGCACGCGGCCTGAGCGCCGTGTGACCCGGCGTGCGGGTCCGGCCCGTCCGGTGGAGTGTGGAGGGCATGCAGCGCAGGACCACGCGTCGGAACGGCGGCGCCGGGCAGGACGTGGAGGAACTGCTCGACGAGCTGTACACCACGCCGCCCCCGCGGTTCGTCCCCCGCCGGGAGGAGCTGGCCGCCGCCGCCCGGACGGCCGGCCGCGCGGAGGACGCCCGCCGCCTCCACGCCGCCCGCCGGCCCACCCTCGCCGCCTGGGCCGCCAACCTGCTGCTGCGCTCCCGGCCCGAGGAGTCCCGGCGGCTGCTGGAGCTGGGCGAGGCGCTGCGCGAGGCCTACCGCACCCTGGACGCGGCCGAACTGAAGTCCCTGTCCGCGCAGCGGCGCATCACCACCGCGCTGACCCGGCAGGCCGCCCGGCTCGCCGACGAGGCCGGGCACCCGCTGTCGGCCGCCGTCCGGCAGGACGTCGAGTCGACCCTGCACGCCGTGCTGGCCGACGCGACGGCGGCCGGCCAGTGGGCGGAGGGCCGGCTGAGCGGCGCCCTGTCCCCGCCGTCGGTGTTCCCCGGCACGGCCTCCGCCGCACCGCCCGGCCCGGCACCGGCACCGTCACGGAAAGCCGCACCGTCACGGACGGACCAAGCGGCCCGGAAGGACGAAGCGGTCCGGAAGGACCAACCCGCCCGCGAGGGCGAACCGGCCCGGAAGCGGAAGGAACCGGCCCCGCGCAGGCAGCCGCCGGAGGACCGGCTCGCCGAACAGCGCCGCAAGCGGCGGGAGCGGCTGGAACGGGCCCGGGAGGCGGCCGAGGCGGCGGCACGGCGCCTCGACGCCGAACAGGCGGCCCGCGCGGACGCCGAGGCCGCACTCCGGCAGGCGCGGGACCACCACGACGACGCCCGGCGAGAGCACGACGAGGCCCGGCGCGAGGTGGCCGACGCCGAGCGGCGGCTGCGGCGGGCCGAGGAACGCCTCGCGGAGGCCGACCGGGAACGCCGCCGCGCCGAGGACCGGGACCGGGCGGCCGAGCACGCCCTGGACCGCGCCCGACGCGCTGCCCACGAGGCGGACCGTGAGGTGGGACGACGGGAACGATGATGCGCCGGTCCGGCCGGCCCCACCCGCACCGGCGCCCGGCACACGTGTCCCGGACAGGCGATCAGGGCCGGCCGGGGCTACCGTGTGGATCACTCGGGACGGCACGAGGAGCGGACGGTCATGGCACGCGCGATCTGGACCGGTGTGATCAGCTTCGGGCTGGTCAGCGTCCCCGTCGGCCTGTTCACCGCGACGGAGGACCACACGGTCCACTTCCACCAGCTGGAACGCGACACCGCCGACCGGATCCGCTACCGGCGGGTCAATGAACGCACCGGCGAGGAGGTCTCCTCGCAGGACATCGTCAAGGGCTACGAGCTGGGTGAGGGCGAGTACGTGGTGGTGGAGCCCGACGAACTGGACGCGATCGCGCCCGGCCGCTCCCGGACCGTCGACATCACCGACTTCGTCGACCTCTCCGACATCGAGCCGGTGTACTTCGACCGCACCTACTACGTCGCTCCGCGCGGCAAGGAGTACGAGAAGGTCTACGAGCTGCTGCGCGCCGCGCTGGCGGACACCGGCAAGGCGGGCATCGCCACGGTGGTCATGCGCGGCAAGCAGTACCTCACCGCGCTCCGGGCCGAGGACCGGCTCCTGGTACTCCAGACCCTGCACTGGGCGGACGAGGTGCGCGACCCCGTCGAGGAGCTGCCGGACCTGCCCGGGCGGCGCGCCGGCAAGGGCAAGGAGCTGACCATGGCGGTGCAGCTGATCGACGCCATGAGCGGCCCCTGGGAGCCCGAACGGTACCGCGACACGTACCAGGAGAAGGTCCGCGAGCTGGTCTCGGCCAAGGCCGCCGGCCAGGAGATCGCGGCGGCGGAGGAAGCTCCGCGGGCCACCAACGTCGTCGACCTGATGGCCGTGCTGGAGGGCAGCCTCGACCAGGCTCGCGGCGCCGGCCGGAAGCAGGCGGGCGCCGCGGACGGGAAGCAGCGACCGGGGAAGAAGGCCCGCACGGAGGAACACCGGACCGAACGCCGGGCGGAGCGCCGGACGGAACGTGGTTCCGAGCGCGGGAGGGAGCGCGGCGCCGCGAGCCGGTCCGGGCGCAAGGACACCGGCGGGAGCCGTGAGGAGCTGCGGCAGCTCAGCAAGGCCGAGCTGTACCGGATGGCCACGGAGCAGGACATCGCCGGGCGTTCGAAGATGAGCCGCCAGGAACTCGTGGACGCGCTGGCCCGCGCGGGACGCCGCGGGAAGAAGAAGACCGCGGCCTGACCGGCCGGCGGGCACCGCGGCCCGGCCGGCCGGGGGTACGCGGCCGGCGCAGGGGCGGAACCGGACGGCACGTACGATCGACCGGGCCCCCGACGGTCCGGGGGCCCCTCCCGCCGCGGAGCCCGTGCCCTGCCCCCCTGCCGACACCCTGTCGCCCCTTCGTCTTGCCGCCCGTTCGCCCTGCCGTCCGTAGCCCCGAGGAGCCCCGCCGGTGTCCGCCGTCCTGCCGCACCCCCGCAACGACCCGGAATCCGGCACCGGCCCGCATCCCCCCGACGACCGGGAGCCCCGCACCGGCCCGCGCCCCCGCACCGGCCCGCGCCCCCGCACCGGCCCGGAACTCCCTGACCGCCCCGAGTCCGCCTCCGGTCCTCACCTGCTCGCCTGGGAACGCCTGACCCGTGTCGAGGACGGCGAACGGCTGCACGCGCTGCTGTGGCGGGCCGGTCCGGGCTGGCGGATGGCCAGCAGCGCCGTCCTCGGCGGCGGCATCGCCGAGCGCGCCTGGGTGCTCAACGCCCAGGTCTCCCACGGCTACCGGCGCACCGACCCGGCGCGACACCTGGCGGACCTGGCCCGTGACGCCGGCGCGGACGGTCCGGGGGTCGGCCTGATGACGGCCGCCGCCGTCCGCGATCCGGGGTACGCGGCGGACGGCGGGGTGGAGGCCCTCGCCACCGCCGGCGTCTCGGTGCGCGGCTGGGCGGCCACGCCCAGGGAGGGGCACGCCGGGCCCGCCCCGCCCGGGACGGTCAACATCGTCGCCGCGCTCCCGGTGCCGCTCGCCGACGCCGCCCTGGTGAACGCGGTGATGACGGCCACCGAGGCGAAGGTGCAGGCGCTGCTGGAGGCGGGACTCGACTGCTCGGGCACGCCCACGGACGCGGTGTGCGTCGCGGCCCGTGCCCCGCGCACCGGCGCCGGGAGCGAGGCCTTCGCCGGCCCCCGCTCCCTGTGGGGGGCCCGGCTGGCCCGCGCGGTCCACCGGGCCGTGCTCTCCGCCCTGCCCGCCGCCGGACCCGGCTGACGGACGGGGCGGAGAGGCACCGGCGGAGGCGTCAGCGCTGCGCGGACTTCTCCAGCGCCTTGTCCAGGGCCTGCGCGAAGCCGTACGCCCACAGCTGGTTCACCCGTGCGCGCTCACGGCTGTCCGGGTAGGCGTTGGTGCAGGACGGGCCGGGGCCGCCGCCCGACATCAGCTCGCTGCACGGGCCTGAGTAGTGGTCGGGCAGGCCGAGCACGTGACCGGTCTCGTGCGCGGTGACCCGGGTGGAGTTGTAGATCTGGTTCTGCCGGTAGTCCAGGAAGATGTAACCGTTGCCGCGCCCGTCGGTGGAGGCGTACGAGCCGCGCGAGTCGTTGCCCTCGTAGTAGGCGAAGTCCGCGCCCGAACTGGTCTCCTGGAGCCTGACGTTGGACACCGAGCTGTTCCAGATCTGGGTGCTGCGGGATATCTGCGAGCGGAAGCTCGGCGCGCGGGAGGCGTTGTAGTAGACCGTGACGGCCGCCGCGGACTTCGGCTTCGCGGCGTGTCTCTCGGCGACGGACTTCAGGACCGCCTCGAAGAAGGCGCGGGTGTCCTGGGCTTCTCGGGCCTGCTGGGCCGAGGGTCCGGCCGAGGGCTCGTAGCCGGCGTACGTACCCTGGGTCTGCGGGGACTGCGGCGGGGGAGCGGCCGCCGTCGCCGAGGGTTGGGCGCCGAGCGCGGCGGCCGTCAGACCGAGACCCACCGCGGCGGACAGCATGGGCAGGGAAAGGCGCATCGATGACTCCTTGTGTGTGGGGGAGAAGTCGTCATCGGTGAGTGTGGGCGCCCGCCCGTCGGCTGTGATGATGGCAACCGGTGATAGTCCCGGGCTATCACCACCTCGACGAAGCACGACCGGAGTTGCCGGAACTCGCCCTGGTCCGCCGTCTTTTGTTCACCTGGCGCAACCAGATGTTCCGCTCTACGCTCCCCGACATGGAGCTCGAGGTGAGGCACTTACGCGCGCTGTGCGCCATCGCCGACGCCGGCAGCCTGCACCGGGCCGCCCGGCAACTCGGCGTCGCGCAACCCACGTTGAGCACCCAGCTGGTCCGGATCGAACAGGCCCTGGGCGGCCCGCTGTTCGTCCGTGAGCGCACCGGGTGCCGCCCCACCCCGCTCGGGCGCACCGTCCTCGGCCGGGCCCGGCCCCTGCTGGCCGACATGCGGGCCCTCGTCCGGGAGGCGCGCGCCGCCGCGGCCGGCGGCGACAGCCGGCTGCGCATCGGCTCCACCGCCAGCCGGGCCCTGGCCGGCTGGCTGCGCCGGCTCAGACGCCCCGGCCGGGAACCGACGCTCCAGATGGACGTCTCCGCCAACGCCCTGCTGCGCAGGGTCACCGACGGCCAGCTCGACGTCGCGTTCGTGCACGAGGTCGAGGGCTGCCCGCTGCACGTCCCCGAGGAACTGTGGCTGCGGGTCCTGGTCGAGCGCGAACCGCAGTTCGTGATGCTGCCCGCCGGCCATCCGGCCGCCGCCCGGTCCGTCGTCCACCTCGACGACCTGGCCGGGGACTGCTGGATGGTCGACCCCACCGTCGACGGCGAGTGGGACGGCGTCCACCGCATGCTGCGCGCGGCCGGACTCGACCCGCGCGTCCTGCACGGCGACTACCACACCGCGGCCTCCCTGGTCGCCACCGGTGACGTCGTGACGGTCTGCCAGCCCAGCTCCCAGTCCCGCCCCGATGCGGCCGTGCGCCGGCTGTACGGCGACCCCCTCGGCGTACGACTGCTGCTGGCCGCCCGCACCCGGGCCGAACTGGACGCGGTCTACCCGGCGCTGGAGGAGGCGTACTGGGAGGTGGCCCGGCAGTCGCCCGCCTACCGCGAGCTGCTGGAGGCCCCCGGCCCGGCGGCCCCGCCGACCGCACCGGACCGGCCGGTGTGCGCCCCGGCGCGCTGAGCCGGACCCGTCTCGGCCGCCGTCCGGTGTTTGGTACCGCGGTCAGGGGCAAAGCGGTGTCCATGACCGAATCGAACAACGACGCACGGAAGAAGACCGACGGCGCGGGCACGGCCGCCACCAAGGCCGGGGGGACCGCGGACAAGGCCACCGCCCCGGCGTCCGGTGCCGCGAAGCGCCCCGCGGGCAAGGCCGCTGACGCGGCCTCAGCGGCGAAGGCCGGGGCCCAGCGGTCGGCCGAGGCGGCCGGCGGTGCCGCGCGCACCGCGGCCCAGGGCGTCGCGGCGGGCCGTCAGGCGATCGCCACGACGTCGGAGCAGGTGGCGGCCGGGGCCCGCACCGCCTGGACGGTGATCGCCGACCGCAAGCTCGTGGCGGCCGGGGTCGGCGCCGGCCTGACGGCGCTGACCGCGGCCTCGTACGCGGTCGGCCGCCGCTCGGCCCGCCAGGCCTACGGCCCCCTCACCCGCCTGACCGGCGGCAGGATCTGAGCCCCGGAGCGGCACCCCCCCACTGCCCCCGAGCGGCATCCCGCCACCGGTGAGGGGAGGGACCGGCCTCCGAGCACATCGGCGGCACGTCCCGGGCTCCCGGCGGCACGTCCCGGGCTCCCGGCTCCGGGCCCCGCCCCGGAATCAATCGCCGGCCGCCGAGGCCACCCGGCATACACCCGGACGGCCGGCCGTGGGCCGCCGGTCCCGCCGGTCGGGGGGGTGCCGGCCCCGCCGGTCAAGCCGCGGTGTCCGGCTCGCGGACGATGCGGAACGTCGCCGGGCCGACCTCGAGCACCCCGTCGCTCAGCGGAGCGCACCGCACCCCGCCCCCGCCGCGCAGCGCCCGCTGCGCGCCGGGGCCCACGGTGACGTCCATCCACGCGCACGGTCGGGCGGGACGGTTCACGGCCAGTGTCACGGGGCCGTGCCCGCAGTCCAGGGCGATCGTCGCGCCGACGAGGGCGTCGACGTCCACGCCCCGCAGCAGGACGTTGCGGCGGGTGTGCCGCAGGTCGACCGCCGGGGCGATGTCCACCGGGAGGTGCTCGGCGGACATGAGCGTCACCGAGGCGTCGCGGTGGGCGGGCCGTGCGTAGTACCGGTCGCCGACCAGCCCGAGACCGCCGCGTACCTCGGCCCGCCGCACCCGCTCGTCGGCCGGGCCCGGGGCCGGCCCGTCCGCGGGGCGCCCGGCCAGCCGGTGGGCCGGTGACACCAGCAGTTGCAGCACCTCCACGTCGGTCACCTCGATCACGCCGCCCAGCCTAAGCCCGGCTCCGGGCCGGTGGTCTTCCGCAACCGCGGCTCGGGGGAAGATGGGACCGAGCACAAGCAGCACCGACGAGGAGGAGCGGGGCATGCACCCTGACCGAGCCGGCAAGCCGGCCGGACCCGAGGACCTGATCGACGTCGCACGGCTGGTGACGGCGTACTACGCGCTGCACCCCGACCCGGCCGAGCCGGGCCAGCGCGTGGCCTTCGGCACCTCGGGACACCGCGGATCGTCCCTGGCGGCGGCGTTCAACGACGACCACATCGCCGCGACCAGCCAGGCCATCTGCGAGTACCGGCAGGCCCAGGGCACCGACGGTCCGCTCTTCCTCGGCGCCGACACGCACGCCCTGTCCGAGCCCGCCCGGGTCACCGCGCTCGAGGTCTTCGCCGCCAACGACGTCACCGTGCTGATCGACGCCGCCGACGGCTACACCCCCACCCCGGCGGTCTCGCACGCCATCCTCACCCACAACCGCGGCCGCACCACGGGCCTGGCCGACGGCGTGGTGGTCACCCCGTCCCACAACCCGCCCGCCGACGGCGGTTTCAAGTACAACCCGCCCAGCGGCGGCCCGGCCGGCTCCGACGCCACCTCCTGGATCCAGGACCGCGCCAACGAGATCATCGCCGCCGGCCTGAAGGACGTACGGCGCATCCCTCATGCCCGCGCGCTCGCCGCACCCGGCACCGGACGGTACGACTTCCTCGGCACCTACGTCTCCGACCTGCCGAGCGTCCTGGACCTGGACGCCGTCCGCGCCGCCGGGGTGCGGATCGGCGCCGACCCGCTGGGCGGGGCCTCGGTCGCGTACTGGGGCCGGATCGCCGAGCAGCACGGCATCGACCTGACCGTGGTCAACCCGCTCACCGACCCCACCTGGCGCTTCATGACGCTGGACTGGGACGGCAAGATCCGTATGGACTGCTCCTCCCCGCACGCCATGGCCTCGCTGATCGGGCAGCGCGAGCGCTTCCGGATCGCCACGGGCAACGACGCCGACGCCGACCGGCACGGCATCGTCACACCCGACGCGGGCCTGATGAACCCCAACCACTACCTCGCCGCCGCCATCTCCTACCTCTACGCCCACCGCACGGAGTGGCCCGCCGACGCCGCCGTGGGCAAGACGCTGGTCTCCTCCGGCATGATCGACCGGGTCGCCGCCGACCTCGGCCGCCGCCTGGTCGAGGTCCCGGTGGGCTTCAAGTGGTTCGTGGACGGCCTGGTCGACGGCTCGCTCGGCTTCGGCGGCGAGGAGTCCGCCGGGGCGTCGTTCCTGCGCCGGGACGGATCGGTGTGGACCACGGACAAGGACGGCATCATCCTGGCGCTGCTCGCCTCCGAGATCACCGCCGTCACCGGCAGGACGCCCTCGGAGCACTACGCCACGCTCACCGAGCGGTTCGGCGCACCGGCGTACGCCCGCATCGACGCGCCCGCGAACCGGGAGGAGAAGGCGCGGCTGGCCAAGCTGTCCCCGGCCCAGGTCACCGCCGACACCCTGGCCGGGGAGCCGGTCACGGCCGTGCTCAGCGAGGCGCCGGGCAACGGGGCCGCCATCGGCGGCATCAAGGTCACCACCGAGAACGCCTGGTTCGCGGCCCGCCCCTCGGGCACCGAGGACGTCTACAAGATCTACGCCGAGTCCTTCCGGGGCCCGGACCACCTGGCCCGGGTCCAGGACGAGGCCAAGCTCGTCGTCCTCGCCGCCCTGGGCGGCTGACGGGAGGCCGGCCGCCGTCGCAGCACCGCCGAAAGAGGGTGGTGTGCGGTGGCGGCCGGTGGGCACCCGCCTTCTGCGGGATGGTGCAGGGGCGGGGGGGGGGGGGGGGGGGGGGGGGGGGGGGGGGGGGGGGGGGGGGGGGGGGGGGGGGGGGGGGGGGGGGGGGGGGGGGGGGGGGGGGGGGGG